>DASWVY010000001.1:0-52436 GCA_036401075.1 Opitutaceae bacterium
GGCTTTCGCGACATGCTCGCTACTCGCTACCCACTACTCGCTACTTCAGGATCACTTGTAGGAGCGGACGCTCATCTTCACGAACTCGTAGTTGAGCGGTTCGACGTTGCGGAGCGGGGCCTTGCCCTCGCCTTGGAATTCCCAGGCGGCAACGTGACCGAACTTCTCATCGTCACGTTTGCACTCGCCGTCCGGATACTGGTACTCCTCGCGGAAATGGCCGCCGCAGCTTTCCTCGCGCTCCAGCGCGTCGCGGCACATCAGCTCGCCCAGCTCGAGGAAATCGGCCACGCGGCCGGCCTTCTCAAGGGCCTGATTGAGGTTGTCCGCCGAGCCGGGGACGTTGACGTTGGCCCAGAATTCCTCGCGGAGCTTCGGGATCTCGACGAGCGCCTTCTGCAGGCCCTCGCGTGTGCGGGTCATGCCGCAGTAGTCCCACATCAGCTTGCCGAGGCGCTTGTGGAAGTTGCCGACCGGCTCCTTGCCCTTGATCGACATCAAACGCTTCACCATCGCAGCCACGTGGTCCTCGGCCTGCTTGAATTCCGGCGCGTCCGTCTTGGGACGGGATCCGGGCTTCTGGGCGGCGAGGTAGTCACCGATCGTGTAGGGGATGACAAAGTAGCCGTCAGCGAGACCCTGCATGAGCGCCGAGGCGCCCAGGCGGTTGGCGCCGTGGTCGGAGAAATTCGCCTCACCGAGCACGAACAGCCCCGGGACGTTGGACATCAGGTTATAGTCAACCCACAGGCCGCCCATGGTGTAATGCACCGCGGGGTAGATGCGCATCGGCGTCTTATACGCGCTCTCGTTGGTGATCTCGTGATAGATGTCGAAGAGATTGCCGTAGCGCTCCTTCACCGCGACCTCACCGAGTTCGCGGATCTTGGCCGGCGTGGCGTCGTGCAAGCCGGCGCCGGCCGCGACCTGCTTGCCATAGCGCTGAATGGCCTCGGAGAAATCGAGGTACACGCCAAGGCCCGTCTCACCAACGCCGCGACCCTCGTCGCACATGCGCTTGGCCGCGCGCGAGGAAACGTCACGCGGGGCAAGGTTGCCGAAGCTCGGGTAGATGCGCTCGAGGTAGTAGTCGCGATCCTCCTCCGGAATCGTATTCGGATCCTTCTTACAGTCTTCCTTCTTCTTCGGGACCCAGATGCGCCCGTCATTGCGGAGCGACTCGGACATCAGGGTCAGCTTGGACTGATAGTCGCCGGAGACCGGGATGCAGGTGGGATGGATCTGCGTGTAGCACGGGTTCGCGAAGCAGGCGCCGCGCTTGTAGGCGCGCCAGATGGCCGTCACATTGGAGCCGCGCGCGTAGGTGGAGAGATTGAAGACGTTGCCGTAGCCGCCGGTGCCGAGGATGACGGCGTCGCCGGCGAAGCGGTGCAGCTTGCCCGTGACGAGGTCGCGGGTGATCACGCCCTTGGCGTGGCCGCCGACCACGACGAGGTCGACCATCTCGTGCTGGGTGACGAGATTGACCGCACCCTGGCCCACCATCTTGGAAAGGGCCGAGTAGGCGCCGAGGAGGAGCTGCTGGCCGGTCTGGCCGCGAGCGTAGAAGGTGCGCGAGACCTGGGCGCCACCGAAGGAGCGGTTGGCGAGGAGGCCGCCGTATTCACGGGCGAAGGGCACGCCCTGGGCCACGCATTGGTCGATGATGTTGACAGAGACCTCGGCGAGACGGTGAACGTTGGCCTCACGGGCACGGTAGTCGCCACCCTTGATCGTGTCGTAGAAAAGCCGATACACGCTGTCGCCGTCGTTCTGGTAGTTCTTCGCGGCGTTGATGCCGCCCTGGGCGGCGATCGAGTGGGCGCGGCGCGGGCTGTCGTGGAAGACAATGCACGTCACCTTGTAGCCGAGTTCGGCCAGCGTGGCGGCCGCCGAGGCGCCGGCGAGGCCGGCTCCGACCACCACGATCTCGTATTTCCGCTTGTTGGCGGGGTTGACGAGCTTGATCTCCGCCTTGTGCTTGCGCCACTTGTCGGCGAGCGGACCGGAGGGAACCTTGGATTCGAGCGTAGCCATGGAACGGGGACGGGTACGATTAGCGTGAAAGCGTGGCGGAGGCGGTCACGTCGGACCGCAGGGAAACCTTGCCCAGCAGGACCGAGGCCGGGATCGCGAGATTGGCGAGGAAGTAGGCGACGCAGAGCACGACGACCGCCTTGCGCAGGGCGCCCGCCCACTTGTAGCTGCGCCAGCCCAGCGTTTGGAACATGCTGTCCGCGCCATGGACGAGGTGGAAGCTGAGCAGACCGACCGCGATGATGTAGAATACGGAGACCAGCGCGTTCTTGAACCCGTAGATCACCATGCTGTGCACATCGAGCACCTCGGCCCCGGCCTTCACGACCGGGAAACCGGCCACATAGTAGTCATTCTGCAGGGTGTAGAGCGGCAGGTTGCTCTTGAACGTGGCCGCCTGCGCCCCGCCCAGAGTGAAATGGGCCAAGTGATAGACGATGAAGGCGAGCACCACAAAACCGGTCCAGCGCATGGTCCGGGAAGCCAAGGTGGCCTGAATCGTGTTCTTCACCCCGTAATCATTTGCGCCGCGCGCCTTGCGATTTTCGAGCGTGAGAGCCACCGCCATCCACACATGGATGATCACGGCAACAATGAGGCCGATGCGGGCGACCCAAAGGAGCGGGCCGAGATCGTGCAGGAACTGCGCGTAACCGTTGATCTTATCCGGATGGGAAAAGATCTGGAGGTTACCGACCAGATGGCCGATCACGAATCCAACGAGGATCAGGCCCGATGCCGCCATCAGGAATTTACGGCCGATCGAGGAACGAAACAGATTACCGAGAAGGCTCATCGCTGGTCAGTGAAGGGGAAGGTGGTCACACAAGTTAAACGCGCAGAACGACCGCACGGATACCTTGATCGCGTTGTTGATAACCAACTGCTCCCGTAAATGTAAAGGTCCCCGATGACCGACCCAAACACGCCTCTGTTCTATTAGGCTCACTAACCCGAACCAGAAGGCTGATCCGCCCTCCTTTTACTTCGCCAAAGGCTTGAGAAGCGCAAACTTACCGCTGGCAGCCGGAGCGATGAAGCGGCGGCGAAAAGCGACCACGCGGTGGCCCTCGCCCAACACCTTGGCCACGGCAGCCTCCAGCTCGGGCGGAGCCACCTCATCGGCAACGTAGTGGAAATCCCAACGATTCTCGGTGGTTTGAACCAGCGAGTAGTGCCAGCAAGCGAACGTCTCCGGCAAAACGGCGTCGATATCGCTGGGCGAAACCAGGGAGCCATCGGCCCGGAAAAAGAGACCGGATTCACGGCCGAGGACGCGGAATCCGGACGGGAAACGCTGCACCACGTCCCCGGTGTGATACCGGAGCAAGGGCATGGCCTCGCGATCGCGGGTGGTCACCACAATCTGGAAAACATCATCAAGCCCGCGGTAGGGAACGAGTTCGATGAACGCATTCTCGTCGATCACACGGGAATCATCCTTGAACGCCTCGCCAACGAAGAGATAGCCGGCCTCGGTCGAGCCGTAGAGGTCGACTTGGGGCGCCGGGAACACCTCGGCAATCCGGCGGCTGTGCTGACGGCTCGCTTTCCCGTAGGTGAGAATGACCGCCTTGATGCTCGGAACCGTAACCCGCCGCTTTTGCACAGCGCGCGCGAGCAGCGACAGGTACACCGGCTCGCCTTCGAGCACCTCGGGTTGCACGGCCTGAAGCTCAACCACGATGCGATCCCACTCCGCCTCAGGGAAAACAAACGGATCGCTGGTGAGGTTGAGGTAAACCGTGCCGTCGAAATAACGATGCGGAAACGGATGATCCTCGTAAGGACAGATGTTGCTGGAGCAGCCGACCGGCGCGAGGACGCACTTGCGATACGCGCGGCCCACATACGAACGCAGAATTGGCGAAGCGAGGTAGGCGCGCGCGGTCTGCGCGTTCCACCACCCGTCCTCCATGATCACCGTCATCGGCGACTGTGTCGTGCCACCGGTGCTCTCGTACTCGAAGCGCTTCTCGGCCAGGCCGCGCTCAATCTCGGCGTAATCACGAAAAAAGGCCTGATGCCCGCGCTCGACGATTTCCTTCTTCGTCAGCGTCGGAATCTCGCGATAGCAGCTCCACTGCAGCGGCTCGGCGTGCAACGGGAAACGCTGTGGGTAGAGCGGACTGCGGTCGTAGATCCGGCGGATCTCGGTCTCAAGCGGCGCAGGCAGGCGATCGCCTGCGGCGGTGCCGAGCGTCTCCGGGCGATTGGCGAACGTAGGAGCAGACATCTTCAAGGTCTCCAGCTAATGGTCGCTTCGGGTGAAGTCAAATGTCCCGCCCTGCCTGCAGCTCCGCCCAGTGGGGCTCGAACAGAAAGAGCGCGTTGATCGTCAGCGCATGGGTGATGCGGCCGGAGCGCGCCCACGCCAGTGCATCCGCGACCGGCACGGTTGATATCTCGATTTCCTCATCCGGGTCCCAATCGGTCGACGCGGACCGCGCCACGTGCTCGACCAGAATGAAATGGCAGCGATTCGACTGGATCGCCGGGTTCGGATGAACGAAACCCAGCAGGCGCGCCGCGCGGCCGACAAACCCCGTCTCCTCGGACAACTCGCGCCTGCCGGCCGCAACCGGATCCTCGCCGAGATCCATCACACCACCCGGGAGCTCGAGTGAAAATCCATCGATGCCGAAGCGAAACTGATTCACGAACACGAGTTGCCCGTCCGGCGTGAGCGCGAGCGCAACCACCCAGGAAGGCGCGTTGATCACGATGAAATCGCGCTCGGTTCCGCGCACCGGATGCCGGTAGCGCACCTCGCGCAAATCAAGAATGCGCGTGGCGGCGAGCGAGCGATCACCCTTCTTTTCCCAGCGGGCCGGGTGGGAAGCGGAGGAATCCATGGGCAAAAAAAAGCCTCCCGACCAAAAGGCAGGGAGGCGAAAATATGAATTGAGCGAGCGCCGACTTACTTCTGCGGGAGCTTCACCTTCTGGCCAACCTTGAGGCTGTTCCAGTTCACGCCGGGATTGACGGCCTGCAGATCGCCGATCGCGACATTGTTGGCGCGAGCGATGCGGACGCCGGTGTCACCGGACTTGACGACGTATTCACCGGGACCTGCGACGACCGGACCACCCTTGGAGGCGGCGGCCTTCGGAGCAGCCTTGGCGGACTCCTGGATCTTCACGATCTCGCCACGAACATTGCCGATCTCGAGCGCGACCTGCTGGAAAGCATCGTTGGTCTGCTTCGCGAGATTCGTCACGGACGTGTTCACCTTTTCGCTCGTCGCGACGGAATTACGGACCTCCGCTTCGAGCGACTCGACCTTGGCGAGCTGCTCGGTGTGAAGGGCCAGCGTCTTGGTGGCAGACGTGATCTTGAACAGCGCAACGACGGCCAAGAGGGCCCCGAGCACACCTGCGATGAGGCTGCCGATCGGCAGGATGCTGCTGTTACTTTCGCGAGAAATGGTATCCATGTGGTGAAAAGGAGAGAAAAAAGGATTAGGAGGGACGCTGGGCTGAAGCAAGCCGGTAAATGAATGAGAGCCAAACGACCCGGTCTGGGCCCACTTTAACGATAATTCGAGTTATTCGGGATTAAAGTGATCGCCACCATTGACACAGCCCGCGCCACCCGGTGCCCTGTCCCCCTGTGGTTTTCGGGGTGTAGCTTAGCCTGGTAGAGCGCCTGGTTTGGGACCAGGAGGTCGTAGGTTCGAATCCTATCGCCCCGACCACTGTCCGTAGGCGGAAAAACGCTTACTTTCCGTCGACCTTGAACTGGATGGACGGAACAGCGGCCTCAGCCGGAGCCGTCGTGGCCGGAGCCGCAGCCGAAACGGCACTCGCGGCCGGAACCGCAGACCGGGCCCGCAGCATGAGAGCCCGCTGGGTCCAGATGCTGTCCGGGTCGATGCTCATGACCTGCTCGGCCAACTTGGACGCCTCGTCGGAACGGCCGGCATCGGTCGCCAGGATGGCGAGGTGATAGGCCGCCTCGGCCCGCACACCCTTCAGCCCGGAAATATTGTCGACCAGCGCCTTGAGGGCAGCCTGGCCACCGGTTTCGTCACCGCCGTTCAGTTTGGACATTGCCAGGCCGAGCTGAATGCGACCCGAAAAAGGCGAATCGCCGAGCTCAGCGGCGGCCTTGCCGTAGGCGGCCTGTGCATCGGCATACTTACCTGCCGCGTAGGCCTCGTCGGCCAGGCGGAGATGCGCAGCACCCGCGAGGTCGTGGCCGGCATTGGCGGTGGCAAAGGTCTTGAGCTGGTCGCTCGTGGTGGCGGCCGCGTAGGCCGCGGCGACGCCGGCTTCGCGTTGCGCCGAGATCAGACCCATGGCTCCGCGGCCGACAATGGCGAGCAGGACGACCACGCAACCGATCATGACGAGCTTGCCATTCTTTTCCCAGAACGCGCGCAGCTTCTCCTCAAAACCGGGAACGACGACGGTCGCGTCAACGGAAGCGGGCTGCTGGTCACCACTGACAGGGGAAGGCGTGTTGGGCGTCGACATGAGGAAGATGAATGATGGAAAACCGCCACCCAAACACATGGACCGGGAGCCGTAAAGGCGGGAGTTGGACCCCGGCTTAGGGTCCACGGCCCGCAGGGTTTGCCCCATCAATCGAAGACGACCGTCTTGTTCCCGTAAACCAGCACCCGGTTGCTCAGGTGCCACCGAACCGCTTGGGCCAGAACCATTTTCTCGAGATCCCGCCCTTTGCGCACCAAGTCCTCGACGCTGTGGCGATGAGTAACCCGAACCACATCCTGCTGGATGATGGGGCCGTCATCCAGCACCGCCGTGGCGTAGTGCGCCGTGGCCCCGATGAGCTTAACCCCTCGCTCATGCGCCTGATGGTAAGGTCGGCCACCAGCGAAGGCCGGCAGGAACGAGTGATGGATGTTAATCACCGGGCGACCAAACGCGGAAAGAAATTCCGCCGACAGGACCTGCATGTAGCGCGCGAGAATCACGAGCTCGACCTTCAGTTCCTGCAGCAGTGCGCGCTGACGCGCTTCAGCCGTCGCTTTGCCCTCGGGTGTAACCGGGATGTGGTGAAAGGCGAGACCGTAGCCTCGCGCCGCGGGCTCGAGATCGACGTGGTTCGAGATGACCGCAACAACATCACCCGCAAATTCGCCTGCCTTCCAACGCAGGGCAAGGTCATGGAAGCAGTGATCCGCCTTGGAAACGAAAAGAGCGACACGCGGGCGCTCACTCGACGAGGCGATGTGCGCGCGCATCCCCAGCGTCGCGGCAAAGGCGCGAAAGTCAGCATCCACCGCCGGCCCGCCCGGAACCGGAACAGCCGGGATCCACTCGATGCGCTGAAAGAAAACGCCCGCCTCGCGATCACGATGCTGGTCGGCGTGGAGGATGTTGCCTCCACGCTCAAAGATCCAGCTGGCGACACGCGCGACCAGTCCCGGCTGGTCCGGACCATGCAGCAGGGCGACCAGGGTGACCGGGTCGGCCATGTTCGATCAGACTGCGACCACGTTGCCGCGGTATTTCTGAATCGGTCGCACGCCAATCCGCTTGTTCTTGAGCGCCTTGATGCCCTCCAGGGCAGCGTAGGCACCCGTGATCGTGGTCATGATGCACACGTTGTGGGCATAGGCCGCGGAGCGGATCTGGTTCTCGTCGCGGCGCGGAATCATGCCACCGGGCGTGTTGATTACCATCTGGACCTGACCGTTCTTGATCATGTCGACGGTGGTGGGACGGCCTTCGCCGATCTTGGCCACACGGGTCACCGGCACGCCGCTGTCCGCGAGATTCTTGGCCGTGCCGCTGGTCGACAGGATATTGAAACCGAGCGCGACAAGCTGGCGGGCGAGATCGACCGCGCGCGCCTTGTCGGAATCCTTGACCGAGAGGAACACGTTGCCCTTCACCGGGAGACCGGGCTTGGCCGCCGCCTGCGCCTTGGCGAAGGCGACGCCGAGGTCGTCGTCGATGCCCATGACCTCGCCGGTCGAGCGCATCTCGGGCCCGAGGGTGATGGTGGAGCCGGGGAAACGGACGAACGGGAAGACGGCTTCCTTCACGCACCAGTGCTTGGGCGTCTGCTCACGGGTGAAGCCGAGGTCCTTGAGCTTGAGGCCGACCATGACCTTGGCTGCGAGCTTGGCCATCGGCACGCCGATCGCCTTGGCGACAAACGGGACGGTGCGGGAAGCGCGCGGGTTGACCTCGAGGATGTAGAGCTGGTTGTCCTTGATTGCGAACTGGACGTTCATCAAGCCGACGACCTTGAGCTCGCGGGCGAGCGCATAGGTGGCCGTGCGGACGGTGGCCAGCATGTCCTTCGACAGCGTGTGCGGAGGCATCACCATCGCGGCGTCACCGGAGTGGACGCCGGCGAACTCGATGTGCTCGAGCATACCGCCGATCACGGAGGTCTCGCCGTCGCTGATGCAGTCGACATCGAGCTCGATCGCGTCCTCAAGGAACTTGTCGATGAGCACCGGCTTGTCGGGCATCACGTCAAACGCCTGGCGCACGACGGAGCGGAACTCCTCCTCGCTGAAGACGATGAACATGCCGCGACCGCCGAGGACGAACGACGGACGGAGCAGCACCGGGAAGCCAATCTCCTTGGCAAACTTGAGCGCATCGGCCTCGTTCATCGCCGTGCGGTTGGCGGGCGACTTGAGGCCAGTCTTGTCGAGAATGGCGGAGAACTGCTTCCGGTCCTCGGCGAGCTCAATGCTCTCGGGCGAGGTGCCGATGATGTTCACGCCATTGGCCTTGAGCGCGGTGGCGAGGTTGAGCGGGGTCTGGCCGCCGAACTGCACGATCACACCGTCACATTTCTCCTGCTGATAAATCTCCAGGACGTCCTCGAGGGTGAGCGGCTCGAAGTAGAGGCGGTCGCTGGTGTCGTAATCGGTCGAGACGGTCTCAGGATTCGAGTTCACCATCACGCTCTCGTAGCCCAGCTCGCGCAGGGCGAAGCTGGCATGGACGCAGCAGTAGTCGAACTCGATGCCCTGGCCGATGCGGTTGGGACCGCCGCCGAGGATCATGATCTTCTTTTTCCCGCTCGGGGCCATGACCTCGTTCTCGTCGCCGTAGCTGGAGTAATAATAGGGCGTGAACGCTTCGAACTCCGCCGCGCAGGTGTCGACCAAGCGGTAGGTCGTGTTGACGCCGCGCTTCTTGCGCTCGGCGCGCACGGCCGCGAAATCAGCCTTGAGGATGTGCGCGAGCTGGACGTCGGAAAAGCCAAACTGCTTGGCCCGGCGCAGCGCGTTGGTCTCGACGGAGGCGAGCGTCTGCTTCGACAAGGCCTGCTCCATCTCGAAGATCTCGTGCAGCTGCGTGAGGAACCAGCGGTCGATCTTGGTGATGTCGAAGACGCGGTCGACCGAGTAGCCGGCCTTGAAGGCGTGGCGGATGTAATACACGCGCTCGGCATTGGGCGTGCCCAGCTTGGCGTTGATGAGCTTCTCCTCGACCGGCTCGTCGCCGCCGTGCTTGCCGCCGCCGCCGAAGCCGCGGGCGCCGGTCTCGAGCGAGCGCAGGCACTTCTGCATCGACTCCTTAAAGGTGCGGCCAATGGCCATGGCCTCTCCGACCGATTTCATCGCGGAGGTCAGCGTGCTGTCGGCATCAGGGAACTTCTCGAAGGTGAAACGAGGGATCTTCGTCACCACGTAGTCGATCGTCGGCTCGAAGGAGGCCGGCGTGAGACGCGTGATGTCGTTGCGCAGTTCGTCGAGCGTGTAGCCGACGGCGAGCTTGGCCGCGATCTTGGCGATCGGAAAGCCGGTCGCCTTCGAGGCAAGCGCAGAGGAACGCGACACGCGCGGGTTCATTTCGATGACGACTTGGCGGCCCGTGTCGGGATCGATGGAGAACTGGATGTTGGAACCGCCGGTCTCGACGCCGATCTCGCGGATGACCGCGAAGGACGCATCGCGCATGACCTGGAATTCCTTGTCGGTCAGCGTCATCGCCGGGGCGACGGTGATGGAGTCGCCGGTGTGGACGCCCATCGGGTCAAAATTCTCGATCGAGCAGATCACGACACACTGGTCCTTGTGATCGCGCATGACCTCCATCTCGTACTCCTTCCAGCCGAGCAGGCACTCCTCGACGAGGACCTCGTGCACGGGGGAAAGATCGAGGCCGTTGGCAACGATGCGCTCGAACTCCTCCTTGTTGTAGGCGATGCCGCCGCCAGAACCGCCGAGCGTGAAGGACGGACGGATAATGAGAGGGAACTTGCCCAGCATCTCGGCCGCGGAGCGCGCCTCTTCCATCGTCTTGACCGTGCGGGAGCGCGCGACATCCAGACCGATCTTGAGCATGGCCTGCTTGAAGGCCTCGCGGTCCTCGCCCTTGTGAATCGCAGCCGGCTTGGCACCGATCATCTCGACACCGTATTTCTCAAGGATGCCCTGCTTGTGCAGCTCCATCGAGAGATTGAGCGCGGTCTGGCCACCGAGTGTGGGCAGCAGCGCGGAGGGCTTCTCGGCCGCGATGATCTTTTCGACGAACTCGACCGTGAGCGGCTCGATGTAGGTCACATCGGCGAACTCCGGATCGGTCATGATCGTGGCCGGATTCGAGTTAACCAGAATGACCCGGTAACCCTCCTCCTTGAGCGCCTTGCACGCCTGGGTGCCCGAGTAATCGAACTCGCAGGCCTGGCCGATCACAATAGGACCGGCGCCGATGATGAGAATGGACTGAAGATCAGTGCGCTTCGGCATGGACGTAGATTAGGCCGAGGGTTGCGGGCGCATCCGGGCGCGGCAAGCGGGAAGTCGCACGTTACGGGAAATCAACCCGCGATCCCGTCCTGCGGTCCTCAAAAAGGGCCGACGCCGGCTCAGTCGAGCTGGCTGCGCTCGATGCCCAAGGCCTTGGCGGCTGCATCCTTGTTGCCACGGCTGGCATGGAGCACCCGGTCGATGTACTGCTGGCGCTGCCCGGCCAGGTAGTCCGCCAAGGTGGGCCAATCTTTCAGTTCCTTCAGGCGGAGCGGCAGCTGCTCGGACGTGATGACCCGGGTCTCCGTGGTGGACGCGATCTTGGAGACGACCTGCCCCAGTTCCACGATGTTACCCGGCCAATGATAGACCGAAAGGACCGCGAGGGCGTCAGCCGTGAATTCCACCAGGTTGGCGTCAAAGAGCGGATTGGTCGCCTTGGACAGGAAGTGCTTCACCAACTGCGGGATGTCATCGGCGTGATCGCGCAGTTTCGGCAGCGTCACGGGCAGAGACGCCACCCGGTAGAAAAGCTCGTCGTGAAACTGCCCCTCGTCGGTCAGCCGCTCGAGGTCGACATTGGTGGTGCAGATGAGACGGAAGCCATGGGCCGTGTTGCGCAGGACACTCACCAGCTCCTTTTGCATGGGCAGCGGCAGGGCCTGAAGGTGCTGCAGGAAGAGCGTACCACCCTTGGCCTTTTGCACCCACTCACCGCCGGCGCCGTTCTCGCCAATCAGACCCGCGCGGAAATTGGCCTCGGAGCTGAGGGAGCAGTCGATGCCGATGAAAGGAGCGTCCGCTGGCGCGCTGGCATGGAGGACCTCGGCCACGGTTGTCTTGCCGGTGCCATTTTCGCCCTGCAGCAGCACCGGCGTGCGGACCGTAGCGAGTTTGCGGATCTGCTGGTGCAGCTTTTTGACGACCGAGCTTGTGCCAACCAGTCGCGCTTCGAGATCGGCCGCCTTGACGCTCGGCGCGCCCGCGGCGCCAGCACGCTCGGCCTGAAACTGACGGAACTCCAAGCCGCGGCGAAGCGTGGCGATCAGCTCATCCACGCGAAAGGGTTTCTGCAGGTAGTCGAAGGCACCGTACTTGAGCGCCTGGATCGCACTCTCCGTGCTAGCATAGGCGGTCATGATGACCACCACCGCCGTCGGATCGTAGATCTTGAGCTGCTTCAGGAGCGTGATGCCGTCCATCGGCTTCATGTCGATGTCAGCCAGCACCAGATCGAAGCGCTCCGCCTTGTAACGAACGAGCGCCTTTTCCCCATCGGTCGCGAACGACGTGGCGAATCCAGTGGGCTGGATCACCGCATCAAGCATCTCGTGGATCGAGAGCAGATCATCAACGATGAGGACGGAAGGCATGGAAATAAACCCGTACTGGGAGCGCGAGCCCTCCAATGGGCGAGAAAAAACGGGCTATTGCAAGCCACCCGCCACTGCACCGAGCTGGAAGATCGGGAGGAACATCGCCATGACAATGCCGCCGACGACCACGCCGAGGAAGACGATGAGCATCGGTTCGATCAGCGACGTGAGTGCTGCGACCGTTGCTTCCGACTCCGTGTCATAGAAATCGGCGATCTTGTTCATCATGCCGTCCACGTTGCCGGTGGACTCACCCGCCTTGACCATGTGCTTCATCATGGGGGGAAAGAACGGATTGATCGCGAGGATGTCGGAGACCTGACCGCCCTGGCTGACGTGCTTCGTGATCTCGACGCAGGCGTCCTCGACCTGCACCTTGTTGCTCGCCGCCGCGACGATCTCAAGGGTGCGCAGAATGGGAACGCCGGAACGGATGAGGGTGGCGTAGGTGCGGCAGAAGCGAGAGAGCGCAATCTTGTGCACCAGGTTGCCAAAGATGGGCGCCTTGACGAGGAACTGGTCCTTCGCGCGCCGGCCCTTCGGCGTGCTGATGAAACGCTTGGTCAACCAGAAGACACCATAGGCGCCCAAGACGAGCCAGTGGAAATTCCCCTTCATGAAGTCCGACAAATCGATGAGGAACTGGGTCGGGGCCGGCAGTTTGGCACCAAAGTCGGCGAACATCGCGGCAAACACCGGAATGACAAAAATCAGCAGCACGTTCACCAGCGCGACCGCAAGGCCGATCACGGCGACGGGATAGGTCATGGCCGACTTGACCTTCTTTGACAGCTTCACGCTCGCCTCGAAGTAACCGGCGACCTTGCCCAGAATCTCCGCGAGGGCACCCGACGCCTCACCGGCCTCGATCATGGAGATGAACAGCGAGTTGAACGACTTCGGAAATTTCTTAACCGCCGCAGAAAACGAATTACCCGAAGAGATGTCGGCCCGCACATCGCGAATGATGATGCGGAAAATCGGATCCTCGGTTTGATCCTGCAGTGCTTCCAGACACTGCACCAACGGAAGGCCGGCGACGAGGAGCGAAGCCAGTTGCTGCGTGAAGATCGCGAGTTCGCCCAGCGGCAACTTGTAGTTCTGGGCCTTCTTCTCCAACGCCTTCTGCTTGGCCATGGCCTGCGCCGCCTTGACGTTGGGGCGCTTGGGCTGGTTGGCGACGGGACGCAACGTCTGCGTCTGACCAGACGGAGCGGACGAGAGAAATGCCATGGACCCGAGCAAACCGCACCCGGCGGCGCTCGCAACCCCATTTAAAATCAGGGAACGTAAAAAAATCGCGAGAGTCGTTCTTCTCCCGACCGCTTCGTCGCTACGCCAAAACGGTTCCGGCACGACCACCAAACCCGGCTTGACCACGGGCAGGACGCCGTGGACGATGCCCTGACGTGCCGCCGCGGGTGTAGTTTAGTGGCAAAACACCACTCTTCCAAAGTGGTTTCGACGGTTCGATTCCGTCCACCCGCACCACGTCGCCCCCTTTCATTGAGAGAGAACCTCGCCATTCAAAGGTGAATGCCGGCAGTCTGACAGTCAGCGGCTGGTTAAGGACTTGCACGACACAGGCCCGTGGTGAGACCTTCGCCGCCCCCACGTCTGTAATATTTATCATCGCAGTCCCCTGACCTGATCCATGAAGCGGATACTTCTCACGACGACCTCGTTCCAAGACACGCCCGGCGTGCATCATCAACTGCTGGCCGAAGGCGGCTACGAAATCGTCCGGGAGCGCGGACCGCTGTCCGAGGCCCGCATGCTTGAACTGGCCGGCCAGTTTGATGCCTACCTGTGCGGCGACGACGCGCTGACGCGAGCCGTGATCCAGAAGTCGCTGCCCCGCCTGCAGGTGATTTCGAAGTACGGCATCGGTCTGGACAAGATCGACGTGAAGGCCGCAACCGACCTGAAGGTCCCCGTCCTCTTCACGCCCGGCGTGAACCACACCACCGTGGCTGAGCACACCTTCGCGCTGATGCTCGCCGCCGTGCGCAATCTCGTCGTCGAGGCCAATCACGTCGCCGCCGGTCGCTGGACGCGCATCACGGGCAACGAGGTGTGCGGCAAGACGCTCGCGATCGTCGGTTTTGGCCGCATCGGCAAGGAAGTCGCCATCCGCGCCGCCGCCTTCGGCCTCAAGATCATCGGCTACGGCAACTACTGGGACGAGGATTTCGCCCGCTGGTACGGGGTCGAGCGGGTCGAGGATTTCAACGAGGTCCTCAAGCGGGCCGACATCATCTCGCTGCACACGAAGCTGACCCCCGCGACCAAGCACCTGATCAACGCGAAGAATTTCCCGCTGATCAAGAAGGGCGCTGTCATCGTCAACACGGGCCGCGGCGAACTGCTCGAGCTTTCCGCGCTGGTCGAGGCCCTCAAGTCGAAGCACCTCCTGGCCTACGCGGCCGACGTCCTCGATCAGGAACCCCCGCCGGCGGATCATCCGCTGCTCGGTCTGCCCAACGCCATTCTCACCCCGCACATCGGCTCCCGCACCCACGAGAGCGTGCAGCGTCAGGCCACCTGCGCGGTTGAAAATCTGCGCCTGTTCTTCGCCGGCAAGACGCCCATCGCCCAGGCCAATCAGGTCTAACCTCAGTTCCCTTCCCCATGCCCGACACGTTCCACGTCGTACCCGAGTCCCAGCACAACGCCCTCATCCAAGCCGCTTATCAGCACCGCGGCTTCAAGGCGGACGAGTCCGCCGAAGGCGCGCGCTTCTGCGCCGAGGCTTCCCGCCACGGCATCCGCACGCACAACGGCATCAAGGCCCTGCACCTCGACCATCTCTTCGGCTCCGGCTCCAAGGGCTGCGTTCCCGGCGCCCAGATCGTCGAGAAACCTACCCGCTTTGAGGCGGCCAAGATCTGGAACGCGAACAAGAAGCTCGGCCAGTCGACCGCATATCGTGCGATGGACGAGGCCATGCGCCTTGCCGACAAGTACGGCGTCGGCACCGTTTCGGTCGACAACGCCTTCCACTATCTCTGGGGCGGCGGCTACGTCATGGATGCGGCCAAGAAGGGCTACATCGCCTACACGAACTGCACCGCAGCCCTCGCCGAGGTGGTTCCGTTTGGCGGCAAGTTCCCCACCCTCGGCACCAACCCGCACTCGTGGGGCTTCCCCACGATGGATGCGATCGGCTACCCGATCGTGATCGACTGGGCCACGTCCGTCGTGGCGATGGGTCGCGTCCAACAGCTCTCGCGCGAAGGCAAGAACCTGCCGCCCGATGCCGCGGTCGATGAAAATGGCGTGATGACGACCGACCCGAAGAAGGCCAAGTTCCTCCTACCTTTCGGCGCCCACAAGGGCTACGGCCTGTCACTGATCAACGAGATCGTCGCCGGCTTCATCGGCGGCTCGATCCCGACCATCCGCAATCGCTGGGACAAGGCCGAGGGCGACAAGGGCACGTGCTGCTTCTTCTTCCAGGTCATCCATCCCGACGCGATCAGCGCCGGCGCCTTTGCGAAGGGCCGCAACCAGCAGCAGAACGTCAAGGCAGTCATCGCCGACGTCCTCGGCCACGGCAACGAGAAGTGCATGCTGCCCGGCCAGCTCGAGGCCGGCTGGGCCCAGAAGACGGCGCAGGCCGGTGGTCTGCTCTTCACCTCTGCCGAGATCGACGCCTTCAACGAGCTCGCCACCGAGGCGGGCCAGCCAAAGTGGAATCCCGCCTCCTTCAAGACCGTCACCGTTTAATTTTTCCCCACCATGAGCCTTAACATCAAGCCAGCCGGTTCCTGCGCCTTTGATCAGATCTCCCTCGGCGAAGTCATGCTTCGCCTCGACCCCGGCGAGGGTCGCATTCGCACCGCCCGCGAATTCAAGGTCTGGGAGGGCGGCGGCGAATACAACACGTCACGCGGTCTCCGCAAATGCTTCGGCTACAAGACCGCCGTCGTCACCGCCTTCGTCGACAACGAGGTCGGCCACCTCGTCGAGGACTTCATCATGCAGGGCGGCGTCGCCACCGACTTCATCAAGTGGCGCGAGGACGACGGCATCGGCCGCACCGTTCGCAACGGCCTCAACTTCACCGAGCGCGGCTTCGGTGTGCGCGGCGCGGTCGGCAATCCCGACCGCGGCAACACGGCCGCCTCGCAGCTCAAGCCGGGCGACATCGACTGGGACCACATCTTCGGCAAGCTCGGCGTCCGCTGGTTCCACACCGGCGGCATCTTCGCCGCCCTCTCCGCGTCCACCGCAGAGCTGACCGTCGAGGCGGTCAAGGCCGCGAACAAGCACGGCACGATTGTCTCCTACGACCTCAACTACCGCCCCTCCCTCTGGAAGACCATCGGCGGCCTCAAGAAGGCCCAGGAGGTCAACCGCGAGATCGCCAAGTACGTCGACGTCATGATTGGCAATGAGGAGGACTTCACCGCCTCGCTCGGGTTCGCGGTCAAGGGCCAGGAAACCCTCGGCCACATCGAGACCGACGCCTTCAAGGCCATGATCGAGACCGCCGTGAAGGAATTCAAAAACTTCAAGGTCGCAGCCACGACGCTCCGTCACGTCATCACGGCCACGAAGAACGACTGGTCAGCGATCCTCTGGCACGATGGCAAGTTCTTCGAGAGCCGCCAGTATCCGGGCCTCGAGATCCTCGACCGCGTCGGCGGCGGTGACTCGTTCGCTTCCGGCGTGCAGTTCGGCTTCATGGAGTTCAACGACGCCCAGAAGGCGGTCGAGTATGGCGCCGCCCACGGTGCGCTCGCCTCGACCACGCCTGGCGACACGTCGATGGCGACCCGCAAGGAAGTCGAGAAGCAGATCTCGGGCGGCGGCGCCCGCGTGGTCCGCTGAGTCATCCTTCCTCGCTTCCAGTCTCCCCGGTCACGGCGCGTGAACCTCATCCTGTTCACTGTCGCCGAGACCGCGGAGCCGCTGGCGAAGAACGATCCGCGCGCGCAGCACCTGCTTTCCGTGTTGCGGCGCAAGCCGGGCGATACCTTTGACGCCGGGCTGATCAATGGTCCGCGAGGCAAAGGGAAAATCGACGCCGTCGATGCCGATGTGCTCCGGCTCTCATTTGCATGGGATGCTCCCCAGGCGCCACTCGATCCGCTGATCCTGATTCTGGGCCTGCCTCGCCCGCAGACGGCCCGTGATCTCCTGCGCGAGGCGACGACCCTGGGTGCGACCGCGGTCCATTTTGTTTCGACCGAGCGCAGTGACCCAAACTACGCCTCTTCCTCGCTTTGGTCTTCCGGAGAATGGCGACGGCATTGCTTGCAAGGCGCCGAACAGGCTTTCGACACGCGAATTCCGGAGGTCACCTGGACGGGCTCGCTCGAAGCCGCGATCGCCGCACTGCCCGCCACGGTGGTGAAAGTCGCCCTCGACAACTACGAAGCCACGTCCGCGCTGGGCGCTTGCCCAGCCTTGGAGACATCTGCAGGCCAGCCGGTTTCGCTGGCCTTCGGCCCCGAGCGCGGGTGGAGCGACGCGGACCGGACCATCCTCCGCCGAACCGGATTTATCCTCGCCCACCTGGGGCAGAGGGTTTTGCGGGCCGAGACGGCGATGGTGGCCGGGGTTTCCATTCTCCGCTCGCGCCGCGGACAAATGTAAGCTCCCTCAGCCGCGGCGAAAGAACGCCACGGTCGGCTGCCGGGCGCCTTTGCCCAGTCGTTTCACGCAGCGCCAGCCGGGCGCACCGAGTTCGATCTCGCCTGGCATTTCGAAGATCACGAGCGGATCCGCCTGCTTCGCCAGCAGATCGCTCAGGCGCGCAAGGAGAGCCGGGCCAACCTCGGGGATGATCTCGTAAGGCGGATCGATGAAGATCAGATCCGGAACCTGAGCGGCATCGGGCTGCCAGCTGAGCGCGTCACCGGCGTGGATTTGCAGGCGATCTTCCGGACGGCCCACGCTCTTGCAGACGGCACGGATATTCTCGCGCAGACAAGCGACCGCTTTGGCGCTTTTCTCAACAAACACGCCCCGCTCGGCACCGCGGCTAAAAGCCTCGAGCCCATAACCGCCGCTGCCGGCAAAAAGATCCGCAAACGAGGCGCCGGGAACGCGGGCGGCCAGACTGGAGAACACGGCCTGCCTGACACCGTCCGTGGCGGGCCGAACCGCGTCACCTTTCGGGACGAGCAACGGAATGCCTCGCGCAACGCCTCCACTGATTCGCATGGCGGCGACACAAGGTCCTAGCGCAGCATTGGTAAATGCGAAAACAGCGGACCACTCCGGCCTCGCCGTCCCTTCACAGCGGCATGATCATGCCGCCATTCCACCATGTCCCTGGCGCCGCGCTTCCCTAAATCGGATCACTGTGATGGACGGCAGTTCTTCAATCCTCGTAACCACATCAACCGGCACTGGTTTGAGGTTTTGCGGTGGAAGCTGACCTCACGGGCCGCCGTCTGGCCAGAGCAGGTGGAGGTGATGCCGCGCACGCCGCCGCCCACTCCCACGGATGGCACGCTGGCAGTGACTTGGATCAACCATGCCAGTTTCCTGCTGCAGACCCGACATGGCAACGTGCTGATTGATCCCGTCTATAGCGACCGCGCTAGTCCGTTCACTTGGGCTGGCCCCAAGCGGGTCCATGCGCCGGGCATTCCGTTCGAATCCCTGCCGCCCATTGATGTGATCCTCGTGAGTCATGATCACTACGATCATTGCGATCTCCCGACGCTCAGGCGGCTGGCCCACCGTCATCCCACGGCTCGACTCGTCACCCCGCTCGGGAACGCGCCCCTCGCGAGGACCGCCGGCTTCACGGACGAGCACATCACGGAATTGGATTGGTGGCAGGCCCACGAAGTGACTGAGGGATTTCACGTTCGCCTGACGCCTTCACGTCACTGGAGCAACCGGGTCAGGGGACTGCGGAACCGACGTCTGTGGGGCGGATTTTTTATTCAGAGTGGCGGCCGCACTGCTCATTTCGTGGGCGACACCGGCTACGATGATGCGCTCTTCAAGGAGATCCGCCGCCAGTGCGGGGCTCCGGATCTGGCGATGATTCCGATCGGCGCCTACGAGCCACGCTGGTTCATGGAGCCGCAGCACTGCAATCCGGACGAAGCCATTCGGATTCATCAGGACCTTGGATCGCGGCAAAGCATCGCGATGCATTGGGGCACGTTCCAGCTGACCGACGAAAGTCGCCTCGCTCCCGTGACCGCTTTGCACGCGGGCTTAAGTGCCTGCGATCTTCCTCGGCACGTGTTTCAAGCGATCGATCCGGGAGACACCCTCTGCGTCTAAGCAAGTCACTGCTCTAAAGCGGGTTGTGATATTATTAGTCGATGCATCGGAACCTCGAGTGAAACGAGGGTTCACATTCCATTTGCACTACATTCAGAACCCGACTTAGTTAGGATCCTAATTAGTTGCTGGGTGATGGACGCCGACTTCTCCACCACCCCAGCGACCCACTTTGCCGTGGGCTCATTTCAAACGACCAAACATGAACTTCCGTAAACTCGCTGCACTTCCGGTGCTGATGGGCGCGCTCGACGCGTCCCTCAGCGCGGCTGCGAGTGAACAGAATTTCTGGCCCTTCGTCGTTGAGCGGCGGGAGAATTCGACGGAGACAGGGATCGGATCGGTATCCGTCGAGGCCTTGGGCGCATTGGGATTTCACAAATCTGGCGACGAGCAAACGTTGTCTGCGGGTGGTATCCGCCCCCTTTACCTTGAGCGCCGGAAGTCGAATGGGCAACTGGCTGAAGCTTACCTGTTTTATCCACTGCTCAGTTACCGCATGCAGGCCGGTGGATACCGCTGGAGTTTCCTCAATCTCATTAATCGGTCCTTCACGGAATCGCCGGCCCCGTCAGCTTCGGACGCGCAGGAAGCCCTCGATATCTGGCCGGTCTATTTCTCCCGGACATCTGAGCGCCCCGGCGCTTCTTACCGGGCCGTATTTCCACTGGCGGGATCCATCCCTCAGCGATTCGGTCAGGATCGCCTTTCCTGGTTTCTCTTCCCGCTCTACGGCCGCTTCGAGAAGCGCGGCACGACCACGCTGACGGTGCCCTGGCCTTTCATCAAGGTGTTGTCGGGCGATGGTCACTCCGGATTCGAGTTCTGGCCCCTCTACGGCAACAGGGAAAAACTCGGCGTGTACCGCGAGCACTTCGCGCTGTGGCCGCTTATCTATGACCACGCAACATGGTCCGACGGTAAGCCCAGCAGCCGCAAAATCGGCGTGCTGCCGTTCTATGCGCGCGATGAGTCCGAAGGCTATCGCAGCGAGACCTACCTGTGGCCGTTTTTCGGATACGTCGACCGCACGGCGCCCTATCGCTACCACGCGAGCAACTACCTCTGGCCGCTGTGGGTACAGGGCAAGGGTGACGACCGGCACATCAACCGCTGGGCGCCATTCTATTCGCATTCGCTGATCAAAGGCACCGAGAAAACCTGGATCCTATGGCCACTCTGGCGCCAAAGCTCGTGGACCGAGGGTGAACTCGCCCACGAACGCACCCAGTTTCTCTATTTCCTCTACAACGCGAATAGTCAGCGCAGCGCGATCCGACCCGGAGTGGAATCCGCCTCCAAGATCCACGTCTGGCCGCTCGTGAGTTCGTGGAACAATGGCGCTGGCCGGAAACAGTGGCAGATCCTGAGCCCCTTCGAGGTATTCTTCCCGCACAACGAGCAAGTACGCCTCACTTGGTCACCCTTGTTTGCCCTGTATCGCTTTGACCAAGCCAAACCCGGCGACACGCGTCATGTGGCCTTTTGGAGCGCCGTCAGCTACCAGCGCAATCAGACCGCAAATGAGACGGCATTCCACATCGGGCCGCTGCTGAGCATGGAGCGTAATCACGACCAAGGCCGGTTTGCGTTGCTCGGCGGTTTACTCGCGTGGCAACGAGGCGCGGCCGGTACAGGCTGGCGCCTTCGCTTCGGCAATTTCCGCCCCGATTCAGGCGCTTCGTCACGCGCGGCATCCCTTCCATGAACCGTCTCTCCTCTTTTCTCGAAGGTCTTGGCAGCGGGCTTCAGCTCGCTGTCCGCGCCTTCGCAACCCTGCCGTCGGCGCCGCGCATTTTGAAGCGCACCGCCGAACAGGGCTACCTGTGCGGCTACACCACCCTTCCGATCGTCACGATCCTGTGCTTTTTCATCGGCAGCGTGCTGGCCCTCCAGTCCGGCATCAGTCTACGCGAGTTCGGCGCCAAGCAGCTTATCGGCGCACTCGTCGGCGAATCGATGGCCCGCGAACTAGGCCCGGTAATGGTCGCAATCCTTCTCGCCGGCCGGGTTGGCAGTGCGGTCACGGCGGAACTGGCGTCCATGAAGGTGTACCAGGAGGTTGATGCTTTGGTGACCATGAACATTCCGCCCGAGCGCATGCTGGTGCTCCCCCGCCTGCTCGCGGTTCTGCTCGTCATGCCGGTGCTGACGATCATCGGAAACATCATCGGGTGGTTTGGGGGAGCGGTGGTGTGCCACTACGTTCCCTTCATCGGCGTGGACACGGCGCTGTACTTTCAAAGTCTGCGCGAATTCCTATCCGTACGAGACGTGCTGGACGGTCTGATCAAAGCCGAGGTCTTTGGGTTCACGGTCATGCTCATTGCGTGCAACACGGGGCTGCGCACCCGCGGCGGGCCTCGCGAAATCGGCTATGCGGTTACGCGTTCGGTCGTCTACTCGCTGATCAGCATCCTGACGCTCGACTACTTCATCACCAAGGCGCTCGCCTGAACACCATGCCCAAGAAGAACAATAACTGCCTTGGCCGAGACGACCGCAGTCCGGTCCGCGTGGAGGTGAACGGGCTTTCCAAGTCCTATGGGTCGCAATCCGTGCTCGCGGACGTCTCGCTGGACATCAAGCCCGGCGAAATCTTCGTGATCATGGGCCCAAGCGGTTCCGGCAAGAGCGTGCTCATGCGCCACATCGCCGGGCTCGAACGACCGACCGCGGGATCAGTGACCATCAACGGGCTCGATCCGCGCCAGCCGGAAACGCGGGACCGCTTCGCGCTCGCGCTCGTCTTCCAATCCGGTGCGTTGTTCAACTCGCTCAGCGTCTACGACAATCTTGCCCTGTATCCGCTGGAGCACCGCATCTGCCCCAAGGACGAAATTCGTGACCGCGTGATGCGCGCCCTGCGCATCCTGTCGATTGAGAATGCCGCCCATAAACTGCCGGCGGAGTTGTCCGGCGGCATGAAAAAGCGAGTGGCCATCGCCCGGGCGCTCGTGATGGAGCCCCAACTGCTGCTTTATGACGAGCCGACAAGCGAACTCGATCCCCTGATGGCTGCGACGATCGCCGAGATCATTGCCACGCTGAAGGACGAATTCGCGGTGACCAGCATCGTGGTTTCGCACGATCGTGACCTCGCCCTGACGATCGCCGACCGCGTGGCTGTGCTCCACCAGGGCAAACTACGAGCGGTCCAAACCCCCACGGACCTTCGCGCTAACAAGGATCCCGTCATCAACGATTTTCTCAATCCGCGGATCGATATCCGCAATCCCCGTTTCAAATCTCTGGAGGAAAACCACCATGAATAATTCACAAATGTCGGCCCGCGTTGGCCTTTTCTTTCTGCTCGGTGTCGCCCTCATCTGGGTGACATTCGAGACCCTGAGTCGCGGCACGATCGCCCGGGACAAGGGCTATACCTTGGTGGCGCGCTTCCCGAATCTCAAGGAGCTGAAGGCTGGCGACGACGTGCGCATGGCCGGCGTGAGGATCGGCACCGTTTCAGAAACGCGTCTCGCCGGTCGCGAGGCCGAGGCCGTGCTCCTGATCGGTAAGGATGTCACCATTTCCAAGGATGCAGTGGCGACCATCGCGATGGCCGGTTTGCTTGGCGGAAACTATGTGACGCTTGCCATGGGTAACGAAAGCGCGGGCATGCTGGCCGACGGCGATCGCATCGGCACTGCGGATACGCCGGACCTGAACTCCATGGTCGCGCAGATTGGCGAGATCGGAAAAAAGATCGACCAGGCACTAGGCCAGTTTTCCGGTGCCACGGAAGGCGGCTCCAGCGGAGGCCTGATGGCCAAACTTGATCGCATGGTTGACGAAAACCAGGGCCGCATCGGCGAGATCACCACCAACCTGCAGCAGATTACGGACAAGGTGAACCAGGGCGAGGGTGCGCTCGGCCGGCTCGTCAACGACCCTGAAGCTTACAACCGTCTGCTGTCAGCCGTGGAAGAGTTCCGCAGTGCCTCTTCCGAGGCCAAGCTCTTTGTCAGCAATGCCCAAGGTATCCTTGAGCAGGTAAAGAGCGGTGAAGGCACGCTGGGCGCCCTCATCTACGACAAGGAAGCGGGCCAGAACATCAAAGTCGTGGCCAAGAACCTGCGCGACATATCCGACAAGTTGAACAATGGCACGGGCACCCTCGGAAAATTGATCAATGACGACACCCTGATCAACGAGGCGCAAAGCACGCTTCGCAAGGTCGACCGCGCTGTTGATGGGCTGGCTGATCAAGGACCGATCACCGCCGTCGGGACTGCAGCCTCGGCCCTGTTTTAAGCGTTGCTTGCGACGGGCCCGAAGCCAGGTACAGCCGCGCGGCCGAGCTTACGGCCAATCGAATCCGGCCGGTTTCCCAGTCTTAGGGAAAACACTGTCGCGCTTGGGCTCGTGCCAAAGACGAGTTCGCCGCCCATCCGCAAGGCGCAGGCTTGGGTGATGTGCAGGCCAAAACCCATGCCCCCTTTGGGGTTCTTCTTCCCGGGCTCGAAAAGACGCGTCGCAATCTCTGGAGAAATTTTCGGGCCCCGGTTGAGGACGTGAATCCAGCAACGATCAGCCCGTCCACCAACGATCACGGTGACGGGCCTTGGCGGCGGGCTGTAGCGAAGGGCATTGCGAACGAGGTTGGCAATCGCATGCCGTACGAGAGCGGGACAAAACACTCGAGTCGGATCCGTCAGCCGTGTGAGAACTTCGACTCGCGTAGAGGCGTTCTCCGCCGTCAGAACCGGATCTGTGGCGATGCTCTTCACAAAAGCCGGAAGATCACGGCGCTCGTAAACAGGGTCATTGCCTTCACCGCCCAGAAGGACGCGGAGCCCTGAAAGCATTTCATTCATCAACCGCGCACCACCGCCGACCCGCTGGAGCGCAAAATGGAAGGTGGGAGAGCGAGTCCCATTGAGTTTGATCAGCTCGACCGCGCCCATCACGACAGCCACGGCATTGGACATCTCGTGGAGAACGATACCATTGACCAAGTCGCGCTGCTTCAGGAGAGCGCGTTCACGCTCCAAGGCTTCAAGCAGAGCGGCTTCGGTTTTGGTAAAACCCTCGCTCATCCGGTTGGCGTCGAAAGCATACCGCCAGAGGAACCGGATCGTGCGCCAAGGTGATCGAGGAATCGCCAAGATCCACTCTTGAGTGCCATGAAAATCTCAGGGACATCCATGGCATCAATCTGGCCCGCCTCAAATGCAGCTCGGGCATGCCGAACGGCCGCTGAAAGACCGTCGTGATAAAATTGGTCGCGGATCTCGAGAAGCGTGGTGATTCGGGTATCCATAATTTTACCAGAAGAAGAAGTCCGCGTTTGGCTCGAGAAAGTCATTGGTCGGCATGGCGACCGCGCAGCGCCAGACAGTCGTCCATCGTGACCAAGGACCTGCGATTTCCCCATCAAAGACGGGCCGCCACGAGGGCGCGGCCTTGTTGGGCCGCGAATGCAACCGGGCGAGAAACTGGTCATGCCCGGCTTCGGTGGAAAAATGGAGCGCTCGACGCTCAAGGTAATTGGCCGCCTGAACAATGGCGCCCTTGGCCCGGTGTGCGGTGATAACGAAGTCTGCGCGAGCCAGCTCCACCGCTGCCTTCAAGGTCGCCGTGGTCAGCGTGCCACCGGCAGCATGCCCATAGGCGACTCCAGCCCGCGATTTCTGGGCGAGGATAACCACTTCGCCCCGCCCTGCGTTGTGGTGGATGCGAATGACGTCGACTCCCGGGAAAGGCGAAGCCACGCGTTCGGCCGAAAAACGGCCATCCCACCAGGAAATCAGGGCGTAGCGCTCAAGCGCCTCCATCCGGGCCCGGCGCGCTGCCTGACCACGGAAGAGGCCAGGGAACGCCGCCATGCCATTCGAGCTGCGATCGACATCAAAGCCGTAGCGCGCACTTTCCTTGCTGCGATGAGTCGCCAAGAAAGCCCAGCGTTCCAGCGCCTCGGAAATCGCCATATGACAGGCAATCGAGGGCGATTCCGCCGAACCGGTTCCGTCTGCCTGACCATAAACGGCATGGGAGGGCTTCCCTACCGACAGCTCGGGACGCAGGAAGGCGTTAGCCTGCTTCTGCTTCTGGCCCAAAATTGCACAATCACCCGTCATCACGCGCTCAATCGGACCGCCATCATCGGCGAAAACGTCACGGTAGCGGATGGAGGCGAGTGAGAGCATCGAACGCAGTTAAGGTAATAAAAATCAAGATTTAAGCGAAGTCTTCCACCCCGGAAACACGGTCAACCGGGTCACCACCGGTGCAGCTCATGCAGGGTAAGCTAGCCACTTGCCCGGCATCTGCGGTGGTAATCGTCTTGGC
Source organism: Opitutaceae bacterium (assembly GCA_036401075.1). Taxonomy (GTDB): domain Bacteria; phylum Verrucomicrobiota; class Verrucomicrobiia; order Opitutales; family Opitutaceae; genus CAMAXB01. The sequence continues at coordinate 25,657 of DASWVY010000001.1, forward strand.
CTTGACGACAACTGGATCGACCTTCGCCGCAACGGCGCCAAACCCGAGGATGAGGAGAACGGTCGCGATAACGCTGAGACTAAAAGACAGAAGTGAGGTGAGCTTTTTCATCAGAGCCTGAGTATCACGTTGCCCAGTTGGAAATTGAGACCATGAATTCTCCCCTTCATGGGATGAAGACCCACCCTTCAATTCGGGCGGTTTTTTTTCTTGCTCTCTCTGCGAGCATGGCAATCGCGCAAGCGCTATCCCCGGTCTTCTCAGACCTCAAACTGCCTTCAAGTTTAGACAATAAGCCAATCTGGGTGATCGGCCGACTGAATAATGGAGAACTGGCAGTTGGATACGAGGGCGGCTTTGCCGTCGGCAGTCCGAACGGCACTTGGCAAAGGTACGACTCGCCCAACGGCCAAGTCGTAAAAGTCATCAGCCAAAGCAAAGTTGGCATCATCGTCGCAGGCGAAGGCTTTTGTGGCTATGTTGCGGAAAATCAACTCGTCATAGACCCCGCCATGTCGGGCGACTACGTCTCTGCTACGGCACTAGATGACGGCTGGCTTGTTGCCAGCCGTAGTGAGATTTGGCGCGTGCGACAAACAGCCGAGTCACCTTGGTCAGCAGTGCGAACCTCAATCACGGGCGAAGTGCGACTTACAGAGTACGCCGACAACATCATAGCTAGCCATCGCACCGGCCCTGTGATGCGCTGGACGGAAACCGGATTTGAGCCATTCGCACCTCTCGCCGCTCTGAACAATTCTGTGATCGGCTGGAACGATGGGGATCTGTTTGTTACCGAACGTGGTATTGTATCAGCAAACGGTGAGATCTTGCTCGATTCTGTAGCAAATCGCCGGGAGTTGCGGGCCGGCATTGTCGGCGTGGCCGAATTTGGACCTTGGATTGTCGTCGCAACCTTCGGTGATGGCATTTCTATTTATGAGCGCGCCTCGAGGAATTTGGTGAGGAAATGGAAGGGTGAATTTGGAAACGTCTACTGGTTCGCCCGCGAACGCGACGGATTCATCCTCGGCACGTCTAAAGGCGCAGTGGCCGTTGCAGATCCCCGGCGCTCGGAGTTCGCACCGATTGCTAATGAACCGATCTTCGATCTGGTCGTGAAGGAAAAGTCACAGTTATACATCATGACTGCCTCCGGAGCAATAGCCCTCGTCGACTCGAATCTAGAAAGAGTCAGCCATCAATGGCCCGTAAACGATGCAGGGGTATTCATTGAGAATGCAGTCCTAAAGCAGGGCACTTACGCACATACTTTACCATCCCGCTTTATCTACGGGCTCTCATCGATTCAAGGTACTGCTGCTGCTGCAACCGATCGCGACCTCATGATCTTCAAAGAAGGGACTGCCCTAAATCCCATCCCGCTAGAGGGCGTGCTTCACGGGCTCGCGACCGATGGCCGGAACTACCTGATTTCGACGACTACCCGTGGCGTTCACGTCGTTTCACCCCAAGGCCGGATTCAGGGACGCATCGGCACCGGGCGTGCCTCAGTCAGCGAAGTTCGCCCTGGTAAGGTCGCCTTGCTGTTCTGGGACGGGACGATTCTCGATTCCGACGCTAATCTGATGGGCCGCATTTCAGCAGGCAATCCGCGTGACGCGGCACTCCTCAATGGACGTCTAGCTGTACTCGTAACCCGCACCGACCGCGACCCGGTGATCGGCATCGTCGAGGGAGATACTTGGCAGCCACTCGAAGTTCCGGGTCTAGCCAGGATTGGCGCGGAGCAGATCGCCGCCGACGACGAGTACCTCTTTGCAGCGGGTCCGCGCGGCGTGATTCGAGTTCGCCTTCCCTTGCCCATCTCAACCCCTCCGACAGCGAATTGGCGGTGGTCCGGACAGGTAGAAAATTCACGCGTTACGCTTTTCAGACCCTCAGATAAGTTCCTAGAACTCAGTCCTGTGCTTGGGGAATTCGGGCCGACGCCCGCCACCCGCTTCCAGATCCGAATTGGTGACGGTAACTCGACCGATGTAGAGCCTGGGCGTCCGATGCAAATTCCAGTCGCATGGGGCCGCACATCGATTGTCACTCAAGCCGAGCGCAACGGCCTAATTGTCGAGCGACAGTTCACCGTCATCCGCCCTTGGCCGTGGTGGCTGCGCCCATGGGCCTGGCCGCTTCATGTTGGTCTCACCGCAGGACTTGTCATCGGTCTTGCCCGACTTCGAACTCGCCGGCTTGAGCGCCGTAATCGTGAGCTCGAACGGCGCGTAGCGTTGCGAACCTCCGAACTTCGCAAGGCCAACGCCGCGAAGGAGGAATTCCTAGCCGGCATCAGTCACGAAATTCGCAATCCGCTCAACGGAGTTGTCGGGATCTGCGCGATGCTTGCCGATCGCGAGGTTGGACCCAGGGAAAAGATGCTGGTTCGCACACTAGGCGGATGCGCCGACCAGCTGCGTTCTATGCTCGATGACATTCTCGATTTTTCGCGAATCGAGCGAGGCGATGTCGCCGTCACCAATCAGGACTTCGAGCTCGTGGCCCTCATTGAGGAATCCGCCATGGTCATGGATCCTGAGAGGAGCGCATGCACCCTGATTCTGCCCGATGAGGCAGTATGGTTACACGGCGACTCGGGAAAGCTCCGCCAGATCGCCTGCAACCTGATCTCCAATGCCCTAAAATATGGCGTTCCCCGTGAGGCCGGCATCGAAGTCCGGGTGGAAAATGCCGGCGGCGGACGGTCGCGAATCCGGATTGCCGTGAGAAATTCCGGCCCGACCATCCCGGCTGAGGAGATTCCGCGCCTCTTCGAATCATTTCAGCGCGGGTCTCGAACCGCCAACATACCGGGATCCGGTCTGGGACTCGCCGTGTGCCGCCGGTTGATTCAATCCATGGGCGGACGCATCACCGCGGCGAGCGTCGATGGCGTAACCGAATTTGCGATCGAAGTTCTGCTGCCAAACGCCCGCCCCCCGGAAAAGGCGGTCGAGCTTCCAGCGATGGTTTCACGCGCCCTGGCCATTGAGGATGAAGACTACAATCGCATCGCCCTAGGCCACGTCCTTCGCGCCCTGGGCTACCAGGTCGACTGGGCCGCTGACGGAACATCCGCCCTCAAACTCGCTGGCGAACGCCAGTATGACCTAGTGCTGACCGACTGGCGGCTGCCTGACATGAACGGCGGCGACCTCTGCAAGCGCATCCTCTCCTTGCTGCCGAATCCCAAGCCCCCGGTGATCGCTGTCACCGCATACTCGACCACCGAGAAATTGGACGAGGCCCGAGCAGCCGGCATGACTGGCTTTGTCACGAAACCGATCACCAAGGAAAAACTCTCTCGAGTAATCCGTGGCCTTTCCGAGGGACTGCAACCACGCCGCTCGCTGGACATAAATCTCGCAGCTGCGCCGGCCTCGCCACTTGCATCCCTGGGAGATCTCGCGCCGTCCTGCGAGCAACTCGCGAGCGATATCGCCGCGCGCTGGCAAAGCACGATCACTTTGGCGGAACTGCGAGATCCGCGCACACCACGCGAAGCCCATGCCCTCCGTTCTCTTCTTTTGCTCGCCTCCGAGGAGGGTGCAGCTGAACAAATCGCACTCCTCGAGAGCGCAGCTGAATCTGCCGACTGGTCGACCGTCGACAAGCTCCTCCCTTTTGCGGCAGAGGAGATCGCGCAGACCCGTCAGCGACTCACCGCTTGATTCCCGATCGTGCTCCCGCTGCGACGGAATCGTGAACCATTCCGTGCCGAATCGCGTAGTCGATAACCTCCTCGATTCGATGAAGATCAAGCTTGCGCATGATTCGCTTGCGATGGTCGGCAACGGTGCTCGGGGCACAACCCAACAGCTCGGATATTTCCTCGTTACTCAGGCGCTGCCCCAAGAGACCAAGAACCTGCTGCTCCTTGGCCCCGAGCAACTTGATGGGCGAAAGCGGATCACGCCCTGCCGTGGAAATCAGATCCATCACACGCCGAGACAACACAACGGCTCCGCCCAAGGCTTGACGGAGAACCTCAACAAACTCCGCTTCAGAGTCGTTCTTGTGAACAAGACTGATCCCTGACGTCTGGAGTTTCTTGAAGGGAAAGGCACCTGAGATCGAGCTGAGCGCAACCATCACGCCACTCCCGGATTTTTGCGCGCGTTCGACCGCCCAATCGATCGTGCTCCCATCACCGAGATCGATGTCGAATATGATCAGATTAACGCCCGCAAACTCTCCTTCACGCTGGCGAAGTTCAGCCATAGATCCAATTGCTAGGACATCCTGCACGCCCAGATGCTTTCGCACCAGCATCGCAAGATACTCGCGCACCAGAGCCTGATCTTCAATCACCGCGACCCGCATACCCCATCTCTACCGCGTCAGCGGCGTCATTCAAGTTCGGTCACAACGAAACTGCGATTCAGTCTCTCCTGCGGTCCGACCAAGGTTGGGCTAGGCTGTGGTGAGACCGAAGTAGGAGGCAGCGTTACGATAGCAGATGTCCTCAACCAAGCCCCCGACCTGCGCGCGATCAGCCGGGATCAACCCGGCTTCAACATCGGCTCCGATCATGGCACAGAGCAGGCGACGGAAGTACTCGTGACGAACGTAGCTCAGAAAGCTCCGTGAATCCGTGAGCATACCCACGAAACGCGACAGCAGGCCGAGCTGAGACAGCGCATTTATCTGCCACTCCATCCCTTCCTTCTGATCAAGGAACCACCACCCCGATCCAAACTGGATTTTCCCCGGAAGCCGGCCGTCCTGGAAGTTACCGATCATTGTCGCGAAGACGTAATTATCAGCGGGATTGAGGTTATAGAGGACCATCTTGGGCAGCTTCTCTTCGCCATCCAGCTGATCAAGATACCGGGAAAGGCCACGCGCCTGCGGAAAATCACCGATCGAATCAACCCCAGCGTCCGCACCCAGCTTGCGCAACAGCCGTCCGTTGTTGTTCCGCAGCGCGCCCAAGTGAAGCTGCTTGGTCCAACCGCGTTCGGCATCAAGGCGCCCGAAGAAGAGCATCATAAACCAGCTGAACTTCGCAACCTGATCGGGTGTGGCCGCGGTCCCACTCCACGCCGAGGCAAAGATCGCCGCCGCCTCGCGCTCGGTGCAGTCAACGTCCGGAATACTCTCCATGCCGTGATCCGAAAGGCGGCCACCCACGGAGTGAAAGAACGCATGCCGGCGATCAATCGCCTGCAGAAAGGTGGCCAGATCCTTTACCTCTACATTGGACCGGGACCCAAGGAGGTCGCACCAGGCACGAAACGCCGCCGGTTGGCCAACGATCATCGCCTTGTCCGGACGGAACGTGGGATAGACCCGCGTCTTGAGCCCGCTACGCGCGCAAGCCAGGTGGTGAGCCAGGTCGTCGGTCGGATCATCGGTCGTGCAGACAACCTTGACCTGAAACCGATCAAGGATGCCGTGCACCGACATATCCTTCTCCGCCAGCCGCACATTGGCCTCCTCCCAGATGCGGGGCGCATTCTGCTCATTGATCAGCAGATCGATCCCGAAATACCGACGCAGCTCCAGGTGCGACCAGTGATGCAGGGGATTTCGCACCAATTGCGGAACAGTGCGGGCATAGGCCAGGAATTTTTCGTAGTCCGACGTCCCAGCGCCTGTGATGAGCTCCTCCGAGACCCCATTGGTGCGCAATCCGCGCCACTTGTAGTGATCACCCGCCAGCCAAATCTGCGTCAGATTGGCGAACTGACGGTTCGCGGCAATCTGATCGGGAGGAAGGTGACAGTGGTAGTCGTAGATCGGCTGCGGCTTCGCATGCTCGTGATAGAGCAGCCGCGACCATTCACTGTTCAGCAGAAAATCCTCGTGCAGAAACGGCTGGGCGGAGGGCATGGGGTAAAAGGTAAGGCCTTAGGAGCGATCAAAGACGCGGACCACCCTGCGCAAGCTTGCGCGCGCGGAGGCGCAGGCCGTTGAGGCGGATAAAGCCCGTCGCATCACTCTGGTTGTACCAGCTCTTCACACCCTCCATCGACGCGATCTTATCGTCGTACATCGAGTACTTCGACTTGCGGCCGCAGGTGATGATGTTGCCCTTGTAGAGCTTAAGACGAACCGTGCCGCTCACATAACGCTGGCTCTCATCGACCAGCGCCTGCAGGGCTTCACGCTCCGGCGCATACCAGAAGCCATTGTAAACGAGCTGGGCATACTTCGGGATCAGCGAATCGCGCAGCTGGAGCACCTCGCGATCGAGGGTCAACGATTCCACCTGGCGGTGAGCCTGCATGAGGATCGTGCCACCCGGCGTCTCGTACACGCCTCGCGACTTCATGCCGACAAAGCGATTTTCGACGAGATCGACGCGGCCAATGCCGTGCTTGCCACCCAAGCGATTCAGCTCCTTGAGGAGTTTGCCCGGGGTCAACTTGCGACCATTGACCGAGACTGCGTTGCCCTTCTCGAAATCGATCTCGACGTACTCAGGCTTGTCGGGAGCGTCTTCCGGCGAAACGGAAAGCTTGAACATGCCCTTGTTCGCCTTCGTCGTCGGGTCGAACCACGGATCCTCAAGAATGCCTGCCTCGTAGGAGATGTGCAGAAGATTGCGATCCATCGAGTAGGGCTTCTTCAACGACGCCTCAACCGGGATATTGTGCTTCGCGCAGTACGCGATCATCTCAGCGCGGCCTGGGAACTTCTCGCGGTAGGCCTCGATCTTCCACGGGGCGATGATGGTCAGCTTCGGATCGAGCGCCATGTAGGTGAGCTCAAAGCGGCACTGGTCGTTGCCTTTGCCGGTGGCGCCATGCGCCACGGTGTCGGCCTTTTCTTTGTGCGCGATCTCAACTTGCGCCTTCGCGATCAACGGACGCGCAATCGAGGTGCCAAGATAGTACTGCCCCTCGTAGATCGCGTTGGCGCGGATCATCGGGAAGATGAAATCGCTGGCGAACTCCTCGATCAGATCGAGCGTGTAGTGCTTCGATGCGCCGGTCTTGCGGGCCTTCTGCGGAAGCCCCTTGAGCTCCTCTTCCTGTCCGATGTCGGCCGCGAACGTGACGATCTCGGCGTCGTACGTTTCCTTGAGCCACTTGACGATGACCGAGGTGTCGAGGCCACCAGAGTAAGCGAGAACGATTTTCATGATAAAACGGAGTGATGAATGAAGTTAAACGGGTGAAATCAGGCGCGAGGACGCTGCGCGAGGACGGCCATGATGGCCTTCTGCATGTGCAGCCGGTTTTCGGCCTGGTCGAAGATGATGGAGCGCGGATTATCGAGGACCTCCTGCATGACTTCCTCCCCTGCGTGCGCCGGCAGGCAGTGCATGAAGAGTGCATCGGGCTTGGCGGCGGCGAAGAGCTTCCCCGTCACGGCGTAGGGCGACATGAGGCGAATGCGCTCCTTCGTCTCCTCCTCCTTGCCCATGCTCACCCAGACATCGGTGTAGACGATATCCGCGCCAGCCACGGCCTCATACGGGTCATTCGTGAAGTGGTAACGACCAGCCCAGCCTTCCTTGGCAAGCTCCGCCTGAATTTCCTTTCCAGGTTCAAAACCGGCCGGGCCGGCGAGAGAGATCGTCATCCCGAAGAGATTTGCCCCGAGGATCCACGAGTTCGCCATGTTGCATGCGGTGTCACCGAGGAACGCAATCTTGCGACCCTTCAGTGAGGCAAGCAAATCGCCACCCGGCGGCGCCCAGCGCTCGGCCGCAGTGAACGCGTCGGTGTAGATCTGACACGGATGCAGGTAGTCCGTCAGGGCATTGATGACCGGAATCGTGCCTGCTGCGGACAGGCGCTCGACATCGCTATGGTCGTAAGTGCGGACGATCAAGCCGTGCACAAAACGCGACAACACCTTCGCGGTATCCTCGATCGATTCACCGCGCCCGAGCTGGATATCATTGCGGTTGAGAAACAGCGGATTGCCGCCGAGCTCATGAATGCCGACCTCAAAGGAGACGCGCGTACGGGTGCTCGATTTTGAAAAAATCATCGCCCACGTCTGGCCTGCAAGCACTGGCGGCGTGTGCCGGCCACGCTTCTGCTTCAGCTCCCGGGCCAGCGCAAACACTTCAGCCATCGCTGGGTGTCGCAGGTCGGTCTCCTTGAGAAAATGCTTCATGGAATGAAGCGGATATCCCTACAGGGCGCAGCCCGCCCCGACGAGTGGAAAATCAAGTCGGAAACAAAGGGGATCAACACAGGGTCGCCTCACGCCGGCGTGCTCTTCAATACACCCCGGATGATCTCCACCGCGCGCGCAAGCTCCTCCGGCGTCGCCGTGAGTGGAGGGAGCAGGCGGACCACATTGCCACCCGCCATCGGCGCCAGCAGGCCGGCCTCGCGGAACCCGGCCACGTACGGACTCGGATCACCGGTAAACTGCAGTCCAATGAGGTAGCCTTGGCCACGCACGCCTGAAATGCGGTTCGGAAAATCCCGGACCAGCTGCCCTAAGGCCGCGATCCAGGGCACGCTGTTAAACGCAACCTTCTCAAGCAGTCGCTCCGATTCGATCACATCGAGAACGGCCAATGCGGCCGCACAGGCCAAGGGCGTCCCACCAAAGGTCGTTCCATGCATGCCGGGCTGGAAAAGCTCGGCGCTGGTTGCGCCGATCCAGACCGCCCCGATCGGGAATCCGCCTCCCAAGCCCTTGGCCATGCCAATGGCGTCCGGCCGGATGCCTGCATGCTCATAGGCAAAAAAACGACCCGTGCGCCCGATGCCGCACTGCACTTCATCGAGCAACAAGAGCAAGTTGTGGCGACTGCAGAGTTCCCGCAGCCCGACAAGGAACTCCTTGGTCGCTGGATGTACGCCACCTTCGCCCTGGATGGTCTCCACAAAGATCGCACACGTCTGGTCATCGATCAGCTCGGCAAAGCTCGCGAGGTTGTTGAACTCCCCAAAGGCAAAGCCAGGCACCATGGGCCGGAAGCCCTTTTGGATTTTTTCCTGCGGCGTCGCACTCATGCCACCGAAGGTCCGCCCGTGAAAGGCCTGCTTCGCGCAGATGATACGATGGCAGCGACCTTCTTCGCCACCCGCCTTCTTCACTCCGTGCAGACGCGCCAACTTGATCAGTGCTTCGTTGGCCTCGGCTCCGCTGTTGCAGAAAAACACCCGACCCGGGCCGGCTTGGCCAACAAGCCGCCGCGCAAGCTCGGCCTGATTCGGGTTACGAAACAAATTGCTCGTGTGAATCAGCTCTCCCGCCTGGCGCTGCACGGATGAAACCCAGTGCGGATGGCAATGGCCAAGGGCGCTGACCGCAATGCCCGAGGTGAAATCCAAAAACTTGCGCCCTTGGTCATCCCAGACCCACGAGCCCTGCCCACGCACCAACGTGAGTGCCGCACGCGCATAATTTTTCAGGACATGCGCGTCGTAGAGGTCAGCGGTGCTGGTGCGAACGATGGAAGGGCTGCTCATGAAGATGTCAGATGGACGGACAGGATCCGACTACAGCCAGCATGGGCCGTCAGTCGAAAAACGCGAACCCACAAGTACAGCGCCCCTCAACCGTGGACGATTTCCGTACCGATGCCGCGGTCCGTGAAAATCTCGAGCAGGAGGCTGTGTGGCAGGCGTCCATCAATGAAGTGCACGCGCTGCACACCTTCCTGCAGCGCTCGCATCGCGCTCATGACCTTGGGGCGCATCCCCTTGTCGATCACACCCTTCTTCTTCAAGTCGTCGACCTGGGAAATCTTGAGCGTGGAGATGAGCGAGGACGGATCCGAAGGATCAGCCAGCAGTCCAGGGACATCGCTCATGTAAACGAGCCGGCGCGCGCGCAGCGCGCTGGCCACGCGACCCGCCACCAGGTCCGCGTTCACATTGTATGGCTTGCCGTCGTAACCTTCAGCCACGGGAGAAATGACCGGGATGAAGCCGTCGGCGATCTCCTTCTTGATGAGCTTGACCTTCACCTCGGTCACTTCGCCCACATAACCAAGATCAACTGCGTTGCCGTTGTCGTCCACGGTGAGCTTCTGGCACACCAGCACGCTGTCGCCCGCCAAACCCTTGGGCTTACCCTTGGCCGTGACAATCGCCTCACAAACGTCCCGGTTCACGATCTCGTCGAGCGTCTTCTTCACGATCGCGACCGTGGCCTCGTCGGTCACGCGCATGCCGTTGACGAAATTCGCCTTCAGCCCGGATTGCTCCATGGCCTTGGTGATGGCTTTGCCGCCGCCGTGCACCACCACGACATTGATGCCGCAGGCCGCAAGAAACGCAATGTCATAGGCGACCCGCGTCCGGGCGACCGGATCGGGATCATCCATGAAACTCCCGCCGTACTTCACCACGAAGGTGGAGCCGCGAAAATCCTGAATGTAAGGCAGGGCCTCTAGCAGCACCTTCGCCTTGGCGGTGATCTCGGTAACGTTCATCGAAAACTTGCCGTTCCCCGCGCCAACTGGGTTGAGCTCAGGCAGCAGCCCGCCATGCAGAATCGCGTCTGCGAAAATTTTGCGGCCACAGCGGGGATGTAAAATGCACTCACGTGTCGAACGAGCAGAAAACCGATAAAACAGTCGTGGCCGGCATTTCCATACAATTCTGATCCGACCAGCCGAATTCACCCCGGGCCGTTTGCATCATTCGCTTCAAAATGGGCTTCACACGACGCCTCACACCGCACACTTCTCGCTAAGTGCCGAGTACTTCACTGACCTTCACTTCCCGCGCGGAACACCGCGCGTGGCTCAACCAGCAGGCGGAACTGCCCCAGGGGTTCCGCGTCGGCACCACGCGTTTCGACTTCGTCCCGCGCGAAGCCCCGAAGCCGGCCAAGATGACCCTGACGCTGATCGCGCTCGACCAGCCGACACCTGACTTTGCCGCAGTCTTCACGCGCAACGCCCTTCCCGGCGCGCCGGTCATCGTAGGTCGTCAGCGGCTCAAGGAGGCTTCGCTGGGAGCGATCATCATCAACAACAAGATCTCCAACGTCTGCGCGCCCGGCGGCGTGGAAACGGCTGAGCAGATCTGTGCCGAAACCGCCCGCGCCCTGAATTTGGCGCCGAAGCAGGTCCTGCCCTGCTCCACGGGCGTGATCGGCTGGAGCTTGCCCGCCGAGGCCATCATCAAGGCCCTGCCCCAAGCCTCTGCGGCCCTGACCGCCTCCTCCATCCTCCCTGCAGCCGAGGGGATCGTGACGACCGACCTTTATCCCAAGATTCGCTCCGCGAAACTTGAGGGAGGCCGTATCGTCGGCATCGCCAAGGGGGCCGGCATGATCGAGCCGAACTTGGCGACGATGCTCGTCTACATCCTCACCGACCTCGTCGTGCCACGCGATACCCTGCGGGCGATGCTGACCCGCGTCGTGGATACGACATTCAATCGCATCAGCATCGACAGTGACACCAGTACCTCGGACACCGTGGTCATGGTTTCATCGGGGAAAGTGCCTTGCACCGATCTCAAGGCGTTGGAGCAGGCCCTGCTCAGCATTTGCCGCGACCTGGCCGAAGATGTGGTGCGAAATGGCGAAGGGGTTCGCCATGTGATCCGTGTTCGCGTGAGTCAGGCCCCCGACGCCGCCACCGCCAGCGCCTTGGGCAAGGCGATCGTCAACGCGCCGCTTTTCAAGTGTGCCGTCGCCGGCAACGATCCTAATGTGGGACGGCTCGTCCAGGCCGTGGGCAAGCATGTCGGTGCCCACGCACCGTCGGTCGACCTGTCCGGCCTTCGTCTGCACATGGGCGGGATCGAGCTCTTCTCGGATGGCGTCTTCCGCCTCAATCCGGACAAGGAAGCGGCACTCACCGCCCACCTCAAGGAAGCGGAACTCTATCAGAGCAAGCCGACTGCCGATGGGATTTTCTCCGCGCCCGTCGACTTTCCGGCCCACGAGCGCAGCGTCGAAATCGAGGTCGATCTTGGCCGCGGCAGCGCCGAAGCCACCGTGATCGGCGGCGATCTCACCCACGAATACGTGAGTGAGAATGCCGACTACCGGAGTTAACTTCCCGCGCTTAAACCAGACCGCTGGTTTCAGGGAATCCGCACCAGAGGTTCATGATCTGGACCGCCTGGCCGCTCGCCCCCTTGAACAGATTGTCCTCAGCCGACGTGATGACAAAATTGCCCGTGCGCGCGTCGTAGGCCGCCGACATGTCGACCCGATTGGTGCCGACCACGTGAGCCGTGTCCGGGGTTTCACCCGTGGGCAGCAGCTGGACGAACGGCGATGACCCGTAAGTGGTCCGCCACGCGGCATAGAGCGCCTCGATCGACGGATTGGAGGCAGGTACCGTGATGGTCGTGGCTATCCCCCGGCGCATGGGCGCCAGATGCGGATTAAACTGGATGATCGCAGCCGCTCCGGTCCGGAGCGCGAGCTGCTCCTCGATCTCGGCCAAGTGCCGGTGCTTGACGAGCCCGTAGGCCTTGGCGCTCTCCGCCCGTTCAACATAAAGGTACATCTCATCGACCTTGCGGCCGGCGCCGCTGACGCCGCTGAGCGAGTTAACCACGATGTGCTGCCGGGAAACGATCCCGTCGCGCAACAACGGCACCAAGGGTACGAGCACGCTCGTCGGGTAGCAGCCAGGCGCAGCCACCAGCTTCGCTTCAGCCTTCCATGCCGGCGGAGTCAGCTCCGGCAGGACAAAACGGGCCGAGGGCAGCAATTCGGGCGCATGGTGTTTGCCATAGTAACGCTCGTACGTGGCCAGATCCGCGATCCGGAAGTCGGCGCTCAGGTCGATCACCCGCTTGCCCGCCGGCACAAGGACCTTGGCGAAATCGGCAGCCGCCCCGTGCGGCAGCGCGAGGAAGAACAGATCGATGTCGCTGGCCGCGAGCGCCACCGCGTCGGAATCGACAAAGCACAGGCCCCGATCCTGACCACGCAAGGCCGGAATGACGGCCGCCAATGGCTTGCCGACCTGACTGCGCGACGTCACCGCAGCGAGCGTCACCTTTGGATGACCGAGGAGGAGCTTAACCAGAAGTTCGCCGGAGTAACCGGAAGCGCCAATGATACCAACTTTCATGATAGGTGCAGTGGAAACAGATTTGAGAAGAAATCCAAGAAGGGAGACAGGGAGGACACAGCCGCGACAACCCAACGCGGTGCGGAGCTAAAAGCAAAAGGCCGCCCCCGATACGGGAAGGCGGCCTTTGAAAAAACGCGAGGCGTCGACTTTAGCGCTTCGAGAACTGGTAGCGCTTGCGAGCGCCGGGCTGGCCGGGCTTCTTACGCTCCTTGGCGCGGGGATCGCGCTTCATGTGGCCGGCCTTTTTGAGGGCCGCACGGAGTTCCGGGTTCATCTTCTGCAGGGCGCGGGCGATGCCGTGGGCAACCGCACCTGCCTGGCCAGCGACGCCGCCGCCGGAAACGTTCGCGACAACGTCGATCTTCTCACGAAGCTCGACCGTGGCGAGAGGGGCGTAGGCCTGCTTGGCGAAATTCTCGTGGGAGAAGTAAGCCTCGAAGTCACGACCATTGGCCGTGAGCTTGCCGGTGCCTTCCGTGATACGGACGCGAGCAGTGGAGGTCTTGCGGCGGCCGGTGCCGAGGAAAAGAGTGGCGGTATCAGCGCTCATGGAAATCAGACGGAGATTTTGACCGGGGCCTGCGCCTCGTGCGTGTGGGTGGGACCTGCGAAGACGCGCAGCTTGGTCAGCATGTCGGCGGCAATCCGGTTCTTCGGCAGCATGCCCTTGACGGCGTGCTTGATGATGAAGGCGGGGTTGCGAACGCGCTGCTCGCTCAGCTTGCGGTAGCTCTCGCCACCGACGTAGCCGGAGAAGAACATGTACTTGTTCTGCTCTTCCTTCTTGCCGGTGAGGACGACCTTCTCGGCATTGATGATCACGACGTAATCGCCGGTGTCGACGCTGGGCGTGTAGGAAGCTTTGTGGCGGCCACGGATGATGTTGGCTGCTTTAACCGCGAGGCGGCCAAGGACCTGTCCTTCGGCATCGATAAGATGCCACTTGGGTTGGACGGTCTCCTTTTTGGCGAGGAACGTTTTCATGAGAAAAGAGGTCTAGAACTAGGCCGGACTTCAGGGCTGTCAACCTGCATTTTAGGGGGCTGAACGAAAAACCCGCCCCCGCAGGTGCGGGGACGGGTTTGAAGGGAGCTTGGACCGTCGAACGACCTTAAAGGCCGATCGTGATGCCAGCCGTGACGTAGAGCTCGTCCTCGGAGCCGGTGACGTCGGTCGTGGCGTACTGAACGCCAACGGAAGCCGTGGCCTTGTCGGTCAGCTTGTACGGGAGGACCGCGCCGATGCCGTAGTAGGTGTAGTTGTCACCCAGATCAGGCTCGACCAGACCAACGGTGCCGGTGAGATCCAGCGAGAGCTTGTCAGCCAGCGGGATGCTGTAGCCGACGGAAGCCTGGAACGCCCACGCCTCGAGGGTGAAGTCGTAGTAGGTGTAGAAGCTCGGGGTGAAGCCCGAAACCGTGCCGGTGATGCCGACATAGCCTTCGAACGTCGTGGAATCGAGGCCCGTGGACTTGTCGAGCTCAGGATACCAGTAGAGCGTCGCACCCGTATCAATCTTCCACGTATCGTTCAGGGGGAGACCCAGACCGGCGTAGAAATCGACCTCATTATCGGTGTTGTTGATGAGGGGCTGGTTCGTCCAGACGCCCGCGTACCAGTTGTCCTTCGCGATCTCGACGGAAGGCTGGAACGAATCATCGGCGAGCTTCGTGCCGCGGAAAACGTATTCGCTGGCGTAGGGGAAGTCGACCGTGATGGTGTAGGACGAAGCCGGCGCCTGAGCCTGGAGCGAAGCTCCGGCCACGAGGGCTGCCAGAAGGATTGCAGTCTTTTTCATAGTGTTGTTTTTCTGTAGTTTAATAAGTTGCCGTTAGACAACGGCGCCTCGAATCAAGGCCACGAAATTGTAAAAATCAAGAATTTACGCATTCGTGACCTTATCCTCGGCTGCCTGAAGACCGACGAAACTTATCACAGTTCCGTGAGCAAACGTCGGGCCAATTCCATAAGTATATGCAAAAACTAAAATTAGTGGCTGGATTGCTTGGACTCACCGGAGTCGGCCTCGGAGCTTTCGGCGCCCACGCTCTGAAGGACACCCTGGCCGCCCGGCAAATGACGTCCGCTTGGGATACGGCTGTGCTTTATCAACTCGTTCACTGTGTTGCTATTTACGCAACCAGCTGTTCGGCCCAGCCAGCGACCAAGGCAGCATGGGCTTGGACGCTCGGTCTGCTCCTTTTTAGCGGATCGCTCTTCGCCATGGCGCTCGGAGGCCCGGCTTGGCTTGGCCCCATCACCCCGCTCGGCGGACTCGCCCTCTTGGCCGGCTGGGGCCTGGTGATCAAGGAGTCGGTCACGCGCTCCCCCGCTCCCTGATTGAAATGCGCCTTCCTGCGGAACTCGGACCCGTCCTGACCGCCCTACGATCTGCCGGCCGCCCCCGGCTGGTAGGCGGTTGCGTGCGTGACTGGCTGCTGGGGCTCGAGTCATCCGACTTCGACGTGGAAGTCGGCGGAACGACCTTCGAGGCGCTTCATCGCACCCTGGCGCCGTTCGGAGCGACCGACATCGTCGGCCGCAGTTTTGGTGTCATCAAATTGCGTCTAGGCTCGCGTGACTATGATTTCAGCTTACCTCGTCGCGAATCAAAGACCGGCGCCGGCCACCGTGGATTCGCGGTTGAGCCCGATCCGACGCTCGACGACCGGGATGCAGCCGCCCGCCGCGACTTCACGATCAACGCGATCGCCTATGATCCCTTCGCGCAGACCCTGATCGATCCCTTGGGCGGAGAAAAGGACCTCGCAGCCAAAATCCTGCGCCACACCGGCCCCGCATTCGTGGATGACCCGCTGCGTGTTCTGCGCGCCTTTCAGTTCGCGGCCCGATTCGACCTCTCCCTCGCCCCAGAGACCGCCGCCCTCTGTCGTTCGATTTCAGCGACCTTCAAAGAGCTTCCGATCGAGCGCGTTTGGCATGAATGGGATAAATGGGCGGTCAAAGGCGTTCGGCCCGCACGCGGTTTGGCCGTCCTTGAGCAGAGCGGCTGGCTCATCCACTTCCCCGAACTCGCCGCGCTACGCGGTTGCCCGCAGGAACCCGAGTGGCACCCGGAGGGCGACGTCTTTGATCATACGGGACACTGCCTCGAAGCCCTGACCAAGCTGGCCGACTGGAAGGACGCACCCGCAGACAAGCGACGCCTGCTTTCCTTTGCCGTCCTGACCCACGATTTCGGCAAACCGCCCACGACAAAGCGCATGGAGCGGCGCGGCGTGATGCGCTGGACAAGTCTGGGCCACGAGGCGGCCGGCGTCGCCCCGGCCGAACGCTTTCTGACCGGCATCGGCGCGCCACTCGACCTAGCTCCGGTCGTCGGCCCGCTGGTGATGCATCACCTCGCCCACCACCACAGCCGCAACGGTCTTTATACTGACACCCAGGTCCGTCGGCTCGCCCGCAAGCTCGCGCCCGCGACGATCGATGATCTTTGCACGGTGATGGTCTCTGATTCACGGGGCCGACCACCCCTCCACTCCCCCGACACCCTCGCCTACATCGAACGTCTGCGATCGCGGGCGCGTCAGCTGTCACTGCAGCACGCCGCCCCCACGCCCTTGATTCTCGGCCGTCACCTCGTGGCGCAGGGCATCAAGCCCGGGCCTTCATTCAAACCGATTCTTGACGCCGCCTTTGAAGCTCAGCTCGACGGGGTCTTCACCGATGAACCAACCGGGGTTGCCTGGCTACAAAACCATTTGCGCCATCGCTACCCAAATCTAAACTAACTGTCTTCCCTATGCCCACCCAGCTCGATCAACTGAAGCAGTACACCAAGGTTGTCGCCGACACCGGCGACTTCGTCAGCATGAAGGAATTCGCCCCGCAGGACGCGACGACGAATCCCTCGCTCATTCTCAAAGCCGCCGCGATGCCTGACTATGCGCATCTCGTCGATCAGGCGATCAAGGACGCCGGCGCCACCGCCGCGCTGGACCGCGTGATCGACCGTCTGCTGGTGGTCTTTGGTCTGGAGATCCTGAAAATCGTCCCCGGCCGCGTTTCCAGCGAAGTCGATGCCCGCCTTTCCTTTGATCGCGATGGCACGCTGACCAAGGCCCGCGAGATTGTCGCCCTCTACGAAAAGGCCGGCATCGGTCGTGACCGCATCCTCATCAAGATCGCCTCGACCTGGGAAGGCATCAAGGCCGCCGAGATCCTCGAAAAGGAAGGCATTCACTGCAATCTGACCCTACTGTTCTCATTCGCCCAGGCCGTCGCCTGCGCCGAGTCCGGCATCCAGCTGATCTCCCCATTTGTCGGCCGCATCCTCGACTGGCACAAGAAGAGCACCGGCAAAGAGTTCGCAGGCGCCGCCGATCCAGGTGTCATCTCGGTCACCCAGATCTACACCTACTACAAGAAATTCGGGTACCGCACCGAGGTGATGGGCGCGAGCTTCCGCAACAAGGGCGAGATCCTCGAACTCGCCGGTTGCGATCTCCTCACGATTGCTCCGCCACTGCTGGCCGAACTCAAGTCGTCCTCCGATCCGATCGTCCGCAAGCTCGACCCGGCGAAGGCAGCGGCCGCCGACCTGAAGCGCGTCTCCTTTGACGAAAAGGCATTCCGCTTTGCCCTCAACGAGGATGCCATGGCCACCGAGAAGACGGCCGAAGGCATCCGTTTGTTCTCCGCCGACATTGTGAAGCTTGAGCAGCTCATCGCCGCCAAACGGAAGTGAGCGCATGCCGGGTGGCGCCATGATCCGCGCCTTCCAATGGGACCTCGCTCGTCAGGTCGAACGGCTTGACTGGCTGCTGGCCCAGCTTCCCCGCTACGGCGACTGGGGCTACAACGAACTGTACCTCCACCTGGAGGATGCAGTCGAGTACCCCAGTATGCCGGGCCTGGCCCGGTCCGATGCCTATTCCTACCGCGATTTTGAGCGGCTGGTCGCCGGCGCGGATCGCGCCGGCATTCGCGTCGTGCCGATCGTCAATCTGCTCGGCCACACGCAGTACCTCATCAAGGATCCGCGGTTTCGCGATTTAAACGAGCTGCGCGCGCCGGATGGCAGCCCGCTGGAGCGCGGGCAGATCTGCCCGCTGCATCCGCGCACGCTGGAGGTCGCCGCCAGCCTGCTGCACGACATGGCGCCGTTTTGCACGGCGGGCAAAGTGCACGTCGGACTCGATGAATCGTTCCAGCTGGGAAAGCACCCCCTCAGCCAGAACGAAATATCGCAGATCGGCCTGGCCGGACATTTTGCCGCGCACGCCGGTCGGCTGCACACGCTGGTTGCAAAGCACGGGCTGCGCATGGGCCTGTGGGCCGACATGCTCGCACTTCTGCCCGCGGCCATCCCCTTGCTTCCGCGCGGCGTGATCGCCTACGACTGGTACTACTACCCGTTTGGCCGCCACCCTCGGATGGAGTTGTATAATTTTTCCGAATACGATCTTTCCGGCGCGCTGAACAAGCAGGGAATCGAGTACTGGGGTTGTCCGATGAACGGAGCCTTCCGCTTCGAACCCCTGCCCCTTTTCGCGGACCGACTTGGCAACATCCGTTCCTGGTGGAACCGCTGCCAGCGGACCGGAGCCGCCGGATTCCTCGTCAGCTCCTGGGAGGCGTACCGCCTCGCGATCGAGATGACAACGGTGGTCGACGCTGCCGCCGCCTGCCTCTGGACCGATCCGGTCATTGACAACCACACGGACATGCTCGCCAAGGGGTTCGAGCGGGTGTTTGGGAAAAGCGGGGCCCGCGAGGCCGCCCGCGCCGCCCTGCGGTGCGATGAAAGGGCTTTCGCCGGCTATGCGCGCTGGGAGATCAATGATCGCTGGGATGGATGCGCCCAGCCGGAATCCGCGGCACCCTTTGCGGCCGAGTCGCGATTCTTCGGACGCCTCTGCAAGCAGCGCCTGCCGGAGCCCTTCGCCGCCAGCGTCGCGTTCCGACACTACCTCGCCGAACGCGACGTGTTTGTCCGGAGTGCGGTCCGCGGAGTCTACTCGATTCGTCGTGTACTGCGGCGTGGATTGCTCGCGCCGGCTGCAACCACGCGAATCGCGGAATTGCAGGCGGAGGCATCGGCATTTTACGCCGCGATCGCCCGCGGCCGTGGTGCCGCCCTGCGCATGTGGCGCCGGTCACGCGATCCCGGGCAACGAGGCCAGAACGAAGCCATTCTCGACCGCGATGAGCAGCGCCTGCGCGACTGGTTGCGGTGGTTGAGCCAGTGCCGCCTCAATCCGGATCTTGCCTGGGAAGGCACGCCGGTTTGCGGCCGCTGGCAACTCAACTTCACCGTCCACAATCATGCGCCCGCGCTGCAGAAAATCATCGTGGAGCAACAACAGGCTGACGGAACGTGGCGCGAGTTGGCGGCTCGCTTCACCATCGAGTTCCGTGCCACCGCGGCGCGTCCACGCTCACGCATCAAGCGGGGATTCAGCGTCCCGGTGGAGAATCCTGCCCTGCCCGCCCGCATCGCGGTTCGCGGGCTTGGACGCGTGTCGATCAGCCAGGTCTCCTTGACGAATGGGGTCGATATCCTGCGGCCAGCTGGCCGCCCCCTGTCGCGCAAATCGATTCTGGGCAAGGCAGCGCCCAAATCCGGGCTACCGACACTCAATTGGACGCACAACGCCGGAGAACTGGCTCTCCGCTTTCGCTCCGGGTAACGCCTCGCACCCAGGCACGAAAAAGGCGGCCGGGGAAACCGGCCGCCTTGGTGTGAATCAATCTAGATCGGACTTGGCTTAGAAGTCGACCGACGCGCTGAAGCGAGCGTAGCGCGGAGTCTGGTAGGCACGGGCGGTGCCGAAGGTCTCGAGCGTCGAGCCGTCGTCGTCGTCGTGCACTTCGTCGATCTCGGTAATCTTGAGCGAGTTGAGGACGTTGAACACGTCGATACCGAAGCTCAGCTTACCATCACCCCACTTCGGGGTGTACTTGACCGAGAGGTCCAGCTTGTAGGTCCAAGAGGTGCGGCCGAACGAGCCACGCGGGGCGGGCACGCCGTTGGCAAAGAACGCCTCGGAGCCGTACTCGGCGGCAAACGCATCCGTCGGGTGAATGCCGAACGCATTGACCGGCTTGCCCGACTGGAGGAGGAAGTTGCCACCGAACTGGATTTCATCGGTCAGCTTGTAGGCGCCGAAGGTCTTGAAGACGTGACGGCGGTCGTTCGGGAGGAAGCCGGAGCTGTAGTCCGTGAGGCCGGGCTGGTCAAAGAGGGTCGTGAGACCCGCATCGTCCTGACCGTTGTCGGAGCGGACATAGCCCTCGTTGTTGCCGTAGCTCTGCGACCACGTGTACGAGAAGTTGGCCATCCACTTCTGGTTCCAGACACGCTCAGCGGAGAGCTCGATCGCATAGTAGGTGCGGGTCGACTTCGGGTAGCCGAGGTCGGCGGCGCTCAGGTCGATCTTCTCGAGGGTGACACCCGTCTGGTCATGGGAATCGACGATGCCGTCACCGTCATGATCCTCGTCCAGATTGACGTAGATCGTCAT
This sequence comes from Opitutaceae bacterium, assembly GCA_036401075.1. GTDB lineage: Bacteria > Verrucomicrobiota > Verrucomicrobiia > Opitutales > Opitutaceae > CAMAXB01. The sequence continues at coordinate 46,129 of DASWVY010000001.1, forward strand.
GTCCTTGCCGGGATTCGTCAGGACGTAGTAGTCGAAGCCACCCGCCTCGAAGTTGTTGTAGCCCTTGGCGGCGGCATACTTGAGCAGCGCCGCGTCGATCGCGACGTCCTCGAGCGTGCTCTTGAGATCGCGGTAGGTGCCCTTGATGCCAACCTTCCAGTCACGACCGACCTGGGTCTGGTAACCCAAGATGAACTCGTCCTGGTACATCGGATCGAGGTTCTGGTTCACGATCATGCGCGGATCCTTGATGTCGCCGTTCGAGAACGTGTTGCGGCCACCGATCTGCGCACCCTTGATGGGCGAATTGTCGGCGTTGGTGCCATTCAGCACGAAGTAGTCCTCATAGAAGAGCTCGGCACCCGCGAGGCGGATGTTCGTGTTGGACGCGATCGGCAGGTAGTAACGGCCGTAGTTCGCGAACAGCTTGGAGCGACCGTCACCGCGCACGTCGTAGGCGGCGGCAATACGGGGCGCGAGTTGGTCATCGATCTTGTTGAAGGTCTCGTTGTTGGCATTCTTGTTATCGAAGCCCTCGTTGCGGAGACCCGCGGTGAAGACCAGGCGATCATCGAAGAGCTTGATCGTGTCCTCAATGTAGTAGGCGTCCGTGACCGTCTCGAACGAGCCACCGTTGGAGTAGAAGCGCTCGCGCACGTACTGGGTCGTGCCCGCTGGCGTGACGCCGCCATTGGGCAGCGAGGCGCCGCCCGTGGTGGCGTAGTAACGCCAGTAGATGCCGTCACCCGAGTACTTCAGGAAGTCCACCGAGGTGGTCGTCTCGCGATCGAAGCCGAAACGCAGGGTGTTGCCCCACAGACGGACGGTGCCGTCGAGACGCATGGCCTCGCGTTCGTCCTCGGAGGTACCGGGCTGCAGGGAGGTCGCCTGACTGACCAGGACGCCGTTCGGATTGGTACGACCGTCAAGGATGTAGCGGAAGGCATCGCCTGCGCCGGCATCGGTGAAGCTGGCCTCACCCTTGCCGTAGAGAGCGGAAACCGTGAGCACATCGTCGAGGAACGTGCCGGTGTAGCGGAAGATGTCGTTCTTGCCGCCGCGGTTCAGGTACGACGCGCCAGCACGGGGTCCGATGACACCGGTGGTCGAGTTGTACGGACGGATGAACTGTTCGGTCGAACGCTTGTCGGAGAAGCCCGTGTACTCGAAGAGGTGATCGTCGGTGATCTGGTAATCGATCTTCACGCCCCAGAACGGATCGCTGCTGGTGCGGTCATAGAAGTTCGTGTCGCCGACCGCAAATTCCTGGGTCGTGTCACGGCCGTTGAACAGCGCGTAGAAGAACAGCTTGTCCTTCAGGATGGGACCGCTGAGGTAAACGTTCGTGTTAACCGTCTGCTCGTAGTCCTCCATGTTGTTGAGGGCCGTGGTACCGTCGGAGAGCACCACCGAGGGGGCGCGAGCGCGGAGCGAGCCGGGCTCGTAATAGACGCTGACACCCGACTTCCAGGTGTTGCCACCGCGCTTGGTCACGGCAGTGGTCACGCCACCGGTCGAACGACCGTACTCGGCGCTGTAGCCACCACTATTGATCTGGACCTCGCTCAGGAACTCGAACGGCGCGAAGCCGAAGGACGTTCCGTTGCGGAAGTTCGTCATGTTGAAGCCGTTCACGTAGTAGGCGTTCTCCGCAACGGAGGAACCGCTGACCGACGCCAAGTTACCGAAGGCACTGTCGCCCTGAACCGTGCCGGGCGAGAGCAGCATCACGTCCGTGATATTGCGCGCGACGGGCAGGATATCGATCGTCTCTTCACGGAAGACCGTGACCGAGGCGGTCTGGGACACGTCGATCGGGGAGATCGAAGCGCCGCTGACCTCGAAGCGGGCCATTTCCAGGACATCCTGGCTGGCGCCGGCCACGAAACGAACCGGAGTACCGGTACCGACGCTGACGACGACGCCTTGGCGGCTGTCGACATCGGCGCCACCGCGACGAAGAGTCACCGTATAGGTGCCGGTCGGGAGGGAGGACAGCTGATAGGCGCCACGCGCATCAAGGGCGGCGCTGCGGCTGAGGCCAGTGTCGGCACTCTCGGCGTGAACCGTGAGGCCGGCGAGGTCCATGCCCTGAACCTGACCATAGACATAGCCCTGGGTGTTGCTCTGCGCGTGGACCGCAACTGCGGAGGCCACAGCGAGGCCAGTAAGGGTGGCGACCTTGGTCAGGCCGGCTCCCGCGACGAACGATGACAAGCCCGCACGTGAGATGAGGGCGATAACCCCCATCTTGGGGTTGAGACGATTGCTCATAGTTGGTTTGTTGTGTTGGTAGTGAGAGATAGAGCCGAGGCTCTAATGTTATCTCTTGGACATATGAAAGCATTTACCTGACCACTTCGCAATATTTGAGTTACGTCGCTGTTAAGACGCGACGAATGGCACATTAACCGCGACGAAACACCGATAGATTCGTAAAAATCCATGCAGGAAGCCCTCAAAACCCTCGCTCAACTCGAGCTCGCTCCTGATTACCCGTATGGGTTGGCCACGGTCGTCGCCACCGAGGGCTCGTCCTACCGGCGACCCGGCGCCCGGATGCTTCTGGCTCCAAACAAAACCCGAACCGGGGCCATCAGCGGCGGCTGCCTCGAGGAGGACATGATCGCCCACCTCGAAGGCGTGATGGCAACCGGCAGCGCCAAAACCCTGATCTACGACACCACCCAGGAAAACGATCTCGTGTGGGGGGTCGGGCTGGGCTGCAACGGAAAAGTAACGCTACTCCTTGAATTGTTGCGTGTTAAGCCCGATTTTCTCACTTTCGCCCGTCATGCCGCCGATGAGCTCCGGGTCGGATGCGTCCTCGCAACCATCTATGCCTGCGACGATCCACGCCTCCTCGGCACGCGGCTGGCCATCGCCGCCACCGGCCCAAGCTGGACGGGCGATCTGCCTGCAGATTGGCGGAACGCCGTGGAATCCTCGGCCCGGGCGGCGTTGGCCGAAGGCAAATCCCGCTCGCTCGCCTTTGCCCAACTCGCCGATCGCCCATCCGTTTTCTTCGAATACATCGCACCCACGCCTCAGTTGGTGATTCTGGGAGCGGGCGACGACGCGCAGCCGCTCGCCCGGTTCGCGCACGCCTTGGGTTGGCGCGTCACCATCGCCGACCCCCGCCCCGCCTTCGCGACGCGCACGCGCTTCCCCACCGCCCACGCCGTTTTGGCTCTCCAACCGGAAGCGATCACCCGCGCCGTCCCGCTGGATCCCCATACGTTCGCGGTCGTCATGACCCACCACTATGTTCATGACCTGCCCTTTCTGCGGGAATTGATCCATCAACCCCTCGCCTACCTCGGTTTGCTCGGCCCCAAAAAGCGGGCCGACCGGCTGCTCGATGAGATTCGGCAACAAGGTCAACCCCTCCGGCCCGACGCGCTCGCCCGTCTGCATGCCCCGGTCGGGCTCGACCTCGGCGGCGATGCCCCCGAGGCCGTCGCCCTCTCCATGCTCGCCGAAATGCAGGCCGTGCTCCATGCCCGCGATGCCGCCCCGCTGCGGCTCCGCAATCGTCCGATTCACGAGTAACTCCCGCCCTGGCCATGCCCACCTCACCTCTTCGCGTCGGAATCGTGATCCTTGCCGCCGGCGCCTCGCGTCGCATGGGCCGCCCCAAGCAGTTGCTCCCGATCGGCTCGCAATCCTTGCTGGAGCATGCGGTCGACGCCGCCCTCGGCTCGTCCGCCTGGCCCGTCGTCGTGGTGCTCGGCGCCAACGCGACCGAGATCCGTCCGGTCCTCGCCCGCCGACCTGTCCTCGTGGCCGAAAATCCCGCCTGGGCCGAAGGCATGGCTTCCTCCCTTCGCGCCGGCCTCACGGTCATGAATGCCTTTTCTGCCCGGATTGATGCCGTTCTCTTTGCGCTCTGCGATCAGCCGGCCTTCGCCGCCACCATGGTCGATCGCTTCATCGCGACCCAGCAGTCGTCCCAGCGCTCCGTGGTCGCCGCCCGCTACGGCGGACACCTCGGAGCTCCGGCCCTCTTCACCCGAACCCATTTTGCCGCCCTCCAGGCACTGGTCGGCGATGAGGGTGCGCGGAAACTGATCGCAACCCTGCCAACCGACAACGTTGCCGCGATCGATCTGCCTGAACTCGCGCAGGATCTCGACACGCCAGAGGATTACGCCAGCTACCGACAGCCGACCCCCTAAAAACGCTCCGCCTGCGCGGGCTCAGAGGCGCGACTTAAGCGTCCGCGCCTTCTCCAAGGCCGCATCGGCCGAAGGCCCGGTCACGGTAAAGTGCCCCATCTTGCGGCCAACCTTGGGTTCGCTTTTCCCGTAAAGGTGGAGCTTGGCCACCGGATCGGCCAGAAGCGCCGACCAGTTGGGCTCGGTTTGACTGCCCGCCGCCGGACGCCAGGCATCACCGAGAATGTTGACCATGACCGCCGCCGGCGCCGTCAGTCCCGTCCCACCGAGCGGCAGACCCGTGATCGCGCGAACGTGCTGCTCGAACTGGGTCGTCACACACGCATCCAGCGTCCAGTGACCGGAATTGTGCGGACGCGGGGCGAGTTCGTTCACAAGCAACTCGTTCCGATCAGTCAGAAACAGCTCGATCGCCAGCAGCCCCACGAGCCCGATCTTCTCGGCTATCGCCCGGCCAAGCTGCTCCGCCTCCACGCGCACCGGCTCGGACACGCGCGCGGGAACGATCGAAAAATCCAGAATGTGCTTCGTGTGGATGTTCTCCGCGATCGGGAAGGTCTGCACCACGCCGGTGTCAGTGCGTGCGACAATGACCGAAAGCTCACACTTGAAATCAATGTAACGCTCGACGACGGCGCGCTGCTTGGAAAACGACGCGACCGCAGACGCAAGCGTCGCCTCGTCGTTCACCTTCATCTGACCTTTGCCATCGTAGCCAAAGTCGGCCGTCTTCACCACGCAGGGCAGCCCGACGCGGCGGATCGCCGCCGCAAGATCCTCTCCCACCTGCACCTCGGCGAAAGGAACGTGCGGAAAACCGTTCTTCCGCAGCCAGGTCTTTTCCCGCAAGCGGTTCTGGCAGGTCTCCAGCACATTCCAATGCGGCTTGAGCGCCGTCAGCTTTTCAATCTTCCACAGCGGCTCGACCGGGACGTTCTCAAACTCATACGTCACCGCCGCACACCCCCGGGCGAACTCCGCCAGGCGCTCGGCATCGGTGTAGGGCGCATTGAACTCCTTCGCCGAAACCTCGCCGGCCGGGGAATCGTAGGCGGGTTCGTAAATATGCACCCGGTAGCCAAGCCGCTCAGCGGCATGGGCAAACATCCGGCCAAGCTGGCCGCCACCAAGTACACCAAGGGTTTGTCCGGGTTGGATCATCTTACAGGAGGAAATGACGAGAACAGAGGGCGGGCTTCACCGCGTCAAACTCTCCGTTTCCTCGGTTTTCTCCTGCAAAAAGATCATGGCAGCTTCGCGGCCATGACCGTCGCCGTCTGCTTTTCCCGGAACGCATCGAGCGCCCGCTTGATCCGTCGGTTGCCGCCGGCCAGCACCGCCGCCGCAAAGAGCGCGGCGTTGATCGCCCCCGCTTTGCCGATCGCAAACGTGGCCACCGGAATTCCACCCGGCATCTGCACAATCGAGTGTAGCGAGTCCACCCCGCGCAGGGCGTGCGACTCCACCGGCACACCAAGGACCGGCAATGCCGTGAGCGCCGCGGTCATCCCCGGCAAATGCGCCGCCCCACCCGCGCCCGCGATGATGATGCGAAGGCCACGGGCCTCGGCGGACTGCGCATAATCGTACATGCGCTTCGGCGTGCGGTGCGCGCTCACCACGCCCTTTTCATACGGGACCCCCAGCGCCTCCAGCGTCTGCGCCGCATGCTGCATCGTGTCCCAATCGGACGTGCTGCCCATGATGATTCCAACCAGTGGCTTCGCCATGGCCGCAGTGTTCACCACTCAACCGCGCCCTGTCAGGCCTAAATCCTCCGACCCGGCCGGCTTCACGCCGAGGCCGGCTTTCCTCCCAGCAGCCGCGCCGGAAGGAAAAAGAGCGCCCGCACGAGGGCAAACGCCCCGCCGACCGCCAGTCCCAGCAAGCGGAAGGGCAGCGCCACCAACCACACGATCGGCGCCAGCAGCAAGGCCAGCAGCGCCAGCGGCCAGCAGATGGCCAGCAACAGGCACCACACAAAGAAGCCTAGAGCGTTTTCGATTTAGTTAGACGCATATTTGGCATGCTTAAAGAAGCCTTGGCAGTGGGCGGGCTCGAAGGAGGTGAGGCTCTGCGCAAGGGATAGCTGGAGGTCAGCGAGCGTGCGCGCGGCCGCTTTGCGCAGGT
>DASWVY010000002.1:0-60862 GCA_036401075.1 Opitutaceae bacterium
CGCTACGAGGAGGACCCGACGCTCCTGATCGAGGAGTTGGTTGGACTGGGTGCCCAGGCGGCCGGAGAGACCGGACTGAGCCGTCTGCCGTTTCCTCCGACCAACGGCAACGGTCGCCACTAATCGCTTGGCCGCTGGGGCCAGCCTGCGCAACCTCTGGGATCGTGACGATTCGTCCGCTGACCATCGCCTACCTCTACACGACGTTTCCCAAATCCACGGAGACGTTCATGCAACGGGAAGTGATCGCGATGCGCGCGCGGGGCGTGAACCTGCGTATCTATTCCCTCATTGGTGGCGGCGGCACGTTTGCGGGCATTGAGGTCACCCGCTTCTCGATGTGGCGCCTGTTGGAGCTGATCTGGGTCATTCCCAAGGTGGCGCTGACCAGGTGGGATGTGTTCGGCGTAATTCTTCGCGGCCTGTGCACCCGGCGCCCGCCCTCGTGGCTGAATTTTTGGGAAAACATGCTGGGTGCCGGATTTGCCGGACTTTGGTACCCGGAGTTCCGACGGTCCCCGCCGGACTTGATTCATGCGGCTTGGGGGGGCGCACCGGCGACCGCCGCCTGGATGCTCCACAAGCTTAACGGCCACCCCTACAGCGCCGCGGCGCATGCCTATGACCTGTATGAGCACGGCGGGGACTGGTGGCTGTACGAGAAATTGGTGGAGGCCCGCTTCATCCACACGTCGACGCAGATGGGGGCGGATACGCTGACCGGCCGGGGACTGCCTGCTGGGCGCGTACACGTCATCCGGCGCGGGCTTGATGTGTTTCCTCCGATCAAGGCGCTGCGACAGCATCGCGCCCGGCTGCGGATCGTCTCGGTGGCGCGTCTGGTGGCAAAGAAGGGCCTGCGGCATCAGTTGCACATTTACGCGGCCGCGCGTGCAGCCGGACTGGACTTTGAGGCCCGGATCGTTGGCGAGGGCCCCCTGCGGTCTGAACTGGAGTCCCTGGCCCGCTCGCTGGGCTTAGGCGAGGCCGTGACTTTCCTCGGCCATTGCGATCAGGCCAAGGTGTGGGCCGAATTCGCGTGGGCGGACGTTCTGATTCACACCGGGATTGTTGCGCCGAGTGGCGATCGGGACGGATTACCCAACGTGATTCCAGAAGCCATGACAGCCGGCACGCTCGTGATCACGTCTCCGGTGGCCGCCACCTGCGAGGCCATCCATGATGGTGAGACGGGGCTGGTCGCGTCCGTCGAAGACCCAGCGGCTTGGGTGGCTGCATTTCGACGTCTGGCTTCCGACGATATCCTGGCCGGACGCCTGCAGCAGTCGGCCCGTCGTTGGGTGGAGACCGAGTACAACGCGCACCGCAATGCGGAACGCCTGCACGATCTTTTGCTGGAGGCGGCCCGGCCATGATTTGGTTTGATCACACCAAGTCGGGGCAGGCTGGTCATCGCTCGGGGCTTACCCGGGTGAGTTCGCGACTCCGCGCGGAGCTGGGCGGGGCGGCGGGGGCGGTGCGCTGGGGGCAATGGGATCGCTCAACCGCACCGGGTGATTGGTTTCTTACCGCCGAGCTCTTCTGCGAAGAGGAGCGGCCGGGGTTCTGGGAATTCCTGCGCAAGCCTCCATGCCGCTTGGCGGCAATTTTTCATGATGCGATCCCGCTGAAGCGGCCTGACATCACCTGGCCGCAAAGTGTGTCGAGACATCCTGAATACATGAAGATGCTGGCGTCGTTTGACCGGGTGTTTGCGGTCTCGGAGGCGAGCCGGGCCGAGCTGGAGGGCTTCTGGCGCTGGCAAGGGGTACGGGCGAAGGCTGCGGTCGAGGTGATTGCCCTTGGCGCGGACGGAGCAGGGGGGGCGCGTCAGGCCGTTCCGCGGGAGCCGGTCCGACCGTCGTTGCTGTGCATTGGGATCATTGAGCCGCGTAAGAATCAGGCGTTCCTCGTCGATGCGTGCGAATCACTCTGGGCGGAAGGCCTCGACTTCGATCTGCACCTAGTGGGGAGGGTCAATCCGCATTTTGGGCGTCCGATCGAGGCGCTGATCAAGCGCATCGCGGGCGCACGGAAGGGGCTGCGTTACCACGGTGCGGCCGATGATGCCCGCGTGGCGGAGCTCTATGCGGGCGCCACGGCACTCGTTTTCCCGACCGTGGCGGAAGGCTGCGGCCTGCCGCTGCTGGAATCGCTCTGGCAGGGCGTTCCCTGCGTGTGCAGTGATCTGCCGGTGCTGCGCGAGAATGCGGACGGGGGCGGCTGCGTGTCGGTAGCCGTGAGCGACTCCGCAGCGTGGCAGGCGGCGCTGCGTGAGATGATCCGAGACCGTGCGTTGCGCGCGACGCTGGCGGGTGCCGCTTGCGCGCGGCCGTTGCCGACGTGGTCGGGTGCGGCGGAGTATCTGCGAACTGCGCTCGGGGCCTAGTTACAGTTTCTTCAAGGCGTAAGCCATCGCGTCGCCGATCCGGTCGATCTGCTCGTCGGTGTGCATCGAGGAGATGGCGGTCCGGATGAGATCCTTGCCCGGAGGAACGGCCGGTGCGACCGACATGACGGTGAAGACGCCTTTCTCGAGGAGAGCCTTCCAGAAACGATAAACGGCCTCCTTCGAGCCCAGCACGATCGGAACGGCGGGGGTCTCGGTTCCCCACGTATCGAGACCGAGGCTGCGCAGCATCTCCGTGTAACGCTTCGTGTTCTTCCACAGGCGCTCAAGGTGCTCCGGCTCGGCCTTCATGATGTCGAGTGCGGCCATGGCGCAGGCGGCCTGGCTTGGGCTGAGGGCTGCGCTGAAGATCGTCTGCTTGGAGTTGGTTCGCAGGTAATCGATAACCTCGCGGGAGGCGGCGACAAAGCCGCCAGTGCTGGCCAGAGATTTCGATAGGCTCCCGCAGATGACATCCACCTTGGGTCCGAGGCCGAAGTGATCGGCGGTGCCGCGGCCCTGACGACCAAGCACGCCGAAGCCATGGGCGTCGTCGAGCACGGTAAAGCAACCGTAGTCCTCTGCCACCGTCATGATCTCGGGCAGCCGGGCCACGTGGCCCTCCATGGAATAGACCCCTTCGATGACCAGCATCTTGGGGGCCGAAGGATCCACGCTTGAGGCGACCTCGCGCAAATCGAGCGGGTTGTTGTGAGAAAAGCGCTCCGTCGTGGCCATCGACAGTCGGATGCCTTCCCACAGGCAGGAATGGATATTTTTGTCGGCGAGAATGACATCACCCTTCTGGGCAAAAGCCGCTACGCTCGACAGACAGGAAAGATAGCCGGCAGCGTGGACGTGGCAGGCCTCGCGACCAAGGAATTCAGCCAGTTTATCCTCCAGTTCGACGTGATAGGAGCGCGAACCGTTGGAGGGGCGAGCTCCCGTGGTGCTGGTGCCCCATTTCAGGAGGGCGGCGCGGCCAGCCTCAATGACCTTGGGATGGAACGAGAGTCCCAGGTAGTCATTGCTGGACAGCATGATGAGATCACGGCCGTCCAAACGAATATCGGTGCCCTTTTGAGCCTCAATGGCGTGATAATACGGGGCATACTTAAGCCGCATCTTGGTCGCGTAGTCGTCGCGGCAGCGGTCGAGTAATGCCTTCTTGTTCTTCGAGAAAAAGGAGAGCGCCATGTAAGGGGGGAGCAATAGGTGAGCTCGTAACGGTTAGCAAACTGAAAGCCTGCCTATGGTCGGGAGGGCAGTGTATCCATCCAGGTGAGGATTTCTCCCGTGTAGTCCGCCCATGTCTTGAAACGGCGATGGCGCGCGCTTTCCTTGAGTTCGGCCAGCTTGGCTTCCGAGGTGAGTAGCTGCCGAATCCCATTGGCCAAATCTTGCGGTGTAACTGCGTCGAGACCAAGACAGCCTCCACCCCGGGCGGACTCACCCAACGCGCCGCTCCGGGAGCAGATGCAGGGCCGGCCGTGGCGCAGACTTTCCAGCACCGGGAGTCCGAAACCCTCCATCAGGGAAGGATACACGGTGAAGGTTGCGCGTTGGTAGGCCTCATAAAGTGCGGTGTCTGAGACTGGTCCGTCGTAGCGCAACTTGTATCCAGTCGCTTGCAGTGAGCGAACCTGTTCGACGGCGCGCTTGCCGGTCTGCGCCTGAGCCATGCCGATCAGATGAAGCTCAAAGGCGAGTCCCTCGTTCCAGAGGGCTTCGCAGGCCTCGAGGAGGGCGAGATGATTTTTTCGTGCCTCCAGCGTTCCCACCGACAGGACGACGGGCAGGCCCGAGGCGGAAGGAAGCGGCCCGGCCGGATTGATGGGGTCGCTGTCAATCCCGAGCGGAATCGCCTGAACCGGTGGAGGAGTGTGGATACCGAGCCACTGCCAATAATCGATCAGGGCATCGCGTGAATCCTCGGAAACCGCCGCGATCCCATCGAAGGCAAGCAGTTCCCGTAGGTAATTCGGAAAGCGCGCTACGGTACCCGGTGGGGAAAGTTCGGGATACTTCAGGGCGATGGCATCATGGAAAAGGGCAACCCGCGGGCCATGGACCGAGGCCAACAGGGCCGGAAGCGCCCGGGCGGTGGCCGGGGAGAAGATCTCGGGAACAATCAGTCCGGTGGACGAGGGCAGCGGTGCAGCACCTTGCCCGGTGAGTCGTGCAAATCGACCGCGGAGGCGGGCGCCGAGCGGCCAGCGCGCTCCTCGTCCTGCAGCGGGGGCCACGCTATCCAGATTTTCCTGCTCCCATGGCTCGAGCACGCGCCAGGCGGAGCGGAAGGGATCATGGCAGATCGGCGTGACATCTCCATGAGCTGCGAGGGCTTGGTTGAGAGCTCGGCACACCTTTTGAATCCCAGTGCGGGCGCGGGTGTGGCTGGTGTGGGTGAGGTCGAGCAGGCGCACGGGTTCAGCGTGGGAGCACAACGACGCGCTGCGTGCAGGCAAGCCCATGGCGCGGGAGCGAAGGGAATTCCGGCCTTGCTTCAGTCGGGCAGGGGGATGATTTGTTGGTTTTGCGTGGTCACCAACCCTCCTCCACCTAGCCGAACAAAGGTCCTGATCTTCAGCACGGCCTATTTTGCGGTGGTGGCCTGCTTTCTTTGGATCTTCGCGCAGTTCTATGTGCCCGGGAAGGCGTTCACCTACGTGCTCATGTTTGGTGACCAGCGGAGTGAGTCCTACCTTCCCGAATTGAGGGCCATCGACTACTTCCAGATGGAGAACTCCTATGGATATGATGCGCAGCATTATGCGCAGATCGCGATGCGGCCGAACCTGGAGGATCCTGAATTGGCCAAGGCCGTGGACAATCTTCCGTATCGTGCCCGGCGGATCCTGCTGTCCTGGCTGGCCTACGTCCTTGCAGCGGGTGACCCGTTGCTCGCGCTGCATATCTTTTCGCTACAGAACATTGTAGCTTGGGTCTTGCTTGCGCTGATCATGCTGCGCTGGTTTCCGCCCGACTCGCTGCAAAATTTCATTCGTTGGGCTGGAGTCCTGCTCTCATTCGGCCTCTGTTTTAGTGTGCGCGGAGCTCTGGTCGACGGTCCCAGTCTGCTCCTGATTGCGGTCGCCCTCCTTATGTTGGAAAAGCGACAGAGTTGGGGTGCGGCCGGAGTCCTGGCAATCGCTGGTCTGGGCAAGGAGACCAATATCCTGGGCGCCGCAGCGCTGGCCGATCCGACGGCGCGGGGTTGGAAGCGGTGGTTGGAGATGGGGCTGCAGGGGGCGCTGGTGGTGATCCCGCTTTTTGTCTGGATGGGTTATCTGACCGCCTTCCTTGGAAGCGGTGGTGGTGCGGGCTCGCGTAATTTTGAGCCGCCGTTGCAGGGATTCTATGTCAAATGGATCGAGACGGTTTCGCAGCTGATGACGGAGGGCTACAGCTCGGTGGCGATGTGGAGCCTGATGATGATCGTCGCGCTTACGGTCCAACTGCTCTTCTTCGCGCTACGGCCGCGCTGGACGGATCCCTGGTGGCGAGTAGGCGCGGCCTATTCGGTCCTGCTGATCTTCCTTGGTGGTGCCGTATGGGAGGGCTATCCCGGCGCGGCTTCGCGCGTGCTCCTTCCGATGACGCTGATGTTCAACGTGCTTGTGCCGCGAACGCGCGCGTGGTTGCTCCCCTTGCTTTTGGGCAATCTCACGGTGTTTGCCCTTTCTGACGTGCTGCGGCCGGCCGGTCGGGAAAGCTACCGGATCGAAGGCCGGAAGGAACTGGCGATTGATCCTGAGTCCGGCCGTGGTTTTTCAGTTTCGTTTGATGGCAACTGGTATCAGGCCGAGCGCTCGCGCTTTGAGTACTGGCGCTGGAGCCCGGGTTCGGGTGGGATTATTTTCCGTAACCCGCGATCGGAGACGGTCTATGCTGATGTGCGTTTCACGGTGCGGGTGGCGGATGAGCGATTGGTCCGCTTGATCGAGAATGACGAGGTGTTGTGGGAGAGCGTGATCATGCCCGGCGAAGGCAGCGAGGTGATCTTCCCTCGGCACGCCTACACCGCAGGATCGACCCACTGGCGATTCGAGACGGATCGGCCGCCGATCACCCCGGACCAGGAGGATTTGCGACCGATCACCTTTAATTTGCGCGATCTCAAGGTGTCCTTGGTGGCTCCACCTGCACCCTGAGGTCTCGTCGGCGGAGAGGCAGGGCCGCGGGCCGGCGGCTGAGCTCTTTGCTGCGAACCAGCACGGGTAGTCGACTGGGAGGGCCTGACACGGATGCGAACCCGAACTTGCCAAGACCTAGCGCAGGGCAATGACCTCGAGCCGTCTCCGATAGCGCTCGCCAATGACGGCGGGTGCAAAGCGTTGCTCGATCGTGGTCCGCGCGGCCAAACCGAGCCGGGCACGGAGGTCCGGATCGGCGTGCAGGCGTCGCATCCAGTCGGCTGCGTGATCCGGATCAGGATCTGCCCACGTTTGACCTTTGGCGTAAGGTCCGACGTTCTGCTGGAGTTTTACGAGCTCAGCACGAACCGGGGCGCCGTTGGAGATATTGAGAAATTCGGTGGTTGCCGACCAATCCGTGGCGATGACCGGTTTGCCAAGATACATGCATTCGGCGACGGAGAGACCGAAGCCTTCGCTGCGGTGCAGCGACACGAAGCAATCACACGCCGCCTGCAGTTCGTAGAGCGCAGAACGTCCAAGGGTTTGGGTGATGAGTGTCGTCGAGGGAAAGCGAGCGACCTGCTCCTTGAGCGCGGCGAGCTCAGCCTCGTTGCCCGCGGCGCCATGCACCTTGATCACCAAGGCACATCCGCGCTCGGCAAGACCGGAGGCGCGAAACGCGGCCACCACCGCCTGCGGATTCTTCCGGACGGAGTAGCTGTTCAGGTCGTAGATGAAGAGGAAAAGGAATCGGTCCTGCGGGAGACCAAGGCGATCACGCAGTGAGGCTGCATTTGCGGTTGGCCGCGCAAAGGAGATCGCATGCGGCATCGTCAGTACGGGAACGGGAGCCTTGGCGGAGATCGCCTCGCGGACAAATTCACTCGGGCACCAGATTTCGTCGTACCAGTCAAAATAGGGGATCCACGAGTCGGGAAACTCCGGCAGCTCCCACGCCCAGTAACCCACATGGTAGCGCCCGTGCCGGAATCCGGCTCCATGATGATGATCAACATCCGGTGCCCCCGGAGGATCGAGGTGAACCACGTTCACCGGATGGGAGGGTTCGAGCTGCAGACGGGCCCGGTAGGTTTCGTCGGTCTGCGTGCTCTTCACGGGCAGGCGAAGATTGACGAGACCGACGGGCAGACCGGCCGCATCGGCGGCGCGGACCATGCAGCGGGCGGATTCGCCGATTCCAAGATCAGCCGTCAGATAGCCGGCGATGTTCATCCCGATGGGAAGCGAACGGCGGACGATCGACAGGTTGCGCGGGGAATGACGGTTGGAAAAATCGAATGCGACCTCGCCATTGATTTCGACCCGGTCGATCCGCAGCTGGCGATTCTTGTTCTGCGCCCGGAAGCGTTGCCACCGTGCAAATCCAGTCACACGCCCGGCCCACGCCAGGGTGTTGGTGAATCCGACATCGAGCAGCTCCAAGCGCAGGCGCCCGCCATGGCTGCTGATGGGAAAATCGACCTTAAATGGTCCTGGAGTTCTCGGACTCAGCGTGCGCACAGAGCCATCCGGTCCGGTCAAGCGAAGTCCTGGGCAGCCTGCGTCGCGTCCCTGTGCCTGGGGATGGGCAACATAGCGGGCGTGCACGACCAGGGTGCCGGTGGCGATGTCCGCGGGCAGCACGATCTCGGCGCTTTCGCGAATCCATGCAGAGCCCGAATCGAACTCGTCGAAGTAAAGTCCGCGAAAGCCGCGCCGGCGGTGCAGATCGGTGGGTTTGCGTGGTTGGTGGGTATCGCCGGACACGGTGGAAAAGAAGTGAGATAGTTTGATCCCTGCGGATGCCAAGTCTTTGCGGGCGATCACGCTTGCGCCGGCGCTGCTTTGCAAGCGGAGTCTAGCTTGCTTTCGCATCAATCGTCCAGCTCGTGATGCGCCCCACTCCCAGTCGATTTCTGCTTTGGCGCGTCGTATGGTCGCGTTTGGCGGCGCTTTGTCTGGTCACGGCGCTGTTGGCGGCTTGGCAGTATGACCGGCTGGATCCGTCGACGTGGCGGTACCCGACTGATTATTCCGGCGATGCAATGGAGGTATTGGCTCGCATCAAGGCCGCCTCCGAGGGGGATCTGGTGCCCTTCACGCGCCAGATCATTACTCGGCTCGGGGCGCCGTTTGGCACGGATTGGAGTGAGTATCCGGCGCCTGATGGACTGTTGATCTTTGCCTTGGGTCAGCTCGCGAAACTGGTCGGGGTGGGGGGTGCGGCTAATTTTGCGGTCTTGCTCGCCCAGTTGTCGGCCGCGGTTTCATTCTACCTTTGTGCGCGGTGGTTACGGCAGCGCTGGGAGTGGGCGTTTGCGGGGGCGCTGCTGTTCAGCTTTGCCTTTCATTCGGTCTTTCGGGGACTGAGTCACCTCAGCCTTATTTTCACGTGGACCGTGCCCCCTGCGATCCTGTGCTGCGCCCTGATCGCGCGCAGCCGGAGACTGCGCCGTAATGCGCCGGCGTGGTATGGCTGCATCGCGATCTCGATGGTTCTGGCGGTCAGCAACCCGTATAATCTCTTTCTTTTTCTTCAATTGCTGGTCTGGTCGCTGCTCGCGCAGTGGGCCGGGCCGCGCCGCCAGACGAATCTCGTGCTCGGTTTGGTGTGCGGAGCGGTGGCCGTCGTTACGCTCGCCGTGGTGTTGTTTCCGTCGTTCTATCTGCCGGCCCCCGAGCACGGTTTGCCTCTGCTTGTGCGGAACTATGGCGGGACTGAACTCTACGCGCTCAAGCCGATCGAGTTGATTTTGCCGCCAGCCGTGCACCGGAGTGAACTGCTCGCCTCGCTCGGGGATCGGTACGTGCGCTGGTCCGACCTGCGAGGTGAAGCCTTCTCACCCTACCTTGGCATCGTGGGAGGCATCGGGCTATGCTGGCTGCTCGGTTCCGCCGCAATGAGCCTGCTGGCGCGGCGACGCCTGCCTGACCAGGCACTTCCTGCGGCGTGGATCCTTGCGTTCTCCGCAGTGGGTGGAGTCAACAACCTCCTCGCATTCTATCTCGGTCTCCAGGTATTTCGCGCCACGAATCGCTACAGTATCTTTCTCTCCGCTTTGGTTCTGACGTTCGTGATTGGTCGGATGGCGCGATTGTCCCGTCGTTGGCCGCGGGGTGTGAGTTGCGCAGCAGCGCTGGCGGTCGCCGGCCTGGGACTTTGGGATCAATTGCCGCGAGCCGACCCACGTGCAGCGGCAGCCATCGCGGCAGTGGACCGCGATCACGCCTTCGGTGTGTTGATGGAGAAGAAACTGGAACCGGGATCGATGCTCTTTCAATTGCCCTACATTGAATTTCCTGAAGGCCGTGCCCGACATCTTTTCTACGAGTACGAACATTTCCGCCCCTACCTCGCCACGGAAACGATCCGCTTCACGTTTGGCTCGCGTAAACACCGGGCCCGATCGCAGTGGCAGCGCGACTTCGAGGCTCTATCGCCCTCTCGGTTGGTGGCCGCTCTGGAGGAGGCGGGGTTTGCGGGAATCTATTTGAACCGGAGGGCCTACGATGATCGAGGCGAGGCGCTTTTGCGGGCTTTGGCGCAGGCGGGCCGGACTGAAATCATTGAGGGAAATGCGCGCGAACAGGCTGTGGTCCGGCTCCACCCATTGCCCGAACCTCGTCTGCCTGTGGCGAGAGAACCGACCTACGGGTTGGGCTGGAATCCGCCGGAGCCGGAGTCGCGAGGGGCTCGCTGGACCCGGGGCGAGGCCTCGTTTTCCTATTTTAATCCGCAGCAGAAACCACTGGTGATAAGAATTCGAATGGGGGCCAGCGCTGTTGGGCCGCGTTATATGCGTTTCTTGCTCAATGGTGATGAAATTGCCCGGGAGCGAGTCGACGAATCCCCGCGGTCCCTGCAGTTTGACGCGATTCGGCTGCGTCCAGGCGTGAATCGATTCGATCTTGTTCCGGACGAACCGTCGATTCGGCAGGGACGGGAGCGCAACCGATTGCGCAATCTCAAGATAGCGGACCTCAAGATTGAACTGCCACCCGATCCAGATCTGCTTCGGGCGCGAGCCCCGCAGTCACCTGGCCGGAGGTGAAGACTTCCCGCTGCCAAAAAAAAGGATCACACCGCCCACGGCGCTGCAGGCGAGATTGGTGGCCAGAAACAGCAGGGCAAAGGCGCCGAGCAAATCGGTTGGCACGCCGGGCGCCGGAGCGATCCATTGGAGAGTGAGCACGAGTGCACCTTCGCGTACACCGTGGCCACCCAGGCTGATGGGGAGGATCGTTGACGTGTAGGCCAGGGCCAGTGCGGATCCGACCTCGACCGGTCCTAGCGACAGGCCAAGCGCCTGCACAAGCACCCAGCCGGAGAGGAAATCAAGGATCCACACCCCAGCGCTAAGCAGCGCCGCGACGGCAAAGCCTCGAAAGTCCCGTCTGATCTGGAGGAGTGGCATGGACCAGGAGTGGGGGAGTTTGGCGGCAATCCAGGGCAGTGCGACGAATCCGCCCCCGGCGATGAGGCTGAGTGCGAGCAAGGTGCTCACGACAGCCAGACCATTGGAGGGCAGGCGACCCTGCAAGGCGTGGAAAACCAACCCCGCCGTCGCCAGCAGAAGCAGGATCGCAAAGCCGATCAGTCGATCCGCGGCCGTCGCCGTGGTGGCAGCCATCCTCCGATCCGGATGATCCCGGAATGCATAGATGAGCCGCGTGGCGTCGCCACCGATTCCTCCTGGAAGAAATGCATTGTAGAACTGGCCGATCCAGACCACGGCGTGGGCCCGGTGAAAGGGCAGTGGAGAGTCGGTGGTGCGAAGGAGCCTCCACCAGCGAATTGCGCACAGCGGGTAGGCGGCTGCGGCGAGGGTGATCGCAAGACAGAACGGCAAGAAGCCCGCGTGGCGCGCGGCCTCCAACAACGCGGTTCCGTCAACCTGCCAGGCGAGTGCAATGAGCAGCGCGATGGACACAACATACCGCAGCGCAAGGGCGAGCGGAGAACGTAGGAATCGCGAAATTACTTCCATGCCGAGGGATACACTTGAAGGTGCCGGGAGAATCTGACCGCATCGCGTTCAGGGCAAGCTTCAGCCCGCCCATGCAAACCAACGAGTACATCAAGCTGGCCGAGGTTGAGGACCAAATGTGGTATTTTCGCTCGCTGCATCAGCGGGTGATTGACGGTCTGCGCTTGGGCCGTGCGCCGCTTCCTCCGGGAAAATTTCTTGATGCCGGCTGTGGTACGGGAGGCTTCATCAAGCGACTGTGCTCGGCGTTTCCTGATCGCATGGTTGCTGGTATCGATTTCTCACCGCTGGCCTGTCAGCTTGCGCAGGAGCGAACGTCGGCGGAAATCCGCGTCGCCTCGATCACGGAGCTGCCTTTTGCCGAGAGTTCGTTTGCGGCGGTGACGGCGCTTGATGTGGTCGTGCAGGTGGAGGATCCGGCGCTCGCGATCCGTGAATTTTTCCGCGTGCTCTGTCCCGGAGGCCGGGTGGTGATCAATGCCGCCGCGTACCGCTGGCTGTGGTCGTATCACGACGACTCCTGCCAGACTCGTCATCGCTTTACCCGGCCGGAACTCGCAGCTCTGGTGCAGGCAGCCGGATTTGAAATTGAGCGGTGCACCTACTGGAACCTTATCCCCCTGCCGCTTATTGTCGCGAAGCGCAAATTGTTCCGGCGTCCGACCGATACGAGCGATGTGCGTCTTTATCCACCCGTGATTGAAGCCCTGTTTAACGGGGCGATGGCCTTGGAGCAGGGGTGGATCAATCACGTTGCGGCCCTTCCGGCGGGAAGTTCCGTTCATATCGTAGCCCGCAAGCCAGCTGCAACGGCGACCTAGACTTTTGGCTTTCAGACGACCTAACGTGGATGTAGGGATTATTCCCTCCCCATGGTCTACTTCGTAGCCGCGTTTTCCCTGCTGCTGCACATTGTATTTTGGGGTGCCGGGCTGTCGCTCTTGGTCACGCCGCGTCGGTGGCGTCGCTACTGGGCTTTTTTCGCCACGGCGGCGGGTATTGCGCTGCAGTCTGCTGTCGTTTGGGTTGCGGCGGTTCATACCGACCTTCCCGGCGCCAATGCTTATGGCGGGGCGAGCCTGTTGATTCCCGCCGGGCTCCTTGCGCTGGCATTTCGCCTGCGCGGCTGGATCGAGATCAGGGATGGCGTGCGCCGCGCGGCCGGAGTGTACGCGCTGACGGCCGTGATCCTCGGTGGCTTGATGATCCCGGCCTCGTCCGCAACCAAAGTGCTCACCTCGATGTCGCTGGGCAGTTGCGACGCCGCCGACTATGCTGCGGGAGCGCGTGTCCTCGGTGAATTTGCCCGAAGCGATCGCACCGGGTTCATGGGCCTGACCGAGGTTGTGCAGATCCACTCGGTGGACAATTTCTTCGATTACTGGACGCGACTGAACCACTTCACGCCTTCTGCTCTTCTTGCCCTCAACAATGCCGTCTTTGGCTGGAAATTCTATCAGACAGTGAGCGTGATGGCCGCCGTGGTGGTGGCGGCCGCGATCCCCTTGGTGTTTTGGATCGCCCGCACGCTGTTTGGATTTGGTCCGCTGACTGCGGGTTGGCTCGCTTTGTTGTACGGTGTGAATCCGGTCACGCTGTATAGTGTGTGGCACGTCGCGATTGGCCAAACCCTCGCGGCGATGGGCATAGCCCTGCTGACATGGTGCGCGATTGATGCGTGGCGCCAGCGTGCAGGCTGGCGTCAGATGGTGACAGAGTGTGGATTGTTGATGATCGCTTTCTGGATCCTTCTGGGGAGCTATAATTTCATCCTACTCGTCTGCATGGTTCCGGCGGTTGCTTATGTCGGAGGACAGACGCTCTGGTCTCGAAACTGGCGCCAATCTGTGAAGTGGGCCGTGGCCATGCTGCTTCCGCTGACGTTCGCTCTCTTGATTTTTTTCGAACGCACTGCCGGGCTGATGGAGCGGCTGCTGCTTCTTCAGCAGTATGATTTTGGCTGGAGGATCCCTGTATTGTTGACCGACGGCTGGCTCGGCCTGGTAAAAGACATCCATCTCGAACGGATCGATGGTTCGGTGAGCTGGGTGTTGATCGTGATCTTTAGCGGCTTGCTCGCCTGGTCCCTGATTCGGGGCGCGCGCTTGCGGGAGCCGGCTGCGCTCTTTGCCGTGTGTTCGATCGTGCCGATCGCCGCAGGATATGCGTTTCTCCAAATCCGTGGAGCGCGCCTGGGCACCAACGCTAGCTATGACGCCTATAAGCTGCTCGCGGTTTTTCATCCCTTGGTGCTAGGTGGGCTCACTTACTGGCTATCCAAGCCCTTGATCAGGACGGTGGCCTGGCGTGCGGTGGCCGTGGTCGCAGCGGCCTTTGTTCTGGCCGGAAACCTCCGGACGGCGTACGCGTCGGCGCTCCGAATGGAGTCGCCACCGCTCATCGTGGATCAGGACATGGTTGGGGTCCAGCAGATGGAGTCTCGACCGGATGTCACCTCGGTCAACTTGCGCATTTCGGATTTCTGGACCCGGATCTGGGCGAATGCCTTTCTCCTCCGCAAGGCCCAGTATTTTTCGCAGCACACCTATGAGGGTCGTCGCAATACCGAGCTCAAGGGCGAGTGGGACCTGCTGGGCGGTTTGATTCAGGTCCGTGTGCCGGACCGCGCCGGTCACAGCCGGATCATGGGGCCTCGCTTCTCTCTCCTGCGAACCGATAGTCCTCATTTCTTCAAGGTCCAGTTGGGCGACGGATGGTTCGAGCGCGAGAGTGCTCCACGCTCGGCTCCATGGCGCTGGACGCGGGGCGACGCCTCAATCGAAGTGGATAATCCGCATCCCTATCCTCTGCGCGTGGGGCTTTCCTTGCGTGGTCGCAGCCTGGTGCGTCGAGACGTGCAGCTCTGGCAGAACGGCCTCCTCGAACGTCGCTTCAACATGGGGATGGATATGCAAACGGTGGATATTCCGCCGATTGAACTTCAGCCGGGGCGCACGGTATTGGAGTTGAGGTCCAGTGTTCCTCCCGGCCGTGCGAATGCCGAAGACGACAGGCTTCTGGGGCTGATGGTGCAGGGGATTGATTTCACCGTGCTGCCTCGTCCTCCGCCGCACTTACCCTAGATTTACGCTTGGCCCGGCCCGGACCCTCGTGTCAGCCTTCACTCTCTCGCATGGCTTCGCGCACCTCGACTACGGACGGATTCCACCGTCGCAAAGTGCTTGTAACGGGAGGTCTTGGGTTCATCGGATCTAATCTTGTTCGCTCGTTGGTTAAGTCGGGCGCGGATGTTACGGTCGTGGACTCGATGATCCCTGAGTATGGTGGAAACCATCGTAACCTGGCTGGATTGGAAGGCCGTGTACGGATCAACATTTCAGATGTGCGCGATCGCCACAGCCTGCCCCATTTTGTCCGCGATCAGGACTTCCTCTTCAATCTGGCCGGACAGACGAGTCACATGGACTCGATGACGGATCCGGAAACGGATCTTGAGATCAATGCACGGGCTCAGCTTTCCATCCTCGAGGCCTGTCGGAAGCACAATCCCTCGATCCGCGTGGTGTTCGCCAGCACGCGCCAGTTGTATGGACGACCGGACTACCTGCCGGTCGATGAGAAGCATCCCCTTCGTCCGGCCGATGTGAATGGCATCAACAAGCTGGCGGGTGAGGGCTACCACCTCCTTTACCATCAGGTGTACGGCATTCGCAGCACGGTCCTGCGACTGACGAATACCATTGGTCCCCGCATGCGCATCAAGGATGCGCGGCAGACCTTTGTCGGCGTGTGGATTCGCCAGCTTTTGGCAGGTATGCCGTTCGAGGTGTGGGGCGGCGCGCAATTGCGCGACTTCACCTACGTCGACGACGCGGTGGAGGCCTTTCGGATGGCCGCCCTGCGATCGGAGGCGGAGGGGCGGGTCTTCAATGTGGGCGGGACGCCGCCGGTCAGCCTTCGTGCGCTGGCGGAGACCTTGGTGGAGGTAGGCGGGGGTAAATTCATCTCGCGACGCTTCCCGGATGATCGAAAGAAAATCGACATCGGCGATTTTTATGCCGATGATCGACTCATCCGTGACACGCTTGGCTGGCAACCCCTAACAAGCCTTAGACAAGCGTTGGCACGGACACTCGCCTATTACCGTAAGGAAGGCGCGTACTATGTTTGAGCTTTTCCTGCTTTTACTCCTGATCGTTTTGCTGCTTTCGAATCCCTGCCGGCAGCGCGGGGATAGCGACTAGGCGCGGTGCTGGGTATCCGCTCCATGTTGCTTCCTGCCGATCCCAAAGCTGAATTCCTTTCACTCGCACCCGAAATTCGGTCGGCGATTGAACGCGTGCTGCTCAGTGGCCATTACATCCTCGGCCCTGAGGTGGACGCTTTCGAAGCGGAGTTTTCGCGTTATCTCGGAACGGGCCACACCCTTGGCGTCGCCAATGGCACTGAGGCGATCGAACTCGCGCTCCGTGCCTGCGGAGTGGGCCCCGGTGACCGGGTGGCGACCGTGGCCAACACCGTGACCGCCACCGTTTCAGCGATCGAGCAAATCGGTGCGCGTCCGGTCCTGGTGGAGATTGATCCTGCGACGATGGTCATGAGTGCGTCGGCGCTGAAGCGAGCTTTGTCCGGTGAGCCGATCAAGGCGGTGATTCCCGTGCACCTTTACGGTCACCCCGCTGACATGCCGACGATCATGGCGCTGTGCCGTGCAGCGGGCGTGGCGGTGATCGAAGATTGTGCGCAATCGCATGGGGCTTGGGTGGGCGGCCGCCGGGCCGGTACGTGGGGCGACTATGCCGCCTTCAGCTTTTATCCCACGAAGAACTTGGGTGCGTTGGGCGATGGCGGGGCCGTGTGCACCGCATCGTCTGAGGGTGCGGACCGCGTGCGCCGCCTGCGTCAGTACGGCTGGCGCCAGCGCTACATTGCCGAGAGTCCGGGACGCAACAGCCGTCTCGATGAGATGCAGGCCGCGATTCTGCGGGTAAAGCTGCCCTTGCTCGATGCCCTCAATCAACGGCGCCGGCAGCTGGCTGCTGCCTATAACGATCAATTGGCGGGACTGCCGCTCGTCTGTCCTTGCACGGCACCGGGGGTTGAGCCCGTCTACCATCAGTATGTCATCCGTACGCCCCAACGGGATGCGTTGCGCGCTGCGTTGCTGCCGCAGGGCGTCCAATGCGGCGTCCTCTATCCCGTTCCGGTGCACCGTCAGCCAGCCTATGCGGATGCAACGCTGGCCTTGCCAGAAACAGAGCGGGCTTGTGCTGAGGTCCTTTGCCTGCCGTGTCATCCCGGCATCAGCCTGGCTGACGTGGAAACGGTTGCGAAGGCGATCCGTGCATTCTTTGCTCGCTGATGGCCATGGTCGAAAACCCCGCACTCAGCTTTGTCATCCCACTCTACAACAGTGCGGAAACCTTGCGTGCGGTGGTGCAGGATATCGAAGCCCTGACGGTCGAGGGAGGACACGAAATCATTTTGGTCAATGACGGCAGTCGCGACGGCACCTCCGCCCTTTGCGCCGAGTTGCTGCGTGCAGCCCGTGTTCCGATCACGGTGGTGGAGCATGCCCGCAATTACGGCGAGCACAACGCCGTGCTCACCGGGTGGAGACACGCTCGCGGCACCTACGTGGTGAATCTGGACGATGACGGCCAGAATCCTCCGGCGGAGGCGCTCCGGCTCTACCAGCATGCCGCTGAGCATAAATTGGATGCAGTCTTTGGTCACTACGCGGATAAGCGTCATGCGGCTTGGCGTAATTGGGGCAGCCGGTTGACCAATGCGATCACCGATCGCATCCTCGATAAGCCCTCGGGCTTCTACCTTTCCAGCTTCCGGTGCGTGAGTGCACTGGTGGCACGTGAAGTCTCGGCGAATACCGGTCCATTTCCCTACATCGATGGACTGATCCTTCAGGTAACCCAGCGCATTGGCTCGGTGCAGGTTCGTCATGCCGACCGCGCGGCTGGTGCCAGTGGCTACACATTTCGCAAGCTGGTCCGCCTCTGGCTCAGCACCTTCGTCAACTTCAGCGTCATGCCTCTGCGCGTCGCAACGATGCTTGGGCTGGCGATGGCGGGCGCGGGCTTTGCCGGTATCGGTGGCGTTTTGGTCTGGTGGTGGACCGGCGCAGGTCCCGCTTTTGGCTGGGGCTCCCTGATGGCCAGCCTGCTGCTCTTTTCCGGCGTTCAACTGGTCATGCTCGGCCTAATCGGCGAGTACCTCGGCCGGATGTTCCTGACCATCAATCAGCGGCCGCAGTCGGTGGTGCGCGAAGTCCTGCGATCGAACTAGACGGGATCCGTTACGTCCGGAAAAAATTCGCGCCAACGGGCGAACTCTTGCTCCAGCGACGTCTCGACGCCGGCTTTCACAAAGGCCGGTACGGTGGTCTGAATTCCTGCTGAAAAAAGGATTCCGGCCCAGGCCTCGGAAATCCTAGCCCCTCCCGTGGTGCGACCCCATTCACGGAGGAGGTAAGCGCGGCACCACTCTTCGGCCGCCAGTGCGGCCAATTCTGCCCGCCAGCGCCGGGCGAGCCGGTAGCTATTCTGCTCATCGCGGAGTTTTCTTCCAGGCGAGGAGCTGACGTGGTGACGAATGACGCTGCGCAGCGCGACCGCATTCACGCGCCCCAGCGCGGCGGCGCGAAAGCACAGGTCGACGTCCTCGCCTCCATTGTGGAAGCCTTCGTCGAAGCCTCCGAGTTGAGTCCAGAGATCGCGTCCGATGACGATGCAGGCGGCGGTGACGGCAGGAACAATCCGGTGTCCACGCCACCACGCTTCAAGCGCATCGAGATCGGTGCGATGCGTGGGCTTGCCCTTGGCATTGATCGTCATGCCGACGTGATCGACTGCACCGGTGCGGGCATTGAGCTGCACGTTGCCAATCACGCCGGCCCGTGAGCCAAGGGCCTGCCTAAGCATGCGCATGGGTTCCAGCCAGCGAGGCGTGAATTCCAGGTCGTTGTTGAGCAGCACGAGTTCCTCACCGCACGCAGCGGCGACACCGCGGTTGTTGGCGCCGGCGTAGCCGAGATTGCGCTCGTTCAGGATCACGCGGAAGGGCGGGGCGAGCGTGGCCAGCCACTCGCGGGTGCCGTCGGTGCTGCCGTCATCGATCAGGATGATCTCGTGGGGCAGCCCGGCCGGGATCGTGCGCTGGAGACTCTGCACGCAGGTTCGCGTGAGCTCCAGGCAATTGAAGAGAGGGATGACGAAGGAAACCTGCACCGTGGAAAGGCTGGAGGGCCTGAGCCTCGGTGGAAACGCGAAACGCGCAGCCTTCAGGTCAGGAGCCGGCGGAGGTACTCGCCGTAGGACGACTTGCCCAGCTTGCGCACGTTGGCCTCCAAGCCGGCCCGGTCGATCCAGCCCTGCTTGTAAGCGATCTCCTCCAGGCACGCGATCTTGAGTCCCGTGCGGTTTTCAAGGACGTGGACGAAGGTAGCCGCTTCGACGAGGGAGTCGTGCGTGCCGGTGTCGAGCCAAGCGGTACCGCGGCCGAAGAGCTCGACATGGAGTCGACCCTGCTCGAGGTAGAGCCGGTTGAGATCGGTGATCTCCAGTTCGCCGCGCGGAGAGGGCTTCAGGCTGCGGGCAAGGGCGACGACGTCGCCATCGTAAAAATAGAGCCCGGGGACGGCGTAGTTCGATTTTGGGGCCTTGGGCTTTTCCTCGAGCGAGACAACCCGGCCGTCTGGGGCAAACTCGACCACGCCGTAGGCGGTCGGATTGGCGACATGATAGCCAAAGATCGTGGCTCCTGTGAGCCGGGCGGTCGCGCCGGCCAGCGACTTCATGAAATCGGCACCGTAAAAGAGGTTGTCACCCAGGACCAACGCCGAGGCTTCGCCCGGCTTAAGGAAGCCGCAGTCCGCCGCGATGTGGAAGGCCTGGGCAAGGCCGTCGGGGCTGGGTTGGGCGGCGTAGGTGACTTTAATGCCAAACTGGCTTCCGTCGCCGAGCAGGCGCTCAAAAAGCGGCAGGTCCAGCGGGGTAGAGATCAGCAAAATATCCTGAATCCCAGCCAGCATCAGCACCGACAAGGGATAGTACACCATCGGCTTGTCGTACACCGGCATCAGCTGCTTGCTGACCGCGATGGTGAGCGGATAGAGCCGGGTGCCGGACCCGCCGGCGAGAATGATGCCCTTGCGGGATTGCGGAGTGGATGCGCTCACAGAGAAGGACGGGGTTGATTAAAGGGGTGGGGCGGAGCGGGGATTCCGCGATTCGCACGCCGAAATCCGCAATCGGTTCATTTGACTGTGCCGAGGCGCTCGCGGGAATACTTCCGGGCGGTGATGTCCGCGGCCCACGAGCGATGGGTCAGGTACCAGTCGACCGTCTTCTCAATTCCCGTGGTGAAATTTTCGCGCGGCTTCCAGCCGAGTTCACGCTGGAGCTTGTCGCAGTTGATGGCGTAGCGGCGATCGTGACCCGGACGGTCGGCCACGTAGGTGATCAAGTCCGTGTAGCTGCCACCGGCGCTGCGTGGTGCCTTGCGGTCGAGGAGGGCGCAGATGGTGCGGACGATCTCCAGGTTCGGCTTCTCGTTGAGACCGCCGACATTGTAGGTCTCGCCAACGCGCCCCTGGCGCAACACGAGCCAGATGGCGGCGGCGTGATCCTCCACATAAAGCCAGTCGCGGATCTGCTGGCCATCGCCGTACACCGGCAGCGGCTTGCCCTCAAGGGCGTTGAGGATCATCAGCGGGATCAGCTTCTCCGGGAAGTGGAAGGGGCCGTAGTTGTTCGAGCAGTTGGTGGTCAGCGTCGGCAGCTTGTAGGTGTGCTGGAAGCTACGCACGAGGTGGTCGCTGGCGGCCTTGGAGGCGGCATACGGGCTGTTGGGCGCGAACGGGGTTTCCTCCGTGAACGCCGGGTCGGTTGGCGAGAGGGTTCCGTAAACCTCGTCGGTCGAAACGTGGAGAAAGCGGAAGGCGGATTTCTTGTCGGCCGGAAGCGCGGTCCAGTAGCGCCGGGTGGCATTCAGCAGCCGAAGCGTGCCGACCACGTTCGTCTGGACGAAGGGCTCGGGCGAGTCGATCGAGCGGTCGACATGGGACTCGGCGGCGAAATTGACGATCGCGCCGATCTGATGCTCCGCCAGCAGTCGGCTGATGAGGGCTTCGTCGCCGATGTCGCCCTGCACAAAGGTGTAGCGGCTGTCGCCAGCCAAATCAGCCAGATTGGCCGGGTTGCCGGCATAGGTCAGCAGGTCGAGATTGACCAGCCGGCCAAGCGGCGAGCCGGACTCGGTCAGACGCTGGCGGATGAAGTTGCTGCCGATGAAACCGCAGCCTCCGGTGACGAGAACATTCATGGGCGATTCGTGGATGCGGTCCGTTCAGGACGCCTTGCGCCAGGCGCGCAGGTCGCGGGCGATGGCTTCGTGAACTTCGGTCAGGACGATGCCGGCGCGTGCGAGCTTCGACGAGTCCATCACACAATTGGATCGCGGGGTCTTGGCCGCGGTGTGCATGAAGTCAGACTCGTCCTTGAAGAACTCGAACTGCTTGGTGCAGACGCCGCTCGCCCGGATGAGATCGACCACTTCACGCGTGGTGACCTTGCCCGGGTTGGTGACATTGTAAGTGCCAAACGGAACGCGCTTCTCCCAGCAGGCGAAGGTGGCGGTGACGAACTCCGCGAGCTGCGAAATGGAGTTTTCTGCCTCCAGCAGGCGCTGGTAGCGCATCAGCTTGGTCAGATAATTGCGCGGGCTGTCGACTTCGTCGAACGGGATGCGCAGGCGCCAGAGATAGACGTCAGTGCGGCCGGCAAGAACCTCTTCGCCGAGCGCCTTCGTGCCAGAGTAGAACGAGCAGTTGTTCTGTCGGAACGTGAAATTGGGCGCGTCCGTCTCGGTGAAGCCGGAGCCATCGGGGCGGGAGCCGGTGAAGATGCAGCCGGACGAAACATGACCCCAAGGCACACCGGCGGCGGTGCATGCATCCGCGATGCGGCCGGGGAGAACGGCATTGCCGAAAAGGCAGTCTGTCTTGTGCAATTCGCAGGCGTCGACATTGGGCTTTCCCGTGTAGCCTGCGGCGTTGATGAGGAACTCGGGACGGTCGGCCTTAAGCGCAGCCGTTAAACGGGCGGTGTCGGAATAGTCTAATTCCGAACGCTTTAGATTGCGAAATGGAATGCCCTTGCGGGTGAGCAAGGCTTGATAGGCATGGCCAACGTAACCGGAACCTCCGAGCAGGTAGATCATGGAAGGGACGAACTTAGGCGAACCCGGGCCGGGGCAACAAGGGTATATTTGGCGGGAGCCGCTGGGCTACTTGTTACGATAGTCGCCGCGGCTGAAGTACTTTTCCAGCCAGACATACATGCAGATGAAGAAGTAACGGCTGCCCATTTCCTTGATCTTGAGTTTGGCCACGCCGAATTTCCGGTTGTGCCATGAGATTGGCGTCACCGTCCAACTGTAGCCGCGCACGATCGCCTTCAGCGGGATTTCCACGGTCAGATTGAAGTGCGGCGCAAGGAACGGCCGGCATCCGTCGATCGTTGTCCGCCGGTAGGCCTTGAAGGCGTTGGTCGTGTCATTGAGTGGGATCGCGAACATCACCTTGATGAAGAGGTTCGCCAGCCGGTTCACAAAGAGCTTCACGCGGGGATAGTCCACGACACGCCCTCCGCGGATGAAGCGGCTGCCTAGGACGCAGTCGAACCCCTGCTCACTCAGCAGACGCCAGTAGGTGACGGCATCGTCCGGCGAGTCGGAGGCATCGGCCATCATGATGACCACGGCATCGCCTTTACTGTGATCGAGTCCATACACGATTGCGCGGCCGAAACCATGGGGACCCGGATTGCGGACCGGGGCAAGTGTCGGGATCTCGGTGCGCAGCGACTCGAGCACCGGCCAGGTGCGATCCTTGCTTCCGTCGTCGACCACCACGATTTCGTGAGGGATCGCCTCGCGGGTCAGGGTGGCGTGAAGGGCCCGGAGCGTGGGCGGCAGAGACTCCTCTTCATCGCGAGCAGGGATGACGACAGAGAAAAGGGTCAGTGGAGCAGGGGAACGGGAAGCCATCAGGGATCGGATCGAGGCATCAAATCGGGGCCGAGAGATCGAGCCACTGCGGATTCGCTTCAGCGTGCGCGGCGATCTCCGTCAGGATCGCAGAGGGGGTCGTTTCGGGCTGCCAGCCCCAGACTTTTGCAGCCTTGGCGGAGTCCAGGACCATCCATGGAATGTCGAAGGGACGTGGTTTCGGGTCGTTACCGACGGAATGCGTGCCAAAGCGTTGCTCACACCAGGCGCTGAGCTGGCGCAACGAAAGCGCGGAGGCGCTTCCGCCTGAACAATTGACCAGACGATGATCGGTAGGGATCGCACCGGCATTCATCTGGCGGTCAATCAGCGTCAGGAGGTCGCGCGGATGTAGGCAGTCGCGCACCTGGTGCCCGAGTCCGTCGAAGCCGATATAACGCAGCGTGCGACGTCGCAGGTAGCTGTTGATCCAGTACGAAAAGATTCCTTGGTCGGGACGGCCAAACTGGCCGGCGCCCGCGAGCACGCCGCACCGATTGACGAATACCGGGAGCCCAAAAGTGGCACTGTACTCCAGAGCGAGGGCCTCGGAGGCGAGCTTGGTTGCGCCGTAGAGGGAAACCGGGGCTGCGGTGGAAAAGGACTCGCTGACTCCGCTCGTTGTTAGGCCCGGAGGCAGGGGGCCTCCACCGGGGCGATAGGCCCCGTCAGCAACGACGACAGGCAAATCGGCCAGCGGTGGGATCGAGTAGACGCGGCTGGTGCTCAGGAGAATGAAGCCGGCGCGGTGCTGCTTGCAGAACTCCAGCATGTTCACCGTGCCAGAGAGATTGTGTTCCACCAACTGGCGCGAACTCGTCTTGCCGTCGACCCCTGCCAGCACGCTGGGGTTGGCCGCGGCATCGATCACGAAGTCGACCGGGGGCAGCGATTCGAGGTCGCTGGCTGCGCGGATGTCGCCGTGATGCAGCTTGATCCCGAGGGCCTTGAGCTCCGCGCGATTCGACTCGCTGCCGGGACGGATGAAGTTGTCCAAGCCGTGCAGCTCGTGCCCCCGGCCGGCCTGAGCGAGGGCGCGCGCCAAGGTGCTGCCGACAAACCCGCATGCGCCCGTGATCAGGATCCTCATGGGGAGAGGGAAGCAGGGTGCGCCGGGAGGCTAAAGCGAAAAGCGAAGAGGTGGAAGCTCAGGCCCCGGCGGTACGCGCCCGCCAAGCTTCGACGATCTGTCGGATCGTCTCCTCAAGCGACTGCGTGATGTCCCACGATGGGTAGTGGGCGCGCATCTTGCGCAAGTCCGAGTAGTAGCAGATGTGGTCGCCGATCCGGTTCTGGTCGACGTAGCTGAAGACCTGGGCCTTGCCGGTGAATTTCTCCGTGATTTTGAAGGCCTCGAGGATTGATGTGCTGTTCGCCTTGCCGCCGCCAAGGTTGTAAACCTCGCCGGCACGCGGGGCGTTCACGAACGCAGCCATGAACCGGGCGACATCAAGCGAGTGGATGTTGTCACGCACCTGCTTGCCCTTGTATCCGAAAACCTTGTATTCGCGGCCCTCGAGGTTGCACTTCACGAGGTAGCTGAGGAAGCCGTGCAGCTCCACGCCGCTGTGGTTCGGGCCGGTGAGGCAGCCGCCGCGCAGGGCGCAGGTCGGCAGGTTGAAGTAGCGACCATATTCCTGGACCATGACATCGGCCGCGACCTTCGAGGCGCCGAAGAGGGAATGCTTGGATTGATCGATGGTGAAGGTTTCCGGAATGCCGTGGGCATAGGCCGGATCCGCATAGTCCCAGCGGGTTTCAAGTTCGGTCAACTTGATCGAGTTGGGGGCGTCGCCGTAGACCTTGTTCGTGCTCATGTGCACAAAGGGCGACTCCGGGCAGGCCTGGCGGGTGGCCTCGAGCAGGTTCAGCGTACCGACGGCGTTGGTGTCAAAATCGTCGAACGGGATTGCCGCCGCGCGATCGTGCGAGGGCTGGGCGGCCGTGTGGACGATGACCGAAGGACGGACCTGCTTCAGCAGGGCGAGGACGCCGGCCCGGTCGCGGATGTCGAGCTCGTGGTGGACAAAGCCCTTGAGATCCCGGGCCAGCCGCTGCTGGTTCCATCGCGTGTCACCCTGCGGGCCGAAAAAAACGGCCCGCTGATTGTTGTCCACGCCGTGGATCGTGTAGCCGAGTGAGGCGAAATGAACGCAGACCTCGGAGCCGATGAGGCCAGAGGAGCCGGTGACGAGGAGAGTCTTGGACATGGCGCTGGAGTGAGTGATGAGGGCGATCAGAGCGGTTGGAAGCGGTACTTGATCAGGGCATGCATCCAGGTGAGAGGGTCGCGAAACATCCTGATCTTCTTACCCTCACTGAAGGAGCGCGACTTGTAACTGATGGGGATTTCGATCGGCCGATGACCCTTGCGGACGAGTTTCATGAGGAGCTCCCAGTCGAAGTCGAAACGGTCGCACTCGAAGCGGAGCCCCGCGATCGCGTCACGACGGAACACCTTGTACATGGTGAAGGGGTCGCGGAGCCACACACCCAGGCAGGCATTGACCATGAAGGTGAAGGTCCAATGGGCGAGATTGAGGGTGAATGCCCGCAGCGGTTGATCGTCGAATTTTCGGATCGCCCAGCCGCCGTTGCCGTGGCGGCTTCCGAGGACGAAGCTCTGCCGACCGGCGGCGATCGGGGCAAGCAGGCTGTCGTAGTCGTTCACATCGTATTCCAGATCGGCGTCCTGGATGAGGATCACGTCACCCGTGGCGCGTTCCAGGCCGGCGCGGACCGCATGGCCCTTGCCGCGGGGCGCATCCTCGAGGATCAGCTGGACGTCTGCACGGGTCTGGTAGCCGCAGACGATCTCGCGTGTTCCATCGGTCGAGTTGCTCTCGATCAGGATGAACTCCATCTGCCAGCCGGGGATGCGTTTGGCCAGGATAGCATCGAGGGCCGCCTGCACAGTGCCTCGCTCATTGTAAATGGGAACAATGACGGTGAGGGTACCTTTGGCGATGGGACGGGCAGGATTGCTCATGAAACGTTCAAGCGAGGCAGGGAACCGTGCGCGCGGCAAGCCGGGCATTGCGCATCGATTCGGTTAGGCCTGGCGCGTGGTTGGGCGCAGGCGCCAGATCAGCCAGGCTGCAGCGGTGACCGGAAGCAGGCCCAGTCCGGCCAGGCCCAGCGCGAGCGTGAACCGACGAGGGGCGAACGTGAACTCAATCACGTGGCGCCCGGGACTGGAAATGACGATGCCTTTGAAGGCGTGATTGACGCGCAGGTAAGGCACCGGTTTCCCGTCGAGCAGGGCTCGGAAATTTTTGTCCTGCCAAGCTTCGGTCAGAACCGCGATCCCCGCGCCCGGCGCGTCGATGACGAAGCGTGTGGAGTTGGGGGTGAGGGTATAGTCGTGCGCAGGAACGACGGTGCGCCCTGCCAGGGCCGGGCGGAGAAAACTGGGACGCAGCGGCTCGTCCGCAGTCGCGACGGCGAAGGGGAGCCCGTCTCCGTCGGAAATCAGCCGGACAAAATCACGGACATCTCCGTAGGTGCCCAGACGATCCGTGAAAAACGCCCGAGGCCAGACGGTGTCGCTCCGGTACACATCCAGATCAGCCATCTTGAGGGGCGTGAGCAGCTTGCCGACCTTTCCCTGGTCGCTGCGATAGTCGAGGTAGTAGCCAATGTTGAGCGCGTCGTAGCGTTTGCGCATCCGGTCCAGTCCGTCGGTGTGCACCATGAGCCGCCAGTCCCAGACACGATCAATACCCAGCGCCTCGGCCAGCTCGCGAAACCGAGGATTCATCAGAGCTTCCGGACCGCTGATGCCTTCGAAGCGATAGGCCGCTGCCCAGCCGGGAAAGAGATTTCCCTCAATGCCCACCGCCCGCGTAGGGGTCTTCATGTCAGCACGGACGGCCTCAACGGCCTCGGAGCGGGCGAGCAGCGAAGGCCGCTCGGGTGGATTGACCACATAGTCACGAAAGGCATTGCCGACATGCTGCGTGTGGCGAGCAACCAGCAGCGCACCCAGCGTGGTGAGCAGCAGAACGGCAGGAGCCGTGGTAATTCTGCCGGCCCTCCAACCTTGCAGTGTCCAGCCGGCGAGGAGGAGCGCAGCGGGCAGCACAAGCAGCGAAGCCCAGACAAACGGGCTGATGGCGAGGGTCTCGCCGAATCCGTGCAGCGTGAAACGCTCGCCGTCCGCATAAAGCGGCTTGTGCACGGTGTGTGCCGAACTGATCCAAGGGAGAATCAGCAGTACGAGCAGAATGGTCGCAACGATGAGATCGCCCCGGCCCGAAGGCGTGCCGAGTCGTTCGGCGGCGGCCTTGAAGCCGCTGGCGGCGAGGATCGACAGCAGAACCATCAGGACGAGGGAGAAGCAGTTGTCGATATGTGCGACGTTCCCGAGGAAGGGAACGGCTTGAATCCACTGGGGGGGGACCACGCCAAAGGCGAGCAGCCCGGCGGGGACGCACATAAGGGCGAGAGCCGTGGCGATGCGGCCCGGGTTGCGGGCCCGCCACGTCGCGGCGAGGTAGAGAATGCCGCCCAGAATGATGAAGTTGACCGAAGGATTGGAAACCCGCTCACCCGGCTGGAGCGGGCGATAGAAAATCTCGTCGAAAAGACCGAGCAGAAAGCTCGGGTGGATCTGCCAGGCCGAGGGCGCGTTGTAGCTGGTGTAGGAGGCTTTGAGTGCGTCGAGGAAAGTCAGCCAGATGGGCGCGCTGAGGAGGATCAGGACAACGCCGGTCCCGCCCGCGGCAGCGATCGAAGCCAGTCGTTGCCGCCACGATGCATCGTCCATGAGGATGACCAGCGCACCGGCGACATTGAGCGACAGGAGCAGCATGTAGGCTTCCTTGGCCGTGCCGCTGTTCAGGACTGCCCAGTTGGCCAGCAGCAGCCAGCCGGAGGCGATCAGGCGTGGGCGCAGGTGACTGGCTTCACGGAGTTTGAACCAGCCGACGAGGATCCATGGCGCGTAGCAAAACGTGAAAAAGGAGGGATGATTGATCCGGAAGGAGAAGAACCCGAAGAACGCGGCGGAGAAGGCGACGAGGGTCGCGCCGGGCAAGTGCCGTGTGCTCTTGAACGCCAAATAGCCGAGCCCGAAGGCGAGCAGGAACTTAGCGATCAAAAATTTCGCATCCCACGCCCAGGCACTCCCACTGAAGATGATCACCAGAAAATGAAGCGGGTCTCCGAACATGGACTGACCCTGTCCGATCAGCTCGGTGCCGACGGAGTTGTAGCGGAACCAGAGGGGCCACTCACCGGCCAGCAGGGCATCCCGCTGAATCATGGTGTGAGTCATGTTCTGCCAGAACAATGGGCCGACATCTGAACCCTTCACATCTTCGGTGCGCCGGTCGGTCATACCGGGCAGGGTGGGGGTGGTATCGTAGAGGAGCGCTGCCCCGTAGTTCGGGGAAGCGAAGCTCTTGCCCAAAAAAACGATCGGATAATTGCTGATCACCACGGCGACGGCGGCCGCAAGGGCAAGCGCCCGCAGAGGACGCGATGATCCCGGGAGACGCTGAATCCAGCCAGCGCCCAAACCGCGCCCGGAAGCGACCGTCAGCAAAGCGAGCGTGATCAGCAGCACCGGAAGCGTCGTGAAGGACAACGCCTGCCAAAGCGGGGTTCGGGTGGAAGCCAGCTCAAGATTGGCTCCGAGGGCGACGTCCATGATCGGATCACTGCTTCCGGCGCTGGGCGTAACGGTCAGGGTGTCGCCCTCTTGCACCGCGCGGTCGATCCCTTGCACCGCCTTGAAGTCCCCGGCCGTGAATCGCCGGATGACGGTGCCGGTCGGACTGACCAGAACGGCGCGGGAAAGCGTGACGACTCCAGGCCGATCGGTGGGGTCGAAGCGCAACGCGCGGTAATGGCCGGACGGGATTTCGAAACGTACCTGGCGTGGCGCTCCGGGCACGATCTCGATTCGCTGCGAAGCCTGCTCCGAGAGGCCGGCTCCCGTGTCGTAAAACAGTTGGGCGATGCCAAACTGTGTGTTGGAAATTTCGACTTCGAACCGGTAGCGAGGCGCCGTGTCGCTGGCGAACGGCATGAAGGGCAGCGTCACGAAGACGCTGAAGACCAGCGCGGCGAGCCAGTGGGTAAAGGAAGGTAGCTTCATCGCGAATCAGCGCGGCCGGA
The DNA here is from genome assembly GCA_036401075.1 of Opitutaceae bacterium. GTDB lineage: Bacteria > Verrucomicrobiota > Verrucomicrobiia > Opitutales > Opitutaceae > CAMAXB01. The sequence goes on from DASWVY010000002.1 coordinate 28,665, forward strand.
GGCCGCTGCACGGCGTTCAGCAGACCAGCTTGCGATGAGTCCGGCCAGCGTCAAAAGGCCGCCAAGGAAAACGAGGTTTTCTCCGCGCGCCGTCAGGCGCGCCGCCAGACGCGAGAGGCCAGCCATCTCGACGGGTTCGCGAAAGGCGATCCAATCGTCGGCCGTCGCATCCTCGACCAGGACGATGAACGGCTTTGCCGGGGTTGCCACATAGGCATTGCGCCACGCGCCGGGAACGAGCCCGCCATCCACTTCGGCGATGGCCAAGGTCTCGCGCGTCGTGGCATCCAACAGTCGCAGGGACGTGCTGGGGGACGACGCGGCTCCCGCGAGCTGAAACACCAGCCAGGCGTGTCGGGATGGTCGCACCGTGCGGCTTTCCCAGCGCGCGGTTCGTCCATCGCCTTGCGAGCCGCGCACCGTACCGTGGAGTGGTTCCGGGGTTTCGCTGGCGAGTCCGGACGGGGCGGGTGGTCGGTACTGCTTGGAGAAATCCGTGGAAATAAACCCAGTGTTGCTCGCTTCGACCAGAGTGATGGGCAACCGCACGGAGGCAGGGAGCAGCCGCTGGAGTTCTTCGTGGGCGAGTCGCTCGCTGTAGGCGCCTGCACCCGGATAGGGGATTTGGTCGCTTTCGAGATGAGAGCGCCGTCCGGTGGCAAGGTACGCCCTGGTTCGTGATTCGCCTTCGTCATGGTAGGCGTCCACCCAGCCGGAAAGATCGTTGATGACGTTGGCCTTCGTCAGGTGGTACAGGCCGTGTCCGGCCAAGGCGCCCCAGGCCACAGCGGCTGTCGCGCCAATCCAGCGGACGATTGGCGCGGGCCGCAGCGCGCTCAGCAGCCAGGCAAGGGCGAGACCGTTGATGACGAGTCCGAGCGCCAGCGTATCCATGTACCGGGATGCCGGATCGCCGCCCCCTGCGCCACGCGCGTAGGCGGAGGCAATGATCTGCAGGAAGACCCAGCCGCCCAGCCCGGCGAGTCGCATTGGTGCCGTGGCTGCGGAACCCGGGACACGGGCGAGGTAGCGACCCACGATGACCAGCCACGGAAGCCAGAAGAGCAGGGCGGGCCAGTCAGACGTGCTGGCGGGCCAGCGGAAATTATGAACCGCATAGGCGAGGAAATCGCCCACTGACTTTGCCTGGAGCGAAGCATGGTAGTCGACCGTGACCCGCCCAAACCAGCCTGCGGCCGTGATGAGGCCGGTGAGAACGATCGTCAGCCCCACCTCGCGCAGGGTGCGATGGCGGTAAAGCAATTCGAGCATGAGCACGGCCAGAATCACTGCAGCGGTGAGAAACCCGGATCCCATGCTGAAGAAAACAAGCACGGCGGAAACGAGGCCGAGCCACCAGCGGCCCGAAAGCGGTGGATGGAAGGGCAGGTACCAAATCGCAAGGGCCGAGAATCCGAGCAGGAAGTACTGTTGGGAGTGAAATCCGGCGATGACGTTTTGCCAGGCCAGTGGCAGCCCGAAGCATGCAGTCAGCAGGACGAACCAGGGCGCGTGCCAGCGGCCGGGGAGCATGCGTCGTCCGCCAATGAAAAATCCCACGGCGAGCAGCGCATGGATCCCGGCGTTGATCACGCACTGGAGGCGCGAGTCCCACTGGCCATTGAGGGCGACGCCGGCCAGGCCGAGCACCTTCGTCAGGACGATCCGGTGTTCGTTATGAGCGCGGAAAAAATCACCGATGCCCAAAGTCCCTCGTTGCCAGGGAAGAAGAATGTGAAGCCCTTCGGCATCCCATTGGTCCCATTCCGGCAGATCGGATCCGTACCGGTCGATCACGACGAGCTTGAGGCCGACGACCGACAGGAACAGGCCCGCGGCAAGCAGGATGGTCGCGATGGAGACTCGGGAGGGAAGCATGGGCGGGGAACCTCAACACGTCGGTCGCGTGGTACCTGGAGGGCGCGGGTTTCAAGTCAGGAGCTTTTCCGGCGGGGCGGAGAAGCCAGTTTGAAACCTTCAATATCGAGGCTGAAATTCTGATTGTAGGCCGGATCGTTGTCGAGTTCCGCACCCCAGGTGCGGCGCATGTAATCCACCTCGCGGGCAAAGCGGGCGAGCTTCTCGGGCGTGTCCTCGCTGCCGCGGCTCGCGGACTCGTGATGGTAGAGTTCTGCGAAGGGCGTCCAGGTGTTGAGATAGCCGGCGGCGCGAACCTTGAGGCAGAAATCCACGTCGTTGAACGCCACGGCGAGTTGATCTGCATTCAGGCCCCCCACCTGTTCGTAGACGGCTTTGCGCACAAGCAGGCAGGCGCCGGTGACGGCCGAGAAATTCTGCACAAGACGGGCCCGGTTCTTGTAGCCGTCGGTGCCGCGGGGATAGCGATAGAAAGCGTGGTTCGCCACCCCGCCGAGTCCCAGGATGATGCCCGCATGCTGGATCGTGTCGTTGGGATAGTAGAGCATGGCTCCCACGGCACCGATTTCCGGACGCACGGCGTGAGAGACCATCTCGGTGAGCCAGCCCGGCGTGATGACCTCGAGGTCATTGTTGAGCAGCCCGATGATCTCACCCGTGGCCTGCTTGACGCCGAAATTATTCAGCGCGGAGTAATTGAACGGATGCGGGTAGCGCAGGACCTTTACGCGTGCATCCCGGGCCTGCACGTCGGCGAACCAAGCGAGGGTCGCGGGCTCGACCGAATCATTGTCGAGGATCAGGATTTCGTAGCGCGCATAGTCGGTTTTCGCGAGAATGCTTTCGACGCACGTGCGGGTGAGGGCGAGTCGATCACGCGTCGGGATGATGAGCGAGACAAGCGGAGCGGCCGATGGAAGCTGGTAGTGGACACGCCAGTGGTCGCCCGGCACGGGTTCGAGCGCGGCGGCCAGACCGCGATGCTCGAGGTGGTCGCGCAGGGCGCGCTCGGCGGCACGGACCGTGTAGGACTTTTCGCCGACCGCGAGGGCGGTCGAACCGGCGATGGCTCGCCAGTGATAAAGGATCTCGGGCACGTGGCGGATCCGGTCTGGGGCGAGGTCCGCCACGACGCGCAGGGCGAGATCCCAATCCTGACTGCCCTCAAGTCCAACGCGGAAGCCCCCGACCGCACGCACCGCGTCGGTTTGAATGACCGAAAGGTGGGAAAGACAATTTTGCCCAAGCAGCAGGTCGGGTAAGAAGTCAGGCTTGAAATACGGATCGAAGCGGTGCCCCTGCTCATCGATCTTGTCCTCGTCGGAGTAGAGGAACACGGCGGCCGGATGCTTTGATGTTTCGATGGCCATGCGCGCCAGTGCGCGGGGCGAAAGTTCGTCATCGTGATCCAGCAGGGCGACGTACGCACCCTGGGCAATTTCGAGGGCGGAATTGCTTGAGGCCGAGATGTGTCCGTTGACGGGACGGAAGACCACTTTGATGCGGGAATCCGCGGCGGAGTAGGACTCCAGCAGCGGACGGACGTGCGGCGCGGTGGACGCGTCGTCGGCGATGCAAAGCTCCCAGTGCGGATAGACCTGATCGCGGACGGACTCAATCGCACGGCGGAGCCAGCGTTCAGGTGCATTGTAGACCGGCATCACGACCGAGATGAGTGGCGGATTCACCAGCGCCGCGGCTTCCTCGCGCAGGGTTTGCAGGGCAGCCGCCGACACCGGGTCGTAAAGATGCAGCCAACGCGCGTAGGACTCGACCTCCGGTGGCATGGCAGGGTGAAACACCGTGAGGGTTTTTTCGACGAGAGGGTGCCAGTGACCGGCCTCGTCGGCTGCCTCAAGCACGAGGAGGGGCGAGCCGGCTTCGACCACCAGTTCGACCTTGAAACCGCAGCGGGTGGCGACGTCGGCGCCAAGCACGGCGGCGACATCAGGGCGAGCGAGGCCGGCCTGGCCCGCGAATTCACGCCCGCCGACGCGGATCCGTACGTTTGAGGGCGTTCGTTCGTCCGGCAGCAGCGCCCAGCCGCGAACGACGAACGCACCGGCCGGGAGATGCCAGAAGTGGGGCTCGTCGATTTGGCAGCGCACCGGATTTGCTTTCGGCGCGGGTACCACCGGAACAACGGCGGGCTCCGGCTTGGTGCCGCCGTCGAGAAACTGGCGCCGCAGCGCGCGCAAGGGAGCGGTGGCCTGCCAGGAGAAGGATTCCTGCATGCGCCGGATCTTCGCGTCGCGGCGGGCGGTCTCCTCGTGCAGGCGCTGGGCTGCCTCGGCTGTCGTACGGACGAGCTCCGCCTGAAAATTGTACACCTGCCGGTGCAAGGTGGCAGAGATGCCCTCGAGCTCGCGGATACGCTGGGTGGTGGTCGCGCGGAAATCGGCGTAGCTGGCCTCGAGTGCGGCCTGAGCGCGTCGAGCCTGGTCGAGGGCGGCCGTTAGGTTGGCCGCGTGCTGTCCACCGAGGGCGAGTTGCTCGTTGAGCCGGGCAATGTCCGCCGTGAGTTTTTCTCTCACGGCTTGCCCCACGCTGTTGGCCGCGCCGGCCTCAAGGCGTAGGAGCGTGGATGTCAGTGATTCCGTCGCCTCGCGCAGGATAGCCGCGGCGGGCGAGTCCGCGGGGAGGAGTGCGAGGAGACGATCGCGGATCAGGGCCGGCTGCAGGGCCGCCTCCGAAGCGTGGGCTTCCGCCGCGAGCAGGGTCCAAGGTGCCCGCGAGGGCCGGGCGAGGCAGGCCTGATAGTGGGCGAGCAGGGTTGCACCGATCCGATCAGGGTCGAACTGCGCGCGGGCAAAGCGGCGACCGGCCTCGCCGAGCTGGTGCGCGAGGCCCGCGTCATTGAGGATGCGTTTGCACTGGGCGGCGATCTCCGCGGCGTCGCCGCTCCGGAGAAGGAGAGCCTCGACTCCGTCGGTGACCTGCAAACCGAGGTTGACGGCGGGCATGATAACGGGCCGTCCGGAGGCAAGAAATTCGGGCAGCTTGGACGGCAGGCGGAAGTCGTCGAAGGCACCGGGCGAACCGGGCTGAACCAGCACATCGGCGAGCGCAAGCAAGCCCGGCAGATCGGCCTTGGGTAAAAAACCGAGATCAAGGGTGAAAGCGGCCCAGTCGAAATCGAGTTCACGGGAAAACTCGGCCGGGTGGTAGCCGGTGCGGATGAGGCGCACGGACAGCCCGTCGCGTCGCAGTTGATGGACGGCGCGCAGCAATGAGGCCACGGCTTGGGCGTTGGCGAACGTCGTGCTGCCGGTGTAGACAATGACGCGCTCGTTCAGCGCGAGTCCCAGTGCATGGCGTTTGGCCGGATCGGCTGGACGTGGCTGGTAGAGGGAAAAATCAACCCCGGGCGGCAATGTGAGCGCGGGGACTTCACCGGGCAGTGAATTCCGGAGGGAGTCGATGATCACGGTGGCGCCATCCGCTGCGGCAAGGAGGGCGGGGCCACGATGGGGATGCGTCAGCGCGCCGGGCAGGGTTGCGTCGAGCGTATCGTCGGTCGCGGCCGCGAGGTCCGCTACCGATTTCCCCGTGAACGCGCTGGCGAGGTGCTGCTCGTTGTCCTCCAGATGTACGATGACGCGAGTCGCCGGGTGCCGTCGCTGGTGCGCGAGGATGAAGGTGCGTACGGTCTCGCGTGGGGTCCAGGCGTGGAGGACATCCGCGGGGCGTCCGTCGGGAAAGCCGACTGTGCCGGCGAGCACCTCGGCAAACGTGGCGGCGATGAATCGCGGCTGATGGACAGCGGAGAACGACTCTCTGCCGGAGGGTACCGCGACGATGCAGGCGTGTCCGCGTTCACTCAGCCAGCCGGCGAACCCTCCGATGTGGTTCAGGCTGTTGGTGGTGTAGTCGCCGTAGTTGGCGAAAAGGATATTCACGCGGCGGAGGGAGCGATGGCCGCCGAGGGGCGGCGGAGGCGAAGGACCGGGTCGGGTGCCGGCTTAGAACGGCCGCTCGGTGGCCGCGGCCTCGCCGACTTCCTTTGAGAGGGGCAGGGGCAGATTTTCGAAGCCGGGCTGGTAGCGATAGACGACGGAGTCCCACGGCGCGGCACCCCGGATCGAACGATTTGGCGTTAGGCTCCAGTCCATCAGGGCGACGGCAAGCACGCAGGGATCCTGGATCGTGAGCGAGGAGAACGTCGTTGGCCGCACGGTCAGGGGAACTTCCGAGGATTCGATCCGGCCACGGAAGGCGGCGAGTTCGGCTTCGTCCGATGAGAGAACACCGGCAGAAACCAAGCGCGTTTGCACGGCCTTGCCGTCATCGATGCGGCCGGCGCGATGATAGGCTTGGACGAGCGTGGTGGCGACGACCTTGGGCAGATTCCGGCCGTTGGCGTAGGCGGTGAGCTCCTCGAATTTTTCAAGGTCCGCCGCATGGTCGATAAAAGCGGCGTGGGCAATGGGGGCGGCGCTGGCGGCGGGCTTGTTGCCCTGCGAAGCCCGATAGCGTTCGACGAGGGCGGTGGCGGCCTCATTCGGTGAAGGGAAGAAGGTGCGGGCGACACTCTCGATGTCATCGCGAACATCGAGGTTCTTCAGCGTGTAATGGGCGGTCCGAATTTCATCGCTCGGCGGAAGGCGCAGGGCGGCAACGCGCTGGATGCGAATCTCGCGTTCGATCATGCCGGAAAGCACCGCCAGGCGCACATCCTCTCCCGGATGCTCGTTGAGCAGCGTCGTGATGTCGGAACGCGGACGCCCGATGAGGGCATAGGCCTCGCCGAGGATGGGCCAGAGGCGGGTTTGCTCGGCCGGGGTGGTGTTGGCCAGGAGTTCGGCCACGAGCGGAGCGTTGTCCAAGCGTGCGGCCACACGAAAGACGGTTGCCATCAGCAGCCCACGGTCCTCGTTGAGCAGGGGAAACCCCAAAGCCTCGCTCCAGCGGCGCTGGGCGGACAGGACCTCGACGATGCTCTGAAAGGCGGCGATCTTGGCTTGATCGATTCCGGGGCGCTCGCGGTTGTAGAGGAAGATGGCGTTGTTGACCGCATCGTAGGCGGCGACGCGCTTCTCTTCCAGGCGGGGCAGGAGACGTTCGCGGAAGTAGGTCAGGTCGTAGGGGCCGATCTTGAGATCGCCCGCCGCCAGCTTGCGGCCGGTTTCGGTCTGCGGGTAGACACGCAGAACCCGATCGATATTGGCCTGCGCGCGTCGCCAGTAAAACTGGATGTAGGCGTAGGAGTAGTCCCGCTCGCTGATGTTGCTGACCGCGTCGTTGGCGCGCGAGTAAAGCAGGCTGGCTTCCTGTTCGTCGACAGGCTCAGCAGCTGCCCACGTCAGGGACGTGAACAGGGAAAACGAGGCAAGGAGGGAAAGGAACGGGTGCTTCCGGAGGACCATGAAAAATAAAAAAGGCAGGCCCCTTACGCTGAGGGGGCCTGCCTTGGTTGCAAAGGAAGAATTTTACAGCTTGAAGCCGGCTGCCGCAGCGTCCTTGGCAAACATTTTCACCGTGTCGAGGGACAGGGCGGTGAGGTCGTTGCCGAGCATCTTCGCGGCCTTGGCGAGGATGTCGTGCGGCACCGTGATGATGGCGCAGCCGGCCTCCTCGGCCTGGAAGATGTTGAGCACTTCGCGGGTGCTGGCCCAGAGCAGTTCGGCCTTGGGCTGGTCGGACAGTAGGGCGCCACAGGCACGGACCATCGGAACCGGATCGACACCCGTGTCCGCGATGCGGCCGGCGAAGACCGAAACCACGGAGGGAACCTTGGGATTGAGCGCCTCGGCCACGCCCTGGACCTGCTTGAGGGTCAGGAGGGCGGTGACATTGAGCTTCACGCCTTGGGCGGCCAGTTCCTTGATCAGTGGGAGGCAGGAGGCGCCGACCGAGTTGGTGATCGGGATCTTGGTGTAGACGTTGTCGCCCCACGAGGCGATCTTCAGCGCCTGGCGCTTCATGTCCACGAGGTCGTCGGTGAAGACCTCGAGTGAGATGGGCTTGGATTTGACGGTCTGGAGGATGTCCTTGGAGAAAGCCTCGTAGTCCTTGATGCCGGCCTTGTTCATCAAGGTCGGGTTCGTGGTCAGGCCCTTGATGTAAGGCTTGGCGTAGAGATCGAGGATGCCGGCTTTGTCGGCGCCATCGGCGTAGAGCTGGATTTTGAGGTCGTTGAGTGACTTCATGATAGGATTGTGGTTGGGGTCGATTGAGCTTTCGGGGTCATGTCTGGGCAAGGATAATTCGGGCGGCGTCGGCCATCGTTTTCACGGTGAAGTCCGGTTTCGCGCGCAGGGGTTCGTCATATCCAAAATCAATAAATACGGTGCGGACGCCGGCGTTGGCGCCGCAGTCCACATCGCGCCAGCGGTCGCCGACCATCCATGAGCGCGTGAGGTCGAGACCGAGGGTGCGGGCGGCGTCGAGCAGCATGCCCGGGCCGGGCTTGCGCCGGGGATCGGGCGGGGTTTCGCCCTTGCCGGGAGCATAGCAGGCCTCGACGTGCGCAATCTCAGGGATGAGACGACGCAGTTTGGCATGCATGGCCTCGACGACGGCCAGGGACTGATCGCCGCGGCCGACATCGGGCTGGTTGGTGGCCACCACCAGTACGTAGCCGGCAGCGGCGAGCTGCCGGCACGATTCGGCTGCGTCCGGGAACAAGGTGAACTCAGCCTCCGTGTCGGGAGGGTAGGGTTTACCGTTGCGGACAACCTGGACGTTGAGCGTGCCGTCGCGGTCGAGAAAGACGGCGGGCCGGAGGGCGGGCATGGTGATCGCCGCGCCTCAGGGCTTGGCGACGACGCTCTCCCACTTGGTCTGGTTCACCTTGACGTCAGGGTGCGAGACCCAGAGGTGCCAGATGACGGCCTGGAAGGCCTCGCTGTGGGGCGTGATGTTGTTCGGGTTGACCGTGGGGACGATCACGCAGGCGTCGGCCTGCTGGGCGGTGTAGCCGCCATCCTTGCCAACGATGCCGATCACGCGGGCTCCGACCTGCTTGGCGAGCTGGATGGCGGAAATGAAACCGGGCGAGACGTTTTTCTCAAGGTTGCCGCCACCGACGGAGAGAATGAGGAGGCAGTCCTTGCTGTTCAGCCGCGAGCCACGGAGCCACTCAACGAACACGCTGGCCCAGCCATCGTCGTTGGTGCGGGCGGTCAGCTCGGAAACATTGTCGGTCGGGGCATAGACCTCGAGGCCGGCGATCTTGCGGAAGTCATTGACCGCATGGGAGGCATTGGCCGCGCTGCCGCCGACGCCGAGGATGAAGAGTCGGCCGCCGCGATTGCGGACGCCCACGAGTTCCTGGGCGCATTTTTCGCAGTGCTCGGGATTGATCTTGGAGACAATCTCGGCGGTTTCCTTGAGGTGCTGAATGGAGTAAGACATGGTTATGAGCGGGTAATACGAGTGTGGGCGGACGTTAGAGCCATTTTCCGCCGGTTGGCGATGCTGAGATTGCCGGCGGATGTAAATAGAAGCAGGGAGAGACCATGAATAAGCACCACGCTGTTGGGATGGAAGACTTTGGAGGATTGTGGTAAGCAACTAAAATCGGCGGCGAGAGGGTCGTTGACATGCGATTTGCCTCCGTCTGCTTCAGGCCAGTACGATCAATGAGCATCCGTCGGTTCATGGCCCTTGTCTTGGCCGCCTCGTTCCTTCTTCGGCTCCTCCTCGCATGGAACGGGGGGCAGGGTTACTGGCCGGATGAGAGCAGGTACCAAGGATCGAAGGACGCAGTATTCTCTGCCATGGCGGGAAATTGGGAGCAGGTGGGGTTCTTCTTGTTGGGTCAGGCGGACCACCCTCTCTTCCGTTGGGTCGGATTGCCCGCGGCGCTGGGCGAGTATTTTTTCGGGCCGTCACCTTTTCTCGTTTCGGCTTACTTCAGTCTTTTCTCAGTTGCCGCCCTTTACCTGGTCGGACGCGTGGCGCGACGGGCTGGAGCGAGCGAACGCGAAGCGGTCCTGGCCGTTCTGATGATGGCGGGGGCCGGGAGCATGGCCTATTTCTCAAGGCACTATTTCCCTTATGATTGCGCGCTCTGTTGTGTCCTCCTCGCGCTCGATCGGGCGGTACAGGCGAAGTCAGGGTGGGATTCGTTCATGGCCGGCATCGTAGCTGCGGGAGGCTTCCTTGTGTATAACGGCTATTGGCTGCTCGCGGGTGGGGTGCTGGTGCTGCATGTGGTGGACGCCCGAACCATGGCGCTTGCGGCGCGGAGGTTGATGTGGTCGAGCCTCGGGCTAATCACCGGTGTCGGAACTTTCGTCGGTGTGGCCTTCGGGTTCGGGTACAACCTGGTGGATCGAGCGCGAGCCAACGCCGGTACGATCACGCAGGGCGATTTCGGGGACGGCGCGCGGCTGATGGGGGAGTACCTCTGGTGGGCGGATGGTATTTGGGCTCTCGTTTGGGCGGCGGCCTTGCTGGTGGCCGGCTGGCAGCTGGCGGTGAGGCGCGCCCCACGGCGACTTTTTTGGTGGGTGGGTGGGGCTGTGTGGCTGAGCCTCGGCCTGGTCGTCCTTTCTGATGTGATTCCGGTCTTCGTCGTTTATGGGCGGCTCGTGCGGGGCCTGGTGCCCTTTCTCTGTCTGGTGGCGGCCTGGCTTGTGGAAGGCTGGCTGGCGCGCATCACGGAGGCTCGTGCGCCCCAAGCCTTCGGAGCCGTGTCGTTGGCCGCAGTCGTGCTGGCGTGCATCAACCTCTTTCCCTTGGTGCGGCAGACGTTTCCGGTGGATTTTCTTCGCCATGCAGACCTCGAGGCGCGCCGTCTGCAGGCCATTGACGGCCGGGTTTACCGGGCGGTCAATGCGGGGCACCTTTGGGGTGAGGATCTTGCGCTGCCTGTTCCGGCCGGCGAGACGGTGCTATGGGCGCGTCATCCGCTGCAGTATTTGCCCTATCAATACGAAGGTTTTTCACGCGATCAACGTTCAGCCCTCAGGCAGGGAGATCCTTCCATGCGTCTGGTCCGACTGCAGGAGGGCTCGCTGCGGATCTCGGGTCCGGATCAGGAGGGGCTTGCGCCTTACCCGGGGCCACTCCGGCTGAAGGTTCGTTTTCCAGCCGGGGCGACGGGCCGGGCTGAGCCCCTGGTCACAGCGGGCGTACAGGGTGCCGGAAGCCTGATCTATGTCGTTTACGAGGACAATGCGCACATTCGACTGGGCTTTGACAACTGGGGCTTAGGTGGCGTGGTGAGCGAACCCATCGGCATCGACTACGGAAGGGAGCACGAATTGATGGTCAGCACAGGCTCTTTGCTCCCTCCTCCTGCGGATACCCGCGGTAGTCGAGCGGTGGCGGATCTGAGCCAACGTTTGCTGGTCATTCTCGATGGTGTTGTAGTCCTGGCACGGCGGATGGACTTTCATCCGACGGCGGCAGCCGACATCGTGATCGGTCGGAATCCGATCGGCGCGACCTCGGCGCGGACCGAGTTCACCGGGGTTATCGCAATGTTGGAACGTATCTCTCCGTCGGATATGGTTCGTCGGCTCCCTTCCTTGCCGGGGCTGGCCAGTCAGCGTGAACCGATTTGGGCGGGTGCAGTGGGTCCGCTGAAGCTGACCCTCCACCTGGGGCCGATCCGTCCGGGGTTGAGATCGCCACTCTATTCGAGCCGGACCGCCGACGGCGGGCAGACGCTGTGGCTGGAGCAGATGGATGAAACCCGGATCCGGGTGGGCCTTGAACACATGGCTGAGGACCGCGTCCGGTGGTCTGAGCCGGTGGACGTCCGCCGCGATCGCGTAGCGGAAGTGGTCCTCTCCTTAGGTGAGCTGTGGCCGCCACCCGCGAGCCCTTTCTTCGCTGAACACCAAAACTGGTTGCCGCTTGCGAGCCTGACATGGGTGATGTGGGACAGGCGCATCATTCTCCGCCATCAAGAGATCGGGCCGGTGGGCTCGACGATCGATGCGGCGCTTTTTCGGCAGGTGGTTCCGGCTCTTGAACAAAAAGGGGCCAGTGAATTCGTCGGGGTGGGAATTCAGGCCGAGACCGTGGATCCCGACTGGCTTGGGGGGCAGGAACGCCGCTTGTCGGTCGTGCTGCCGCCCGCTGCGGCGGAGTGGGACGGATTTTCCGGGCCGATCGAGTTCATCCTGAGGATGCCCGACGCGTTTCCGACCGGGGGCATGGCGGAGCCCGTGGTGGTGAGCGGCGTCAGTGGCGCAGGTGACTTCGTGAATATCCACTATCCGGCCGGCGGCGGCGTGAGGATCGGCTACGACCACTGGGGCCGCCGAGAACCGGTGCTGTCGGATGTCTTGGACCTGAGTCCGGGGCGCGAATACCGCTTCACGCTTTCGGCTGGCTTCCTGTTTCCCCCGGAAACGTCACCCCTTTACCAACGGTATCCGGAATTTCGAGCTGCGATGTCGCAGGTGAAGGTTCAGATCGATGGACGGACGATCCTGGCCGCGGAGGTGGAGGCTCATCGAACGCGGCCGGAGGACACGCTGCTGGGGCTCAATCTTATCGGCGGTTCAACAACCTCCCGGCAGTTTTCGGGATCCATCCGCGGGGTGCGCGGTGTAGCTGAACCGTTGGAGTCGCGGGGAGCGGACGGGCTCATCGCGCCGTGACCGTGAATCCGAGGGGCTTTCGACCGTATTTTTCCAGGCAGTGCAGGTAGACCCAGTTTTCGTTGTGGTGATAGAACTGGGCGAAGGCGGATTCAGAGACCCGTCCGGGATTGCCGAGGATCGGTCCGAAGACCACCAGCGCGTTTCCCGCAAGTACGGCGGCGAGCACGCCCTTGCCGGCGAGTTTAAGGAAGCGGTTCTTCGTCGTGAAGTGCTGCCACCATCGTGCGGAGAAAAAGATGAAGACAGGGAAGAGCGGCTGGTAGATTCGCGAGATCCAGGCGCCGCGCATCTGCCAGCCTCCGTAGTCGGGAGCGAGGTGGTTGAAGGCGAAGATGCCGATGCCGACCAGAAGTAGGCAGATCTCTGCGCTCGTGGGGCGGACGCGCGCGCTCACCTGATTGACGGCCAGTACGGCCAGGAAAAGCGCCGGCAGGAAGAAGAAATTCGAACCGAACGCGACGACCGCGGCAATTTCAGGCAGCGCGGCCAAGCGCGCACCGAGAATCTCGGGAGTCAGGTTGCGGTAGGCGTTGAGAATTTCGCCGTACGCATGGGAGTTGCTGTTCGTCAGGGATTGCTCGAACACACCTGACAGCAGCGCGAACCAGGCGGCCGTGGGCGCGATCTGCAGGCCCAGAGACAGGCCTGAGGCGACGAGGCGGCGCTGCCAGACGAGTACCAATAGCGAGGTTGGCAGAAAAAACACGGCCAGATCGTAGGCGAGATAGCCCACGCCCATTGCGGTGGAGACGGCGGCGAACTCAAGCCCGCGAGCCTGGGTCAAGCGTTCCACGCCTAGAAGCAAAAGCAGACTGACCGGGGCGATGAGCGCGTAGGGGTAGGGCAGGCCACCCCAGTAGGCGGCACCGGGGTAGAGTGCGATGAGCCACGCTGCGAGAATGGCTCCCTGCTCACCGATTCGCCGTCGCAAGGCGAAGGCCGTGATCAGGAGCCCGGCCGCATTGAAGACCAGGCTGGCAATCGTCCCGCCAAGCTCAAACCCTGCGATCTTCATGAACGGCCAGGCGAGTGCGGGGAACAAAATGCGCCGGAGCATGAGGGCCTTATCCCACGTCTCACGGGGCGCTCCGTCCACAAAATCGAAAAGCGCGCGGAAATGAATGTGATCCGGATTGTAGAGATAGCCGGTTGCGGGATCCTGGTGCGGGAAGGTGGTGATGGCATAGGGCGAGAGGGTGCCGGTGTTGCAGTATAGGCCGGCCAGCAGCATGAGCGTAGCGGCAATGATATGGGCCTTCCATGCCCGCTCCGTGGGGGGCGTCCTAACGTCACCGACCGGAATCCGTCGCGTCCGAATGGCCAGGCTCACAAATGCGACGATGAGTGTCGCGATGCCGAGCTGCCCGATGAAGCGTGAGTGCAGAACGGGATAGCTGATCGAATACAAATGCCCGTTGGTGCGCGGATCCGAGTTGTACTCGGTTGAGAACAGGATGACGCCAGGGAGATGGGTGTAGCGCTTGCCTCCCACCACATGGAGTTCGATGGGGTCCGCCAGCGGATTGCTGTACGGCCTGCCGTCTTCCAGCAAACGCACGGCGCTGCGATTGACGAGAGGCAGGTTCGGCTCGCTGCCACTAAACGCGACCGAAAAGACATGGGCGGCGTGTGCGGGATCGTGGCTGATCCGATCGGGCGTCAGGACCTCGGTGCGGCGGGGGAGGACCGGCCATGCATAATTGTGGAAGACGAGCAGAAGCGCCCCGAGCGCTGCCACCAACAGCACTGCATCAAGGCCAGTCACGCTCCGACCGCTCTGGACGGCTGGCGTGGGACGGCGCGGATCCATGCAGTCGCTCAGCTTGTCCGGTGACCGGTGCGGATCAAGCGGTCGAGCTCAGCCAGACCTTCGTGTGAGCCGATCTCGTAAAAGCGCTCGCCGATTTCGTAGCCAGCCAGCTCATTTCGGGCAACGAGCTGCTGATAGACCTCGGCCAAGTCCACGGGTTTGTCCGTTGGCCAGCCCTTGAAGGCCGAGGCGCGCAGGAGACCCAGACCGTAGTCAATGTGGTGCATGTCAGGCACCTTGTTTTTCTTGTCGTAGACCTTGATGCGCCCGTCGGCGAACCAGACATTACTTGCGTCGTAACGACCGTGGTTTTCGAAGACGGTCATGAGACCCTGCTTCCCGGAATCGAGGAAGGACTGACCCACGCGGAGATAATCGATCGGGAGGTAGCTGTCGCCGTAGAGGATGTAGAATGCGTCGCCCAGCTTGGGCAGGGCGCGAATCAAGGCGCCACCGGTGCCGAGCAGGGTGGGTCCATCAAAGGAGTACTCGATGCTCATGCCCCATTTGGAACCGTCCCCGTACTGCTCCACGATCATTTCCCCGAGGTAGCCGACGCAGAGCACGACGCGCGTCAGCCCTTGTTTCTTCAGCAGCCTGATCTGGTGGGAGAAAAAGGGTTCGCCGGCGACCTCGACGAGCAGCTTGGGAATCTTCTCGGTGATGGGACGCAGGCGCGTCGCCATGCCGCCGGCAAGAAGCGCGACGGGAAGATTGGCGGCGGCGGAAACTCCGGCGGCGGGCATGGTGCGTCAGTTCTGGGCCACGACCTTGCTGCCCTCGAAATCGAAGCGGAAGCGGACCTCCTGCAGGCCCTTCTCACGCATCGCGTGACGCAGCTTCTTCTTGTCGCCGGCGTAGAACATGAGGAAGCCGCCGCCGCCGGCGCCGATCAGCTTGCCGCCGAGCGCACCGTTCTGCATGGCATAGTCGTACCATTCGTTGATGTGCGCATTGCTCATGCCTGAGCTGCGCGCCTTCTTGCGCTGCCAGTGGACGTCCATGAGACGGGCGAATTCCTCGAGATTGCCGGTTTCCAGGCAGTCGAGCGACTTGTAGCCGAGTTCCTTCGTGAAGTGCAGGTTGTCGAGCATGGCCTGGTCGTTGCTCTTGGACTTGTCATTTTGGTCCTTGAGAATCGACGACGCGCTGCGCGAGTAGCCGGTGAAGAAGAGGAGGAGGTTGTCCTCGAGGTTGAAGTGCGTCTCTTCGGAAATCTTGCAGGGACGGTATTCGACGCGGCCGTCCTTGTGGAAGGTGAAGGCCGTGATGCCGCCGATCGCTGCGATGTACTGGTCCTGCTTGCCGATCGGCTCGCCGAGCTTGTTGAGCTCGATGTCGCAGGCCTGCTCCGCCAGCTCCGCCGGCGAAACGAGGTTCTTCTTGTAGGTGTGCAGTGCCTTGAGCAGGGCGGTCGTGAAACTGCCGGAGGAACCAAGGCCGGTGCCGCCAGGAATGTCCGCCATCGAGGTGAGTTCGAGGTGGGGCTCGGTGACACCGGTGAGCTTCATCGCCTCGCGCACGATCGGGTGCTCGATCTGGTCGACCGACTGCACGCGTTCGAGCTTGGAGTACTTGATGATGATCTCCTGCTGGAACGTGCGGTGCTGGGTCAGGTAGACGTACTTGTCGATGGCCGCGGCCACGAGGAAGCCGCCGTGCTCCCGGTAGTAGGAAGGCAGGTCGGTGCCGCCGCCGCCGAGGGATACGCGCAGGGGAGAACGAGTGATGATCATGGAAGTGGGTCGATGAGGTCGGAGAGCTGGGCGGTTGGCTCAGAGCCCGGCGGTGTTTACGGAATAGCCGCTTTTTTGGTAGATCGTCTCAACGATATCAAGAGTGCGGATACCCTCGGCCAAGCCGGGGGCGGGCTCGCGTTGCAAGCGGATGTCGTCGAGAAACGCCTCGGTTTCGAGGCGCCAGGAGTCGTCGCCACGCACGTACTCCCAGATGGTCGTCTCCGGCGGTCCCATCTCGGGCAACATCTTGTAGTAGGCCAGACGTTCCGGTCCGTAGCTGCCGCCTAGGCCGTCGATCGCCAGCTTGGCGTCGCGACCATAGATTTCGAGGGAGAACAGGTTCTTCCACTCGCTGCAGCTTGCGTGGAGCCAAGCGGTCTGTCCGGCCGGAGTCCGGAGACTGAGGAAGGCGTTGTCGTCGACCTTCATGTCCCAGAAACTCGTGGTCGCGTGGCCGTCGACTTGGTTGAACGAGCCGAGGAACCAGCCGGCCAAGTCGATCAGGTGAACGCCTTGGTCAATCAGCTCGCCTCCGCCCGAGAGGGCGGGATCAGCACGCCATTCGCGGTCGTAGCCCTTGCGACCTCCGTGCCCGTAGCGCGCGCGTAGGTACATCAGGGGGCCGAGTGCGCCTGATTCCAGAAGTGACCGGGCTTTCTGAAGAGAAGGGTGGTAGCGATGGTTGTAGCCGATTCGCACGCGGACATTTTTCTCGCGGGCGGCGGTGGCGAGGATCCTCAACTGGGCGGCATTGAGCGCGCCGGGCTTCTCGACGAGGACGTGCTTGCCGGCGCGGACCGCCGCAAGCGCGACCGGGGCAAGGGCGGCGTTCAGGGTCGAAATGATGACTGCCTGGACCGATGGATCGGCCACGGCCTCCTCGTGACTCGTCAGTGCCCGGCAACCCGGAGCGACCTTGGCGAGATCGGCGGCGCGGGCGGCTTGCACGTCGCAGGTCACGCGCAACGCGGCCCCCGGCATGGTGACCAGGGCCTGGGCGCGTTTACGGCCAATCAGGCCGCAACCAATGATGGCAAAGCCGAAAACGGAAGTGGGTGCAGCGGACATGGAGGACAAGCGTTGCGGTGTGGGCCGGATCTGTCGAGTCCGGGCGCTTTCCGGCGGAATCAGCCGTTGAAGTCGAGGGAACGCTCTTCCGGCAGGATCCGGCGCAGGGTGTAAACATCGCTCTTGGCGAGAGCGGCCGCGTGCCGGCCCAGCCCGGCCCAGGGATCCCAGACTGCGGCTAGCAGGCGTCCGCTGACGCCGTCGCTTTCGGCGGAAAGCAGCCAGTCAACTAGGCCGATGGTCTTCTCCAGCGCATTACTGGTCGTGGCCTTTTGCTTCACGGCGGTGTCGTACTCGGCTTGACCGACGACTTTGGGCCCGAGGGCGATGACCTCATCAGTCAGCCGCGTGTTGATCGCACCGGGTGCGATCGCGTTGATATCGAAGGGGGTGTCCTTGGTCTCGGCGGCAATCGTTTCAACGAGACGGAGGATGCCGGTCTTGGCGACGCCGTACGCCGAGAAATTCACCCGGGCCTTGGTGCCGCCGCCCCCGGAGAAACACACGGCCTTGGCGCGGCGCGGGGCCTTTTGGAGCAGCGGGTGGAAGGCACGCAGCGGGAAGTAGGTGCCGTCGAGGTTGGCCCGGACGGTTTGCGACCAACGCTCGGGATCCGCGGAGAGGGCTGGACTGATCTCTCCCTGAATGCCCGCGCAGAGCACGATGCCGTCGAGGTGGGGCCAAGCCCGTTCAACGGCGGCGGCGACGGCGGCCACCTGCGTCCATTCGGAAACGTCGGCTTGCGAGGACAGGAAGGATCCTGCGAATCGGGCACCGAGGCCTCCTTGATCGGAGCGGGCGATGCCCCAGACCGAATGGCCTTGGGTCAAAAGATGTTCAGTGAGGGCGAGTCCGATGCCGGAACTCGAACCGGTGACGACCAGATTCATGGCTTAATCGACAAGAGATGTTCCCGCTCAGGCTTTGATGCGAGCGACCGCGTAGTCCTCGCGGATGGTTGGAGGCAACCCCTTCGTTTCTGGCGTGTGGTCCAGGATCCAGAACGCATCCATGCGTGGCTCCTCGCGCCTGGGCTCATCCATGAAGAGCAGCTCAAAGCTCACCGAGGTTCCGCTCTTCGATTCCTGCCGGCGCACGGAGGCGATCTTGAAGCGTTCGCCAACGCGAACCACCCCGAGAATGCGCACGCCGGGAATCGAGGCGCCGATGTTCGCGGGCGTGACTTCGGCCGGAAGCGCCGGAACCGTCGCCTTGGCGCCGACCAGGGGCCACGACGAGTCCTTGTCGGTGAACTTAAAGATGTAGCAGTCGCGCTGGAAAATGAACTCCTGTCCGGGCAGGTGGTTGTATTCAGGCAGGCCGTTGACGTAGGCCGTCTTGATCTCCTCCCGTGGCCAGAGGGCAAAAACGGCGACGGCCACGCCAACAATGGCTGCAATGATCCACTTCATGCTAGGCACGAAACAGGGCTGGCGCTTTTTGCCAAGGCTTTCGTGCCGTTACCCTGCCTGGGATCAGGCTGCTCAGACACGCTGAGGAGGCGCTTTGTGTTCGCGCGGGCCCGCCAGCACCGCGGCACCCAGCCCCATCAAGGTCACGGCCCATCCCGCGACCGTGATCCAGTAGTGAACCTCGAGGAGCAGCGGCGGTACGTACTTGATCGTGATGTCGGCGTGCCCGGCAGGAATCCGAAACATGACGCGGTTGTCGGCGGATCGCTCGCCCTGGACGGTTTGTCCGTTGATTCGCGCGCGGTAGCCCGGCAGCCAGATTCGGGGAGTTTCCAGGTAGGAAGGGGTTTGGGCGTCGGTAATCACGCGATAGGGAACCCAGGATTGGACTGCTGCAGGGAGATCAGACCGCCGGTAGCGCCAGAGCTCGAATTGGGCGAAGGGATAGCTCGGGGTGGTCGCGCGTTCCGGCGCGATGACCGTGAGTTCAACCTGCTCCGGGCCGGGCCCCGGGTTGAAGAGCGAGATGACACGTGAGCTGGTCGGAGTCGTGCCGAACCCGTTCGGCGGAGGTGCCGGTGGGACATTGATGCCCACACCGGAATCGGGGAGCATGTATTCACGGAAAAGTCGCGGCCCGGCGATCTGAAGCACGGCGTTGTCCTGCGCTGCAAGTGGCGTGATGTGCAGGGCGATCAGCTCTCCGGCTGCAAGTTCCAGTTTGGGCTGGATGCGGTAGTAAATGGATCCGTTGTCGTTGACCGCCTCAAATTCGCCGGACGCCAGGAGATCGTCGGTTTCCGCCGTGGCGCCACGGTGAGCGGTGGCTGCGCCATTGTGCGCGATGACGGTCCCGTCTGGGCTCAGCAGCCGATGCTCGAAAACGGGATCGATGTAACCGTGGCTGAAATAGCTGGGAGCAAACTCGAACGGGCTGAAACTGTAGCGCGAAAGAACCACATTGTGCAGTGCAAGCAGTCGCTGGCTATGGATGCCCATTGCGATCGGCTGCCGGGCACTGTTGACCAAGCGAGCACCTTGGTAGCCCGACCATGCGAGGAGGACGAGTCCGATGGGGACCGTTAACTTCAGCCAATGACCAAGCGAAGGGATTGTCACGTGTCTGAAGACGGCTGCGGCGAAAAAGACGATCAGGAAGATCAGGACTGGAATCAGTCGCTGGCCGGGCCAGATATTCGTGGCTTGGATGACGACAGGAGGCAGGTGAGACCAAAACCATTCCGACCAGCCGGGTATCGGGAGGATCAGTGGCAGGACTGCGATCGTGGCGAGACCCAGAGCCCCAGCTCCTGCGGTGCGGATTCGCGGGTACAGGATAGCCGCAGCCGCGAGCAGCAGGAGTGCCGCGAGCCCGACCTGAAAGTCGGATTCCTCGCGTAGCCCCGGACTCAGCCAAGAGAAATTGGCAGGGAAGGCCTCGGTCAGCTGGCGAAAGGCGGCTCTCCCGTCAGCGGCTGCCCGATTTACATTCTCCAAACCCAGCGCTGAGTGGATCGAGTAGCTCCCCAGCAGCGCGAAAATGGCAATGGCGATCGCGGCCCGACGGATCAGGGATGATGATCGCCTGATCAGGGACATGGTTGCCGCGCTGCCACCCACGACCACGGAGGCCCACAGTGCGACGGGCGTATGTGCCAGCCAGAGACCGGCCGTGCCGACGCCGAGCAGGGCGGGGCCCAGCCGCCGGTTGCTTTCAAATAAAAGCCACAGGCCGGCCGCGACGAGCGGAAGAAAAGGCAACGCCATGAAAGTCATGTACTGATCCCGGCCATGAATGGGCATGAGGCAGGCAGGGCTCAGGACAACCAACGCGGTCAGGCCGCAGGCGATCCAGCTGGCATGGCGGAGCAGCAGGCGCAGGCAAAGATAGGTTGTGCCGGTGAGAACAAAGAAATTGAGGGACAGGGTGAGATTTTTCACGGCGGCCGGCGCAAGCGTCCGCAGCGTCAGGGCGTCAACGAGGCCTCCCGCGTGTTGGAACCAAGGAGCCAGGCGGAGCGGAGAAAACGTTCCGTTGAACGCATACTCGGTGGCGCCCAGCCAGACCGGGAATTGTCCCCTGCGGATCTGCTCAATGAAGTCGCCGAGCATTAACGTGTACCAGTGGGCGTCTCCTGCCCCGATGGGGTGGACGCGGTGGAGCGCGGAGCCTAGCCAGCACGCAAGCAGGGCCAGACCAGCCAGGCGCACCTGCTCCCACCGATCGCCGTGGGAGTAACGCAAGGCCAGCTGCCGCATCACCCCGAAAAAGCAGGTAACTGCGCATGCGAGCCACAGTGAAGGACCCCAGCCTGCAGCTGAATCCTCAACCCCGCCTAGGAGACGTACGGTGAGGAAAAGAATCCCGAGCATCCAGATCGCTCGAAGCCCCCGCCCGCCCTTCGCAAGCAGCCGGTCAGCGGTGCACGCGGCCAGTGCTGCGCTGAGCCCCACGGCGCCTGCAAAGGCCCACGAGGCTTCGCCATCATATCGGCGGAAAAGTACGAACAGGTAGGCGGGTATGCCCCCGCTTACACCGTCCAGCAACAGTCGGCTCCCGCCCGCGCCGGCTAACGACGCCCGTGGAGCCTGCAGACCGGCGTCAGGCATTGATCCGCTCCTCGATCACATACCGCGGACGTTGCCGCGATTCATCGTAGGTCCGCCAGATGTATTCGCCGAGGATCCCGAGGATCACAAGCTGCACACCCGAGGCGATCAGCACCACGCACATCAGAGCCGGCCAGCCTTGGACCGGACTGCCCCACCACATTGCGCGGGCGGCGATGAAAAGGGCGTAGCCAAAGCCAGTGAGGGCAAAGAGCATGCCCACGAGCGAAGCCACCCGGATGGGGGCATAGGAGAAACTCGCGAGTGAATCGATCGCCAGTTTCAGCTTTTTCCGGAAGGTCCAGTTGGACTTTCCGCTGTGGCGCGCCGCCTTGGTGTAGGTAATGAAGCTCTGGGTGAAGCCCATCCATTGGATAAGGAGGAGCACAGACGTATTTTTTTCCGGCGCGATCCGCAACTGGTCGAGCACGCAGCGGTCGACCAGCAGGAAGTCGGCACCTTCGCGTGGAGGCTGCACGTCCGCAAACCGGCGCATGAGGCCGTAGTAGAAACGAGCAAAAAAACGGTCGGATGCGGACACGCCCTCGCGCTCGGCGCGCACCGCCCACACCGTCTTGGCCCCGGCCCGCCATTTTTCCACCAGCAGGGGAATGGTTTCGGGCGGATCCTGCAGGTCGGCCGCGAGAATGACGGCGGCGTCACCGGTGGCATGCTCCAGCCCGGCGGCAAAGGCACGATGGCTGCCAAAATTCTTGGCGAAACGCAGCACCTTCACGCGGGGATCACGTGCCGCGAGTTCGCGCAGGAAAGCCCGGGTGCCGTCCCGTGAGTGGTCGTCGACGAAAACGAATTCGGGCTCAAGGCCGAGTGACACCCAGTCCAGCGCAGACACGCGCTGATAGAGCAGGGGAAGATTGCCTTCCTCGTTATAGGCCGCGACGACGACGGAGAGCTTAGGCATGTCCGGGTTGACTCCAGGTTTCGATGTCGTGACGCAGATCCCGCACGATCCGGGCGGGCACGCCGACCACGAGGGAATACGGCGGGATCTCGGTATCCTCCAGCACCACGGCGCCGGCGCCGATCACGCTGTGGTGGCCGACCACGGCGCCCATCTGGACGACGGCGTTGGCACCGACGAAGACATAATCACCGATCTCGGTCGGCTTGCGATCAACCTCGGGATAACGACGCTCGGTGACGCATCGACGAACCGTTGAATGGCTGAGGATCTGTGCGCCTGAGCTGATGTTGCAGCCCCGACCGATGCGCAGGCCGCCCAAGCCATCAATCAGCGTGAACGCGCCAATCCAAGTGCCTTCGCCGATCTCAGGCGAACCTGCGACCCAGCAATGGGCGTTGTAGGGATTCGCAGGCAGAGGCGGAGGAGCGGACTTGTCCATGGCGGATCAGCGAGGAGCGAGTCGACGCACGGCGTCGATCACACGATTGATCTCAACGTCCGTCATCTGGGTGTAAAGGGGCAAACAGACGCACTGGTCGCTGGCGGATTCGCTTTCCGGAAAAGACTGTGGTCCGAAGCGAGACGTGTACGCCGGCTCGCGATGGATCGACATGATGCCGCGGCGCGAGGCGATGCCCTCGTCGAGCAGACGCTGCATGAACGCATCGCGCTGTCCGACGTCTTTCGTCGCCAGTCGGATGAGGTAGGTTTGCTGATTCCAGCGCGCGTCGGCCGGTTCGGCAAAGAGGGTGATGCCCGGCTGGGCGGCGAAGGCCGCGTCGTAGCGCGCCGCGATCTCGCGACGTCGGGCGACGAGGGCTGGGACCTTGCGCAGCTGAGCCAGGCCGATCGCGGCCTGCACATCGGTCAGCCGGTAATTGTAGCCGAGGATGGGGTATTCCTCCGCGACCACGGTCTTTGATCCATGGCGCTGGAGGTCGTTGACCGACATGCCATGCTGGCGGAGGAGACGCAGCCGCGCGGCGAGGTCAGCGCGGTCGGTCGTGATCATGCCACCGTCGCCGGTGCTGATGATCTTGCGTGGATGAAAACTGAAGCACACGAGAGACGACCAGCGGTTGCCGCCAATTGGCTGGTCCTGGTAACGGCTGCCGGCCGCGCAGGCGGCATCCTCGATCAGCGGGATGCCGTGGCGTCGAGCGAGGTCGGCAAGCGCGGAGAGGTTGGCGGGGCGTCCAACCTGATGAACGACGAGAATGGCCTTGGTGCGTGGAGTGATGGCGGCGGCGACCTTGGCTGGGTCAATATTCAGCGTCAGCGGATCGATGTCGGCAAACCGCGGCGTCGCTCCGGTGTAGAGGACAGCATTGGCGGTCGCGATGTAGCTGTGCGGAGGGACGATGACCTCGTCGCCTTCACCAATGTCGAGGACCAGCAGGGCGAGGTGCAGGGCCGCGGTGCAATTGGCCACGGCGATGGCGTGCGCCGCACCGGTGGCGGCGCAGAACTCCGCCTCGAGCTCGCGAACGCGGGGGCCTTGCGTGATCCAACCGCTGCGCAGGGTCTCGGTAACGAGGGTAATCTCCTCGTCGCCGATCTCGGGGCGCATCAGGGGAATGGACGGCGCGCTCATGCTTTCTCCCAGTTGCGGGTGGTCATCTGCTCAAGGCAGCCGGGATTCTCGGCGTAGATTCGCTGGTAGTAATCGAGGGTGACGCGCAGGCCCTCGGCCAGCGTGGTCCGAGGCTTCCAGCCGGTTGCCGCGCGCAGCTTGGCAGGGTCGACCCAAAGCCGGGGCACGTCGCCGGGGCGATCCGCCTCGTGCACGACTTGGAGATCGGTGCGACCCGTTGCGCCGAGGACGAGCCGGCCGAGTTCGCCGATCTTTGTCTCCTCGCCATAGCCGAGGTTGACCAGATCGCCGACCAAACCATCCGTCTCTGCGATACGGACCATGGCTTCGGCGCAATCCTTCACGAAAAGAAAATCGCGGGTATGATTGCCGTCGCCGAATACGACGGGCGCGTGGCCGGCGAGGGCGCGCAGCATGAAACGAGGAATGACTTCACCCGAATCGCCTTCGAAATGGGCGCGTGGTCCGTAATTGTTGAACGGACGGATGCGGATCACCGGCAGACCGTAACACTGGTGATAAGCCGCGGCGTAGTGTTCGCCGGCGAGCTTGGAACCGCCGTAGACGGTGGTGGGCCAGGTCGTGGCGGCTTCGGTCAGCGGAAAAGTCAGCGCCTTACCGTAGACCTCGCTGGTGGAAATATAGACGAAGCGCTTCGTGCCACTGCGGCGGGCGGCAGCGAGGAGATTGAGCGAGCCGAGCGCGTTGACCTGATGGTTGCTGAAGGGGTCGTGCAACGAGGCGCGTACCCCGAGGCAGGCGAGGTGAAAGATGACATCATGACCAGCCACGGCGCGATCGCAGGTGGCGGCATCAGTGATATCGCCGACCACGAGATCAACCCGGCCGGTGGCCAGCGCGTCCTTCAGATTTTCGCGCCGTCCGTTGACGAGATTGTCGAGGACCGTGACCTGACAGCCCGCCGCGGCGAGGAAGTCCGTCAGGTGGGAGCCGATGAAGCCAGCTCCGCCGGTGACAAGGACGCGGACGTGGGATTGGGCGATCTGCATGGTTACCAGTCCTTGAACGACTTGATCGAGGCCCCGACGTAGTCAACCTGCTCGTCCGTGAGCTCGGGAAAGATCGGCAGGCTCAGGCACTCGCGGGCGGCGCGCTCGGCGACGGGAAAGTCGCCTGCCTCGTAACCGAGATGCGCAAAGCATTTCTGCAGGTGGAGTGGGTGCGGGTAATGCAGCGCAGAGCCGACCCCGCAGGCCTCGAGATGCGCCTTGAGGCGATCACGGGCGGGGTGACGGACCACGTAAAGATGGTAAACGCTCTGGGCCCACGGTGCCTCGTGCGGGAGACGCAGGGGCGTGTCGCGCAGCAGGTCGTGGTAGCGGTGCGCAATGGCGCGGCGGCGGCGGTTCCACGCGGTGAGGTGGGGCAGCTGCACGCCGAGCACGGCGCCTTGCAGGCCCTCCATGCGGTAGTTGTAGCCGATCTCGTCGTGGTAGTAGCGGATGGTGGAGCCATGCTCACGGATTGCGCGGGAGCGCTTCGCGAGGGCCTCGTCGTTCGTGACAAGGGCGCCGCCTTCACCACAAGCACCGATGTTCTTGCCGGGGTAAAAACTGTAACCGGACATGACGCCGAAGGTGCCGACCTGCCGGTCGCGGTAACGGGCGCCATGGGCTTGTGCGGTGTCTTCGACAAGGGGCAGGTTGCGCTCCCGGCAGAGCGAGAGGACCGGATCGACGTCGAACGGATGCCCGTACAGGTGCACCGGCATGACGGCTTTGGTGTGTGACGTGAACGCGCGGGCGAGGAGCCGCGGGTCGAGGTTCATCGTGGCCTCGTCGATGTCCACATAAACGGGTCGGGCTCCGAGGTAGGCGATGGCCCAGCTTGTGGCAATGAAGGTGAACGGCGTGGTGACGACCTCGTCACCCGGGCCAACGCCCAGCATCTGCATCGCGACGTGTAGTGCGGAGGTGCCGCTGTTGAACCCGACGCTGTGTTTGGCTTCACACCATGCAGCGAAGTCGGTCTCGAACTTGGCGACATCGGGGCCAAGGCAAAACGAGCCTTGGTCGAGGGTGCGAGCGATCGCGGCATCAAGTTGCGGACGGAGTGGGCGCAGGCGGGCCTGGAGATCGAAGTAGGGAACCTTCACAAGGTACGGGAGGAGGGTTGCTTCCGAAGAATGCGGGCAGGAACGCCGACCACGGTGGCTCCCGGCGGCACGTCCTTGGTCACCACGCTGCCGGCGCCGATCACCGCGCCGTCGCCGATGGTGATGCCGCAGAGAATCGTCGCCGAGGTCCCGATCGACACACGCCGGCCCACGCGGGTGGGCACGCATTTCCAGTCGGCGTCGGTCTGCAGCGAGCCATCGGGATTGGTCGCGGCGGGAAACTTGTCGTTGATGAACGACACATTGTGGCCGACGAAAACCTCGTCGCCGATCTCGACGCCCTCGCAGATGAAGGTGTGGCTGGAGATCTTGCAGTTTTTGCCGATCCTCGCGCCTTTCTGGATCTCGACGAAGGAGCCGACCTTGGAGCCGTCGCCGATCTCGCAGCCGTAGGCGTTGACAAAATTGAAGATGCGCGCGCCGGTGCCCAGGCGGACGTTGACGAGCGAGCGGCGGGGGCTGTCCTCGTTGATCAATTCCATGAAAGGGTGACTTCGTGGCCGCCGTTTTTGACCGAGTGCTGCGCGGCTTCGAGAATCCGAACGGCGTCGGCGCCGAACCGGCCATCGGAGAGCGGGCGTCCGCCCTGACGGACTGCGCGGGCAAAATCGGCGACTAGGTTTGCGAGGGCCTCCTGTTGGGGAATGCGCGGTGAGTAGACGTCGCCGGCCCGGTACTCGTAGAGGAGCCGGTTGCGTTCCTCGTCGGTGCGAGCGATGACGCCGGAGTCATAGATCTTCACCGGCTCATTTGCATCGAGATCGTCGTACACGATCATCTTGCGATCGCCGCCGATAAGCATGTGGCGGAGTTTGACTGGGGAAACCCAGGAGCAGTTGATGTGAACGAATAGGCCGGACGCGTAGCGCAGCACCAGAATGCCGATGTTTTCGATTTCCTGGGCCAGGTGGGCCACGCCGATGGCCTGGGCAGTGACGGGGCGTTCGTCCGTCAGGGTGTTGATAATGGCGAGGTCGTGCACCGCGAGGTCCCACAGCACATTCACATCGTGCTGGAATAAACCGAGATTGATCCGGCTTGAGTCGATGTACGCCAGTCGCCCTAGATCACCACGACGTACCAGGTCGCGCACGCACTGAACCGCGGGGTGATATACGTAGGTGTGATCGACCCCGAGAACGAGTCCGCGGCCTGCGGCGAGGGCAACAAGTTCCTCGGCTTCAGCCGTTCCGGTCGAAAGGGGCTTTTCGACCAGCACATGCTTGCCCGCGAGGAGGGCGGCCTTGGCGAGGGCGTGGTGCGAGGCCACCGCGGTGGCGATGGCGACGGCGGTGATTGCCGGATCCTGAAGCGCAGCGGCAAAGGATTCGACGCCCCGGGCGCTCGGGTTCTCACGAAGGCCACGCTTCAGGCGCTCCTTGTCCTGTTCGACGATCACAACCGGGTTGAACGACCCATCGCGCAGGAAATTGCGAACGAGCTTGGGCCCCCAGTATCCATAGCCGATGATGGCGATGCCGGACATTGTGTAGGATGGTTTTGGATCTGGCTTCAGGGAGAGGAATCAAGCCGTGGCCGGCCTAGATCACATACGCTGAGTGGGGGTTAGCTGGCTGTCGACTTTGGCGTGCAGGCGCGCAGTGGCGCCTTGAGTGCTGTATTCCAAGCGTTACGGGGTCTCGGCGGCAGCGCGGAGAATATGGGTACGTTCATCGGGGGAGAGTTCAACGCTGCCAAACGAAGCGTAGAAGTAAGTGTCGGCGGTCGAGAAACCCTGAATATTGGCGCCAGGAACAACGTTGGCGAAGGCTTCTAGGTGGTGGGCGAGGCTAAATTGGGCGGCAGGCTGGCCGTCGACCCAAACGATGATTCGGTTTCGTCTGGCCTCGAGGCGGCCATCGATATCCGTGGCGGCGGCCGCAGGATCGAAAGAGAGGAGCGGTCCGACGAAGAGATCAATCGTGTGATGTCCCGGTCCGATCTCCACCGGAATTCCTGGCTGAGATGGATGTCCCCATTCATCAACCATGAGCGTCCATTTGCCCGGTGACTCGGGACGAAGATAAAGCAGTGTGCCGGCGCTGGGCAGGCCGAATCCGGCCAGTGGTTGCGAAAGCAGGGGCATGTTTTCGGGCAGATTGATCGACAGGCGCATGGTTGCGGACTGCATTGCGCGGGCAACATCACCAAGCGGCGTTTGGGGCGGGATCCAGGCTTGGGTAAGGATTTGCCCCGAGAAGGCCGTCGAAAACAAGGTGCGCGAGATCAGATTCGTGCCAATATCGCGCTGCCACGGTGCCGCTTCGTGCAGCGCCATGCTTTGGTTGATGGCGGTTTGCCCGTCGAAAAGAATACGCGCGGTTGTTTTGATCTTGTTGGCGGCACCACTAGTGCCTCCGGCGAAATACGGATCGGTGGCCGGCGGATAAAATGAGCCGAGCTCGATTTCGATCCGGTAGGGTTTCCCTGGTTCGTAAGAAAAAAGGCGGCTCTTGGGGCCTCCATACCCGAGGTGGTCGATTAAAAATTCTAAATGGTTGCCAGGATGTTGGATGGCATAGACGCAGTCACTGTATCCTGGAATCCCGACCGTGATAAGAGGTTCTCCAACCGGGCGTTCCTGGGCCTTGAACGTGACGTCAAGGACGAGCGTGCCGGTTTTGACCAGACCCAAGCGGTCCCACAACTCCCACGATGGATTGAGTTTGCGGCTGAGGAAATCAAACTCGGCCGGTCGCCGGTAGCGAAAATCATCGAACTGCTGTACGGCGGCGAGTACGTTGCCGATCGAGGCGGCGATGACGAGGACCAGCAAGGAACCGCGCCAGGCCTTTCGTTCGCGTTGCGCCGTGCCGTCGACATGGAGCGCGCCGATGATTCCAAGGGCCACGAGAGGCAGTTGGAAGTCCACCATGTAGCGGTTGGCACGTATTCCGAAGAGAAAGATGAATCCTGCCGAAATGGCGAACGCCGCCGCCAGCACCCAGGCCAGCCGTCGAAGCGGGAGCGGAAATGGGGTGCGCCGGGAAAACAGACCGACGGCGATCCAAGCCAGCGCGATAAAGACGAGGAATTGTCCGTGGATGGCCTCGGCCCCATGATATCCCTCCGGACGGAAGGTGGCGTCGGCAGGGAAAAAGAAGGGGAAGTAGGGCAGCAGGGTCGGAGGCGTGAGGTAGTACCACTTTAAATTGGGCCAGATGAAATCCAGGCTCAGCAGCCGATCGTTCGTGGTGAAGAATACGTTCAGTCCGTATTTGAAACCGAATTCGAGCGGATCACCGAACCGGGCGTAGTTGTAGACCGCGAGGGCCGAGCCCAGCACGGCGGCGGGCAGGACGGCGGCAGCAGTGAGGCGGAGAAAGGTCGGGCGGTTCGTGGTCCCCGGCAGCCTTTCGTCCCGAAAGATCCACCAAGCCGTCAAGGCAACGAGCAGGCAGAGAAGCGCATAGTTGGGATGGCAGCCGGCGGCGAAGCCCGCGCAGGTGCTCGCTACCCCGAGCCAGAGGGTCCTCCGGCGTCCTTGGTCGAGAGCGCGGCTGATGGCGTAAATAAACGCAGCGAGGAAAGCGTAGCCTGCGGCGAGAGGCAGCTCGTAGAAGCTAGACCTCCGGATCAGAAATCCCGTTGCCGGACCGAACGCCAGCAGGAGGACTGCCACATGATCGATGAGCCCCGTGGCGTGGACGAAGAAGCGCCGGCGCATATGGCTGTACCACAGGAGCGAGATGGCGAAACCGGTCAGGGTGAAGACGAGCGTTGCCAAGCTGAGCGAGAGATCGTGGCCGGTAAAGTGGGCGTAGGGCAGCAACAGGATGGCGGCAGGTACGACTCCGTAGTACAGGTAGTATCGCCCCTCGAAGAGACCGGCATCCAAAAGGTAGGGCGCGCGCTGCCGCACCGCGGGATCGGGACTCAGCAGGTCAGGGTGGACATCGGTTTTGAGGTTGAGCTGACCGGCCTGAAATCCGTCCACCAGCAGATTGTAGTAGTCCCCGCGTTGGCCGTGGAGCGAAAAGCTGTCCTTCCAATCATCGTTGTCCTTGGCCAGCCAGATCATGACGAACATGGCGGCAAAAACGGTTATCGAACTTGATCGGATCATGCGGGAGCTAATGGCTGGTAGGCAGAGGAGTGAGGCGACCGCCCCATCCGGACGACGGCAGGCGACGTTGAAGCTCACGCCCTTGCATGGCGAAGATTTTCGTTGGCGCAGGGCCATTTGATCGTCGGGTGGGATGGCTCATGCTTGAATCCTTGGTTTCGGGCGTGATGCTGAAGCATCCTGAATGAAGGACCTTGAAGAACGAAAAAAGCAGCGGAGGGCCGTGCGCTGGGACGGAACCCCGGTCCTTGTTGCCGTCGTGGCGTTCTGCGCGTTCTTCTATTTCTGGACGGCCATGCGGCTTCCGGGTGGCGCGTTCAGTCCCCAGCCAATCGGCTATTATGGTTTGCTTACTTCCGGTTTTCGATCCGGACACCTTCATGTGCCAATCGAGCCGCATCCGGCCTTGCTTGCGCTGCCGAATCCATACGACCCGGTCGCGAACGCGCCCTATCGCGTGCACGACATGTCGCTGTGGCAGGGCAAATACTACCTCTATTTCGGACCGACGCCGGTTTTGATCTGGTTCTGGCCTGTCGTGGCCCTCACGGGATACTATCCGAGCGAGGCGCTGGCGATTGCGGTCTTCCTCAGTCTGGGCTTGGTCGTTGCGGCTCGGCTTATCGCAGGAGTGAGGAAGCAATTCTATCCGTCGGCGCCGGCCTGGCTGGTGCCGCTGGGCGTTTTGGTCATGGGCTTGGGCAGTCCGACATCGGTGCTCGCGCAGGCAGCAGAGTTCTACCACGTCCCGATCGCGGTGGCCTACGCTTTGAACCTGGTGATGGTTTGGGCGCTCTTCCGGGCGCAGATCTCGGACCATCGGGCGGCCTTCTGGCTTGCCGCGGCCAGTCTGGCCTACGGTTTGGCGGTGGGCGCCAGGCCAAATTACGTCTTTACCGGCATCGCGGTCGTTTTGGTGTGGGTCGCAGTGATCTCGCGCAAGACGGGATCGTCGCAAGTCCCGGCTTGGCGATTTCGTCTGGCGGCAACGTTTGCTGCCGCCTTTCCGGCGGCGATTTGTGGTGGATCGCTGATGCTCTACAATTGGCTTCGCTTTGGTTCCGTCTCCGAGTTCGGCATTCACTATCAGCTGGCTGGGAGTGACCAACAGGCCTACCAGCCCTTCGTTTTTGACAACCTCCTTCCGTCGGCTGCGGTGTATTTGTGGGGGCCAGGAAACTGGACTCCGTATTTTCCTTTTTTCGCGCCGGCGGGCGGAGCGATTCCCGGATTGTTCCGCTACCTGCCGTGGGCGTGGCTTGCCCTTGGCGCGTTGCTAGCGATCGGGCAACCTGCGGCTGCACACGTCCGCGGCCATCGGACACTCTTTGCGTGGTCCCTGCTCGCGGTCGCCCTGACCAATCTGGTTGTGCTCTGTGTCTTTTCCGGAATCAACGAACGCTATGCCTCGGACATTCACCCGAGCTGGCTGCTGCTGGGAGGGGTGGGCGCGCTTGCGGTCATGTCGAGCCAGTGGCCGGTCCGGCGTTCGCTTCAGTGGTTAGTGTCAAGCATCGGAGTGTACACCATCCTTGCTGGCGTCGCGACATTCTATACCCGATTAACTCCGCGTCAGGGAGAGGAGACATGGGCGCGGGCGATGAATTGGCCGACGCATCTATGGGAGCAGGCGGTTGGAATCGAGCGCGGTGCGCTATGGATGGACGTGGAACTGCCGATCAACCGGCCTTTGGACCGGCTGGACCCGTTGTTTGAAACCGGCAGAACGGGAGATCAACGCGACTGGCTGCACCTTGAGTATACAGCCGAGGATCGCGCGCGCGTGGGTTTTTTCCACGCCGGGCTTGGCGTGCTTACGAGCGACGAGTTTGCAATCCCCGTGGATCGCCGACTGGTGGTCGAAGTCCAGTGCGGTTCTCTATTGCCGCCTTTTGCTCATCCGGCGTTCTCGGGCTTGAGCCGCCGCGACTACGATGCGTTACGCCGAAATTTGTCGGTAAAAGTGAACGGAGTGGAGGTACTTCGCACCTTCTTGGATTGCTATGAGGCCTCGCCGAACGACCTGCGTCTCGGTGGCCGCGGCTGGTTGGGCGATGGTGTAGGTGAAACATTCTCGGGAAAAATTCTGTCAGCCCGGCGACTCCCGCTCAACGTTGCCGCCTTGCCAGAGCGCGTTCTCGCCGAGCGGACTCCGATTGACCTTGAAATCCAATTTCCTTGGGGCCGAACGGGCGCCGTGGAACCTCTGCTGGCCTCGGGCGAGGCTTTTTCTGGCGATCTTCTTTATGTGAGCTACGAAGAGGACAATCATATCCGTTTTGGATTCGACCATTACGGAAGCGGCGGTCCGCGCAGTCTCGCTTACCGTTATGATCCCAAGAATTTCCACCGACTGGTAGTCTGGTTTGGTTCATGGGCTGAGCCGGAGTCAGA
>DASWVY010000003.1:0-3813 GCA_036401075.1 Opitutaceae bacterium
CCGTGAAAGCCCCGTAAGGAGCGGGGCCCAGCCAGCCAACCCGGTGCTAAAGCACCGGGTTGGCACGGTCAGCGTTCGGGAATTCGGTGCCTTCCCAGCGGGCGACCACAACCGGAGCCACGCTGTGGCTCACGACATTGACGCTCGTCCGGATCGGATCGATGAGCGCATCGATGCCCAGCAACACGGCAATGCCCTCGAGGGGCAGGCCGAAATTCTGGAACAGCGCGGCGAGGACGACGAAATTCGCGCGCGGGATGCCGGCGACGCCCTTGCTCGTGATCTTGAGCGTAAGGAGGATGAACAGCTGCTGCTCGAACGAGAGATCGACCTGGGCCGCCTGCGCGACAAAGAGCGTGGCCAGCCCGAGGAAGATCGTGCTGCCATTCAAATTGAGGCTGATGCTCAAGGGCGCGACGACGCCGATGATCCGCCGCGGCACGCCAAAGCGCTCGATCTGCTCAAGGGTCTGCGGAAGCGCGGCCGCACTGGAGGTCGTCGCGAACGCGACCAGGAACGGCTCGCGCACCGCGCGGATAAACCCGCGCAGCGGAACCCGAAACGCCACCAGCGCTCCGCCGAGGATCGCGACAAGGAAGAAGACCTCGGCAAACCAGGCGGCGAGGAAGACCTTGAGGAGGCCGATCAGGACCGTCATCCCGCCACCCGCCACGGTTGAAGCCATGGCCGCGAGCACCGCCGGCGGTGCGAAATACATGATGAAATGCGTGAACCGAAACGCCACCTCGGCGAGCGAATCAGCAAAGGCCACGACCGGACGCGCCTTCTCGCCCAGCGACAAACAGGCCGCGCCAAAGATGGTGCAAAAGACCACCATCTGGAGGACGTCACCCCGGGCCATCGCATCGATCAGACTGGTCGGAACGGCATTGAGCAGGACGGTGCTGAACGTAACCGGCGCGGTCGCCGCCACCGGCTGGACCGCGAGATTGATGCCCACGCCGGGCTGAAAGACGACCGCGGTGAACCAGCCCAGCAGGAGCGCGACCGTCGAGAAAACCTCGAAGCAGACGATGGACTTCCAGCCCAGCCGCCCGAGGTCGCTCATGGATCCGGCCGAACCGATCGCGCGCACCAGCACGCCAAACAACACGGGGGCGATGATCGCGCGGATCAGCCGCAGGAAGACGTCGCTGATGACCTTGATGTGGGTAGAAAATTCCGGTGCCAGGAACCCGAGCGGGATGCCCGCAACGACAGCGAGCAACATCCACTGAACCAAGCTGATCCGCCGCCAGAACGGGAGGGCGCCATGCGCCGGGGTAGACGTCATCGTAAGTGACCGCTACCGGTCCAAAGTGCCGGGTGCGAGCGGATTCCGATCGGTTGACAGATACGGCCCTGCTTCGCCAAGGCTTCGCAGGGCATCCTTCGCTCCGCACGGTTGAAGCGCAACCGCAGCCTCTAGGTTCGCGCCAGATGGCCGTGCCATCCGTAGCTCTTCGAGCGAAGGATGGCGGAGAGGGAGGGATTCGAACCCTCGGTAGGTTTCCCTACACACGCTTTCCAAGCGAGCGCATTCGACCACTCTGCCACCTCTCCAGTGAATCCCCGCGCCTTGTTTGACCAAGGCCCGGCGACGGGCGAAAGGTGGACAGCTAAGGCCATCCGCCCCATCACGGTCAACGGCAATTTACGACGGGCTGAAACCCGAGTGGGCTGGCGGCCCGAGCTCACCGAGACCACCGCGGTCTTCCAGCCAATGTGTCACGCAATACGTGACACTCGGCTGATTGGCGAAACCGCACCCGCCACCCGATTCCACGCTCGCCAGCTGCAACCGGGCATCGGCATGCTGAAAGCACCCTTTGCCATGGCCTCGACGTCGCGCCGCACTGCCGTGTTCACCGAATCGCTGATCCGCGAGATGTCGCGGGTCGCCCACCAGCACGGTGCGATCAACCTCTCCCAGGGGTTCCCCGACAGCGATCCGCCCGCCGCGCTCGTGCAGGCGGCCAAGGAGGCCATGGATGCCAGCCGCCACCAATACGCCGTCACGTGGGGCGCGCCGGAACTGCGCCAAGCGCTGGCACGCAAACTTCAGCGGTTTACCGGCCAGACGGTCGATCCAGATCGCGAGCTCGTCGTCACCTGCGGGGCAACCGAGGCCATGATGGTCGCGATGATGACCGTCTGCGACCCGGGTGATCGCGTCGGGCTCTTTTCCCCTTTCTACGAGAACTACAACGCCGACGCGATCCTGACGGGCGCAACGGCGGTTCATGTGCCACTGCATCCGCCGCACTATCGTTTTGATCCGGCGGAGTTGCGGGCGGCGTTCGAGCGCGGGCTCAAGGCGTTCATCCTCTGCAACCCATCCAACCCTTGCGGCCGCGTTTTTACCCGCGAGGAGCTGCTCCAGATCGCCGCGCTCGCCGAGGAGTTCGATACCTTTGTCATCACCGACGAGGTCTACGAGCACATCGTCTTCGACGGGCGCAAGCACACCACGTTCTCCACCCTGCCGGGCATGGCGGCGCGTACGCTGAGCTGCTCGTCGCTGTCGAAGACGTTTTCCATCACGGGATGGCGGCTGGGCTACGTGCACGCCCCGGCCGGGATCATCGCGCAGGCGCGCAAGGTGCATGATTTCCTCACCGTGGGCGCGGCTGCCCCCCTGCAGCACGCGGTGGTGACCGCCTTGGAGTTTCCGGCGGACTATTACGCGTCACTCGCGGCGGAATATCAGGCGCAGCGCGACATCCTGCTCGGCTACCTGGATCGCATCGGCCTGCCCTACACGCGGCCCGAGGGAGCGTATTTCGTCATGCTCGACATCTCGTCGTTCGGACGCAGCAACGACATCGAGTTCGCACACTGGATGGCGCGCGAGATTGGTGTCGCGCCGGTTCCGGGCTCCAGTTTCTTCCCGACCCCCGAGCATCGCTACGTTCGGCTCAACTTCGCAAAGAAGCCCGCCACTCTGCACGCGGCAGGCGAGCGCTTGTTGAAGCTGCGGCAGGGCTAAGGGAACGCTCGGCGCATCGCCGCGCTCCATTCATTTCCTTCATTCGACCCTCGTTTTGGAGGTCTCACAGGAATCACGGACGGCTTCGGTTAACCCATTCTAGCGATAGTGACAATTTAGTCAGGTACCCGCTCTGGCCATGAACGCCGTTCATGGTTTTTTGGTCTGGTCGATTCTTTCCATCGGCCGACTTTTTCGACCACTCCTATGAGCCATTTTCATGACCGGATTGCGCGACCATCGACGCAATCCACTCACTGTTAGTAAACGGTCCGACTACAAACAAAGGTCCCACTAACGTGTTGAGGTCGATTCCCTCTCTGGATTTGATGAATATCCGTTCATCAGAGAACAGAATAGCTAGGCAGCAATGCTGCTAATACCCCGTTGCCTGCAACGATTTCCCCCTCTGTCCCGGACCCATGGCACACCCCTTGCCTTAGGTATCCTCGTTAGAGATGTCAGTGCAGGAATCAGAACAAACCGTAAACAACCCCGAACCAACCATGTCTTACATATCTCGCCGGAAAAACCGGCTAGCTATCCCGCTCGCGACGGCAATTTGCTCGTCCGTGGCGTTTTCCCAGACGGCGCCCACGCCTTCTGCTGCCGCGCCTGGTGCGCCTGCAGAACAGGTCATCACGATGGAGGCCTTCTCCGTCACGGGTTCGAACATCAAGCGAACCGACCAGGAGAAGGTTCTCCCGGTGACGGTGATGAACTTCGAAGCGATCCAGGCCCGTGACGCCGCGACGCCTTCGGACATGCTCGTGGCGCTCCCGCAGATCACGAACATCCCGAACAACGAGACCTCGGTCAACGCC
>DASWVY010000004.1:0-171648 GCA_036401075.1 Opitutaceae bacterium
GTGGAGGTAGAACACGTCGCCCGGATACGCCTCGCGGCCGGAGGGGCGCTTGAGGATGAGCGAGATCTGGCGGTAGGCGACGGCGTGCTTGGAGAGATCGTCATAGACGATCAGCGCATCCATGCCGTTTTCCATGAACCACTCGCCGATCGCAGCACCGGAGAAGGGCGCGAGGTACTGGTTGGCGGGGTTGTCGGCCGCGGGAGCGGCGACGATCACGGTGAACTCGAGCGCGCCGGCGGCCTCGAGGGCGCCGATCGTGCGGACGATGTTGGAATTCTTCTGACCGACCGCGACGTAGATCGAGTAGACCGGGCGGAACTTCGGATCGCCAGAGGCGAGGCCGACCTTGTTGATCTTCGCCTGGTTGATGATCGTGTCGATCGCGATGGTCGTCTTGCCGGTGCCGCGGTCGCCGATGATCAGCTCGCGCTGACCGCGGCCGATCGGGATCATGGAGTCGATCGCCATGATGCCGGTGAAGAGCGGCTGGTTGACCGACTTGCGGACCATGATGCCGGGGGCGATCTTCTCGACCGGGTAGGATTCCTTGGAGTCGATCGGGCCCTTGCCGTCGAGGGGATTGCCGAGCGCGTCAACGACGCGGCCGAGCAGCGCCTTGCCGACCGGGACGGAGAGCAGCTTGCCCGTGGTGGCAACCTCGTCGCCCTCCTTGAGCTTGGAAACGTCGCCGAGCACGACGCAGCCGACCTCGTCGGCTTCGAGGTTGAGCGCGATGCCGATCGCACCGCCGGGGAACGAGACCATCTCGTTGTACATCACGTCGGAGAGGCCGTCGATCTTCGCGACGCCGTCGGCGACGGTGCGGATCACACCGGTGTTTTTGCGGACCGCCTTGGAGGAAAGCTTGGCGATCTGTTGTTCAATCTGTTCGAGAACGGTGCTCATGCGCGGGAGGGTTTGGACAGTTAAAGCGGAAAGGGAATTGGGCGGGTGTGATCAGACGGAGAGGGCGGCCAGCTGGCTCGCGACGGACGATTCGTAGACGTCGTCACCAACGCGGACGCGCAGGCCGGCGAGCAGCGCGGGCGCGGGCTTGGCGACCGCGACGACCGGGCGCTGGTAGCGCTGGGACATCGCGCCCTCGATCAAGGCGAGGAGATTGGCCGCGACGGGACCGGCGTGTTCGACGACGGCCTGGCCCTTGGCGAACTCGGCGGCGACGAGCCGCTGGTAGGCCTTGAGCACGGCGACGGGCTTCGCGGGAGGATTCTTCTCCACGTACTGGAGAACGCCCGCGACGCGGTCGGCGGACAGCCGGCCGTTGTCGAGGCTCAGCTGGAAGAGCTGACGGGCGAACTGCTGGATCTGCTTGGAGCCGCGCATGGGAAGTTAAGATGAAATCAGACGACGGTGAGCTCGCGGGCGGCCGCGTCGTTGTAGCGGGTGCGCTCGGCGTCGGTGAGTTCCTTGGCGAGGACGCGCTGGGTCGTGGTGACGACGAGGCGGGCGATCTCGGTGCGGGCCTGGTCGAGCATCTTCTTGTGCTCAAGATCGATGGCCTGCTGGGCCTTCGTGATGAGGGCGTTGGCGCGCTCGGTGGCGGCGGCGGTCTCGCGCTCGGAGAACTCCTTGGCGGACTTGCGGGCCTCCTCGATGAACTTGGTGGCGTCGGCCTGGGCCTGCTTGACGATGGCGGCGGCCTCCTGCTGGGCGTTGGCGAGCTGGGCCTTGGTCTCCTCGGCGTACTTCAGGCCGTCGCCGATCTTCTTGGCGCGCTCGTCCATCGCGGAGATGGTCGGCTTGATGCCCTTGAAATAGAGGACGAGAAACAGGATCAGGAAGCTGATCACCTGCATCACGACGTACTTCGGCTCGATGCCGAATTTTTCGACGATGCCGGGTTCGGCATGCGTGGCGGCGGCTTCGACGGCGGCGATGAAGAGAGGCGTCATGGCGGAGCGGGGAGCGGAAAGAGGGTTGGCGGCGCGACGCGCGGGGCGCGCGCCGCCAGAATGAAACGATTAGCGGGCGAGGAACAGCGCGAGAACGCCGAGACCTTCGGCGAGCGCCATGCCGATGATGGCCTGGACGAGGATCTTGCCGGACGCGCCGGGATTGCGGCCGACGGCCTCAGCGGCCTTGGTGCCGATCATGCCGACGCCGATGGCGGCGCCGAGCAGACCGAAAGCGCTGGCGATGTTGCCGGTGATTTCAGCGATGGTGGTGATCATGGTGGTGGATGTCTGTGGTTGTGGTGTTGCCGCCGTGCGCACGCGTTGGCACGCTCCCGGCGGGAAAGGGACTTAGTGGTGCGCGCCTTCTTTGGCGTGGGCACCCTCGGCGCCGTGCTCGTGATCATGGTCGTGGTCGTCGCCATGATTGCAGATCAGGCCGATGTAGACGGATGAGAGCAGCGTGAAGACGAGCGCCTGGATCAGGCCGACGAGCAGCTCCATGAAATAGAACACGAAGAAGAAGCTCGTGCCGTGGAGCAGATTCTCGCCGCCGTAGATGTTACCGAAGAGACGAACCGAAAGCGTGAACGGACGGATGAGGATCGAGAAGACCTCGATGCAGCCGACGATGAGGAACACGAGCGAGAGCACGCCGTAGAGGGCCGCGGGCGTTTCCTTCTTGTCGGCCTTGTTGCCGAACAGATCGAAGAGGATCAGCTTCGGCCCGGCGTACTTGAAGATGATGATCAGCCACGCGCCGAACGAGACGAGCGCGAGCGCGATCGTGCCGTTGAAGTCAGCGTTGTGCGGACGAATCCACGGGGCGGTGAGGTGGAACGCGCCGTCGACGTCATGGCCCCAGCCAATCGTGCCGACACCGGGGAGCAGGCCCATCCAGTTGTGGACGAGAATAAAGATGAAGAACGTGACGAGCAGCGGGAACGCGGCGGGAAACGCTTTCTTGCCAACGATCGGCTCAAGGAGATCGCGCAGCGCCTCGATCAGCGACTCGACGACCGCCTGACCCTTGGAAGGCAGCAGGGAGGGCTTGCCGACCAGCCAGAGAATCAGGAGCACGATGATCGCGGAGATCGTCCAGCCCGTGAGCATGCTGTTCGTGATGGCCCAGCCACCGCCGAAATCGATGAGCTTCGCCGCCGCAGGCGCGACGCCGCCGCCTTCCGCGGCAAAGCCGGCCGTGGCAAAGGCCGGAAGCAGAGGAATGAGGGTGGCGAGTTGAGTGACCCGTGACATGGATGCGTGTGGCGTCTGGGAGGTTTTGAAAGGGTCTAACCAAGGCAAACGGGGCTACCTCCGTCAACCTCTGAAATGACCTGAACTAATGGTCAGGTACGCTAATAATTAGAAGGCCCACCCCGCGGTTTCCGGCGGTCAGCGCTTTCGGGCGATCAGGGACTGGTAACTCTCGGCCCGGGATTGGAACACGGTCGGCTGTTCGAACGGCCAGGGCGTGGAGGTGTCGATCACCCAATCCGGGTGCCCGGTGACCGTGGCCACGGCCTCGGTATAGTAGGGCGCATAATCAGTGCGGAAGCACAGGTGGGTGCCGGGCTCGGCCCGGGCGGCCAGCAGCGAGAGGAAGGCCGGCTGGATCACCCGATGCTTCCAGTGTCGGCGCTTGGGCCACGGGTCGGGAAACAGTACGAAAATCACCGGGCCCAGCCGGATTGACGGCGGCAGCGCCTCAAGGAGGAGCGCCGCCTCGGCGTGGATCCAGGCGACATTCGTGAGGCCGGCGGCCCGGCTTTTGCGCCCCGCCCGGGCCAGCCGGTCGGCCAGCAGGTCGATCCCGACGCAAAATTCCTCCGGATGGGCCTTGGCGTAGGCGGTCAGGAAATGGCCATGGCCACAGCCAACCTCGAGGGTGACCCGGCTCCGCCCGGTCAGCGCGGCGTCGAGCTGCGGGTGCAGCTCCGCCAGGCGGGCGTCGCGGACGGCATTGGCTTGGTCGATGGGCATGGGTGCGGCGCGATGCGCCGCGGTTATTGGTTATTTGTTATGGGTTATTGGGAAGGCAAAAACGCCCCTTTCTCGACGAGGCGACCTGCCGTCCTAAAAACCATTAACCAATAACGATTAACCCTTAACCGCGAGTGGCGTTAGCCACTCGCACGCAGCGGCAGACTGAAGTGGAACGCACTCCCCTGCCCCGGCGTGCTCTCCACCCAGACGCGGCCGCCGTGCAGCTGCACCATGTGTTTCACGATGCTTAAGCCAAGGCCGGTGCCGCCCTTCTCGCGCGAGCGACCCTTGTCCACGCGATAGAAGCGCTCAAAAATATGCGGCAGATCCTCGGCCGGAATGCCCGGGCCATTGTCGCGTACGCAGATTTCCACCTCGGTGGAGCGCCGCTGGGCCGAGATCTCGAGCCGCGAGCCGCGCGGACTGTACTTGAGGGCGTTATCGAGGAGATTCTCCAACACCTGCGTGACCTTCAGCGGATCAATCGGCACCTCGCCCACCCCCGGATCAAGCGTGACGTTGAGCCGGTGGCCCTCGGCGGCGGGCCGGGCGCGGTAATCTTCCATCACGCTGCCAATCAAGCCGGCCAGATTCGTGGGTTCGCGGCGCAAGCCAGGGCTGCTCGATTCGAGCCGGGACAAGGTCAACAGGTCCTCGAGGAGCGAGTTGAGCCGCTCGGTGTGACGCTGGACGGTCCTTAGGAAGCGTTCGCGATCTTCCGCCGGGATCTCGTGATGTCCGTCGACGAGGGTTTCGATGTAGCCCTTGATCACGGCGAGCGGCGTCCGCAATTCGTGGGAGACATTGGCCACGAAATCTTTGCGCACGGCCTCAAGCTTTCGCCGCTGCGTGATGTCGTGGAGGACGAATAGCACCCAAGGGCCCTTCTGGCTGTTCAGGGGAGGGATGGAGGTGCCGGTGACTTCCAGCCACACCGAGCCCGACGATTCGGCGAACTCGATCTCGTGGCGGGGCTCGGCCTCCCCTCGCCTCACGGATTCTACATAGGCGAGAAACGGAGCGCTTTGCAGCACGAGTTCGAGGCGCTGGGAAAGGATGTTGGTCGCGCGCGGGAAAATGTCCTGCAACGCCTTGTTCGCGAGGATGATGTAATTGCTGGCGTCGACGATGAGCACGGCCTCCTGGAGGGAGCCGAGCGTGGCCTCAAGTTGGGCGAGGTGGCTGGAGCGCAGCCGCTGGAGGCGGGTGGCCTCTTCGATCAGCTCGTTGCTCGTCGCACAGAGGGAGTCCCACGCCTGGCCGAGGGACCCGGGCAGATCCTCCTGCAGCAGGGGCTGGCGCGTGAACAACGCGCTGCGCAGGCTCCGGACCGCGCGGTGATGGACCCACAGCTTGAGCAGCGCGAAGGCGAGACCCAGCCCGAGGAGAATCGTGAGAGTGAGCAGCATGCGGGAAGCGCCGTTGGGCGACGAAAACCGACCTGCTTAGGAGGCGGTTTCCTGCGCCCGGCGCTCGGCCATGCGATACCCCACCCCGCGGATCGTTTCAATCCAATCGGCCTCCGGGCCGAGCTTTTCCCGCAGGCGACGCACATGGGTGTCGACGGTGCGGGTCTCGATCTCCGTCTCATAGTTCCACACGTTGATCAGGAGGTGCTCGCGCGTCTGCACGCGGCCGCGGCGCTCCATCAGGAGGTGCAGCAACTTGAATTCAGTCGCGGTCAGCTCAATCGGGTTGCCGTTGACCGACACCTGGTGGCGGTCGACTTCAATCACGATTCCGCCGACCTGCATGCGCCGCGGTTCCTCGGGCGGATTCTCCCCTAGGCGGCGCAGGATGGTCTGCACACGCAGGACTAATTCCTTGGTGCTGAAAGGCTTGCTGATGTAATCGTCGGCGCCGATCTCCAGGCCCTGGATGCGATCGCTCTCCTCGGCCTTGGCGGTGAGGAACACCACCGGGACCTTGCGCAGCTTCGGGTCGGCCCGGAGCATGCGGCAGATTTGGATCCCGCTCAGGTCGGGCATCATCACGTCGAGAATCACGAGGTCGGGCACGAAGGAGCGGGCGGTGCCGATACTGCGGTTGGGGTCGTTGAGGGTCTCAACCTGATAGCCCTTCGCCTTGAGGTGATAGGCCACCAAATCCGTCACATCGGATTCGTCATCCACCACCAGAATCTTCTTCGGTTTTACCTCGCTCATGATGTTACGGTTTTAGGACGAGACCGGCGCCCGGCCCAGCGGAAAACCGGGCCGTTTCACAAATGTTACAACGTCCCCGGCGGGACACAAGCCTGGGTCGGCTTTAGCGGGCGCCCGCTCCCCTGCCCGCCTCGATATAAATCAGCAAGATGCTGATATCTGCCGGGTTAACACCACTGATGCGGCTGGCCTGGCCCAGATTGTAGGGCCGGAATTCAGCTAGTTTGAGCGCACTTTCGCGACGAAGTCCCCTCACCTGCCCGTAGTCCAGATCGGCAGGAATCCGGATGCGTTCGATCATCGAAAGCTTCTCGATCTGGCGCTTTTCGCGGTCGAGATAACCGGCGTAACTGACGCGATAAATGACTTCGTCACGAATGGCTGCCGACTCCCCGTCGAAGGCTGCCGGATAAGCGGGAATTGTCCCCTGCCCTCCGCTGGTGACCCGACGGATGTGATCGCCCCAGGTGCCCTGCCCGCCTGGCGGCCGCTCCCGCTCAAACGTCGCGATCCAATGATCGATCTGCTTCTGCTTGTGCTCCATGCGCTGCAGGCGCGACGCCGGCACCAAGCCGTGGTCCCGGGCGTGATGGAGCAACCGGAGTTCGGCGCTGCCATGATTGAACAGTAACCGATGCTCAGCCCGACTGGTGAACATCCGATAAGGTTCGCGGGTGCCCTTGGTGACCAGATCGTCGATCAGTACGCCGATATAGCCCTCGTGCCGGGCGATGGCCAATGGTGACTCGGCTCGGACCTTGTGCACGGCATTGACGCCGGCAACCAGACCCTGAGCGGCGGCTTCCTCGTAGCCGGACGTCCCGTTGATCTGGCCGGCAAAGAACAGATTCTCGACCTTGCGGGACTCCAGGGACGGAAACAGCTGGGTCGGCGGCGCGAA
The DNA here is from genome assembly GCA_036401075.1 of Opitutaceae bacterium. Classification (GTDB taxonomy): domain Bacteria; phylum Verrucomicrobiota; class Verrucomicrobiia; order Opitutales; family Opitutaceae; genus CAMAXB01. The sequence continues at coordinate 6,969 of DASWVY010000004.1, forward strand.
ATCGTATTCGACCGCATAGGCCGGACGCAGGATCACGGCGGACTCGAGTCCCGGGATGCTATGCACCATGTCCAGCTGCACATCGAACGGCAGCGAGGTCGACAGGCCGTTCACGTAATACTCGTTGGTGGCGCGGCCCTCGGGCTCCAGGAAGAGGAGATGTCGGGGCTTGTCGGCGAAACGGACAAACTTGTCCTCGATGCTGGGGCAGTAGCGGGGCCCGACGCCTTCGATCTCGCCGGAGTACATGGCGGACTTGGTGAGGTTGTCGCGCACGATCCGGGCGGTCTCCGGGGTGGTGTGCGTCATCCAGCAGGCGACCTGGTCGGAACCAGGGGTCCAGCCGAGGCGTTGCTCGCCGGTGTGTTCCACGTGGAACAGATTGACCTCGGGGTCACGCGTGTCGTGGAAAGCGAACAGGGTCGGGGAGGGGTCGCCGTGCTGGGCCTCCATCTTGGAGAAGTCCAGGCTGCGACCGAGGAGGCGGGGAGGGGTCCCGGTCTTCAGTCGCTGGAGTTCGATCCCGGCCTCAAGGAAGCTGGCCGACAGGGTCTTGGCGCTGAAGTCGCCCAAGCGACCGCCTTCGTTCTTGTTCTGCCCGATGTGCATCAACCCTCGGAGGAAGGTCCCGGTGGTGACCACGACCGTCGTCCCGGCGAAGTCGATATCCAGGTTGGTGCGGACGCCGGTGACCTTCTGGCCGGTATAAATCAGTCCCGTGACCGTTGCTTGGAAGACCTGAAGGTTGGGTTGGAGCTCAAGGGTGTGCTTGAGCCGAAACTGGTATGCCTTCTTATCACATTGAGCCCGAGGGGATTGCACGGCGGCGCCCTTGGATTCGTTGAGCAATCGAAATTGAATGCCGGTCAGATCCGTGGTGATCGCCATCTCGCCGCCAAGGGCGTCGATCTCCCGCACCATCTGCCCCTTGGCCTGACCACCAATGGCCGGGTTGCAACTCATCTGCGCGACCGTGTCGAGGTTGCCGGTCAGCAGCAGGGTGGAGGCCCCCATGCGCGCTGCCGCCAGCGCGGCCTCGCAGCCCGCATGGCCAGCGCCACAGACGATGACGTCGAAAGGTGTACGGTTATAGATCACGCAAAGATACGTACCTAGAGATCCGAACAAGAGTTGACCACAGATCAACACAGATGCTCACAGATCCAGACCCGAGCCGGCCTTGGGCCTGGTATCTGTGCTAATCTGTGTCCATCTGTGGTTAAAATAGGTCTGCCCGGCTTTCGTCTACTTACCGATGCAGAAGGTCGCGAAGAGGTGATCGAGCATGCGTTCGTGGTCGATCTTGCCGCCGATTTCGCCGAGCGCGTCGAGGACGCCCCGCAGGTCGCTGGCCAGCAGTTCCGAGGCGGAGCCCGGGGCCAGCTTGGCTTGGGCGGCCACCAGGCACTCCCGCGCCCGGCGCAAGGCGTCCGCGTGACGCGCATTGATCGCGATAAGTTCGTCGCCCTGCAGCGGCTGAAACGCATCCGCTCGTGCTGTGATCGCTTGGGTGAGATCCTCCAAGCCATCGCCGGTCAGTGCTGAAACAAGCACTGGCGCATAGCCTGCGGGCAGGGTGGGGCGGTGCGCTTGGCCAGCCAGGAGATCGGCCTTGTTCAGGACCACCACCGTGGTCGTGGGGGTCATCCGGGCGGCAATCTCGGTCGGCAGGGTGGGGGCGGGCTGGGTTGCATCCAGCACCCAGAGAAAGAGATCCGCTTCCGAAGCCCGCTCGAGCGTCTTCGCGATGCCCTGCTTTTCCAGGGCACCGGGGTCAGATCTCAACCCAGCCGTATCGATCAATCTGAGGGCATGCGGACCGACCAAGAGGGTTTCCTCCAGATAGTCCCGCGTTGTTCCGGGCTCGGCACTGACCAAGGCGCGGTCGTGCCCGACCAGCCGGTTGAGCAGGCTGCTCTTGCCGGCATTCGGCTCGCCGAGAATCACGGTCTTGATTCCGCCGCGCAGGAGATCGCCGTAGTGATGCGTGGCCAGCAGGCGATCGGTTCCACGTAGAACGCCCGTGAGGGCTTGGGCAACCACGGCCCGGTCCTCGGTGGGCAGATCCTCGTCCGGGAAATCGATGTACGCCTCCACGCGGGCCAGCACCTGCAACACGGCTTCGGTCAGTCCGGCGAGGTGTCGGCCGAGACTTCCGCGCAGCTGCTGGTTCGCGGCAGCGAGCGCGCGTTCACTCCGCGCGTGGATCAGGTCCATTACCGCCTCGGCCTGACTCAGGTCCAAGCGTCCATTGAGAAACGCGCGTCGGGTGAACTCGCCGGGCTCGGCTGGCCGACAGCCGCGGGCGTACAGATCCTCAAGGATCGTCTGCGCAATCAACGGATTGCCGTGACAGGAAATCTCCAGCGAGTCCTCGCCCGTGTAGGACTGCGGGCCCTTGAAAAACGTCGCGACCACGTCGTCGACGAGCTGGCCGCGGCGATCCCGATAGTCGCCATGCGTGGCCACGCGGGGTGGGGGAGTGACCCCGCCGACGATCGTGCTTAATTCAGCGCTCGCCGGACCGCTGACGCGGATCACCGCCAGCGCGGCGGTGCCGACTGGCGTGCCGAGTGCGGCGATGGTATCGGACGGAAGGCCCATGCCGTACCGAAACGCGGTGGCCCACGAAGGGCAAAATCAAAGCACGGGCTGGTCGTGGGGAAAAATCCGAAAACGAAATCCGAATGACGCATATTCAAACCGACGCCCGATTTTGAACTTCGCGCGTTGGCTACTTTCCGGCTGCGACCACGATCGCGCTCACGCGCGAACCGTCGACCACGCGGTCGCCCGGGTAGACGACAACGGTCGTGCCTTCGGGTAGTCCCTCGACGATCTCCGTCTCGATGCCATTCGAGCGCCCGGGCTTTACCGTGCGCAAGCGGGCGCGACCACCGTCGACCACAAACGTCTGCCAGGCGCCGTCGCGTTGGAAGAGCGCGCCGGCCGGCACGCGCAGCACATTCTCGCTGGACCACTGCACGATGCGCGCCTCGACGCGGTAACCGTCGCCCAGCGTCGGACGTGCTTCGAAGGGATCCACGAAATCCGCGATCACGTACACGCGCTGTTCCTCCACGCCGAGCGCGGAGATCTTGGTGAACGCGGCCGGTTCGACCAGACGCACGCGCGCCTCCAGCGGCTTTTCGCCGCCCCACTGTTCAAGAAACACGCGCGCGCCCGGCGCAATGCCGACGCCGTCGCGCGACAGCACCTCGATGCGCACCTCGAGATCCGCGGGATCACCGACTTCAAGCAGCGGAAAGCCCGCCGGCACATTGCGCGCGCTTTCCTGCATGACGCGGAGGATGCGTCCGCCGACCGGCGAGGTGACGTTCACCGAGATCTCGCCGGTTGCGCCCGGCTGGCCCCGGTTCAGAACGGCCCGCGCCTGCTCGAGTTCGTACTCGGCCACCTGCAGGCCGAAGGTCGCGGCACGTTCCTCCTGGACCGCGGTGAGTTCGCGCGTCGTGGCGGCATCGAGGTCCTGCCGCGAGATCACGCGCTCGTCCGCGAGCCGGCGCGCGCGCGTCAGTTCCGTGCGGACCAGCGCGAGCGTGGCGGCCGCGCCGGCTTGGCGCGCCGCCGCTTGTTCGCGCGCGCTTTCCGCGCCGCGCACGCGGGCCTCCGCTTGGGCAAGGCTGCGGGCATCGAGCAGATCAGCCCCGCCGGTTTCGAGCGTGGCGAGTACGGTCTGGCCGGCCTCGACGATCGCGCCGGGTTTGAAATCGATGCGCCGCAGGTGGCCCGCCACGGGACTCGACACCACGTAGCGGTGACGCACGCGGGTCTGACCTTCTTCGTCGACCGTCACCATCAACGGCCCGCGGGCCGCCGTGGCGGTTTCGACCGGCAGCGGCCGCGGCCAGAGACCGGCGACAATGAGCGCGAGCAGCAGGGCTCCGCCGGCATAGGGCAGCCAGCTCCGCTTGCGCGGGGCGGAGGGAGCGTCGCCATCGAAGGGTGCGGGTGCTGAATCAGAACTCATGGGAAGGGAGGTTAACCACGAAACACACGGAACACACGAAAGGGTGAAGCGGAGGAAAAACGAGCAGCTGCGTCAGTAAAATGCCTGAACGGAAAAAAGGAGGCCTTCGGCTCCGACCCTCCGATTTCGTGTGTTCCGGGTGTTTCGTGGTGAAAATCATGATGGGATCTCAATCGCGGGCCTTCAAGACACCGACGAGGTCGAGTTGGTTGAGGCGGCGGCAGGCGAGCAGGGCCGACGCTGAGGTCGCCAGTGAAACGACGAGCACCGCGAAGGCGTAGTTGGAGGCGGTGAGGATGAGTGGCAGGCGGACGGTCTCGGTGTTGACCGTGCTCAGGATCGCCTTGGCCATGAACGACCCCGCGACGAGCCCGAAGGGAATCGCAACCAGCGTCAGTATCACCAATTCCCCTACGAGCACCGCGCCGACCTCGCCGCGGCTGAAGCCGAGCACCCGCAGCGTTGCCAGCTCGCGCGCGCGTTCCGAGAGCGAGATGCGCGCGCTGTTGTAAACGATGCCGAAGGCCACCGCGGTCGCGAAGCCCAGGTAGATGGTCTGGAGCAGGCCGATGCTCTCGGCGGTGGTTTTGCGGAAGCTGGCGCGCATCGCCTCCTTGATGACCACGCCCGCCGCTTGCGGGGTGTTCTTGATTGCGGTGAGGAATTCGCGCCACCGGCCCGCCGCCACGGTCAGCCGGGCGCCGGTGATCCGGTCGCCTTCCTGCAGCAGGCGGTTGAGCGCGTCCATGTCCATGTAGGCGGCGATGCCGGCGAAATCCTCCGCGAGTCCCACCAGGGTCACGTCGCGCACCGGGCGCTCGCCGGTGAGGATGCGCAGCCGGACCGTGTCGCCGGGCGCGAGCCCCAGGCCCTCGGCGAGGGCGCGGGAGAGCACGACGCCGCTCTTCGGCAGAATGATCTGGCGTCCCGCGGCGTCGATCACGCGGCTGAGCTCCGCGCCCGCGGGAATGCCCGAGAGCGCGAGGCGGCGCGTGCGGTTGCCGGCGCGGAGCTCAACCGGCGCTCCGCGGAAGGGTTCGGCGTTGACCACGCCCGGGAGGGCGCGCAGGTCGGCGAGCGCGCGGGCCGGGCCGGGCTCGACCAGCGAGACCGTGACGGTCTGCCGCTGCGAGAGGTCCCATTGATAATCCAGAATGTGACTGATGCCGTCGCGAAGGGAATTCGGGATGACAAGGATGCCGGTCGCGAGGGCGAGGGCCGCGCAGGTGAGGGTCGCATGGACCGGCTTGCGCTCGATGTTGCGCAGCGACATGCGGAACGAGACGCTGAACCAGCGTGCGACGCCGATGCGCTCGAAGAACGCGGGCCGAAAACTCGCGGGGGGCTCGGGGCGCATCGCCTCGGCGGGGGACAGCGCCGCGATGCGTCGCACCGCGCCGGCTACGCCCGCGAGCGCGGCGACGGCGCTCGCCAGCGCGGCCGCGATGAGCGCGCCGGTTGCGAGGACGAAGTCGAGCTGGGGAAAGCGGAAAAACAGGTGGTACATGACCACCAGTTTCTGCCCGAGCAGCCAGCCGCCGAGGGCGCCGCCGATCGTGCCGATGGCGACGATCACGAGCGCAAACTTAATGAAATGGAATCCGATCTGCCGGTTGTTGAAGCCGAAGGCCTTGAGGATCGCGATCTGCTCGCGCTGCAGCGTGATCTGCCGGCTCATCACCGCATTGGTCATGAATGCGGCGACGCTGAGGAACACGAGCGGGAAGCCGAACGAAAGTCCCTGCAGCACGCGGATCTCGTCGTTCACGCGCACATCCGACGGATGGTCGGCGCGCCCGTAGGCGCCGAGGCCGCCGTACGGTTCGAGCACGCGGTCGATGGCGGCTATGACCGCGCTCTCGCTGCCGCCGGGCGCGAGCGAGACGGCGAGCGTGTTGAACGCGCCCTCGAGGCTGTAGGCCTCGGCGAGTTCCTCCTCGCGCATCCAGAAGACGCCGAAGGTGCGGTTGTCGGGCAGCGCGGCGCCGGGTGGCGCCTCAAAGACGAACTGCGGCGCGAGCACGATGCCGGCGATGCGCAGCGGAACCTTGCGGCCATTGAGAATGGCGGAAACCGTGTCGCCCGGCTTGAGACCGTGGGCCTCGGCAAAGGCTTCGCCCACGAGGGCCTCGTTGCGTGCGCCTGGCGCGAGCATCCGTCCGGTGCGCAGGTAGAGCCGGTTGAGAATCGGTTCGCCGCGGTCGGGCAGGGTGTTGATCAGGCCGACGGCGGGCTCGGGCATCGACGGCAGGTCGAGCGTGACCTGCATGGCCACCGAGGGCTGCACGGCGGCCACGCCCGGCAGCGCGGCGATGCGCTCGGCGACGGACTTCGGTGCGCGCTTGAGCGAGGTGAAGACCTCGGCGAAGCGATGACGCTCGTAGTAATCCTGACGCGCGCTCTCGAGCGAGAGGATCAGGCTGCGCGTCATGATCATCATCGCGAGCCCGCAGGCCATGACGACGGCCACCGCGAGGGCCTGGGACTTCAGCGCCCGGAGATCGCGCAGCAGCTTGCGGTCGAGGTGGTTCATGGCCTCATCCGCCTGCTCACCACGCGAGGGTCTCGACCGGCTTGGGCGCCGCGTTGGTACGGCCTTGTTGGATACGTCCGTCGGACAGGGTGAACACGCGATCGGCCATCTCGGCGAGGATCGCGTTATGGGTGATGACGACGGTCAGCGTGCCGAGCTCGCGATTGATGCGCTGGACGGCGGAGAGCACGGTGATGCCGGTCTTCACGTCGAGCGCGCCGGTGGGCTCGTCGCAGAGCAGAACCTCGGGCCGCTTGGCGATGGCGCGGGCGATCGCGACGCGCTGCTGCTCGCCGCCGGAGAGCTGCGCCGGAAAATGGTCGGCGCGCGGCGTCAGGCCGACGAGGTCGAGCGCCTCGGACGTTGGCATCGGGTTGCGCGCGACCTCGGTGATGAGCGCGACGTTTTCGCGCGCGGTCAGACTCGGGATGAGGTTGTAGAACTGGAAGACAAAGCCGACGACATCGCGGCGGTAGCGGGTGAGGCCAGCTTCGTTGGCCTGGCCGAGGTTCCATCCGCGGTAGCGCAGCGTGCCCGAACTGGGGGAATCGAGTCCGCCGAGGAGATTGAGCAGCGTGGATTTGCCGGAGCCAGACGCGCCAAGCAGGACCACGAGTTCGCCGGCGTGAAGATCCAGGTCGACGCCGACCAGCGCTTTGACCGCGGACGGCCCGGTGCCGTAGGTCTTGCAGAGATTGCGGACCTCAAACGCATGGGCGCCGGTGCCGGCGGGCATGGTTTGGGCGGCGAGGTCAGCGGGGTTCATGCGCAAGCGGAAGGGATTGACGGTTGGAATGAACGTCCAAGGGCAAACGAGGGTCAACGGCGCTGCGATCCGCTTGTTAAGCTTCGTATAGAGTAACTTAACGATTGGGAGGCGGCGACGGTTTCAAAAAACAAAAAGGCCGGACGCGCGGGCGTCCGGCCGGAGAGAACGAAGAATGCGACTGGCGACCGATCAGGCTTCGGAGGCCTCGCCCGTGACACTGGAGCCGCCCGTGACCGTGACCTTTTCCATGATCGCCTTGGTGAGCTTTGCGGCGAGCTCGGGCTTTTCCTTGATGGCCTGCTTGGCCGCATCGCGGCCCTGGCCAACGAGTTCGCCCTGATAGGCGATCCAGGCGCCCTTCTTCTCGAGGATCTTGTGCTCGAGGCCGAGGTCGAGGATCGAGCCGCTCTTGGAGATGCCCTCGTCGTACATGATGTCGAACTCGCACTCGGTGAACGGGGGGGCGATCTTGTTCTTCACCACCTTGATTTTGGTGCGGTTGCCGATGACCTTGCCGTCCGGGGTCTTGATCTGGTCCTTGCGGCGAATGTCGAGACGGATGGACGAGAAGAACTTGAGCGCGCGGCCGCCCGAGGTGGTCTCGGGGTTGCCGAACATGACGCCGATCTTTTCACGGATCTGATTGGTGAAGATACAGATGCACTTCGTCTTGCTCACGACCGCGGTGAGGCGGCGCATGGCCTGCGACATCAGGCGGGCTTGGCTGCCCATGGTCATGTCGCCCATCTGGCCGTCGAGTTCGGCCTTCGTGATGAGGGCGGCGACGGAGTCGATGATGATGACGTCGATCGCGTTGGAGCGGATGAGCGTCTCGGTGATGTTGAGCGCGTCTTCGCCGGAGTCGGGCTGGGAAACGAGGAGGTCGTCGAGGTTGACGCCGACGACGCGGGCGTACTTCGGGTCGAGGGCGTGCTCGACGTCGATGAAGGCAGCGAGGCCGCCCCGACGCTGGGCCTCGGCGATGACGCTCAAGCAGAAGGTCGTCTTACCGGAGGACTCCGGGCCGTAGATCTCGATGATGCGGCCGCGGGGCAGACCGTTGCCACCGAGGCAAAGGTCGATCGCGAGCGAGCCGGTCGAGACAGTCTCGACCTTCATCTTGTGGTTGTCGCCGAGGCGCATGATCGAGCCCTCGCCGAACTGCTTGGTGATGGAACTGACGGCGAGTTCGACGTTCTTGCGGGCGGCGACGTCGGGCGTGGCGACGGCCGGAGCGGCGGAGGCGGAAGCTTTGGCGGGGGCGGCTTTGGACATAGGAAAAAGAGGAAAGTGGGTCGGTGAACGTAAGTGATACCCGAGGGTGCTGACAGCGTTATGTCAGGAGACCTTCAGGGACGGATAAAAAAGGCGGTGATCCGCTCGAAAAAGCGAAGCGAGACTGACCGTGCGCCTTTCAATCCGCTAGGCAAGCGGGGAGTGCCCACAAAATCCTGTAGATGGTTGGGGGCGATGTAGCCGGGGTCGCTGACCCCGGGGCCTTAGGCCAGATTACTCGATCTCGGACCGGGGTCAGCGACCCCGGCTTCATCATTCTTGGGCCCTCAGTGGCCCCCGGGAGTGCCGCCGGGCTTGAAGGCGGTGGCGAAGTAGACCGCGAGCATGATCAGGCCGAAGCTCACGGCGTAGTTCCACGTGAGCTTCTCCTTCAGCACGATCCAGGCGAACACGGCAAACACGACGAGGGTGATCGCCTCCTGGATGATCTTCAGCTGGTAGCCGGTGAAGGTCCCGCTCAGGTAGCCGGCGCGGTTGGCGGGCACCATCAGACAGTACTCGAAAAATGCGATCGCCCATGAGACGAGGATGACCCAGGCGATGGATTTCCCCTCGAGGAACTTGAACTTCAGATGACCGTACCAGGCGAGCGTCATGAAGATGTTCGACGCAACGAGCAGGAGGATGGTTTTCACAGGTAAAAGGAGGTCGATCCGGTTTAACCACAGATGACACGGATGCTCACAGATCAATCACGGCAGTGGGCCTTATGCGGATGTCCTGGATTCGTTCTCGTTCTCTTACTCGTTCTTCGTTCTCGATCCGAGAACGAGTAAGAGAACGAAGAACGAGAACGATGAAGCGGCTCAGGCCCTGGAGATTTGGAAGGGGATCAGGTCCGATTCGGAGTCATCTGTGCCCATCTGTGTTATCTGTGGTTAACCCTCTGGCTGCGGTCAGCCGTTTCAGGTCTGGCCGTAGTACGCCTTGAACCACTCGACGAAGCGCCGCAGGCCTTCCTCGAGCGGCACCTTGGGTGAATAACCGACGGCGGCCTTGACGCGGTCGAGGCTGGCGCAGGTCTCGATCATGTCGCCGGGTTGGGGAGGGAGGAGCTCGATCTCGGCTTTGCGGCCGAGCAGTTCCTCAAGCATGCGGGCAAAGAGCTGCATCTCGATCGGGCGGTGGTGCCCGAGATTGAAGACCCGGTGGGGCGCGCCCGGCGGTGGCTCGGCGGGCGGGTAGAGGAGGACTTTGAGGACGCCGTCGACGATGTCGTCGATGTAGGTGAAGTCGCGCAGGTTGCGGCCGTGGTTGAAGAGCTTGAGCGGCGTGCCCTCGCTGATCGCCTTGGCGAAGATCACCGGCGTCATGTCCGGCCGGCCCCAAGGGCCGTAGACGGTGAAAAAGCGCAGGCCGGTGATCGTCAGGCCGTAAAGATGAGCGTAACTGTGCGCCATCAGCTCGTTGCTGCGCTTGGTCGCGCCATAAAACGACACCGGGCGGTCGGCCGCTTGGTCCTCGGAGAACGGGACGGTGGCGCCGGCGCCGTACACGCTGCTGGAGGAGGCGTAGACGAGGTGCTTGGGCGGACGCGCGCGGCAGGCTTCGAGAACCTTGAGGAAGCCGTCGACATTGCTGTGCAGGTACGCTGCGGGGTTCTCGGTGCTGTAGCGCACGCCGGCCTGGGCGCCGAGATGCACCACGTAGTCAGGCTTGAAGGTGTTATAAAGCCCGGCAAAGGCCTCGCCCTCGGCGAAATCGGCCTGCACGAAGCGAAAATCGCGGGTCGAGGCGAGTTCCGCCAGGCGGGCGCGCTTTAGGTCGACCGAGTAGTAGTCGCTGAGGCTGTCCACGCCCAGCACCGTGCAGCGCTGCGTGGCGGCGAGCCGGCGGCACACATGGTAGCCAATGAATCCGGCGGCGCCGGTGACGAGGACCTTCATGGAGAGTGAGTAACGGGGCTGATAGCCCAACCCGCGGTCCGCCGCTAGCGAAAAGGCGTGCGCAGCGGTTTGATCGGGAGGTTTGCTCGCTGCCGACTGAGGTGGAGCGGCTTGCCCTCAAGACGCTGGCTCGGTGGCATTTGGCTCGACGATTCGAGCCAACGCGTTGAGGGCAACGCGTTCCACCGCCGAACGCTGACCGCGGCATTGTGTTCATGAGACAGCCCGCCGGCGCGGCGCGTGCTGAAATTCCTGAACCTTTCTCTTGAATGCGCGCGAACTGGCCCTTTAGGTTGCCCCGCTTTTGTCCACAGCTTTACTATCCGCATGAAGATCCAAGCCTATCTCAAGCCGCACTGCGGTTGGTCCAATGGCGTTCGTGCCATCATGCGCAAGCACGGCCTCGCCTTCGAGGACATCGACATCATCAACAACCGCGACAACTACGCGGAGATGGTGCGCAAGTCCGGCCAGCCCCTCTCACCCTGCGTCGAGATCGACGGCGTCATGCTGGCCGATGTCTCCGGCGAAGAAGTGGAGAACTACCTGATCTCCAACAATCTCGTGAAGCCCAACGACATCGTCCCGGACGCGCCGACCAACGCCGCCTGCACGGACGAGGAACACGCCAAAATGGCCACTAAAACGATCCGCTTCTTCTAACGAGGCCATACGCACCACTTCACCCTTGGGGCCGGCTCTCGTACGCGAGACACCGGCCCTTTTTTTGCGCCCACCGCATTAGATTCCCTCTCCCGACCTATTTCCTCCCCTACCATGGCCAAGATCATCCCCTCACCGCTGTATCATCCCGATCAGGAGCATGACGCCTGTGGCGTCGGCTTCATCGCCAAGCTCACGGGCGAACGTTCCCACGACGTCGTTTCCCGGGCGATCGCGGCCCTCAAAGCGCTGGCCCATCGCGGCGCGATCGATGCCGATGCGGTGACGGGTGACGGCGCCGGCGTCCTCACGCAGATTCCGGTCGAGCTCTTCCGCGAGACGCTGGCCAAGAAGAAGAAGACCCTCCTGCGCGACGTCGACCTCGGCGTCGGCATGCTCTTCCTCCCGCGCGACGACGAGTCCGCCCAGGTCGCGTGCAAGAAGATCGTCGAGAAGGCGATCAAGCACGAGGGCCTCCTCTTCCTCTGCTGGCGCGATGTCCCGACCGACTCGGCCGGACTCGGCCGCAAGGCGCTCGAGACGCAGCCGCTCATCATCCAGGCGCTGGTCTCGCGCCCCGACGAGGCGATCACCGACGACGAGTTCGAGCGGAAGCTCTTCCTCGCGCAGAACTCCATCGAGCGCCAGGTGCTCGAGGCCGGCATCTACGGCTTCTACATCTGCTCGTTCTCCTCGCGCACGATCGTCTACAAGGGCCTGCTTACGCCCGCGCAGATCCGCAAGTACTACAGCGACCTCAAGTCGCCCAAGTTCACCAGCGCCTTCGCGCTCTTCCACCAGCGCTACTCGACGAACACGTTCCCGACGTGGCACCTCGCGCATCCGTTCCGCATGGTCGCGCACAACGGCGAGATCAACACGATCCGCGGCAACCGCAACCTGATGCGCGCCCGCGAGCGGTCCACCGCCTACGGCGTGTGGGGCGAGCGCTTCCATGACCTGAAGCCGCTCGTGCAGCCGAACATGAGCGACTCTGCCACCTTCGACAACGCCCTCCACCTCATCACGCTCGGCGGCCGCAATCCGCTGCATGCGTGCATGCTCATGATGCCGCCCGCGTGGGAGAAGGACAAGAAGCTCTCCCCTGAGGTCCGTTCGTTCTTCCGCTATCATGCCTGCATGATGGAGCCGTGGGACGGCCCCGCTGCGATGGTCTTCACCGACGGCCGCGTGATCGGCGCCGCGCTCGACCGCAACGGTCTGCGCCCCGCGCGCTACAAGATCTTCGACGACGGCTACGTGATCCTCGCCTCCGAGGCCGGCCTCGTGCACGACTTCCCGGGCAAGGTCGTCGAGTCCGGCCGCCTCGGGCCGGGCCGCATGCTCGCGATCGATCTCGCGGAGAAGAAGTTCTTCCGCGACGAGGACATCAAGGCGCGCTTCACCGCCGACCCGCATTTCAAGGAGTGGTGCGAACAGCACCTCGTGAACCTGCACGCGTTTGCCGCGGCGGCCCCCGCGCCCGTGCCGACGCCCGCGCAGCCCGCGTCGATCGCCGCGCAGATCGCGTTCGGCTACGACTCCGACGAGCACGAGATGGTGCTCACGCCGCTCGCCGAGGGCCTTGAGCCCACCGGCTCGATGGGTGACGACACGCCGCTCGCCGTCCTCTCGCGCCGCCCGCGTCTGCTCTACTCGTATTTCAAGCAGCTCTTCGCGCAGGTCACCAATCCGCCGATCGACTCGATCCGCGAAAAGGCGGTCATGTCGCTCACCATGTACCTCGGCGGCCGCCTCGGCCTCTTCGAGGAATTCCCGAAGACGAGCGGCTTCGCCGAGCTCGACTCGCCTGTCCTCCAGGATACCGAGGTCGCCGCGCTCTTCGACGTGCCGTTCCTCAAGAACCGCGTCACACGCCTCAGCGCGCTCGTCGATGTCTCCACGGGCGCGGCCGGACTCGAGACCGCCGTCAAGGATCTCGCCAAGCGCGCCCAGGCCGCGGTCGAGTCCAACAATGCCAAGGTCCTGATCCTCTCCGATCGCGGCGTCACCGCCGAGAAGGCCGGCATCCCGATGCTCCTCGCCGTCGGCGCGGTGCACCAGCAGCTCGTGCGTGCGGGTCTGCGCCTCAAGTGCGATCTCGTGGTCGAGACGGGCGAAGCCCGCGACGTGCATCACCTCGCGTGCTTGCTCGGCTTCGGCGCCAACGCCGTCAATCCGTACCTCGCGCTCGACGTCGTCGCTGAGCTCGCCGCCGCCGGCAAGACGGGCAAGCCGGTCACCGCCGACCAGGCGCGTAAGAATTACAAGGAGGCGATCGACGCCGGCCTGCTCAAGATCATGGCCAAGATGGGCATCTCCACGCTGCACAGCTACCGCGGTGCGCAGATGTTCGAGGCGCTCGGCGTCTCCCGCAAGGTCGTCGAGGAATGCTTCACCGGCACGCCGTCGCCGATCGGCGGCATCGACTACGCGCAGATGGCCGAGGAGCTCCTCCGCCGTCACCAGCGCGCGTTCCCCGCGCTCGACTCCGCCGATCCCGATCAGGTCGGCCAGGCCGCCGTGCTCACGCTCCAGCCCGAGGGCTACTACCGCGTGAACAAGCGCGGCGAGGGCGAGTTCCACGGCTGGAATCCCAAGGTCGTCGCCTCGATGAACAAGTTCGTCAAGGCCGGCACCTTCGAGGGCTACCAGGAATGGAAGGGCCAAGCCGACGATCATCCGCCGGTCTCGATCAAGGACCTGCTCAAGATCCGCTTTGGCTCACGTCCGGAAGTCGCGATCGACGAGGTCGAGGCGATCGAGGACATCCGCAAGCGTTTCACCACCGCCGGCATGTCGATGGGCGCGCTTTCGCCTGAGATGCACGAGGCACTCGCCATCGCGATGAACCGCATCGGCGGCAAGTCGAACTCCGGCGAGGGCGGCGAGGATGAGGAGCGTTTCAACATCCGCGCCAACGGCGACAACGCCAACTCCGCGATCAAGCAGGTCGCGTCCGGCCGCTTCGGCGTCACCGCGGCGTACCTGTCGTCCGCCAAGGAAATCGAGATCAAGATGGCGCAGGGCGCGAAGCCCGGCGAGGGCGGCCAGCTGCCCGGCGCCAAGGTCACGCCGCTCATCGCGCGTCTCCGTTACTCGGTGCCTGGCGTCACGCTCATCTCGCCGCCGCCGCACCACGACATCTACTCGATCGAGGACCTCGCGCAGCTGATCTTCGACCTCAAGGAGGTCAATCCGCGAGCCAAGGTTTGCGTGAAGCTCGTGTCCTCGTCCGGCGTCGGCACTGTCGCCGCCGGCGTGGCCAAGGCCTACGCCGACGTCGTGCTCGTGTCGGGCCATGAAGGCGGCACCGGCGCGTCCCCGCTCGCCTCGATCAAGAACGCCGGCTCCTCCTGGGAGATCGGCGTGGCCGAGGCGCACCAGGTGCTGATGATGAACGGCCTCCGTGGCCGCGTCGTCCTCCGCACCGACGGCGGCATGAAGACCGGCCGTGACATCGTCATCGCCGCGCTGCTCGGCGCCGAGGAGTTCAACTTCGGCACCGCGGCGCTCATCGCCGGCGGCTGCGCGATGTTCCGTGTTTGCCATCTGAATACGTGCCCGGTCGGTGTCGCGACGCAGCGCGAGGACCTTCGCGCAAAGTTCCGCGGCAAGCCCGAGAACATCATCAACTTCTTCAACGCCGTCGCCGAGGACGTCCGCCACTACCTCGCGCGCCTCGGCGCCCGCTCGCTCAACGAGATCATCGGCCGCGTGGACCTGCTCGAGCAGATCGACGACCCGACGAATCCGAAGACCAAGTTGGTCAACCTCGGCGGCCTGCTCCACAACCCGGATCCGTCCGGCGAGATGGACCGTTACCACACGCGCGAGCGCAACGAGCGTTTCGGCAGCGAGGGCTCGCTCGACGAGGCCATCCTCCAGGAAGCCCGCGACGTCATCCTCGGCATGTCGAGCCGCCTTGTGGCGCGCTACAAGATCACGAACGTCAACCGCGACGTCGGCACCGCGCTCGCGGGCCAGATCGCGTACACGCGCGGCAACGAGGGCCTGCCCTCGGCGACGATCGACCTGGCCTTCACCGGCTCGGCGGGTCAGTCGTTCGGCGCGTTCCTCGTGAACGGCGTGCGCCTCACGCTCAACGGCGAGGCCAATGACTACGTCGGCAAGGGCATCAACGGCGGCGAGATCATCGTGCGCCCGAAGGCGTCCGAGACCTTCGCGTGGCACGAGCAGTCCATCCTCGGCAACACCTGCATGTACGGCGCGACGGGCGGCACGCTCTTCGCGGCGGGACGCGCGGGTGAGCGCTTCGCGGTCCGCAATTCCGGCGCGACGGCGGTGGTCGAGGGCGTGGGCGACCACGGCTGCGAGTACATGACGGGCGGCCTCGCGGTCATCCTCGGACCGACCGGCAAGAACTTCGGCGCCGGCATGAGCGGCGGCCTCGCGTTTGTGTACGATGCCCAGGACACGTTCCCGGGTCTGATCAATCCCGCGATGATCAGCCTTGAGCGTCTGAACGCGCAGGAGGAGAGCGACAGCCTCCGCGCGCTGCTCAACGTCCACGCCAAGCTGACCGGCAGCCCGCACGCCAAGAACCTGCTCGCGTCGTGGGAGACCACGGTCGGCAAGTTCTGGAAGGTCGTCCCGCACCCGCCGACGGCCGACGCGCCGAAGCCCGTCTACGTCTTCGACGCCGCCAAGGTGCCGGTCGCGGTCTGAGCGAAAGCACAGGTCATCTGATTCACAAAACCCCAAGGCCGCGAATGCGCGTCTTTGGGGTTTTGCTTTTGGGTTCGGTGTAGCTGGGGTCGCCGACCCCGTCCGAGTCTGCGTGATGGGCGAGAATGCCGTTGACTATCCTGTGACAGAGTCACAGGGTAGTTGATCGTGGAGTTTATCGAAACGACAACGTTTACGAGACTGATCTCGGACTTGGTTGGCGACGATGAGTATGCGAAATTTCAAAAGGAACTCTCTGATGACCCGGAAAAAGGTGATGTGATGCCTAAATGCGGCGGAGTCCGAAAAGTCCGCATAGCGACCGAAGGCAGAGGCAAAAGCGGCGGAGCCCGAGTGATCTACTACTACCTACGAAACCATTCCACGATTTACCTGCTGTACGTTTTCACGAAAGGAGACGCCGACAATCTCAGTTCAGAAGGGAAGAAAAGGATGCGCGAATACACCCGCGCCATTAAGGCCGAATACCATGAGTAAAGAGCACGTTTTTGACGAAAAGGAGCTTCTAGCCAGCCTCGGCGAAAGTCTTGAGCATGCCCGCGGAAAGCGGACATTGAGGACGACCAAGTTGGCAAAGCCAGTCGCAGCCATGTCGCCAGAAAGGATCGCGCGTATTCGCCGCAAGATGAAAGCGAGCACGCCCTTGTTTGCCAGTTACCTGAACGTGACCAGCGACACCGTGCGTGGATGGGAGAAAGCCCGCCGCCGCCCTTCCGGCCCCGCGCTCAAGCTTCTGGAGATTGCCGACAAGTCACCCAAAGCGCTTGTCGGCTGATAGATCATGGGCGTCGTGTTCGATTCAGGTGGGTGTGGCGCTTAGCGAGTCCCGCCAATACGATCACATGAGACGTTCTTTTAAAACTTGGATTGCGCTCCCGCTCATTTTGGTTGTGGGGTTCGCTGCGTATATTGGGTCACTGAAAAAAATGGAGAACCGGCTTCAGGAGGAGGAGAGCGGAGGACCCCTCGAAGAAGTCGTCCGGGAGTTAAAGAATTACGAGACCCGTCAGTCGTACATTCAGGCGCTGAAAGAAGTTGTTTTGGAAGAATACGAACAAGACGCGTTGGAGCAGTTGGTTTTTCCCATGTTGGATGGAAAGAACTGCGCGGCCGATGTCGTCGGCCGGAAAGGGCAGCATTATATCGTCTCTGCCCGCTACCATGATGGACCCATGGCGGCTGGATCTTATTGGTTTGTGGTGAAGAGGAAGGGTGTAGGGTGGGAGTACGCCGCGCACTTCTTGGAGTGGGTGACATAGACTGGGCCTGTTCCAGATGCGCAACCCAACGGGCATCAACCCGAACAGAGCGGCCGATCTGAAGGGGTCATGCCGTTACAAGTTACAAATCGAGCCACTCCGAGCATCCACTGCGTACAGAAGAACTCGGCGTAAACGAAGAAGCGTGATCCTCGCTTGTTTCTGAACCCCGACCGATGCCGACCGCCCCGCCCATTCGCCGTCTTTCTCCCGCCGACCGGTCCTTGATGCACGGCGTGCTGACCGTGTTTGCCGACGCGTTCGCAGCCGGCCGGAAGGGGTCATGCCGTTACATGTTACAAATCGAGCCACTCCGAGCTGAATGTAACGTGTAACGGCATGACCCCATTTTAGAGCATCCGCGAAACCGAGCTTTGGCTCAGCCTACACGGGCCGGGTAGCTTGACGGGAGTACGAGTGCCACTTAAGTATCACTCATGAAGACCGAGCTCGTGACGACGCTGAAGCGGAAGGCGACGGAGATCATTTCGGATCTGCAGGCGGATCGGGATCCGATCCTCATCACGCAGCACGGCAAACCCGCCGCCTATCTGGTGGATGTCGCGACCTACGAGTCGATGAACCGCCGCATGTCGGTGCTCGAAGGCATCGCCCTCGGCGAGCAGGCGGTGCGCGAGGGCCGGGTGCTCTCCCAGGCCAAGGCCAAGCGTCGCCTCGCCTCATGGCTGAAGTGATCTGGTCGGAGCCTGCGCTCGCCCAACTCGAGGCGATCGCGTCCTTCATCGCCCTCGACAAGCCCGAGGCGGCGCGGGCGGTGGTGCAACGGATCTTCGATGTTACGGACCGGCTGGAGTCGTTTCTCCGCCTTGGGCGGAAGATCCCGGAGTTTCCCCAACCGAATTACCGTCAGGTCTGGATATCTCCCTGCTGGATCTACTACCGCGTCGAAGGTGACGTCGTGTGCATTCTTCACGTCCGCCGGGCTGAACATCCGTTGCGTAAAGAAGAACTCGGCGTAAACGAAGAAGCGTGACCCTCGCTTGTTTCTGAACCCCGACCGATGCCGACCGCCTCATCCATTTACCGAGTTTCACCCGCCGACTTATCTCTGATGCACGGCGTGCTGACCGTGTTTGCCGATGCGTTCGCGGAACCGGCGACGTACAACAACACGAGGCCAAGCGATCAGTACCTCGAACGCCTGCTCGGAAGCGACACGTTCATTGCGCTTGCGGCACTGAGCGGCGATCAGGTCATCGGTGGTCTGGCCGCGTACGAGCTCAAGAAATTCGAGCAGGAGCGCAGCGAGATCTACATCTACGATCTGGCCGTGGCGGCCACTCATAGACGAAAGGGTGTGGCGACGGCGCTGATTCGTGAGCTGCAGGGCATCGCGGCCGAGCGCGGCGCCTACGTGATCTATGTGCAGGCCGACCTGACTGATCCGCCGGCGATCGCGCTCTACACCAAGCTCGGGGTGCGCGAGGACGTGCTCCACTTCGATCTTCCGCCGCTAGCCCCTCGACCCCGAAGCCGCTCATGAACTCCACTCCCACCATCCAAGATATCGGCCAGATCGCGATCACGGTCAGCAACGTGGCGGCGGCGAAGGCGTTTTATGGCGACGCACTGGGCCTGAAGCTCCTCTTCGATGCGGGCCCAAATCTATCCTTTTTCGCGGCTGGTTCGGTTCGCGTGATGCTCACGCTACCGCAGGGCGCAGGCGAGGTCGGGAAGAACTCGGTGCTCTATTTCCGAACGACGGATCTCGAGGCGATGTACCGCCGGGTGCTGGAATGCGGCGGCAAGGCCGAGCGGGAACCCGGACTCACCGCGCGCATGCCGGACCACGAACTGTGGATCGGTTTCGTGCGGGACCCTGATGGCAATATCGTCGGCTTGATGGAAGAACGCCGTTGAGTTGACATTGCGTCGTGACGTGCGACTAGCCCGATGAGGATCATGGCTCTCCACCGACTGCCTTGTCTCAACTCGGTTGGATGCCACGCTTCGACCATCATGGTCTGGCGTACGTCTTCTTCATCCTTTATCCAACTTACCTTGTGAGCACACGGTCGATCACGATTAGGCACCTCACCCTAGGATCTCTCTTCAAGGTCTATTTCATCGGGGGTTTCGGATTTGCCGTTCTGATGACTGCGCTTTTTGCGGCTTTCCTTTATTTTGCACCCAACCGCGTACAAATGGCCCCCGGAACCAGCCTCGCGGATGCGTGGGATTCTCTCTGGGTGATGCTCGTGGTGTGGCCCCCTGTCTTCACGTTCATTTTCGGAATCGCTGCTTGGCTCGCGTTTGTCCTGAAGGGTCTGAAGTGGGCGACGACCCTCGAATTCGTGGATGTTGATTCGGGAGGCGGCGAGCCGGGCCCGACCCGTGATCGCGTGAATTGACGCGGAAATGATCGCCCCGGTCGTTCTCGAAATCATTGCCTTTCCCGTCCTCTACGCGGTCGGCTTCGTGATTGTGAAGCTGATGTCGCTCGGTCGCGCCCGAATTTTGGCGCTGAGCGATCGCGGATACGAAAAGCAGATGACGTGGCACCAGTTTTTCCTGCGCCGCTCCGGAATCCGAGTCTGGACCCCGGAAGGGGTGATCCTTGTCGGCGCCTGCTCCACACTGCTGATCGGCGTTGCCGGCTTTCTTCTTTGGTCGCTTACATGAGAAAAGCGCCACGCAGCCATTCCAAGAGCCTGAGCTCTCCCTCCTGCAACGCCCTCCGCGTGAGTGAACTCGCATCCTAGCGGAGGCTTTTGAGCGCGGGCTTTATGATCTCATTGGACTAAAGCGACGTGTAAGATTGAACGTAGGAGGTTGTCGCGACGCATCCTTGTCGCCGAGGGCATCCTTCTCCTTGCTGATCTAGAGGACCGAAGAGAATCGTTCCTGCCTCCCCTTAGATTGCCCAATTGCTTACCGAATAAACGGCCCCACGCCGCTGTAAGTCGGCGCCATGTTCAATCCCCGTCCCCATGAAAACCATCTTCAGAAACATCGCGGCGGTCGTGATCGGCCTGGTGCTGGGCAGCCTCGTCAACATGGCGCTGGTCGGACTTGGGCCACGCCTCATTCCGCCGCCGTCGGGCGTCGACGTGAGCACGGTCGAGGGCCTCGCGGCGGGCGTCCACCTGCTGGAACCCAAGCACTATCTCTTTCCCTTTCTCGCGCATGCGGTCGGCACGTTTGTCGGTGCGCTGGTCACGCATCTGACCGCGGCGACGCGACGCTCGTTTCTCGCCTATGTCCTGGGGGCCTTCTTCCTGACCGGAGGGATCATGGCGGCTTTTATGATACCGGCTCCGGCCTGGTTCATCGCGCTTGATCTGCTTGTGGCCTACATCCCGATGGTGTGTCTGGCTCGGCGTCTTGGTCGACGGATTCGCCCGGAAGGCGACATCCCGTCGCGTTGATTTCCCCGCTGAATCACCTTTCTGCCCCATGAAAACCTGGCTGGCTCTCTTCCTCGTCTTTCTCGGAAACCTGCGCGCGACCGCCAGTGAAGCCATCGTCGCCGAGGGCTGGGTGGCGGCCCCGGTTTCTGCTGTGTGGTCGGCCTGGACCACGACGGCGGGCCTGAAATCCTGGCTGGCGCCGCACGTGGACATCGACCTGCGCGTGGACGGTCTCATGCGCACCAACTACGCGCCGACGGGCACGCTGGGTGATGCGGGAACGATTGAGAACCGCATCCTGGCCTTCGAGCCGGAGCGCATGCTGGCGATCAAGGTCGCGAAGGCGCCGGCCGGCTTCCCCTTTGGTGACACGATCTTCTCGATGTGGACCGTGCTCTATTTCACGCCTGGCGAAGGTGGCCGTACTCACCTGCGGATCGTGGGGATGGGATTCACGCCCGATGAGATTTCCCAGAAGATGAAGGCGTTCTTTACGCAAGGAAATCAGTTCACCTTGGAGCAGATCCAAAAGCGGTTCGCGCCGGTGGAAAGCCCGGCCGCGAGCCCGGAAAGCAAGTGAGCCCGCCGCTGGGGTCGGCCTCGGTCGCGTAGTTCATGCGGAATTCTCCGCGACTTCATCAAGACTTCACGTGGCTGCTGTTCACTGGGTCACGATGAAGAACAAATCCCTGCTCCCGGTCCTGGTGGTTCCATTGGCCTTGATGGTGATTCCGCTGACGGCCTCGCGATATGCCGAGGGCTGGAACTGGGGCGTCGCGGACTACGTGGTCGCTTGGGCGATGATGACGGGGGTTGGCTTTGCCTATGCGCTCGTGACGAGGAAGTCCGATCACGTCGCCTACCGCGTGGCGGCCGCGCTCGCACTGCTCACCGCCTTCATGATTGTCTGGGGCACGATTGCGGTCGGATTCATCGGGAGTGACGACAACCCGGCCAACGTGTTGTACGGCGCGGTCCTTCTCACCGGGATGATCGGCGCCGGCCTTGCCCGGTTTTCACCCGCGGGCATGGCGCGCGCCATGGTTGCGACGGCGATTGTGCAGATGCTCGTGCCGGTGGTCGCCTACCTATTCTGGCGGACGGACTTCAGCCCGGGAGTCCCGCAGGTATTCGCGCTCAACCTCTTCTTTGCTCTGCTGTTTGGCGTGGCGGCATCGCTGTTCGATCATGCTGCTCGCAGAGGCCGAGAGGGGCGTGCTGCGGGAAGTTTCATCGGATAGACTGGGGCCGATCACCGCATCACTCGACGGCCCAGTACACCGCGAAGAGACGTGCATCCGGCGGTCGCCGGCGCAGGATACCTTGCGGACGTTCCCATGAAACCCATCGAAGGCTTTCGGCTGATCACGCCCGACGAACTCACGTGGAGGCCATCGAACCTGATGCGCATCCCCAATGCCGATTACCTTGAGCGCACCGGCAGCGAGATCCTCGGCGCGCGGCTCTGGCGGCTGCCGCCTCGGAGCGCCAACACGCTGCACAAGCACGTGCACGCGGAGGAATTTTACTTCGTCCTCGAAGGCACGGGGCGAATGCGCATCGGCGAGGTCTCGATCACGGTTCCACGGCATGGCGGGGTGCTCGTTGGACCGGCGGAGCTGCGGCAGGTCTTCAATGACACCGATGCCGACACGCTCTGGCTCATCGTGGGTGCGCCGGACAAGGAGTACGAAGGCCCGATCGACCCGAGCCGACACTATCCGGTCCCACCAACCCAGCTCCCACCGGAATTGCAGGGCGTGACGTGGCCGCCCAATCCGGGCGCAGCGTAGTTGTCCGACCGCGCACCGGTGTCGAGACCCTCAGCTCCCTTCGATCTGGCTCGCTTCCCCCGGGTGGCTCGGCTTGCTTCGCCAGAATCGGCATGCCTTCGATCTACGACCTCCCCAACTGGCTGTTCTGCTTCGTCGTCGTCGGGGGCTTTGTCAGCTTTGCGCTGATCGGCCAGATCATCGTCCGGCGCTTCCTGCCCCGCTGGTATGGAGACCGCGACTACAACGAGATCGTTGGACAGTACCTGTCGGCGGCCGGGGTCTTTTTCGGCATCACGCTTGGTCTTCTCTCGGTGGCGGCATGGGAGAACTTTGCCGACGTCGACGGCACGGTGCTGCAGGAGGCGTCAAATCTCGGCGTGCTCTACCGGACCGCGGGCAACTACCCCGAGCCGGAGCGCACGGAGCTGACGCAGCTCCTGCGGGAGTACGCGCGCCACGAAATCGATGTGGCCTGGCCCAAGCAGCAGAAGGGCATCGTCCCCGGTCCGGGCGGCAACGCGCTCCTGAATCGCATCCAGCAACGGCTGGCCGGCTTTGAACCCCGGACCGAGGCCCAAAAAAATGTCCAGGCCGAGGCCTTGCGGCAGTTCAGCAACATGGTGGAAACCCGACGTCTGCGTCTGAGCAGCGTGAACAACGCGCTGCCTGCGCTGGTGTGGGTCATCGTGATTGGCGGATCCTTCCTCAACCTTTCGCTCCTGTGGCTGTTCGTGGTGGAGAACAAGCGTCTCCACGACGTCCTCACCACCGTCCTCGCGGCGCTGCTCGGTCTGCTGGTGTTTCTGCTCGCTGTGATGGATCAGCCGTTCCGTGGCGAGAGCAGCGTCGGCCCGGAATCGTTCGAACTGATCTACGAGCAGTTCATGCAGTGAGGGCGAGGCGGGGTTCGGTCTGATGTAGCCGGGGTCGTTGACCCCGGTCCGTAACTGTCGGAGCGAATGCAAACCCGGGGTCAGCGACCCCGGCTACATCAAAGCCGATGGCCCTCACCGGCCCACCGCGAGGATCTCGATTTCGATCTGCTTGTCCTGCGGCAACGTCGTGACCGGGAACGCGGTGCGGGCCGGCTTGTGCGGGTTGATCCCGGGCAGATTGAAGAAGCGGCCGTAGGCCTCGTTCCAACGCGCGAAATTTCCCGGGTAGTCGTCGCCGACCACGGGGTAGCCGCGCAGGAAAATCGTGTCGCCCAGGCTGACGCCGGCCGTTTCGGCGCGCGTGCGCAGCGCAAGGAATGCGGTCACGGCCTCGTCGTGAAGGCCGTTGCCCGTGCCGATCACGCCCGCGAACCAAACCAGCGGCCGCAGCCCAGTGATCGCCGCGCTGCTGCTGATCACCGCATTGGCAGCGCCCGTGGTCCGCACAGCCGGGGCTGCATTCGGCATCGGCGCGGCTGCGGCTTCCGTCGGCGTGGCGGTCTTCGCGGCCGCATAGACCTCAATCTCGACGATGCGGCCGGTGGCGTTGAAGCCCGGCGCGGTCCAGACGGTCAGCGCCGGCCGGTGGAGGGGATTGCGTGCGCTGAAGGCCTGTTCAAAGGCGCGGCCGAAGCCCGCGAAATCGACCGCTGTCTCGCCTGCGACCGGGGAGAGCAGGGCGCGAACGTAGAAGATATCATCCCACGCGAGATTCTGGGTGCGCAGCGTCTGCTCGAGCTTGGCGAGCGCGGAGGCGGACTGCGTGGCCATGTCGCCATAGCGAGCGACGGCATTCTCGGGCTGGGCCGGGTCGATCGGGTCGGCGAGGATGCCGGCGGTGAAGACCAGGGCGGTGCCGGGCAGCACAAGCGTGGCGGCGGATGCGCCGTAGGCCCCCGAACCGAAACGGCGAACGCGCGGATTGGGCGTCGCCTCGCCCGGTACGGGCAGGTCGGGCCGCAGGATCCGGGCGGCGACGCCCTCGGCGTTGAACCGGGCTCCCGGGGTGGCGAGCGCCACGGTGCCGAGCGTGGTGCGCGTCGGGCGATGGGCGAGGTGTCCGAGCAGATTACCCCAGCCGCTGTTCCAAGGGCTCATCGGCACCGGCTCGCCGGCTGCGACCAGCAGGCTACCGCGAACATTGACGAGATCGGCCGGCGTCGCGCCGGCGAGGGAGAGGCGCTCGCTCAGCGCCGCGAACACCGCCGGGGCATCCACGCCGTCGGCGCCCGAAGTGAAAATCAGCGCGGCCTCAGCCCGCACCTTGGCGGTCTCCGAATAGACAGCGCCATCCAACGGATAGTAGGTGACGGCTGCGGTGATGATCGGCTCGGCGGCGTAGGCGTGGCTGGCGGCGACCGACGTGAGCAGGGCCAAGGCGGAGGCAAGGAATCGACGGGTCATGACGGGATCGGTTGAAGCGAGGGACCTCGGAATGCTCACACGGAGAGCGAGGGGTGTGCTAAGAAAACAAAAAATCCAGACCGAACCCAACGCATTTTAACCACAGATGGACACGGATAAACACAGATAGAATCAACCCTGCTGAAGCTCCGTTCAGGGGTCGTATCCGTGTGAATCCGTGTCCATCCGTGGTTAAACGGGATCGTCGCCTCAGTTGGCCGGGACCAATCGCCAGATGCGGCCGGGCTCCTCGAGGGCGACGTAGATAAACCCGTCCGGGCTGACGGCGACATCGCGGACGCGGCCGATGCCCTTGAAGAGCACCTCCTGGCTGACGACCTTGCCCTGATCGAGCACGAGGCGACGCAACTCCTGCTGCGCGAGTGACGCGACGAAGAGGTTGTTTTTCCACTGCGGAAAGCGGTCGCCGGTGTAGTAGGTGATGGCGGAGGCGGCGATGGAGGGCGTCCAGTGCAGGACCGGCTGCTCGAGCCCAGGCTCAGATGTGCGATCGGTCACCGGCGTGCCGTTGTAGTTCATGCCGTAGGTGATCCGCGGCCAGCCGTAGTTGAGGCCGCGCTCGACGCGATTGAGTTCATCGCCGCCGCGCGGTCCGTGTTCCGCCTCCCAAAGGCTGCCGTCGACCGGATGCTGGGCGAGGCCCTGCGGGTTGCGATGGCCGTAGCTCCAGATGGACGGGATCGCATTGGGAACGTTGAGGAACGGATTGTCGACCGGGATGCGCCCGTCGTCGTGGATGCGGTGCACCTTGCCGTTGGGGCGCGTGAGGTCTTGCGCATCGGCCGGGGTGCCGCGTTCGCCGATGGTGAAGAAGAGGAAGCCTTTGCCGTCGAAGACGAAGCGGCTCCCGAAATGCGCCCCGCCGCGCTTGTAGAGGTGGGATGACGCCTTAAAGAGCGACTCCTCATCCACCCAGCGGCCGTCGCGGATGCGGCCACGGACGACGGCGGTCATGGCGAGGTTGTTGTCACCCGGATCGCTGTACGAAAGGTAGATCCAGCCATTCGTGGCGAAGTCGGGATGGGGTGCGACGGAGAGGAGACCGCCTTGGCCGGTGGCCCAAACCTTGGGTGTGCCCTCGATCGGCTGGGGATTGAGCCGCCCGTTCTCGATCAATCGCAGGGCGCCGGAGCGCTCGGTCACGAGGATGCGGTTGTCCGACAGGAAGGCGATCGACCACGGCACGCCGAGTCCGGCCGCGACTTCCTCCAGGCGAAAGCTGTGGGTGGCGGTCGTGACCACGGCGCCGGGCTTTGGTGGGTTGACCGGGGTCTTTCGTTCCGCGGAGCGCACGCCAATCTCGCGGATGTAGACGATGAGGGCGCGGGTTTGCGCGGCGTCGAGGACCTCGCCGAACGCCGGCATGCCATTGTCGAGCCGGCCCTGCTGGATGCTGGCGGCGAGGCTCTGGTCATCCGCGCCGTACTTCCAGACATCGTCGATCAGGCTGCTGCCGGCCCCGCCCTGGAGTTCCGCACCATGGCAGTTGGCGCAAAGCTGGGCGTAGATCGCGGTGGCATCGCGGGGAATCGCAGGCGTCTGGGCGTGAATGGCGAGCGGCAGACCGGCCAGCGCGGCCAGGACCAGGAGACTTGGGGTGGGGTTCATGAGATGAGAGCAGGCAAATCGGGGCGGGGAAATTGGCAAGCGGAGGGGCGGGACACCCGGAATCGTTCTCGTTCTCCGGATTGGAGAATCATGGAAATGGGGTGCGGAAGCGAATCGAAGGGAGAAAGAGAACGATAACGAGGAATGAGAACGATGGGAGTGGGCCCCTCTCTTTAACATCAGGCTTCCGCCCGCGGCGGGAATCCACACGGTGGTTGCCATGCCTTCCAAGCCCATCCCCGGCTCCTCCGGCGAGATCCTGACCTGCCTGCCGTCGCCCTATGTGCCGCATGCGGCCACCGGCCTGCTGCACCTGCCGCGCTTCCTCGCGAAGGCGAAGTACGTCAAGGAGCACGGCGCGCTACCCGCGAGCTACGCGAAGAACTACAAGCGCGGGATGGACCGCTTTCTGTCGATGCACCTCGGGATCGATCCGGCCGCGGTCGAGAAGATCGTGCATGAGTGCATCGATGCCGGGCTCGACGACGCGGAGCGCGACCGGCGTCTGCTGGCGCTGTTCCCGGCCGATCTGCGGGTCGCCAAATGGAATCGTGAGTACGTCCAGAAGGGCATGACCGCCGCGGGCCGCGACTTCCTGAAGGAGGCGCTGACCAACATGGGCTGCGCCGACCGCGTGGACCAGATCATCAGCGTCACCGACCTGATGGACTTCGACGAAGGCCGGATCGAGTGAGTGAGTGACTGGGAGGAACCACGGAATACACCGAACACACGGAATTCAGACCGTGAACATGAGGGCCAATCGATCGGAGTGGGGGCGTGGTTGGTGGCTCGGGTTGGCTGCGATTCCTTCCGTGTGTTCGGTGTATTCCGTGGTTAACCTGCTTTGATCGATGCGAACACCCCGTGATCGCCGGCCGGTCCTGATCCACCCGCTGGCGTGGGTGGTGGAGCCGTTGGAACCGGAGCCAACGCTACTCGTCCGGCCGATGTTTGGTGGCAAGGCCGTCTATGTGCGCGGCCGCTTTGTCCTCTTCCTGATCTCGAAGGAGGAACCCTGGCGCGGGGTGCTGGTGCCGACCGAGCGCGAGCATCAACCCTCGCTGATCAGGGATTTCCCGCTGCTCAGCCCGCACACGGTGCTGCCGAAATGGCTCTATTTGCCGGAAGCGGCCGCCTCGTTTGAGCGCGATACGGCGGAGTTGGTGCGCCGGATCCGGTCCGCCGACCCGCGGATCGGGATTGAGCCGGGTGTTCGCCGCAAGCGGACGGCCAAATCACCGCGGAAGCGCGCCACGAAGCAGGATTGAACTGCGCAGCGGACGGATTCAATCTGACCCAACCATGGTCAAAGGACAGAAAGTCGTCTGCATCAACGACACCTTCAGCGAGTTCATTCGCGCGATCTACCGGCAGCTGCCGGTGAAAGGGAAGACGTATGTCATCCGCGAGGTCTTCCTCGGTCGCGAGAAGGTCGTGAAGGGTGGCGACTCGGCCACGGTGGGACTTCTCCTCACGGAGCTGGTGAATCCGCCCGATCCCTTCCATGCGGGTCAGCAGGAGCTGGGTTTCTCCTCGGAGCGCTTCGCGCCCCTCGAGGAACTGCCGCCGGAGGAAGCCGAGGAGGAACTCGCGGTCGGCGCGGGCGCCGGCGTGGGTTTCGGCTACGGCAACGGGTCGAATTGAGGAGAGAGCTGTAGGCTTTAAGCGGTAAGCGCTAGGCTTCCGATCCTCTCCGCAGATTCGGTAGAGATGTAGCCGGGGTCGCTGACCCCGGTCCGGGATATTTGAGCAGGTAAATTCGATCCCCGGGGTCAGCGACCCCGGCTACATCTATCCAGATGCTGAGGTGGAGCGTGTTGCCCTCAACGCGCTGGCTTGAGCGGGGTGTCGGGTCTTCGATCCAACGCGTTGAGGGCAACGCGTTCCACCTCGGGCCGAACGCCATTTGGCTGACGTTCTCGCTGTGCGAAGCGTAGGCACACCGTTCCGATCTGCTGATCGGCCGGTGTATGTCCGACGTTCTCGCTTCGCGAAACGTAGGCATAAAAAAACAGCCGCCCTCGAAAGGACGGCTGTCGTCGTGGTTTTGAACCAGCGAGGTCGTTACTTCTTCTTCTTAGCCGTCTTCTTCTTCGCGACCTTCTTCACCGTCTTTTTGGCTTTGGCCATGGTATTGAGCGTTGGATTGGTTCTGGTCTTTCGCCTGCGTAAGTTACGCAAGGACTAGCGCAACTGTGCGCTGGTTGATTTTTAGCATCAACGCGTTGGAAAAGATTGCAAGTGTGCAGTGATGAGTTTGTGCATTTTTTTTCAAACGCCGTTTCCGGGCGGTTGTCACCAGATTTCAACTACAAACGACGTTTCGTTCAGCGCAGCGCGTTCCACGAGGGCTCGGAGTAGTTTTCGATGAGCCCGGAGAGCTCTTCCTCCTCTAGAAACGGCCATCCCGACGCCTTCGCCTCGCCGCCGAGAATGGTCGCGAGACGCTGCGAAAAGGCCGCCGAAAATGCGTCCCAATCGACGTTCGGGGCGGCCGGACGCCACAACGAACCCTGGAACAAAAGTCCGCGCTTCGCGCGTTTTTGCGCGGCTCCGGCGATTTTTTCACCCGTCTGCGCGTGGATCACGTCGTAGAGTTCGGGCCGCTTGAAGCACACGCCGGCCGGTCCGGGTTCGGTTCCGGGCGCGCAGGGTTCGCACTCGGTCTTGAGCAAGGCAGAGCAGCCGAGGTCGACGAGCGCCTCGGCCACGCCGGCATGCACCGCACGATAACTCTCGATCGCACGCGCCGCGTAGAGCGGATGCGTGCGTGGGACGATCAGGCTGTAGGTCCAGTCATCGCGATGATCGACCAGCCCGCCCCCGGTCGGCCGGCGGCAGAGGTCGACCGGCTCGTCGGCGGGCAGCTGGGACTGGATGAAGGTCAGTTTCTGGCTGTAGCCGAAGGTGAAGGCCGGTCGCCGCCACTCATAATGGCGCAGCATCGGGTGATCGGTCGCCGCCCGCTGCAGCAGGAGGAAATCGGTCGCCATGTTCTCGGCGGCACCGCCGGTGCGGTCGGGCAGGATTGCGAGCATGCGTTACGAGGGAAGACGGGCGGCATTGACCCACGCCTGCAGGGCTGGTGGCACGGTCAAACGGCTGAGTTGGATGGCAAACGGCTCTGGTTTTGTCTGCAGCGTGCCGGCCAGCGGGGCCAGATCCAGTGACAGATCCGCCGGGCGCGAGGCCGCCGCGGCGGGGTCGTCACGGCGGGTGATGGCGATCATCGGCGTGCGGGCCGGATCGAGGTGGAAATGAGCGCGGATGCGCGTCGCCAGCTCATGACGCGAGAGCGGCTCGGTCCCGGCCCAGTGCAGGTTTCCGCTCAGGTCACGGCGGGTGCAGAGCTCCAGCAGTGCCGTCGCGAGGTTGTTGGCGTTGCAGACCTGGCGGATCTCATCGGTGTAGAGCCGCGGCGTCTTCCCGGCCGCCCAGTCGGCGAGCAGGCGTTCGTGCAGGCTGCGGCGTCCACCCGGGCTGTTGCCGCCGAGCAGCGGGGCGCGAACGGTGGCGGCGAGCGTGCCGGCCGCGGCCGCGACGGCCTGTTCACTCGCGACCTTTTGCCGGGCGTAACGATTGAGCGGCGCAACGGGGTCGTGGCAGCGGTAGGGTGCGCGATCGCCGCCGAAGACCTGCTCCGACGAAAGGTGGACCAGGCGGGCGCCGATCTCGCGGGCGCGCTCGGCGAGGCGCTGCGGAAGGGCGATATTGAGGTCGTCGGACAGCTCCGGGTGGGCGTCGCACGCGGCCGGCTCGCTGATCGCGGCGGCGTTGATGATCGCATCGGGCCGCGTGGAGCGCACGACGTCGTCGATGGCGGCCGCCGACGAGAGGTCGAGTGCGTGGCGCGACTGCAATCCCTCCAGCGGCCCGGAGAACCGGCCGGTGATGCCAATCAGGGTGTGGCCGAGGCGGGCTCCGATCGATGCGACGGCAGAGCCAACGAGACCGGAAGCGCCGGTGAGCAGGATCTTCATGGCGAGGGCGGCGGCAGGAGCTCGGGCGAGAAATGCCAGCGGACCCGCCAGCGCGGGCGGCCGTCGCGCTTGTGGGTGCCTTCGTCGGGCTCGAGCGCGATGATTGCGCCCTTGCGCAGCTTGAAGGCCGCGGGTTTGGTGCGTCCGCGCACAAGGAGCGTGGCGAGGGCCGAGAGATGGGGCTCGTGGCCGACGAGGGCGAGATCGTGGGTCTGCGGGTACTCGGCGAGACGCGTGGCGACGTCCTCCGGGTCATCATCGGGCAGCAGGCCCGGCGTCTCGACCAGCAGCGGATCTCCGCCGAGGCCGGCGGCGAGGAGGCAGGCCGTGGCGCGGGCGCGCACGAGCGGGCTGTGCCAGAACTGGGCGGGTTGGAGGGCGCCGTTGAGACGGTACCAGGTGGCGATGCGTCGTGCGTCGGTCTCGCCCTTGAGGCTGAGCGGCCGGGCCGGGTCTTCCTGTTCGGTGACGGCGTGAGCGTGGCGGATGAGGTACAGCTTCATGCCGGCGGATCAGGGCGCGTCGAGCAGGGCGCGGATCGCCTTGAGCAGGGCGCTGAGGGCAAAGGGCTTGGGCAGGCAGGTCTGCCGCGCGGCATCGAGCGCGGCGAGCGGCGGGGTGTCCTGGTTCGAGGTGCACACGACGCGCAGCGCGGGGTGACTGGTGACCAGCGAGCGCACGAGGCGCTCGCCATCGCCGGCGCGGTCGCTGTGGTCGACGCACACCGCATGGATCGGCTTGGCGAGTTTGCGTGCCTCGTGCAGGCCCTCGGCGGGCGACTTGGTGGCGATGACCTGGTAGCCGTCGGAGGTGAGGATGCCGGCGACCATCTTGCGCACGACATCATCCTCCTCGACCACGAGCAGCGTCTCGCGGCCGCGCGTCATGGGCAGCGGGGGTAGCGAACCCTCGGGCGCAGCGGCAGGTTCGCGGACCTCGGGGAGGAAGATCTCGAAGGTGGATCCGACGTTGGGCGCGCTGTGGACGAAGATAAAGCCGCCGCTCTGCTGGACGACGCCGTAGACGAGGGCGAGGCCAAGGCCGGTGCCCTGACCCTCGTCCTTGGTGGTGAAGAACGGCTCGAAGAGATGTTCCTGCGTCGTCGCATCCATGCCGCTGCCGTTGTCGCTCACCGCGAGCAGCACGTAGCGGCCGGGCGGGAGATCGTTCCGGCGGCGGGTCTTGCCGGCGCGGACCTCGCGGTTGGCGGTGCTGATCGTGACCTGGCCGCCGGGGCGGAGGGCGTCGCGGGCGTTGATGCTGAGATTGAGCACGACCTGCTGGATCTGCGCCGGATCGGCGCGGACATTGCCGAGGTCCTCGCTGAGGGAGAGGACGAGCGACTTGTCGGGCTTGAGCAGGCGGTTGAGGATGTCGGCGTTGTCGCGGACGAGCCGGTTGAGATTGATGACCTTGGGCGCCATCGCCTGCCGGCGGCTGAACGCGAGGAGCTGGCGCACGAGGGTGGCGGCCTTCTGGCCGGCCTCGTGGACCTCGGCGACCTCCTTGCGGGCCTTCATGTTGTCGCCGACCGTGTCAGTGAGGATCTCGCAGTAGCCGTTGATGACGGAGAGGAGATTGTTGAAGTCGTGGGCGACGCCGCCGGCGAGGCGGCCGACCGCGTCGAGGCGCTGGGAGTGGGTGAGTTCCTCCTGCAGGCGGCGCTTGTCGGTCATATCGCGGTACGACGCGACGATATGCGTCACACGCCCGCGGGTGTCGCGCAGGACGCTGTACGTCCACGCGGCGTAGATCGTGCCGTGGGTCTTGTGGAGGAGATAACCCTGGCCCTGGAGGGGCTTGGCATGCGCGAGCCGGCCGTGCCAGCGGCGCAAGGCGAGGAGGTCGGCGCGCGCGACGTGGAGAAAGCCGTGGGTGCGGCCCTTGAGCTCGGCGGCGGGCAGGCCGGTCATCCGGCAAAACGCCTCGTTGACGTAGATAATGCGCAGGCCCTCGGCGAGCAGGCGGCGCTCGGCGATGAACACGCCCTCATTCAAGTCACGCAGCGCGGCTCCGAGGAGCGTGGCGGGCGGCTTGGGGGTGGAGGGGCGACGTTGGGGTGCGGATTTGCTCATGCCTCCGGGCCGCGCCTCAGGGCGAGAGACGCTCGATGCTCCACGAACCGTCCTTTTCGCGCCGATAACGCAGGCGGTCATGCAGGCGGCTGCGCCGTCCCTGCCAGAACTCGACCCGCTCGGGCGAAAGGCGGAACCCGCCCCAGTGCGGCGGCAGCGGTACCGGCATCCCGGCGTACTTGCGCTCGACCGCCTTGTAGCCGTCCTCGAGGACCGCGCGGTTGGCGACGATGCTGCTCTGCTGCGAGACCCACGCGCCGAGCTGGCTGGCGTGGGGCCGGCTGTGGAAATACGCTTCGCTCTCCTCTCGGGAGGCCTTGGTCACGGTGCCCTCGACGATCACCTGCCGCTCAAGCGCGAGCCAGGGGAAAACGAGGGTGGCATGCGGGTTTTCGGCGAGTTCGCGGCCCTTGCGGCTCTCGTAATTGGTGAAGAAAACAAAGCCGCGTCCGTCCACGCCCTTGAGCAGCGCGGTGCGCGCGGAGGGGCGGCCGTCCTTCGTCGCGGTGGCGACGGTCATGGCGTTGGGCTCGATCACCTTGGCGCCTTCGGCTTCCTGGAACCACTTCTCGAACTGGCGGAAGGGGTCGCGCGCCAGATCCTTTTCCAGGAGTCCGGCCATGGAGTAGTCTTTGCGGTGCTCGGCAAGGGACATGCTGGAGCGAGCATGCTCGCAACGTCGGGACTGTCAAAAGGCAACGCGTCGGAATGACCGCGCTTTGCATTCGACGGCGCCGGGCTGAGCGCGCACAACCGCCCGTCCGCTTCCACATGGACCTTCCGCTCTGGCTTTATCCGCTGCTCTTCCTCACCGGCTTCGCTGCCGGTCTGGTCGATGCCATTGCCGGCGGCGGCGGTCTCATTGCGGTTCCGGTGCTGCTCAACCTCGGCCTGCCCGTGCCGGTCGCGCTCGGCACGAGTAAATTGCAATCCAGCTTCGGCAGCCTTTCGGCCAGCGTGCACTACCTTCGCAGCGGCGTGGTCCGGCTGCGCGATTGCCGGGTCGGGATCGTGGCCTCCATCACCGGTTCGCTCATCGGCGCGGCCGTGGTTCACTCCATCGACAGCGGGCTGCTGGAGACGCTCATCCCCTGGCTGCTCGCGGCCATTGTCGTCTATGCGATCCTCCAGCCGCGCGCCGGTTCGCATGAACATCCGCCGCGGATGCCGGCGCCGCTGTTTTTTCTGATCACCGGACTGATGCTGGGCTTTTATGATGGGTTTTTCGGTCCGGGCGCGGGGTCGTTTTGGACGGTCGCGCTGATTGCCGTGATGGGGTACGATTTCATGCGCGCGACGGGCACGACCAAGATCGTCAACGCCTCAAGCGCCCTCGCGGCCCTGGGGTATTTCGTGGTCGCCGGCCATGTCCACTACGCCGCCGGCCTGACCATGGGTGCCGGCCAGGTGGTTGGGGCGCGGATTGGCAGCGGGATGGTGGTGAAAAAAGGCGCTCGCTTCGTCCGCCCGGTCTTCCTGACGATGGTGGTGCTCGTGATGCTGCGGCTGCTGTGGGTGGCCCACGCCCGCCGCTGAGCCCCACCTCCCATGTCACCCGCAGCCTACCTCGATGCCCGGTCCGACGATCTTTGCGCGCTGCTTCGGACGCTGGTGGGGGTCCCGACGGTCAATCCGCCCGGGGCTGACTACGGTGCGATCACGGCGCGCCTGGTGAAGGAGTTGCAGGCGTCCGGCCTGAAAGCGCGGCGTCAACCGATCCCTGCGGCGCTGCTCAAGCGCACCCTCCCGCCGGAGCAGCACCGGTTTCCGCGCTACAATGTGCTGGGCTTCCGTCCGGTGCGCGGTGCGCGGAAGACGATCCATTTCAACGCCCACTACGATGTCGTCCCGGTCTCGGGCACGTGGAGCCACGGGTCCCCGTTTTCGGGCAAGGTGGACAAGGGCTGGATCCACGGGCGTGGCACGGCGGACATGAAGGGGTCGATCGCCTCGCTGCTTTTCGCCCTGCGCGCGCTGCGCGCCACCGGGACCGAGCCGCTGATGAACGTGGAGGTCTCGTTCACGGCCGACGAGGAAACCGATTCTGTCCTCGGCGCCGGCTGGGTGGTCGAGCATGCCCCGATCAAACCCGATTACGCGGTGGTGATGGAAGGCGGCGAGGGCCCGACCGTGTGCTGCGGCCACAACGGCGTCGTCTGGCTCAACGTCACCGTCCACGGCCGGGCCGCCCATGGTTCGCGGCCCGAGCGCGGGATCAACGCGCTGGAAAAAATGTCAGCGCTCGTGCTCGCCTTGGAGGACCACAAACGCGAGCTCGCGCGGCGCACCTTCACCGCGCCCGATGGCCGGGTTCTCGTGCCGACGCTCAACCTCGGCGGCGTGTTCGCGTCGGGTCCGGGTGGAAAGATCAACACGGTGCCGGCCGAGGCGAGCTTCAGCATCGACCGGCGCGTCACGGCGGTCGAAACGGTCGAGAAAGCCGAGCGCGAGCTCCGGGTTTTCCTCGCCAAGGCGGCGGCGGCGATCCCGCAGTGCCGGATCACGGTGACCAAGGTGTCCGACAACCATCCCTGCTATAACGCACCGGACCACCCCTTCTTCGGGGCGATGGCGGGCGCGGTGAGCACGGTGCGTCGGCGGCCGTCGAAGTTCGGCGTGTCGACGGGTTTCAACGACATGCACTTCTTCGCGCACCACCTGAAGATCCCGACGCTGGGCTACGGCCCGGGTGGGGAAAAGATCCACGCGGTCGACGAACGCGCGCGGGTCCGCGATCTGGTCGACAGCGCCAAGATCTACGCGCGTCTGCTGACGACCTTCGCGGGGTAATCGATCCGTTTAACCCTCGATCCCGCGCCGAATCATCGCCACGGCGATCGCGGCCAGGAGGAGGGAGACGATCTTCGAGATCGCGCGCATGCCGGTGTTGCCGATGAGGCGGCCGATGCGGTCTGCCTGGGCGAAGGCGAGGGCGCAGAGCGCGAGGTTCACCGCCAGCGCAGCGAGCGTCATGCCCACACCGACTGTCCGCGCGAGCAGGAGCAGCGTGGCGATGGTTGCGGGGCCCGCGATCAGCGGCATGCCGAGCGGCACCACGCCGAAATCGTCGGCGAGCTTGGCCGGCTCCTCGGCGGCCGAGTGAATCAGGTCGCGCGCCGCGAGAATGAAAAGAATGAGTCCGCCCGCGATCTGGAAGTCGCTGCCCGTGATGCCGACTGCGGCAAAAATGCTCTGCCCGAGGAAGAGAAACGCCAGCGCGACAATGCCACCGGTCAGCGTGGCCTGACGCGCGATGCGGGTGCGGGTCTCCTTCGGGACGCCGGCGCCGAGCGAAATGAAAATCGCGGCCAGCCCGATCGGGTCGATCGCGACGAAGAGAGGGATGAACGCCCGCAGGAAGTTGCCGAGAGAGTCGTCCATGTCACGAGGCTGATCCGACTTATGCGTTCACGCAAGCGACATGAAATCCGACTTAACGCCGTACCAGACGAAGCGACCGCGTCAGTCTTGGGCACGCATTCACGCGAAGGGAATCCAAGACAATTTAACCACAGATGAACACAGATAGGCACAGATCAGAATCAGAGATCCTGGTTTTTATCTGTGAGCATCTGTGTTCATCTGTGGTTAACGGATCGGCGGTTCGATGGATCGAATGCATTCGTGTGAATTCGTGTCCATTCGTGGTTGAACCCGCCGGGCTCGATGAAAGATTCTTCCGGGATGTCCGGGCCCGTGCTTTACGAATCTCATTCCCACACCGCGCTGTGCAAGCATGCGCAGGGCACGCCGTCGGACTACGCGGCGGCCGCTGAGCGCCGCGGCCTCAAGGGGCTGATCGTGACCTGTCATTGTCCGTTGCCCGATGGCATCTCGTCGGAGGTCCGCATGGCCCCGGAGGAATTTGAAACCTACCTCGGCCTGATCGCGACCGCGCGCGAGGCCTTTACCGGCCGCGTCGATGTCCGGGCCGGACTCGAGAGCGATTTTTTCCCGGGCATCGAGCCCTGGCTGGAAAAACTGCACGCGCGCACGCCGTTGCACCACGTGCTCGGATCGGTGCACATGCAGATGTTCCACTACAAGCAGAAGTACTGGACCGGCGATTCGTTCGCCTACCAGCAGACGTACTTCGAGCATCTTGCGCAGGCGGCGGAGACGGGCCTGTTCGACACGCTGGCGCACCCCGACCTGGTGAAGAACGAGGATCCGTCGGCCTGGCAGTTTGAGCGCATCCAGCCCTTCATCGAGCGCGCGCTCGACCGGATCGCGGCGACGGGTGTGGCGATGGAGCTCAACACGAGCGGCCTCATGAAGAGCCTGCCGGAAATGAATCCTGGGCGGTCGATGCTGGAACTGATGCGCGCCCGCGGCATCCCGGTCGTGCTCGGCGCCGATGCCCACCGTCCGGAGCGGGTGGGCGATCGTTACGCGGGCGCGATGCGCATCCTGCAGAGTGTCGGCTATCGCGACATCAACTTCTTCCTCGAGCGCAAACGTCAGACCGTCTCGATCGCCGACGCGCTGGTCTCGCTCGGAGAGTCGCCGGGAACGGTGTAGCGGTGGACGCGTTGCCCTCAACGCGTTGGCTTGGGCGGGATTCAAACCAGCGCGTTGAGGGCAACGCGCTCCACCTTTACGATCCTCAGGCCGCGTGCTGATCGCGGACGGCCGAGGCGCGCAGCGCGCGCTCGGCGAAGCGCATGGCGCGGGTCAGGTTTTCGAAGTGGCCGGACTTGATCACGAAATCGTTCATACCCGCAGCCATCGCGCGATCGTAGGCATCGGCATGGACGCCGTTGGAGGCCGCGATGATCCAAGGATGATCCGGGTCGGCGGAGAGTTGGCGGATGCGGCCGGCGACCTCGGCGCCATCTTCCGCGGGCAGATCGAGGTCCATCAACACGACGTCGAAGGGCATCTGTTGCACGGCCGCCAGCGCTTCGATCCCGTCGGCGACCGCGAGCGGCTTGTAGTCCAGGCGCCGCAGCATGTGCGACCACAGCTGCTGATTGACGGAGTTGCCGTCGACGACCAGCACCCGGAGCGGACGGCTGTTCATGCGGGTGGAAAGACCGGAATCAAAGGGCGGGGAGGACGACATGGCGGTGATCAGAGGGATTATAATCGGCTCAAATCCGCGTTCCTCAAGTGCGCCCATTCCTCAGCCAGCCGGGGACGAATACGCGGCCGGCCTAGGGGGAATCCTCCAGTCAGGAAAACATCGGCTGGAAGCGGATGCCGGAATGCGCAACGGTGTCCGTTTTCCTCGCATGTCCGCCGTCACCGCCCTCTACGACCTCACCCGCCCCGAGCTGATTGCCCGGGTCGAGTCCTGGGGGCTGAGCCGCGTCCATGGTGTGCGGCTCTGGAGCTACCTCTATTACGAGGGGCGCAACGTTTTCGAGGAAATGACTGAGCTGCCCGTGAAGCTGCGGACCCGGTTGATCGAGGAAACCTCGATCGCCCCGCTGCCGGTCGCACGTGAGCAGCATTCGTCGGACGGGTTCACCCGCAAGTACCTGCTCGCGCTGGCCGACGCCCGACAGATCGAAACGGTCCTGATGCGTTATCATGGCCGGACCACGGCGTGCATCAGCTCTCAGGTCGGCTGCGCGATGGGCTGCGTGTTTTGCGCGACCGGTCAGATGGGATTCACCCGGCATCTGTCGGCGGCGGAGATCGTCGGTCAGGTCATGCATGTCGATCGTACGCTGCGGGCGACGGCGACCGCGCCGGCTGTGCCCGCGCTGGCCGAGCCCGGACACGATTCACCGCATCACCGCCATGAGCGCCTGCGCAACATCGTGCTGATGGGCATGGGCGAGCCGTTGCACAATTACGACGCGGTCCTGCGTGCGGTGGACATCCTGCGCGATTCCAACGGCCTCGCCATGGGCGCCAAGCGCATCACGCTCAGTACGGTCGGCGTGGTGCCGGGCATCATTCGCCTCGCGGACGAAGGGCGGCCGATTCACCTCGCGGTGTCGTTGCATGGGGCCACCCAAGCCGAGCGCGCCGCGCTGGTGCCGGCCGCGCGGGCTTGGCCGCTCGATGCGTTGATGGACGCGTGCCGGTACTATGTGCGCAAGCTGGAGCGGCGGATCTTCTTTGAGTGGACGCTGATCGATGGGAAGAACGACGGCCCCGAGCAGGCCCACGCGGTCGGTGCGTTGCTCCGCGGCCTAGAGGTGCAGGTGAACCTGATCCCGCTCAACCCGACCGCGGGCTACGCGGGGGTGCCGGGCCGCTCCGAGTCGGCGAAACGCTTTCAGTCCATCCTCGCGGAGTACGACCTCCCCAGCACCATCCGCCAGCGCCGCGGCATCGACATCGCCGCCGGCTGCGGCCAGCTGGCCTCAAAGAACTAGCTCGGGTTTCTTGGGAAGGGTAAATCCCGGATCGAGAAGATTCCCTCACAATGGAAAACCTGCCAAGCCAAGGGGGAAACGTTCCCACCTCCTACCCTAGTTAGTGTTCAGCAGAACCGAGGCGGAAATGGGCGATCCCTTATCTTTTCTACGCTCTTCTTACTCT
Organism: Opitutaceae bacterium; assembly: GCA_036401075.1. Lineage (GTDB taxonomy): Bacteria > Verrucomicrobiota > Verrucomicrobiia > Opitutales > Opitutaceae > CAMAXB01. Next base: position 45,746 of record DASWVY010000004.1, read on the forward strand.
ATGAGTGAATCTGCCGATCAAGGTAAATCAGGAATGTCATTGGCCGTTCAGCGAACTTTTCTCGCTCTCAAGAGCGTCATAGTGGAGCCGCTTTACAGCGATTCAGAGCCCGTCGGCACAGCAGCCAGTGGATTCCTTCGTCAGGAAGGAACGAAACTTTTTCTGTTCACATGCTGGCACGTGGTCACCGGATTGGACCCTGTTGACCTTACTCTGCCCAGAGGCTGGAGGCAGAGAAGGTTTTTGCGCGTTTCGCTCAAGGAGGCAAAGCGAGAGCAACAGGGGGTAGTCAGCATTGGTGGGATTCGCACTGTTACGGTCAGTCTTTTTGATGACAGCACTGGTCAGTCAAAATGGATGCAGGACGACGCTTATCTTCCCAACACGGACATTCAGAATGTTGGGTTCTATGTCCCATTTTGGCACGACCTAATCAAAATCGAGCTGCCATCGGACCTGTTCGTCTCTGACATCCAGATTATTGACGAGTCCAAGCTCTCTAGGGCGGGTTTGAACCTTGGCGAGAAGTGTCTTGTTGTAGGCTTTCCAAATGGCTTCAGCGCTGCGGGTCGATTCGATCCTGAGCCGGTCGCACTAACGCGATATGTCGCGTGTGCGCGTATGAAACACTTCCCTAATTTGTTTTTGCTAGAGGCCATAGCGGCTCCCGGGATGTCAGGAGGGCCGGTATTCGTGGAACGCGGCGAAGATCTATTGTTCGCAGGAGTGTACTCAGGCAGTCTGTACACAGACAGCAGGCCTGATGATAGCATATCACGGCACATTACGGCCCTTGGAAGGGGCTCGGACTTGTTTCTCCACCTTAATGTTCCTGCTTTAAAGATGGTTGAGAAGCCATGCAGCCCTACGCAACGCCCCTACGGGTCTTACGAGGGACGCTCGTAAGTGTCCGGCTAAGCCTTAGCCCGCCGGGCACGCACGGCCTCGGCCAAGGTCGTGAACACTGGGAGCGTCTGCTCCCACGACAGGCAGCCGTCGGTCACGCTGCGACCGTACTCGAGGGGACGCTGCGTGTACTCCTGCGCGCCGGCGAGCAGGTGGCTTTCGAGCATCACGCCGGTAATCGCACGTTCGCCCGCAGCGATCTGCGCGGCGATCGCGGCAGCGACCTCGGGCTGGCGCGACGGGTCCTTGCCGCTGTTGGCGTGGCTGCAGTCGATCATGACGCTCGCCGGCAGGCCATGACGGCGCAGAAGGTCGGCGGCGGCGTGGACGTGCTCGGGTGAGAAATTCGGCCCGGCGGAGCCGCCGCGCAGCACGAGGTGCGTCTGGTCGTTGCCGGCCGTGCCGAGCACGGCGGGTGTGCCGTCGCGGGCGAGCGAAGGGAACCAGTGCGGATGACGCGCGGAGCGGATCGCATCGATCGCGACCTGGAGATTCCCGTCGGTGCGGTTCTTGAAACCGACCGGCATGGACAGCCCCGACGCGAGCTCGCGATGCACCTGACTCTCCACCGTACGCGCGCCGATCGCGCCCCAGGCGACGACGTCGGCATAATACTGGCCGAGCGTGGTATCGAGAAACTCAGTGCCGGCGGGCAGACCGGCATTGCTGACGTCGATGAGCAGCTGGCGCGCGAGCCGGAGGCCGTCGTTGACGCGGTAGGTGCTGTCGAGGCCGGGGTCGTTGATCAGCCCCTTCCAACCGACCACCGTGCGCGGCTTTTCGAAGTAGACGCGCATGACGATCAGCAGGTCGGCGGCGAAGCGCTCGGCCGCGGGACGCAGCCGCGAGGCATAGTCGAGCGCGGCGACCGGATCATGAATGGAGCACGGCCCAACGACCACGAGCAGGCGGTCATCGCGGCCGGCGAGCACGGCCGCGATGTCGCGGCGGGCCTGATGAATGAACGCGGCGGTGGCGTCCGGCAGCGGAATCTCCGCCGCGAGCGCCGCCGGCGCGATGAGCGGCGTCGTGGATCGAATCCGGAGGTCGGCGGTCTTGGGCACGGGAATCAGCCGAGCGCCTGCTGCGCGGCGTTGACCGCCGGGCCGCTCGCCAGCTGCACGGCGGGAGCCGACGCGATCAGGCCGAGCCGGCGGGCGCGGTCGGCGGCGGTGAGCCAGGCGATCGAGGCCGATTCGGTCGTGACGGCGTTCTCCGCGATGCGATCAAGCCAGGACGCGGTCGGCGGGATGTGGCCGGCCGGAAGAACCTGCTTGTCGGCGAGGAAAAGCGAAAGCGAAGCGCCCAGCGTGTGAATCCACTCCGTCGGGCGCGTCGCGGGCGTGTAGGCGAGGGCGGTGCCGGCGGGGTAGGGCGACCACTCCATGAAGAGGCGGATCTGCTCGTGGAGATTGGCGAGCTCGCGGTCGGCCGTGGCGGGCGACCAGCGGGCGGTGAAGGTCTTGCGCTCACGGAATTTCTTGATCTCCCAGAGGCGCAGCACGAGTTCGGTGTCGCCGCTGACCTCGCGGATCGCGCCGGTGAAGGCATAGTCGATGCCGTCGCTGCTCGTCTCAACCAGCTGGCGGATGTTGGCGCTGGTCCATTCGGCGGGAAACAGCGCGTAATGCTGCTGCTTCACCGCACCGATCGCGGCGATCGGCGCGTAGTTGGGCGAATAGACAAACGTCTCGGCCAGCCAGAGCGGGAAACCGCGCACGAAGCGGCCGAGGTCGTCCTCGGGTTTCTTCATGCGTTCCTCAAAATCAGCAATGCCCGGGCAGGCGAGCTGGCCGAAGGCGAGGCGGCGGACGCGGCTGTCCTTGACGGGTAGGAGGCCGGGCATCGACTCTACGCCGTAGGCCCAGATCGGCTTGCTGATGCTGACGAGCTCGATCGTGACCGGCGCAACCGCGGTGCCGCCGGGCGCGGACCCGCCGGCGACCGGGGCCTTGCGCTGGGCCTCGATCTGCTCGGCGATCGCGTTGGAGAAACCCCAGAGGCGCTCCTCGAGTTCGGGGCGGCCGAGCGAGAAAAGGATATCGAGCAGGTGCTGCGCGGCGTTGGGATTGCGGGTCGCGAGGTAGGCCTGCACGAGATTGATGCCCGTGGCGGGACCGTGGCGCTCGGCGTCGTAGCGCGGGGCGATCAGCTCGATGATGGACTCGACGTAGCCGCACGTGCCGAGGTCGCCGGAGATTGTGACGAGGACATCCGGGCGGTCGCCAGCCGCGGCGAGGATCTGTTCGTAGAGCGCGAGCGCACCGGGCAGGTCCTTGGCCTCTAAGCGTTCGCGGGCGGCGGCTAGTTGGGGCACGAGTCCGCCGCTGGGCGTGCTGGCGGGGTCCGACGCGGGAGACGCGGCGGCGGGCTTGGGGGCGGGGTTGGATGATTTCTTCCCGGCGAGGCGATCAAAGAATCCCATGGCGCGAGGAAAGCCCCGTCCCGGTGGGAGGCGAACAGAAATAAATCAGCGCCGAGGCGCCGGGATCGCCTCCGGGGCCAGGCCGGTGCGGGCTGAAACAAGGGCGAGGACCTTGGGGACGTACATGCGGGTCTCGGCCGGCAGGCTGTCGGCGACGGCAGCGTAGTCCTTGGTGCCCCGGACGGTCAGCGTCCGGCCCACGCGTCCCTCGCCGGCATTGTAGGCCGCGAGGGCGAGCGGCCATTCGCCGAAGCGACCATGCAGGCGCTTGAGGTAGCGTGCGGCGGCCCGGGCGGATTTTTCGGGATCCGTGCGCTCGTCGGGCAAAAACGTCTGCAGCCCCATCTCCTTGGCCGTGGCCGGCATGAACTGGAACAGCCCCCGCGCGCCCACCGGACTGCGGGCGGAGGGGTTGAAGGACGACTCGGCCTCGGCGATCCACACCAATTCAGGCGGCACGCCCTCGGCCGCAAAAGCCTGGCGCAAGGCGGGCAGGAGATCCGCCGCGCGCGGCGGGACGGGCCGGCTGCGCACCCGGTTCACCCACAAATCGTAGTGCGGGATCTTCCGTCCCGGGCGGGTCGGCGGGCGCGGTCCGGCGGCGGGCGGCGTGGGCGTGACCCCGGGTGGCATGGCGGCGTCCGCTCGCGCCGCATCGGCGCCCTCGATTTCGTCGATGCGCTGTTCCAGCCAGTCCGCGACCTCGACGTATTCCGGTAGCATGCGCAGCCCCGCGAGCGCGGCGCGCGCCTCGGGTCCGTAGGCCGCAAGCTCCTCGAGCGAGCCGCCCTGCAGGGCCTGATCAAGCCGGGTGAGGAATTGCTCGAAATCCACGCGGGTAGGGAACGCGTACTGCGCCTTCACCTCCGGCGGGGCGTAGTCCTCGAACAATTGCCGCCCCAGCTCGAAAAGCCCATCGGTCGGCGCCGGGTCAGTGATTTGCGCAAGCGCAAGGGAGGCCGAACCGGCGAGGATCAACAGCCCGCGTGGACCCCGTAACATTCCCTGACCCTACCCGACCCTTCGCGAGGCGCAAGACCCCACCCGCTCGCCCAATCAAAGTGGGGGGGGAGCATCCTGCTCCCGTCGTTCGAACCGGGGGCTGGAAGCTCCCGCCACTCTGGGCCCAAGCCAGGTGTCACGTATTACGTGACACCTGGCTTGGCTGTCGGGCAGGGGTGGGAATCCGCGTTGACCCCATCCCCCCGCCCGGTAGCTAAGACCCTTCCGGAATATGAACCGCGTCTTCATCAAAACCTACGGGTGTCAGATGAACGAACGCGACAGTGAGGCTGTCGCGGCGATGCTGCGTGCCCGGGGGTACCGGATCGTCGACAAGGAGGACGGTTGTGACATCCTCCTGCTCAACACGTGCAGCGTGCGTGACGCCGCCGAGCAAAAGGCGATCGGCCGCGCGGCCAATGTCATGGCCCGCAAGCGGCGCAACCCCGACTTCGTGCTCGGGATCCTCGGCTGCATGGCCCAGAACCGCGGCGCGGCCCTGCTCGACACGCTGCCTGACGTCGACCTGATCATCGGCACACAGAAATTTCACCAGGTGCCGGACTACCTCGACAACCTGCGCGCGGCCCGGGCCGCCGGGGTGCCGGTGGGCGCCAGCATTGTCGACATCGGCGAGGAGGCCGGTTCGCAGAACACGATCCGTGACCACCTCGAGACCGAGGAACGCCAGATCAGCGCCTTTGTTTCGATCCAGCAGGGCTGCAACATGGACTGTGCGTTCTGCATCGTGCCGAAGACGCGCGGCGACGAGCGCTCGCGCACGATGGACGACATCGTGGCCGAGTGCCGGCAGCTGGCGGCGCGCGGCGTGCGCGAGATCACGCTGCTGGGGCAGATCGTCACTAGCTACGGCCGCCGCGACTACACCCACACGAATGGCATCTCGCCGTTCGTGCAGCTGATCGAGCGCGTCCATGCGATCGACGGGATTGAGCGCATCCGCTTCACCTCGCCGCACCCCCGCGGGTTCAAGCAGGACCTGGTCGAGGCCTACGGCCGCCTGCCCAAGCTCTGCGAGTACGTGCACCTGCCGATGCAGTCCGGCAGCGACCGGATCCTGCGCGCGATGAACCGGCCCTACTCGCGCGACCGCTACCGCGAGATCGTGGATTCACTCCGCGCCGTGAAGCCCGGGATGTATTTCTCGACCGACGTCATCGTGGGTTTCCCCGGTGAGACGGACGAGGATTTCGAACAGACCCGCGAGCTTTTCGCCGCCTGCAACTACGACATGGCGTACGTCTTCAAGTACTCCATCCGCAGCGGCACGCCGGCGGCGGATCTGGGCGACCAGATCCCGGACGACGTGAAGGAGCACCGCAACCAGGTGCTGCTGGAACTGCTCAAGGCCAACTCGGTCCGCCGCAACGAGCAGCTCATCGGCACGGTCGAGGAAGTCCTGGTCGAGGGTCCGGATAAGTCCGGCGCCCATTTCACCGGTCGCACGCGCGGCAACCGAGTGTGCATTTTCGATGCGGATCCGCGTCTGATTGGCCAACTCGTGCCGTTGCGGATTGAACGCGCGTCGGTGAGCACGCTGTACGGCGAGCTGGTGCTGGCCGGCGTGGCCTAAAGAACCGGCTAGCTATCCGGAAGAGAACGAGAACGATCTTATCACGAAACTATGAGCCTCACCGTCGCCACGCTGATTCCCGGACTGATCCTGCTGGTGCTGGGCGTGCTCTTTCTGGCGGGTGGGACGGCGGTCCCGTCCTCGATCAAGGCGCTGCCGCGCTCGACCGCGGCCTCGATCGTCCTGTTTGGCGCGGGTGCGATCTGGTTCCTCTTCAATATCTGGCACCTGTCCGAGGCTGACTTCGGTCAGTACCGGGTCGCGCTATTCATCTTCTTTGCACTGGTGGCGGGTGCGTCGTTTTTCCTCGTGCCGGATTTTCTCGCGGTGCGCGGGATAGCCGTGCTGATCCTGCTCGGCGCCATGCCCCTGCTCGATGCGGCCTACATGGAATTTCAGCACCCGCAGCGCCTCTTCATGGTGACGGTGGTCTATCTCAGCGTGGCGCTCGCGATCTATCTGGGGGCGTCACCGTTCCGACTGCGTGATTTCATCGAGTGGCTCTATCGTCAGCCCACGCGCCCGCGCGTGCTCGGCGGGGTGTTTGCGGCCTACGGTCTGCTGCTCTGCGGCGTGGCCTTCACGTACTGAACCCGCCTTACGAGGAATTCGTCGTCGCATGACCGCATCCGCCCGTCCGACTCCTGTCCTGATCGTCATCGCCGGCCCGGCGGGCTCGGGCAAGAGCACGCTCTGCGAGCGGCTGGTCGCGGAATCGCCGGGCTTCTCCCGCGTCGTGACGACCACGACCCGCGCGCCACGGCCCGGAGAGGTTGATGGCGTCCACTATCATTTTCTGACTGCGCCGCAGTTTGACGCCAAGGTCGCCGCCGGTGCCTTCCTCGAGTGGGCCTGGGTCCACCAGAAGAACCGCTATGGCACCTTGGCGTCGTCGGTGATCGAGCCGCTGGGCGCGGGAAACAGCCTGGTCATCAACATTGACGTCCAGGGCGTGGACAATTTTCGCAAGGCCGCCGCAGAGAACCCGCTCCTCGCGCGTCACATGGGCACGGTGTTCATCGATGTGCCGCTGGAGACGCTGCGCGCCCGCATGGTCACGCGCGGGCAGGACAGCGAGGCAGAGATCGAGCACCGCCTGCGCACGGCCGAGCTCGAACTGCGCGAGGCGCCCAAGTTCGACTTCCGAATCACCAGCCGTTCGCGGGACGAGGATTTCTCGGAGCTCCTCACGATCGTGGGCACGGTCCGGCGGCGCGCCGCCGGGTAGATTGGCTGACGCTGGACGTAGCTGGGGTCGCTGACCCCGGGGATCGTGTTTTCCTTCGCAAGCGCACTGGACTGGGGTGGGCGGCCCTGGCTACACGGCGGCCTCGCGTCGATAGGCCTCGGCGAGCAGTACGATCGGATGAACGACCCGCGCGGCGGGGCCGCCGTCCGACTTGAGCTGCTGGTCAATCTGCAGTTGGCAGCCGGGATTCGCCGTTGCGACGATTGATGCGCCGGTGGCGCGCAGGTGTCCGCCCTTGCGGGCCTGCAGCCATGCGGCGGTCTTCGGTTGGGTGATCGTATAGATGCCCGCGCTCCCGCAGCACCAGGTCGACTCGCCGCACTCCTTCAGCTCGATCCCGGGCAGCGCGCGGAGGATCGTGCGCGGCTGGGCGGTGATCTTCTGTCCGTGGCAGAGGTGGCAGGCCTCGTGATAGGTGAGCGCCGTGACGGGCGTGGGACCTGCGGCGGCACGGGGTGCGCGGAACCCGATCTCGACCAACCACTCGGAGATGTCCTTGAGCTTGGCCGACCAGACTGCGGCGCGCGCAGCGTACACCGGATCGCCGGCCAGCAGGCGATCGTAGTGCTTGAGGTGAGAGCCGCAGCCGGCGGCGTTGGAGATGATGGCGTCGAATTCCTCCGGGTTGATCGCATCGAGCTGGCGTCGCGCGAGCAGGGCAGCGGTCGCGGGATCGCCGTTGTGCGCGTGGAGGGAGCCGCAGCAGGACTGGGCGCGCGGCGTGACGACGTCGCAGCCATTCTCGCGCAATACGTCGGCGGTGGCGCGGTTCACGTCGGAGAAGGCGAGGTCCTGTACGCAGCCCGTGAGCAACGCGACGCGGTAGCGCCGCGGGCCGCGGGCCGCCTCGACGGGCGCGATCAGGGCATCGGAGAATTGGCGCTGCATGCGCGGCGCCGACGGCTCGAGTTCGCGGAGGCGGCGAGGAAGCAGGACGGTGAGCTTCAGTTTGCGAACCACGGTTTCGAGCCCACTCGTCTGGTAAAACCAGAGCGCACGTCCCACGGCGCGCAGGAGTCGCGGACGGGTGAACAGAGTGCCGAGCGTGAGTGCGCGCACCAGCGAGCGTCCGGTGGACGTCGCGACCCTCGTTTGCTCGACCTCGGCGCGCGCGGTTTCCAGCAGGGTGGTGTAGTCGACGCCCGCCGGGCAGGCCGTGGTGCAGGCCAGGCAGCCGACGCAGTAACTCATCTCGTCCGCGAAGGAACGGGACAGCGGAAGCTCGCCGTCGGCAACCGCGCGCATGAGCGCGATGCGTCCACGCGGCGAGTTTCGCTCGCGCCCCGTTTCGGCAAACGTCGGGCAGGTCGGCAAACACAGCCCGCAGTGCATGCACTGCTGCAGGATCGAGTAGTCCAGAGCCGCCAGTCCCGCTTTGGCGGGACTGGAACGCTCAACGTTCAACGCTGAACGCTCAACGCTCAAGTTCGGGCCTTTCGATTGCGTTCGGCTGTGCTAATACTGGAGGCGAAAATGCGTACGAGCTCGTCGGTCTCTCGAATCAAGTCGTTCAACAAGTCCGGCTTGGTGACGAGTCCTGCCCGTTGTACGAGACGAAGCCAGCGACGGGTTTCGCGCAGCTCTTTGTAGCACACGCGCAGCTTGTGGATGAAGTCGTTTCTGGATTCTGCCCCTTCAGCTTCGCCATGGTTGCCGTAGGGCGACGTCCCCGATCGCAGTAGCTGATCGGCAATATGATTTGCCGCGCGCGTATTGCCCAACGACTCCGTTACGCGAATCACCCGTACGGAAAATTCCAACAACCGCTCCTCCAGATCGTACTTCGGTTCAGCCATTGAACGTTAAGCGTTGAACGTTGAGCGTTGAGCGTTGAGCGTTCGACCGGTGTCCTCACCGGTCGAAGATTTTCCCCGGATTGAGCAGCCCGTCCGGATCGAGCGCGTGCTTGATCTGCTTGAGCAGCGCGTAGCTGCCGTCGCCCAGCTGCTGACGCAGGAAGGCCTTTTTCGCGAGGCCGACGCCGTGTTCGCCCGTGATGGTGCCGCCGAGGGCGAGGGTGCGGTCGAAGATCTCCTTCATCGCGAGCTCGACCCGGTGCATCTCATCGGTGTCGCGTTCGTCGGTGAGAAAGGTCGGGTGCAGGTTGCCGTCGCCGAAATGGCCGAAGGTTGCGACCTCGAGGCGGTGGCGGGCGGCGACTTCTTGGATGAAGCGCACCATGCCCGCGAGCTCGCTGCGCGGAACGGTGGCGTCTTCGAGGATCGTGGTCGGACGCAGCCGTGCGAGCGCGGAGAACGCGCTGCGTCGGGCGGTGGCGAGTCGGTTGGCTTCGGCGGCATTGGCCGCGCGGACAACCCGCGTCGCGCCGTGGGCGCGGGCGAGTTCCTCAATGCGGGCGGCCTCATCGGCGACCGCCGCCGGGTGACCGTCGGTTTCCATCAGCAGCACCGCATCCGCATCGAGGGGCAGGCCGACCTTGGCGTAGTCCTCGACGCACTGGATTGTCTTGCGGTCGAGAAACTCGAGGGTGCAGGGAATGATCTTCGCCGCGATGATCGCCGACACCGTCTCGGCCGCGGCCTCCATGCGCGAGTAGGTGGCGAGCAGCGTCTGGCGCGCGGCGGGCTTGGGCAGGAGCTTGAGGAGGACGCGCGTCACGACTCCAAGCGTCCCTTCGCTGCCGATGAAGAGATCGCGGAGATTGTAGCCGGCGACGTCCTTTACGCACTTGCTGCCGAGCCAGCAGACGGATCCGTCGGCGAGGACGACCTCCAGCCCCATGACGTAGTCGCGTGTGACGCCGTACTTGAGTCCGCGCAGTCCGCCGGAGTTCTCGGCCACGTTGCCGCCGATGGTGCTGATTTTCATCGAGCCCGGGTCAGGCGGATAAAAGAGCCCGACGGCGTCGGCGGCGTCGAAGATGCGCTGGGTCGTGACGCCGGCCTCGGCCAGCAGGGTGAGGTTCTTTTCGTCGACCTCAAGGATCCGATCGAGCCGGCCGGTGCAAAGCACGATCCCTCCGGCGACGGGCACGCTGCCGCCGCTGAGTCCGGTTCCGTTGCCACGGGTGACGACGGGGATCCGGTGTTCGCGGGCGACGGTGAGGACCGCGCCGATCTCGGCGGCGTCGGCGGGGAACACCACGGTGAGCGGGCGCTGCTTGAGTGCGGCCGTGCCATCGAATCCGTAGGGAATGATGTCTTCCGCGGCGGTGAGGACGTGGGCTGCGCCCAGCCGCTGGGTAAGGGCCTCGATGATCACGCGGGCAGCTTGGCCAACCGCTCGGGCCGCGTCGCGAGAAATCGACGGGGAGGGGGCTTTTCGGACAGTTCCAGACAGGCGGTGACCATTTCCCATTTGTGTTAAACCTGTTTCGGGATAGGCTGGTGGCGTTACCCCAACCCCGTAGGCGAAGACCATGTCCAGCAGCACCGGCGCGAACCACGCCCTTTTTTCTGCGCGCACCCTCGGTCATCAGGACCGGGCGGAGATGCGCAGCCTCTTTGACGAGGCCATCCGCCGGGCGGAGCGCGACCTGCTCGTGCTGCGCGTGCCGCACGAGGTCAAGCCGGTGCAGAACCGGCGCGGCATGCATTATCACTACCGGCCGGAGATTTTCCTCGGGCTGCAGGGATCGACCGAGTTTTCGTTTCCGCGCGAGGGATTTCGGCTCGGTCCGTCAGAGATCTGCGTCATTCCCGCCGGCGTGCCGCACGGCGAGGTGGTGCATCCGGGTGCCGAGGGGCAGCCGTTTCGCAATCTCGTGGCGGGGTTCTACAACAACACGATCAGCCTGCACTTCGCGCATGAGGCGCGGCCGGGCAAACCCGACATTGAAGCCATCGAGTTCTTCGATGCGCCCGACCTCGACGTCTACCTGACGCTGGCCAACACCCTTGTCCACACGCACAGCTCGCAAGGGCCGGCGCGCAGCGCCGTACTCAAGGGGCTGTTGCTCGCGTTGCTCGGCCTGTTCCGCAATGTCGTGGAGACCGGATCGGGCCGGCTGAACAGCGACATCGGCAAGGTGTTTCAGGCGAAGTGTCTGGTGCGCGAGCAGTTCGCGAATCCGGATCTCTGCGTCCAGCACATTGCCGAACTGCTGGGCTGTTCGGCAGATTACCTGTCGCATCTCTTCCATGTGGAGACGCATGAGCGGCTCACACACTACATCCAGCGCATCCGCATCGAGGGGGCGATTCTGGCGCTGGAGACGACCACGCTGACGATTGCGGAGATCGCTTATGCGAGCGGGTTCTCCGATCCGGCGTACTTTGCCCGCGTGTTCAAGCAGCACAAGGGCGCCACGCCGCAGGAGTATCGCCTGCAGCTCGAGGAGGCGCGAAAGCAGCGCGAGGTGCAGCCCAAGACCGTCTACGTCGGCCGCACGGACTTCACGCACGGCACACCGAAGAAAAAGCTCGCGGCCACGGGCGGACGTTAGGCCCCGGTCTCACGTTTCGGCGTGGGCGGTTGCGTCTGGTACCCAGTGGAGCGCCACGGCGGCGAGGAGGAGGCAGCCGCCGCCGAAAATCACGGCGTAGAGTGCCTGGCCGCCGAGCAGGAACTCCACCGCCGGCCCCAGCAGGGTCGCGGCGAGGATCTGCGGGAGCACGATGAAGAAGTTAAACACGCCCATGTAGAACCCCATGGCGTTGGCCGGGATGGCGTTGGCCAGTAGGGCATAGGGCATGGAGAGAATCGTGGCCCAGCCGATGCCGACGGCGGCCATCGACGCGATCAGGAGCTCGGGCGAATCAACGAAGCCAACCGAAAGGAGTCCGGCACCGGCACACAGCAAACCGACCCGGTGCATGAGTTTGGCCGAAATCCCCTTGCGAGCACAGGCCACGAGGAGAAACGAAACCGCGAACGCGACGCCGTTGTACACCGCGAAGCAGACGCCGCCCCACTCAAGTCCGCGCTGATACTCCGGCGATCCCGGCTCGCCCTGGAAGATGCCCCGTGCCACCGCGGGCGTGAAGTAGATCCACATGCAGAACAGGCCGAGCCAGGTGAAGAACTGCACCCACGCGAGCCGGCGCATGACGGGAGGCATTTCCAGGATGCCGCGCCGAATCTCGGTGATAAAGGAGGTGGCGGAGCCACGCGCTTCGGCCCGTGTCTCCGGCGCGGGCGGGAACTCCGGGGTGGTGACGATCGTGTAGAGCACGGCGATCATGTAGACCACGGCGCCGATGTAGAACGAGAGGTGCACCGACTCGGGGATGCCGCTAGCCGCGACCGCCCCGGCCTCGACGACACCGAAGCGCGTGAGCAGCCACGGCAGGGCGGACGAGAGCACGGCGCCCAAGCCGATGAGCAGGCTCTGCATCGCGAATCCGGTTTGGCGTTGTTTGGGCGGAAGCAGATCAGCCACGAAGGCGCGGAACGGCTCCATGCTGATGTTGACGGAGGCATCGAGGATCCAGAGCAGGCCGGCCGCCATCCACAGGGCGGTGGAGTTGGGCATCGCGACGAGCGCGAGGCTGGCGAGGATGGCACCCGCGAGGAAAAACGGCCGCCGCCGGCCGAGCCGGCACCAGGTGCGATCGCTGTAGTAGCCAATGATCGGCTGAACGATCAGGCCGGTCAGCGGCGCGGCGAGCCAGAGGATCGGAATCTCACTTTCGGAGGCGCCAAGAAATTCATAGATGGCGCTCATGTTGGCCATCTGCAGGCCCCAGCCGAACTGGATGCCGAAGAACCCGAAACTCATGTTCCAGATTGCAGGCAGGGTCATGGGGCGGAGCGTACTCATGGGGTGGGGTGGGACGGGGAGGCTTCGAGCGGCTGACTGTAGTCGAGGAAGGGGCGCCGGCCGGTCCGGTCATAGAGCATGACCCAGGCACGCAGCGTGGCGAGACGATCGAGGATCAATGCGTCGAGCTGGAGATCGGTGAAGCGCCATTGCCAGTTGCCCTCGGCGGTGCCCGGCCGGTTGAGCGTGGCCGAGGCCGGAAGGTCCATCAGGTCCTGCACCGGAATGACCGCGAGACGCGAAACCGTCGCGAGCGCAGCACGAATCATCGGCCATGCGGAGGAGTTTCCCGGCAGTTGATAGTAATCGCGAATGCGATCGGCGTACTCGGCGGGCAGGGTTTCCAGCCAGCCGCGGGTGGTGACGTTGTCGTGCGTGCCGGTGTAGGCCACGCTGCCGGCCGTGTAGAGGTGGGGCAGGTTGGCGTTGTTGGCGTCGTGACCGAACGCGAACTGGAGGATCTTCATGCCCGGCAAACCGGCGGCCCGCCGGAGGGCGACGACGTCGGGCCCGATGTAGCCCAGGTCCTCGGCGATGATTTTTGCAGCGGGCAGTGCGGCGCGGATCGCGTGAAAGAAGGGCAGGCCGGGTCCGCGCCGCCAGCAGCCATGGCGGGCGTCGGGCGCGCTGGCGGGAATCTCCCAATAGGTGTCGAAACCGCGGAAGTGATCGAGGCGGATGATGTCGTAGAGTTCGAACGCGGCCTCGAGCCGGTCGATCCACCACCGGTAGCCGGTGCGGGCGAGGTGCTCCCAGTTGTAGAGCGGGTTGCCCCAGAGCTGTCCGAGGGCGGAAAAATAATCCGGCGGCACACCGGCGACGACCAGAGGCGAACCGTCCGCGCCGAGTTGAAACACCTCGCGGTGGCACCACGTGTCCGCGCTGTCGAGCGCGACGAAGATCGGCACGTCGCCAATCACACCGACGCCGCGCGCGCGCGCGTAGGCGCGAAGCCGCTGCCATTGGCCGAAAAACAGGTACTGGTAGAACTCATGTCGGCGCGCCTCCTCGCGGACCGCCGGCGGCAGCTTGGCGGCAAGTTCGGGCGACCAGGCACGGAACTCGAGCGGCCAGGTGGTCCACGCCGCGCCGCCGAAATGGTCCTTGAGCGCCATGAAGACGCCGTAGGGTTCGAGCCAGGTGCGGTGCTGCCGGCGGAAGGCTCCGAGTGAGCCGAGCCCGGCGACCTCGTCGGCCGCCGTGGCGACGAAGCGAGCGTGTGCCCGATGCAGCACCGGGGGAAACTCACGGTAGAGGGCGCCGTAGTCGGCGTGGCCGGAGGGAAGGGCGCGCAGAGGGGCGACGTCGTCGCCCGTCAGCAGACCGGCGTCCACCAGTTCGCCGAGATCGATGAAATACGGGTTGCCCGCGTTGGCCGAGAACGACTGGTAGGGGGAATCGCCGTAGCCGGTGGGGCCCAGCGGACAGATTTGCCACCAGGCGATGCCGGCGTCGCCGAGGAAATCCACAAAACGACGGGCGCCCGCGCCGAGATTGCCGATGCCGTAGTCACCGGGGAGTGACGACACGTGTGCGAGCACGCCGGCCGTCCGGGTGTCGAGCCACGAGGGAATGGGGTGGTCCATGGGCGTTGGGACAGGTGGGGCCGGTTTGCGCGGAGTCGGGGAAATTGCCGTCGGCAAAACAGGGCTGACCGGAGCGGAGAGGATCGGGACAGGCGCGGACACAGGACGTGGCGGAGCGACGAACGGGCAGTGGGAGGGAAGACGGGCGCCGGGAATGTCCCGGCGCCCGTGGGATTCTGTCCGGGGGCGACCCGGTCAGAACTTGTAGTTCACCCCAAGGAGGTAAGTGCGGCCGTACTTCTGGTACTCCACGAGGCGTTCCTTCGTGACCTGGTAGGTCTGGTAGACCTCGTCGGTCAGGTTGTACGCTTGGAGGACGACGCCGATGCCGGCGAGAGGACCGTCGCGGAACTCGTAGCCGACCTGGGCATCGGTGATGCCCTCGCCCTTCACGTAACGGAGTTCGCGGTCCGCGCCGAAGCCGGTGATCTCACCGATGAAGTCCGAGCGGTTGCGGTGGCTGATGCGGGCGGAAAAACCCGCCTTTTCGTAGTACACCGTGAAGTTGCTCACCTGGCGCGAGAGGCCGGGCAGGGTGATTGCGCTGCCGAGGTTGGTGTTGTCGACCGTGATGGAGCTCGAGTTGACCGAGTGACTCGCGACGATACCGAAGCCGTCGAGCGTGCTCGAGAACAGGCTGAACGGGATCGAGAGCGAGAACTCCGCGCCGCGCAGGCGTCCGCCGTTGCCATTGAGCGGCTGGCTGAAGTTGCCGGTGCTGGTCAGCGCGAGCGGGTTGCCGGCGGTGAAGCGCGAGAAATCGTAGTTCTTGTCGGTCTGGTCGTAGATGTAGGTGTCGAGGTCCTTGTAGAAGCCGGCGATCGCGAAGTAGCCCTTGTTGTCGCCGAAGTACTTCTCGTAGGAGACGTCGAACGCGGTGGCCTCCCACGGATCGAGGCGGGGGTTGCCGCCGCTGCCGCTGGGCAGGCCGCTGCCGGTGCTGACGTTGAACTCGAACGCGGACTTCATCTGGTCGAGGCGCGGGCGGGCCATCTGCTTGGCGGCGGCGACGCGCAGGACGGACGATTCCGTCACGTCGAACACAAGGTTGGCGCTCGGGAGGACGTTGGTGTAGGACTTGCCGTCGCGATTGCGCTTCACCTGCTGGCCGGCGGGCGCGGTGTTGTCGTAGAAGTTGGACGTCGAGGACTGGTCCACGTCCTTGACCTGCACGCCGATGTTGCCGCGCATGCGGAAGTTGCCAACCTCGGTGTCGATGTTGAACTGCGTGAAGTAGGTCGTGATCTCCTCATCGACACGCCAGGCCTTCTGGATGAGGTAGGCGGCGGCGGTGGAACTCGGACGGAACGGGTCGAAGACCGAGCCGAGCACCGTCGGCACGTCCCAGCTCAGGGTCGAGGACGTATTGGCGAAGTCGAGTTTGGTGCGCTCGAGAATCAGGTTGCTGGCGAGCGGGCGGAAACCGGAAACGCTGAGGCCGGCTTCGGGCTGGTCCTTGTCCTTCTGGCGGTCCGCGAAGTTGATGCCGAACTCAACGTTGTCGAAGAAGCGGCCCAGCCCGCGCGAGGCGGCGAGCTTGTAGGAGGTGAGTTCATCCTCGACCATGGGAACCTTGCCGTAGCCGGCACCGTAGATGGTCGGCCCGATCTGGATGCGGGCCGGGTCGTTGTAGTTCAGGCCAAGGCTGGCGCGGGGGAAATCATCCGTCGCGAGGCTGTAGGTGACGAAGTCGAGCACCGGCTCGCCGGCCGCGTTGCGGTACTGCGCCTGGGTTTCCATGTTCAGCTCCTCGCGCTCGGCCTTGGAGTAGCTGACGTCGCCGGTGATGATCCAGTCATCCATCCGGTACTGGTTGTTCCAACCGAAGGCGGTGAGCTTGTCGACGCGGTCGTTGTAGTTGTTGCGGGCGAGCGGGTACACGCCGGTGGCGGAGCCGCCGACGAGGGTGCCGCTGCTCACCTGGGTGGCCGTGTAGTTGAGTCCCGGCGCGATGCCGCCGTTGTAGCCGCCGATGTGGACCTCGAGGCCGCGCGCCGTTTCCTCGCGCTGGAACCGGGAGTAATAGACATCGACGACCGAGGTGAAGGCGTCCGTCGGACGCCACTCGGCGACACCGATGACACCATCACGCGTGTTGGTGCCGCTGCGGGCGAAGATCTTGAGGCCGTCGGTGGCGTTGGTGCCGGCGGCAACGCCGGGGCGGCCGTTGGTGTTCCAGCCGTACGTACCAAATTCCTGGGAGGCGATGGGAGACTCGAGGTGGGCGTAGCCGACCGCGATGCCGATGGTGTTGTCGGCGAACTGGTCGATGTAGGCCGCACTCAGGCGATTGCCGGTGCTTTCGGAGTCGGAGCCGAGGTCGTCGAGGGAGTTGACCTCGAGGCGGGCGTTGATCGACACACCGCGGCGCGACATCGCGAGGGGCTTGACCGTCTGCAGGTCGAGCGTGCCGGAGAGGCCCTGACCGACAAGGCGTGCGTCGGGCGTCTTGTAGACGGTGACGGCATTGATCAGCTCGGAGGGATACTGGTCAAATTCGACGCCGCGGTTGTCACCCGTGCTGACCTGCTCGCGTCCATTGAGAAGGGTCGTGGCGAAATCCGGCGAAAGCCCGCGCACGGAGATGACTTGGGCGCGTCCGGCCACCCGTTGCGCGGCAAGGCCGGGGAGACGGGCGATCGATTCGGCGATGCTGATATCGGGCAACTTGCCGATGTCCTCGGCGGCGATGGATTCGACGACCGAGACCGATTCCTTCTTGGTGGCGATGGCGGTCTCGATGCCGAAACGGATGCCGGTGACGACGTAGGTGTTCAGCTCGACCGCCTCTTCGGTGGTCGGCGTGGCGGCCGGCGCGGTTTGGGCGGACAGGGTGAAGGCCGACTGCGTGAGCAGCAGGCCGGCGGCCAGACCTCGCTTGAGGAACCGGCTCGGGGGACGGGATGTGGGATGCGGATGCATGGTGGGTAGTAAGAAGCCAGAGGCCGGCGGGCGGGCCCGGGACGCTGGACACAGGGGTGAACGAGGTGGGTGGTCGCCGGGATGCGGGAGACATCGGGCGATGGAGCCAACGTGTGAGGCCTGTATCCACGCCGCCATGCGCAAAGGGCGCAGAAAACCGAGATCAGTATGAAAAGTCTTAGGTTGGGTTTTGGCGCGGCCGAGGGGAGCGCCTGCGGTGGTAAGTCTCCTGATCGGGGGCTTTCTGGGGGGGGGAGACGGGGCGGCGCGCGGGGGGGGAGACCAAAATCATACGCTTCGGTGGCCCCCGCGGATCCGGTTTATTCGGCAGGCACCTAGGTTTTCTCCGGGTCATGCAAGACTTCTCCCCGTGGCCCCGTTTGACCGGAAACGGGCCTCGGCCAGCGTAGAGCGACCCCCATGAGCCCCCGTCTCCTTCGCTGTGTTTGTTTCTCGCTGACCCTTACCAGCACCGTTTTGGCCGCGTCCGTTGGGCCGGTGGTGCCACGGATCACCCACCCGGGCACCGGCCAGACCTTCTACTTCGTGCTCACCGACCGATTCGCCAACGGGCGGACCGACAACGACACCGGCGGTTACCCAGGTGGCCCCAACGACCACGGCTTCGACCCCACGCGCGTCTCCCACTATCACGGGGGCGATTTCGCAGGCCTGACGGCACGGCTCGATTATCTGAAGGGGCTGGGCATCACGGCGGTGTGGGTCACACCCCCGTTCAAGAACAAGCCGGTGCAGAGTGGCACGGCGGGCTATCACGGCTACTGGATCACCGACTTTCTCTCGATCGACCCGCACTTGGGCACCAACGAGGAGTACCGCGCCTTCATCCGCGAGGCCCATGCCCGCGGGATGCGCGTGTACATGGACATCATCGTCAATCACACCGCGGACGTGATTGGCCTGCAGGGCGACCATGCGTACCGCCCCAAGTCCGGCGCGCCGTACCGCACGTCCGCGGGTCAGCCGTTTGACGATCGTGCGGTGGCGTTCAACGGATTGAATGACCCGTCGGCCTTTCCGGCGCTGTCGGCCGCCGCCAGTTTTCCCTACACGCCGGTCGTGCCGGAGGCGGAGAAGACGATCAAGCACCCCGCGTGGCTCAACGACGTCACGCTCTACCACAACCGTGGCAACACGACGTTTGTGGGCGAGAACTCGGTCCATGGCGACTTCGTGGGGCTCGACGACCTCTTCACCGAGCATCCGCGCGTGGTCGAGGGGTTCGTGGACATCTTCAGCCAGTGGCTCGAGCTCGGGGTGGATGGCTTTCGCATCGACACGGTGCGTCACGTCAACTCGGAGTTCTGGCAGGCGTTCAGCCCGGCGATCCGCGCGCGGGCGCGGGCCCTGGGCCGGCCTGACTTCCTGCAGTTTGGCGAGGTCTATAACGATGCGGGTGACCCTGCGGTCCTGGCCGAGTTCTCATCCAACACCATCCCCATCGACACCACGCTCGACTTTGGATTCTTCGCCGCGGCCCGACGCTTTGTGTCGCAGGGTGGCACCAGCGCGGCGCTCGCCGACTTCTTCGCGCGTGACGACCACTACACGGATCACGACAGCAACGTGCACGCGACCACGACCTTCCTCGGCAACCACGATGCGGGCCGGTTCGCGTACTTCCTGCAGCAGGATAACCCCGGCGCGACCGATGAGCAGCTCCTGGCGTTGAGTGCCCTCGGCCATGGGCTGCTCTATTTTTCGCGCGGCCAGCCTGTGATCTACTACGGCGACGAGCAGGGCATGATCGGTCGCGGCGGCAACGACATGCAGGCCCGCGAAAGTCTCTTCGCCTCGCGCGCACGGGATTTCGCGACCGCAAAGCTGCTGGGGACCTCTCGCACCGGCGCGGAGGACAAGTACGACCCGAGTCACCCGCTGTATCGCCTGCTCGCCAACCTGGGATCGGTCCGGGCCGCGCACCCTGCGCTGCGGGTGGGGGCCATGATTCCGCGCGCGACGAACGAGCCGGCGCTGGCGGCCTTCTCGCGCATCGAGCGGGGTGAGCGCGTCGAGTACCTCGCCGTCTTCAACGCCTCGCGCACCGAGGTGATCACCTCGATGGTCCCGACGGCCCAGCCGGCGGGGGCCACCCTCCGTCTGCTGTTCGGCTCCCAGGGCGGCGAGGCATCCGAACTGCGGGCTAACGCGGAAGGCCGCGTGCCGGTCCGGCTTGCCCCGCTGCAGTTTGCGCTCTGGCGGGCCGACTCGCCGCTCCCGGCGGTCACGACCACGCCCTCCATTGCGCTGGTCAATCCCGCGCCGGGCGCGAGCCTTGCCATCGGGCTGCGTGAGGTGGATGGACTGCTTTTCCCGACGCGCCGCGAGATCCGCGCGGAGGTCACGGGTGGCGACGGCCTGGCTGAGGTCACCTTTGCCCTCGTGCGCGCAGCGCGACCCGGGCAGTACGAATTGCTGGGCACGGATGACACGGCGCCGTATCGCGTTTTCTGGACGCCTCCCGCCGACCTCGTGCCGGGTGAGAAATTCGAACTCGTTGCCACGGTGAACAATCTCCGCGGCGGGCAGGCCAGCGCGCGCGTCGGAGAGCTGACGGTGGCGGCGGCCGGTGCGGTGACGTTCGGCATCCCGGGCTCGAAGACGCCACGCATCACGCAGGCGCCGGCGCCAAACCTGGTGTTGGCGGTCAATGCGCCGCTGACGCTCTCGGTCGGAGCCGAGGGCACGGGCCCGCTCGAGTACCAATGGTTGAGGAACGGTGAAGTGATTCCGTACGCCACCGCGCCCCAGTTCCGCATCGAGCGCGCCTCGCCGGCCGATGCGGGCGAATACCGCGTGCAGGTACGCAACCTCGCCGGCACGACGGTCAGTGAGGCCACGGTGGTGACCGTTGGCCCGCCGCGGACGGCGCGCATCGAGCGTCATTCCGAATTTTCGTCACGCTTCGTGGCGAGCCGGCAGGTGGATGTCTGGCTTCCGCCGGGCTACGACGCCGATGCGGCCGCGCGATTTCCCGTGGTTTACCTGCACGATGGCCAAAGCCTGTTCGATCCGGCCACGAGTTTTGGCGGTGTTCCCTGGTCGGTTGACCGGGCGATGGAGCGGCTGATCGCGGCCGGGCAGGCGAGGCCGGCGATCGTGGTTGGGATCTGGAACACTGCGGCGCGCACGGCGGAGTACTTTCCGCAGAAGGCGGTTTCCACGCAGGATCTCGCGAAGATCGGCGGGCTGGTTTCCCGGCCCGACGCACCGGTGCAGTCGGACCGCTACCTCCGCTTTCTGGTGGAGGAACTGAAACCCTTCATCGACGCGCGTTACCGAACCCGGCCGGAACGTGAACACACCATCGTGATGGGCTCGAGCATGGGCGGACTGATCTCCGCCTACGCGCTGGTCGAGTACCCCGACGTCTTTGGCGGCGCCGGTTGCGTGTCAACGCACTGGCCCGCGGCCGACGGTGCGGTCATTGACTACCTGGCGCGGCGCCTGCCTGCGCCGGGCCGCCACCGGCTCTATTTCGACTTCGGGACCGAGACGCTCGATGCCGGTTATGAACCGTTTCAACGCCGGATGGACGAGATCCTCAGGCGGGCCGGCTATCAGGAAGGGAAAGACTGGATCACGCGCGCGTTCCCCGGCGCGGAACACTCGGAGAAGTCCTGGCGGGATCGCGTCGCCATCCCGCTGGCCTTTCTCCTCGGCTCCTGACGCGGTCGCGTTGCGCTCAGGGCTCGCCGACGGGCTTGTGTTCGACCGACTTCACCGTGTTGCCCGCGCCGAGCAAGACGACCGCGGCCGTGTGATCCGCGATCTCGGCCTCGTCGAGGCTCGCATAGGCGGCGATGATGATCGAATCACCGACCGAGACGAGTGCAGCGGCGGCACCGTTGACCTGGATGGCGCCGGGCTCGCCGTAGATCACGTAGGTCGTGAAGCGCGCCGCATTCGTGATATCGTACACATCGACCTGCTCGAACTCGAGGAGACCGGCGGTCCGGCAGAGATCGCGGTCGATCGAAATGGAGCCCTCGTAGTCACGATCGGCGGCCGTGATGGTGGCGCGGTGAAGTTTGGCGCGGAGAAACGTACGGGTCATGGACGGCAGATGAAAGTCAGGCGGAAGGCGGGAGAAGCGCGGCGGCGAGAGCAGCCGTGCCAGTGACGACGCGCGGAGCGCGTTGGATGTCGGTAAAGATCTGGAAGGTCTGATGAGAGGGCCCGGCCGTGCGGACGTCGGTCTGATCGTTGTGCACGACGAGATCGACACCGCCGGCGGCAAACTGTGCGGCGACAGCGGCGCGTTGCGCGCCGGCGTCGGCGGTCGCGGTGAGCTTGAAGCCGATCACACGCACGGGATTTGGCGCGAGCGTCTTCAGCGTCGGCAGCAGCTTGGGGTTGCGCACGAGGCGGAGGGTAAGTTCTTCGGCTGCGGAGGGGAGTTTGCCTATGGCGGTCTCGGCCGGTCGGTAGTCGGCGACCGCGGCGGCCATCACGACCAGATCGAAGGTACCGTTACGGAGATGTCGGGCGAGGCGTGCGCGGAGATCGTCCGCCGAGGAAAATGACTCGCTCTCAACGGCTCCGGCTGGCGTGACGGCCCCGGTTCCGCGCAGCAGGACCACGGCATGACCTGCATGCGCCCACGCATCGGCGAGCGCGGCGCCTGTCGTGCCCGTGCTCGTGTTCGAGAGGAAGCGCACCGCGTCGATCGGCTCACGGGTCGCACCGGCGGTGACCAGAATCCTCATGATGACAGCGGACGAACGGCCGCGAGGACTTCGGTGGCGAGAGCCTCAGGTTCGGCGAGGCGGCCGGGTCCGCCTTCGCCGCACGCGTGCGCGCCGTCGACGGGATCGAGCAGGCGGACGCCCCAGCGCTGAAGCGTCGCGAGCGAGGCGATGGTAGCGGGGTGCTGCCACATGCGATGGTTCATGGCTGGCGCGATCCACCAGGGTTTCTGTCCCAGCTCCCACGCGAGGAACAGGGCGCCAACCGGATCATCCGCCAGTCCGGCGGCGAGACGGTTCACGGTGTTGGCGGTGGCCGGGCAGACGAGCGCGAGGTCGGCGGCGCGGGCGAGTTCGATATGGTCGAGCGCGCGCCCCGGTTCCCAGAGATCGGTGAACACCGGGCGGCCGCTGAGGCCCTCCAGCGTGGCGGCACCGACGAAACGCAGCGCGGCCGGGGTGGCGACGGTCTGCACGGTCACGCCGGCCTGCGTGAGGCGCGAGATCACCGTGCACGCCTTGTAGGCGGCGATGGAGCCGGTGAGCAGGAAAAGGACGTTAGGCGAGCGGGACATTGTCGATGAGGCGGGTGAGGCCGAGGCGGGCCGCGCCGAACCGGCGGCCGTCGCGATCCTCGATGTAGTCGATGCCGAAGCCGGCCGCAGCCAGCCGGGCCGAGGCTTCCGCCGCAGTCGGGGCCGACACGAGCGCGGCGTGAAACTGCGGTGCGAGCGAGCGCTCCGCAGGCGTGAGGCGGGCGTTGCGCGAACTCATCGCAAGCCCGTCGGACTCGCGCACGGTCGGGCAGCCGACGATGACCGTGGGCAAAAAAAATGCGCGCGCGAGGCCGCGCACGAGCTGCAGCTGCTGGTAGTCCTTTTCGCCGAAGTAGGCGCGGTCCGCGCCGGCGATCTGCAGGAGCTTGAGCACGACGGTGAGCATGCCGGAGAAATGGCCCGGGCGATGCGCGCCGCAGAGTTCGCGACTGAGCACGGACTCGTTGACAGCGTAGGTCCGGCCGTCGGGGTACATCTCGGCCACGGACGGAGCGATCACGACATCGACGCCGGCGGGGGCCATCAGCGCGAGATCGGCGTCGAGCGTGCGCGGGTATTTTTCGAAGTCGTGGGCCTCGTCGAATTGCGTTGGATTGACGAAGACCGAGGCCAGCACCACGTCGCATTCACGGCGGGCGGCGTGGAAAAGTGAGGCATGGCCGGGATGAAGCGCACCCATTGTCGGCACAAAGCCCACCGAGCGTCCCGCGGCGCGATGCGCGGCGAGTTCCTCGCGCCAAGCGGCGACGGTGGTGACGACGCGTGGCGCGGGCATCAGTAGGACTCCTTTTTCGCGGGGAACGAGCCATCCGCCACCGCAGCCGCGTAGCGGGCGAGTCCGTCGGCGACGACCTCGCCGCCCTTGGCGAAGCGGCGCACGAAGCGGGCGTTGAAGCCCGGGTTGAGTCCGAGCAGATCGTGAAACACCAGCACCTGTCCGTCGGTGTCGGCGCCGGCGCCGATGCCGATCACGGGAATGGCGAGTGCCGCAGTGATCTCTCGGGCGAGGGCGGCGGGCACGCATTCGAGCACGAGGCCGAAGCAGCCCGCTGCCTCGACGGCGCGGGCCTGGCGGAGGAGATCGGCGGCGGCAGGTTCGCCGCGCCCCTGGACCTTATGACCGCCGAGCGCGTGCGCAGATTGCGGGGTGAGACCGAGGTGGCCCATCACCGGGACGCCGGACTGAACGAGGTGGCGAAGCACGTCCTCGTGTCCGTCGACGCCCTCAATCTTCACGGCGTGCGCGCCGGCTCGCAGAAGTTGCGCGGCGCAGTCGACGGCGGGAGCGAGGCCCTTGCGCGCCGCGAGAAACGGGAAATCCGCGATCACGAGTTTTCCCGCAGCCCCGCGCGCGACGGCGAGCGTGTGGCGCGCCATGATCTCGGGCGTGGCGGCGAACGTGTGGGCCTCGCCATCGAGGACGACCGCGAGGCTGTCCCCGACGAGGATGCAGTCGACGGGCGAGTCTGCCAGCAGGCGCGCCTCCCAGTGGGTGTAGGCCGAGACCATGGCGATCTTCGGTCCGCTGCCCTTGCGCGCCTTGAATTCGAGGACGGATTTCATCGAGACAGAGACAGGGAAACGTAGACCCCGAAACGCGCTTGGCGAGCCCGGGGGAAGGGCCGGGTGGTAACAAAGAAGCAAATGTCACCTAACCAGCTTCCTGGTATGATCTTAATGAATGATCGGCCGGCGGTTTCCCGGTCTCTGGACGCCAAAAAGCCCGTTTTCCACACCCAACCTTTACGCGGGCTTAACAATTCTCCCGCAAAGGCAAATACGGCGCTTACACGCCGGGGGTAGAGTGAGGGGGTAATCAACGAACACCCACAAAAACAAACAGCCACCCGCCTCCCATGAAAAACAACGTCTCCTTCCTCCTCGTCACCGCCACTGCCGCCGTCGCCATGGCCCTCTGCTTCGGCAGCGTCGCCGACTTCAACCCGGCTCAGCCGCAGGTCGCCTCGACGGTGGCTCCGGCCGCCGAGACCGCCCCCGCGAGCGACGCCCCGGTCACCCACCGCGTCGAGTAACGCCACCTCCTCCGCTCCCTCATCATCCGTCCGCACCATCGTCCTCCCAACCACTGACTCCTCCCTCCCATGAAGAACAACACCTCGTTCCTGATCGTCACCGCCACCGCCGTCGCCGCCATGGCCCTCTGCTTCGGCAGCATCGCCGATTTCGGCTCTGGCACCGCGCAGAACTCCGCCGCGATCGCCAAGGCTTCCGCGCCGGTCACGACCCCGGCCGCCGACCTGACACCGCGCGTCGAATAAACCGGCACCGCTTCCCGGCGCCTCTTCCTCCCCTCCGCCCACCTCAGCGCTCTGCCCACCATGAATGCCGCCCTCGCTCTCTCCGCACCTTCTGGATTTTTCTTTGCCGGCGTGGAAACGCCGACGCCGGTTCGCCCGGCCGTGCGATCCAAGGCCCCGGCCCAGAGCTACGACGAGGCGTTCGATTACAGCGAGTGCCTGACCCGCGTCCGCGAGGGTGACCAGGAGGCCGCCCGCGAACTGGTTGAGGCCCTGCACCCGCTGGTCATCAGCATCGTCCGCTCGCGCCACCCGCGTCGCACCGACGAGCAGGACCTGACCCAGGAGATTTTTTTGAAGGTCTTCTCGCGACTCGACCAGTACCGCGGCGCCGTGCCGTTCCCGCACTGGGTCGCGCGCATCTCGACCACGACCTGCATCGACCACCTGCGTCTGTGGAAGCGCCGCCCGGAGTTCCGCCTCGCGGATCTCAGCGAGGAGGAGGCTGTGGCCTCCGAGCGCGCCCTTGCTAGCGAGACCCAGGCCAAACCCAACGACGCGATCGTCGTGAAGGAACTCGTCGGCCGACTGCTCAGCGCCCTCGATCCCAAGGACCAGATGGTGATCCAGCTGCTCGATCTTGAGCAGAAGTCACTCGCCCAGATCGAGGCGATGACCGGCTGGAACCAGTCCATGATCAAGGTCCGCGCCTTTCGCGCCCGCCGGAAACTCCGGAAACTCTTTCTCGAACTGCGTCAGACCGAGCGCGCCTGAGGCCTCCCTATAAAATGTAGCCGGGGTCGCTGACCCCGGTGAATGGATTTCTCCCTGCTAACGTCACCCGACCGGCCTCAGCGAGGCCAGCTACATCAACCCCTTTCTCTCATGGCCTTTCTCGCCCCGCCAGCTCCGGCCGGATTGACGCTCGATAAGCCGGTGGCTACATCCGAGGGCATCCCCATGGACGAAAACGGGCGCACGCGCCTCCTCATGATCGACGACGACAAGAAGCTGTGTCGCCTCGTGTCCGATTACCTGAGTCCGCTCGGCTTCGACGTCACCGCGATTCACACCGGCCCCGAAGGCGTGGAGACGGCCACCCGCGAGCGCTGGCACGCGATCATTCTCGATGTCATGATGCCCGGGCTCGACGGCTTCGAGGTGCTCAAGCGCATTCGCCTGAAGAGCGCGGTGCCCGTCCTCATGATGACCGCGCGCGGTGATGAGATGGATCGCATCGTCGGGCTCGAGGTCGGCGCCGACGACTACCTGCCGAAAACCTTTTCGACCCGCGAACTGCTGGCCCGCCTCCGTGCGGTGCTGCGCCGGACTTCGCAGACGGCAACGGCGCCGGTTGCGGAGGCTCCGACCGAACTCGTGGTCGGACCGCTGCGCATCAACATCGACGCCCGATCTGCGCTTCTGAAGGACCAGCCGCTCGCGCTGACGCCGGTGGAATTCGATATTCTGGCCAGCTTGGCCAAGGCCCGCGGCCGCGTGAAGACGCGCGAGGCGCTCCTCGATGAGGCCCGCGAGCGCAACTACGACGTGTTCGACCGCTCAATCGACGTGCACATTTCCGCCCTGCGCAAGAAACTGGGCGACGACGCCAAGCAGCCCCGCTTTATCCGCACCCTGCGCTCCGCCGGCTACATGCTGACCGAGCCCGACGCGGCCCTTTAACGGGGCGTGCGGTTGGCGCTCGCCGACTGCCGCCTGTTCCTCCCGGACCATGACCCCTTCTCCTGCTTCCACTGCCGCCGCCACCACCCGGCGAATCAAGTTTCCACTTTCGCTGAAAGTGGCGACCTGGCTGTTTTTCAACGTTCTCTTCCTCGTCGCGATCGCGGCGCTCATCTTTTTCGCCCGCACGGGCTTCAGCTGGCACACGCTGATCTCGGGTGCGGCGGCGAACCGTGTCGAGGCGGTTGCCAACGTCGTCGTGACCGAGCTGTTCCGTGATCCGAACCGCAACCGCAACGAGATCCTTGCGCCCTTTAGCGCCGCCTATGGCGCTGACTTTTATCTCTTTGGCGCCGACTCGGTGCAGATCGCCGGCACGCCGGTCACCCTGCCTGAATCGGTGCAGGCCCGGATCCGCGCCCTGACCGTGTTTCCCGATGACGGTGGCCGCGGGGGATCCCGCGGTGGGCGGTTTACTCCGCCACCCGCGATCCCTGATCCGGCGCTGCCGCCGGATTCGGTGCGCGAGGCGCTTTCGCAGCAGAACCTCCGGACGCCGGCGGACATCAACCGCCTGATCATCGCCGGTGAGCGCGACGAGCGCTTTCGCTTCGTTGAGCTGATCCGCGGCACGCCATCGGTCTATTGGATCGGCGTGCGCGTCCTGGTCCCGGGTGAAGGCAGTTTCCGGCGGCGGACTCCGGCGGTGCTCATCGCCAAGACCGACCCGCTCGGCGGGGCGGGATTGATTTTCGATCTCCGCCCGCTGCTCGTCGGCACCGCGGTGGTGGTGAGTCTCTCCGTGCTCTTCTGGCTGCCGGTCGTGCACGGCGTCACGCGCGCGCTTCGTCGCGTCACCCGGACCGCCGAAGCGATCGCCGACGGACGGCTCGACGCCCGCGTGGACGTGGATCGCAGCGACGAGATCGGTCGTCTGGGTGAAACCGTCAACACGATGGCGGCGCGGCTGGAGAGCAACGCGACGGGCCAGAAACGGTTTATCGGCGACATTGCGCACGAACTCGGCTCGCCACTCGCGCGCATGCAGTTCGCGACGAGCATTCTGGAGGAGCGGGCGGGCAAGGATCTCGCGCCGGCCGTGGCCGACGTGCGCGAGGAAGTGCAGCATATGTCGGAGCTGGTGTCCGAACTGCTCGCGTTCACCCGGGCCGGGCTGCGTCCGCGTGAAGTGAAGCTGACCGAGATCGTCCTGGCGCCGCTGGTCGCCAAGGTGATCGATCGCGAGGATGCCACGGAGAAGGTGACGGTACGTCTGCCGTCCGACCTGCGTGTCCAGGCGGATGAACCGCTGCTGGCGCGTGCCATCGGCAACCTCGTCCGTAATGCGGTGCGCTACGCAGGAGATGCGGGCAGCATCGAGGTGGAAGCGGTTGCCAAGACCGGCGGCCAGGTGATCCTCACTGTCTCGGATCGTGGCCCCGGCGTGCCGCCGGAGGCGTTGGCCCGCCTCGGCGAACCGTTTTTCCGTCCGGAATTTGCGCGCACCCGCGAGACCGGCGGCGTCGGCCTCGGATTGGCGATCGTGCGCAGCGCAATCGAGGCTTGCGGCGGCACCCTGCGTTTCGCGAATCGCGTCCCGAACGGATTCCAGGCGGAGATCACCCTAAACTCGGTCGTGTGACGCGAGCCCGCAGAGCCAGCCGCATCACCGGCTTAAAGCGCTGCCGGTGAGACGCCTAGCTTGCAGGGATGCGAAGCGTAGGATTCGAAGCAGCACAACCTCTCAATCATGAGTGGTTCTGAAGGGCAGCTTTAGAGGGAGGGACGCTTCATCTTCGGTCGCCTGAGGTAAGGCTTTAGAGAGATTGCCGAGTTTCTCGCTCAAATCGCCAGGTGCTCTGAAGCGATAGGCCCGACCGGCTTTTTTAACCACTAGAAGTCCGCGATCCACAAGGTCGAAGAGGTCGTCGCGCGCAGTTTGGTGCGTGACACCGTGGCTGCGTTGATGAGCTCCGATCAGATAGCTTGTTCCAGGCTCCCGCAGAGCATGGAGCAGCAGAGCTTGCTGCCGGTGATTGAGGTCTTGGATTCCGTGGAGGCACGCACTTGCGGTTTTTAGCTCGGCCTTTTTCCGCTCTAGGTAGCTACGGAGTGATTTTACCGCCTCGCGGATGACTTCCGCCTGATGCAGAATAAAATAAGTAAGATCATTCTCGTCCGTTTCCGTATGCAAGAAAGCTTCTGCGTAGCGCATGGGCGCACGCAGTAAAATTTCTGAAATCGAGATGAATTCAAACAGCTGGTAGTCGTGTCGGAGCATTGACCAGTAGAATAGGGCGCGGGCCGTTCTGCCGTTCCCGTCGTAAAATGGGTGATCATATGCCAGCCAGAAATGGAGAATGATCCCCCGAATCACTGGATGGATAAAGTAGTCCGGGGCATCTCCATTTGCGAAGGCACACATCGCTTTCATTCTCGCGGGAAGCTCCTCCGCTGCGGGAGGCACATGGAACTCTGTGCCTTCGATGTCATCGATTACGCGGATGTTTTCGTCGCTTCGCCGAAAACGACCGGCGGCATCGGCCTTCTCAAGAGTTCCGTCCGTTACGCGCCGATGAAGTTCAAAGACAAGCTCGGGTGTCAGAGGATTTTTGTGCAGATCCCGCAGCCGCTGCATGGTGAGGAAGTTATTTAGGATCATGCGCTCGCTCTTGTCATGCGGAGGCCGACCGCTCCGAAGCATCTCTTTGGCTGCGGCTCGGGTGGTTGCGGCGCCTTCCAGCTGACTTGAGGTGATGGATTCCTCGATGAGCGAGTTAACGACATAGCGATCTCGCGCTGCAGGGTTTGCGACCGCTTCCGGTAGTCCCACGGCTAATCCCAAGCCACGGTCAATTTGGTGGAGAAGTTCGGTCAACGTATTGGGCTGCCCAAAAACGAAGGGCATCCCGGACTTATCGCGCAATTCAACGGCACGATAATTGCCGCCTCTGGCCAGCTTCAGAATGTACCACCATTCTTCGTGATCAAACCCGTCTGGGGTCGGACGTCGCCTTAACTCATTCCAATGAAGGTATCTATCTTCAATTACCCATTTATTTTTTTGGGCAAAGATCTGGTTTTTTCTGCTGTCCGATAGCTTTGTTGCAATCGATAGCCAGTTGGGAGGAGTTTTGGGGATTTTCATTAATCCTAATTTTTTATTAATTAGGATTAAATTAGGACAAGGAGCAATCCTAGTTTTGGATAAATTAGGATTTGATTGGGATTGAGCCTAAAAAAGCGCGACCGTTGTGGTCGCGCTTTGGGAATGAGACTAAGCTGGGGCTTACGCCTCGAGCTGCGGGCGGTGTGCCTCGGGCCAGTCGATGTGGAAGAACTTGCCGCGCTTCACATCCGTGCGCTCGTAGGTGTGGGCGCCGAAGTAGTCGCGCTGGGCCTGGAGCAGGTTTGCCGGCGAGCGCTCGGAGCGGTAGCCGTCGTAGTAAGCTAGCGCGGAGCTGAAGGTCGGCGTGCTGATGCCGTGCTCGGCCGCGAGGGCGATGACCTTGCGCCAGTTGGCTTGGGCCTTCTGGATGGTCTTGTTGAAGTACTCGTCGAGGAGGAGGTTCGCGAGCTTCGGGTTGCGGGCGTAGGCCTCGGTGATCTTCTGGAGGAAGGCCGCACGGATGATGCAGCCGCCGCGGAAGATCTGGGCGATCTGGCCGAAGTTCAGTTTCCAGCCGTACTCGCCCTGCGCGGTGCGCATGAGCTGGAAGCCCTGGGCATACGAGCAGATCTTCGAGCAGTAGAGGGCGTCGTGGATGGCCTCGATGAGGGCCTTCTTGGAGCCGCTGTACTTCTTCACCTTGGGACCCTTGAGGATCTTGGAGGCGGCGACGCGCTCTTCCTTCACGGCGGAGAGGCAGCGGGCGAAGACGGACTCAGCGA
This sequence comes from Opitutaceae bacterium, assembly GCA_036401075.1. Lineage (GTDB taxonomy): Bacteria > Verrucomicrobiota > Verrucomicrobiia > Opitutales > Opitutaceae > CAMAXB01. The sequence goes on from DASWVY010000004.1 coordinate 76,250, forward strand.
TGGTCGGGGCCGGCACGCCCATGTCGAGCGCGTTGACCGACGTCCACTTGCCCGTGCCCTTCTGGCCGGCGGTGTCGAGGACGATGTCGACGAAGGGCTTCTTCGTGACCGGGTCCTTCTGCTTGAGGATGTCGGCGGTGATCTCGATCAGGAAGCTGTCGAGGGCGCCCTTGTTCCAGGTGGAGAAAATCTCGCCCATCTCGGCCGGCTTGAGGCCGAGGATGCCCTTCATCAGCGCGTAGGCCTCACAGATCATCTGCATGTCGCCATACTCGATGCCGTTGTGGACCATCTTCACGTAGTGACCGGCACCGTTCTCGCCGATGTACGTGGTGCAGGGGACGCCGCCCTTGACGGGCTGGCCGGGCTTGGCGCCCATGAGGGGCTTGCCGGTCTTCTTGTCGACCTTGGCCGCGATGGCGGTCCAGATTGGCTTGAGCTCGTCCCAGGACGACTTCTCGCCACCGGGCATGAGGGACGGACCGAAGCGGGCGCCTTCCTCACCGCCGGACACGCCGGAACCGATGAAGCGGAGGCCCTTTTCCTTGAGCGACTTCTCGCGGCGGATCGTGTCCGTCCAGAGCGCGTTGCCGCCGTCGATGATGATGTCAGCCGGGGAAAGGAGGGGCACGAGACCGTCGATCACGGCGTCGGTGGCCTTGCCGGCCTGGACGAGGATCACGATCTTGCGCGGGAGCGCGAGCGACTGGACGAACTCCTCAAGCGTCTTGGCGCCGATGAGGCCGCCGGGCGTGGAGGGATTCTCGGCGACGAACTTCTCCGTCTTCTCGACCGTGCGGTTGTAAACCGAGATCTGGAAGCCGTGGTCGGCGATGTTGAGGGCGAGGTTCTGACCCATCACGGCGAGGCCGATGAGTCCGATGTCGGAGTGCGTCTTAGGCATAGGCGGGGAAGGACGAGGTAAAGGACCCGCCGACCCGAACACCATTCAAATTTCCGCCCCGACAGTCCGAATTGAGGACTTAGGAGGGTCCGCCCGACTGCTTGCCCGCGTAGTTGATCTTGCTCGGGAAGTAAGGCGCGATCTTGTCGATCGTCGGGGTCAGGAACCGGGGTTCGTTGCGCTCAAAGATCCACTGGAAGCCGACCACCGTCACGAGCAGGAAGATGATCAGGGTCAGGACCAGCTTGTTCATCCGGGCCGCATGCTGGAACAGGATGATGCCGATCAGCAGGCCGCCGATGGCCATGACGACATTGACCCAGAAGCTTTTGGGCAACTGGGAGGCCTTCTCCAAGGCGCTGGCGGCGAGGAACAACATGATGACAGGCAAGAGGTAGAAGATCGGCTCTGGACAGACGAGGCGAAAGGCGGCGGCGCCGGGGTTTAGCGGTTTTTTGGCAAAGCACCTGCGCCTGCCTCCGCCATTGCCAGCCGGGTGCCGGCCCTTCCATCGTGGCGCCGCATGGATGCCGCGACGCCGCGCCCGCAGCAGAAAAAACCCAGTTTCCCGATCAGTGACGGGTTGCGGGCCTACCTGCGCCGCACCCGCCGCGACCGCGAGCTCCCGATCGCCTACGATCGGCTCCGGCGCTTTGTGGAATCCATTCCCCTCGCGGATGCCGCGGGCCGGCCGACCCTGTGGGAATCGGTCATGTACGATCGCATCGAGATGGAGGCGCTCTACGAGGACCTGAAGCGGATGTACGCCATCCTGCGCGTCGACGGCGACCTGTCGGTCATGCAGCACCTGTACATCGACCGCATCGACTTCTGCGCGTTCGGCAACTCGGCGCCGTTCCGGATCCGCATCGTCAACGCGTACAATGACAACCCGGACCATTTCTACATCAAGCGCGGCGACGCCTCGCGCGTGTACGGCCTCGAGCTCGAGCATCTGCTCTCACCGAATCGCATGAACTACCTCACCAGCGGGGGCACGCTGGTCGAGGAGCACGTGGCGGGCATCCCGGGCGACGTCTTCATCGACCGCTGGCTGCACAGTGCGGAGATGAAGCCGATCCGCGTGGCCAAGGAGCTGGTGAAGTTCAACGAGCGCAGCTTCGTGCGCCTGCTCGGTGACATGCGCAGCTACAACTTCGTCGTCGTGGTGACGCCGGATTTCGAGGGTGCGCAGATCCGGATCCGTGCGATGGACTTCGACCAGCAGTCCTACGAGGGCCGCATGAATTTCTACCGGCCGCAGTTCTTCAAGGACAACCAGGCGCTTGCGCTGTTCTGCATCGAGCGCCTGCGGCTCGAGACAGCGCGCCAGTACCAGCGTGAGGAGCAGGTGCTGATGCTGCAGCGCGCGGCGGTGACCGAGGACCGGCTGATGACGCTGCTGGCCGCCATGTCGGCCGACACGCTCGCGCCGCACGAGCATGTGCTGGAGCTGCGCGAGTCACTCGCTGAACACTATGGCCGCAAGGACTACCTCCGCTGTGAATCGATGGGCGATCTGGTGCGCGAGAACCTCGAATCCATCCGCCTTAACGTCGCGGCCCTGGCCCCACCGATCCCCGGCCGCGATCTCTTCGGCGCGTGAGCGGTGGACAATTGCTGGAACGCGAATTCGCGCGAAACCGATCAAGTTGAATCAGTCGAATTTAACCACAGATGGGCACAGATCCGATCCCTCCTGAGGGGGATTTATCTGTGTGGATCTGTGTACATCTGTGGTTAACGGATCGATGTCTTGATTACGCCGGTGGGACGGCGCCGGCGAATTCGCCGCGGGTCGCGCAGTTGATCCACTGGGTCGCGCCGTCGGCGTAGTATTCCTTTTTCCAGATCGGCACGCGGGCCTTGGTCTCGTCGATGATGTAGCGGCAGGCATCGAACGCGGCGCCGCGATGGGCCGCACTCACGCCGCACCAGACGGCGAGATCGCCGAGCTGCAGGTGGCCGATGCGATGGACGCAGACCGCCGCCGTGAGCGCGAAACGCTCGCGCGCCTCAGCGAGGATGCGCCCGCCCTCGCGTTCCGCGAGCAGGGCGTAGGACTCGTATTCGAGCGAGAGCACGGGCTTGCCCTCGTTGTGATTGCGCACCCAGCCCTCGAACATCACGCAGGCGCCGGCGTGGACGTCGACCAGCGAACGCTTCAGGGCGTCAAGATCGAGCGGAGGGCTGCTGATGCGAAAATCCATGGGGTCAACCTCCAGCCACCGGCGGAATAAAGACCACGTCGGCCCCGCTCTCCAGCGAACGGGTCCAGGGAACGAATTCCCCGCCAATGGCGACGCGCAGCTGTTCGGCTGCGAGCGTGAAGTTATGGCGCGTCCTCAGCTCCGCGTACAATTCCGCCGGCGTGGCGGCGGTGGTGCCGACGTCCTCGCGCGCGAGTCCGCGTTGCTCGCGAAGCAGGGCGAAGTACTGCACGTGAATCGTCTTCATGAAGCTGCGCCCGGAGCGCGGAAATCCTGTTTGCCGCCCGTTTTTTCGACGAGGCGCACCTCGCGGATGACGATGTCATGCGTCACGGCCTTGCCCATGTCGTAGAGGGTGAGCGCCGCGACCATCGCGCCGGTGAGCGCCTCCATCTCGACGCCGGTTTTGCCGTGAAGGGCGACGCGGCAGTGAACCTCGACCTCGACCGAGCCGTCGGTGGCGGCGGGCCGTGGGGTGAGCGTGACCTGACAGTCCTCGAGCGCGAGCGGGTGGCAGAGAGGGATGAGATCGCTGGTGCGCTTGGCGCCCATGACGCCGGCGAGGCTCGCGGTTTGGAAAATGGGTCCCTTCTTGCCGGTGATCTCACCGCCGTCGAGTAGCTGGGCGAGCGCGGGCGGGAGCCACACCACCGCGACGGCGTGCGCGGTGCGCGCGGTCACGGCCTTCGCGCCGACATTGACCATGGCGGGCCGGTTTTTCGCGTCGAGGTGGGAGAGCATCGGGGAGGAAGGGTAAGCGTGAGCGAAATCCGGTCTGACGCAATGCCGCGTGCGGGGAAGAAAAGAGATGGGACCAATAAGACGGATGGGACGGATGGAAGACATAGGTCCCATCCGTCCTCTAGGTCCATTCCTTCGACCGACGCCCTCAGCTCCAAGCCCAATACCGCACCACGGTGCCCGCGGGGAAATTCCCCGGTCCCACCGGCAGCTCGATGAACCCATCGGTGCCGATGAGGCCGCCGAAGTCGCCCGAGGTGTTCAGCACCGCCGGCGTGGCTGTGCGGCGGCCGTCGGGGCCCGTGCTCAGGCGCACGGGCGGGAGCCAGGCGAGCGGGGACTTGAATGACACGGCATGGGCCAGCGGTATGTAGTCTGGCGCTGGCGGCGTCGCCCCGCTCATCTGGGCGAGCGCGGGCAGCACGTAGCGATGCAGGCAGGTGTAGGTCGACACCGGGTTGCCCGGCAGCGCGAACACGGGGGTCCGGCGCGGGCTGAGGCCATACCAGAACGGTTTGCCCGGGCGCTGCGCCACGCCCCGCAGGCGCTGCTCGACGCCTAGCGCGGCGAGAGCGGCCGGCACGAAGTCGAATTTTCCCTTGGAGACCCCGCCGGTAAGGATGACCGCGTCGAAGCCGGCGAGGATCGCACGCAGGCTTTGCTCGATCTCCGTCTGCTGATCGCGGAGGTGAAAGCGCTCAACCTGCGTGACGGCGTTGGTCGCGAGCAGCGCGGCGCGCACGGCGTAGTCGTTGGACTTGCGCACCTGGTGGGGCGCGACGTCGTGGGCATCGACCTCGACCAGTTCGTCGCCGGTCGCCACCACGGCGACGCGCGGCCGTAGGCCCACACTGAGAAAAGCGTGCCCGCAGGCGGCGGCGACCGCGATCTCGCGGCCGGAAATGCGCACACCCGCAGGGATCATCTGGTCGCCGGTCCGGTGATCGGAGCCGCGAGCGTGAAGATTCTGGCCGGCGCTGACCGTGCAGTCGTCGGCGAGGACCATGGCGTCGCCGTCGCGACGCGTGTCCTCGTAGGGCACGATGGCGTCCGCGCCTTGGGGCTGGACGGCGCCGGTGGCGATCTCGATGCAGTCACCGTCGGCGGCGAGGGTGAGCGGAATCATCCCGGCCGCCTGCAGTCCGGCGACACGAAAACGGCGGGTGCCGGCGGCCACGGCGGCGGCCCGGACCGCAAAGCCGTCCATCGTCACGCGGTCAAACGGCGGCAGATCGCGATCGGCGGAGACCGGGGCGCGCAGGATGCGGCCCTGGGCTGCGGCGAGCGGGCAATGCTCGGCTGGGAGCAGGGGCAGGGAAGAAAGGATGACGCGCTCGGCGTCGGTTGGGGGCGGCAGCATGGGGAATCGGAGAACGTTCAACGCTCAACGCTTAACGCTCAACGTTCAATTGCCGGCCACTGCAGATGATGGCCTGACGTTAAAGGGGGATAGGATGGCTTGGTCGGACCGCTCTGGGTGGTTGCGTTGAACGTTGAATGTTGAATGTTGAGCGCTCTCTTCCGGCCATGTCTTCCGTCCGCGATTCCTTCCAGCGCCCCTTGCGGGATCTTCGGATCTCCGTGACGGACCGCTGCAATTTTCGCTGCCCGTACTGCATGCCGCGCGAGGTGTTCGGGCCGGGCTATGCCTTCCTGAAGGATCCGCAGCTGATGTCCCTCGCGGAGCTGCGCAAGATCGTGACGGCGTTTCGCGCCTTGGGCGTGGAGAAGATCCGGCTGACGGGCGGCGAACCGCTCCTGCGTGCGGATGTGCCGGACCTTATCCGGATGCTGAAAACGGAACTCGGCGTGCCGGACGTGGCGCTGACCACGAACGGCTGGCTGCTCGAAAAGCTCGCGCCAGCGCTCAAGGCGGCGGGGCTCGACCGCCTCAACGTCTCGCTCGACTCCCTCGATCCGGAGATCGCGGGCCGCATGAACGGACTCGGCTTCTCGCCTGAGCGCGTGCTGCGCGGGATCGATGCGGCCACGGCCGCGGGGCTGCCGGTAAAGGTCAACATGGTCGTCCAGCGAGGGGTGAACGATCAGGAGATCCTGCCGATGGCGGAGCACTTCCGCGGGCGCGGCCTGCCGTTGCGCTTCATCGAGTTCATGGACGCGGGGAACACGAATCACTGGTCGTCCACCCTGGTCCTGCCGGCGAAGGAGATTGTGGAGCGCATCGGTGCCGTGTGGCCGCTGGAGGCGGCTGGTCCCACCTACCGGGGCGAGGTCGCCGCGCGCTACCGCTATCAGGATGGGCGAGGGGAAATCGGGCTGATTTCGTCCGTGACCGAACCCTTCTGCAAGGACTGCCACCGGGCCCGCCTGTCGGCCGACGGCAAGCTCTACACCTGTCTCTTCACTGCGGTGGGCTGGGATGTGCTGGGTTGCCTACGTTCCAACGCAACTGATTCTGAGTTAGAAGATTACATTCGAAGGATCTGGTCGGGGCGGCTGGATCGCTACTCCGACGACCGGGCCGGTTTGCTGGCCTCCGGCCAGACCCGGCCCAAGGTCGAGATGAGCTACATCGGCGGCTAGGGTGGAAGTACGCATAGGGCGGTTGGGGTATTAGTACTAGGGTTTTCACCCTAGATGAGGCGTGCGTTTGAGAGGAGGGCACCCCAATTTAGGGGTGTGAACCTGCCCCGCCTTTTCCTCGCCATCAGCCTCCTTGTTGGAGGGCTGTCGTCGGCTCGCGCCCAGACGATCACCGAGACGTTCATGAATTCGACGGCTCCCGGCTGGGTGTTTGGCGGCTCCGGTTTCACCCCCACGCTGACCTCGGGCGGCATCGATCCGAGCGGCGACGGCTGGCTGCGGCTGACGGACAATGCGAACAACCGCGCGACCTACGCGTACTACGATACGGCACTGACGTCGTCCGGACGTACGTTCTTCACGAGCTTTGATTTCGCCCACTACAACGGCTCCGGTGCGGACGGCATGACGTTTTTCCTGTTCGACGGCAGCGTCGACTTCTCGGTTGGTGCGTTCGGTGGCTCGATGGGCTACGCGCAGAAGACCACCGCCGGCGGCGGCGAGGTGAACAAGGAAGGTCTCGCGGGCGGCTACCTCGCCATCTCGCTCGACGATTTCGGCAACTTTTCCAATGGAACGGAAGGCCGCGTCGGCGGCATCGGCTCGAATCCCAACAGTGTCGCCGTGCGTGGTCCCGGCAGCGGCTATGAAGGTTACGAGTTCATCGCCGCGACGGGTGACGGCACAAATGCCGCGCTGACCCAGCAGATGGATTTCCCCTCGCTCACGACGCGTCCGAATCAGACCGGCGTGGACTATCGCCATGCGGAGATCCTGATCACGCCGACCAACCAGCTCACCGTGTGGCTGCAGTTCGGTGCCGCGGGCACCCTCAGCAAGGTTCTCGAGGTCGACCTCTCCGGTTACCTCCGGCCTGAGACGCTGAAGTTCGGCTTCACCTCCGGCACCGGCGGCGCGACCGAGATCCACGAACTGCGCGCCCTGACGGTGGCCACGCTCGTCGCCAACCTCTGGGACAACGGTGGCGGCACCAGCACCTGGTCCAACGCGACGAATTGGGACCCGAACTTCATGCCGGCCACCAACGCCGACATCCTTTTCAACAACGCCAAGGTCAACACCGCGCAGACGATTGATGTCGGGACCGGCGCCACCCGCGACGTTCGCTCGATCTCGATCGACGCGCCGTTCTCCTACGTCCTCAACAACGGCACGATTCGCATCAACGACGGCGGCCTCCCGGGGTACGCGGGCATCAATGTCACGCAGACCAACGGCGTCGCCGCCGGCGGTCACACCATCAACTCGGCGATCAACCTCGACGTCGCCGCCACCGTCACCAACGCGACCACCTCCCTGCTCACGCTCGGTGGCGCGATCGACACCGACGGTTTTGGCCTGACCTTCACTGGCACCGGCAACACCACGGCGAACGGCATCATCTCCGACACGGGCGCGCTGACCAAGTCCGGCACCGGCACGCTCACGCTCAACGCCGCCAACACGTACAGCGGCGGCACCACGCTGCAGGCCGGCAACCTGGTGGTCGGCAACAACGCCGGCCTCGGCACCGGCACGGTCAACCTTGCAGGGGGCACGCTCTCCTCGACAGGTGGCCGCACGATCAGCAACGCGATCACGCTCACGGGCAACACCGGCCTCTCCTCGATCACGACCACCGGTACGATCACCCAGAGCGGTGCCAACCGCACGCTCGCCCTCAGCGGCGCCACGCTCAACGGCGGCCTTGCCCTTTCCAACGACAACACCGGTCGCACCCTCACGGTGGCGGTCGCCACCGACTCCACGATCGGTGGGGTGATCTCCAACGGCGGCACGGGCGCCAGCGGCCTGACCAAGACCGGCACGGGCACACTCACCATCAGCGGCGCCAACACCTACACCGGCGCGACCACGATCAACGATGGCACGCTCAAGCTCGGTGCCAGCGACCGCATCTCCAACAGCAGCAACGTGGTGATCGGCGGCTCCGGCACGCTCGACCTCAACGGCTTTTCCGAGCGCATCGGCAACCTCACCGCCTCCGCCGGCGGCGCGACCCTCGACTTCGGCGCGACCAGCGGCGCCAACACCTTCCTGTTCAACACCTACACCGCCCCCGCGAGCGGCGTGCTCGTCGTCAACAACTGGGAGGACGGCCTCGACAAGCTCGGTACCACCATCAACAGCCAGACGGTTGGCAGCATCTACTTCTCCGGCTATGGCGTCGCCACCTACAGCGGCACCGACACGCTGTACGGCCAGAGCGCCTACCTGCTCCGCCCGGTCATGGCCACGGAGAAGGAGTGGGACGGCAGCTCCAGTGCGACCTGGAGCACCGCCAATAACTGGACCGCAACCAATGCGCCGACCTCCACGCAGATCGCTCTCTTTGACGACCTCGGCCTCGCTCGTCTGGCGCCCAACCTGACCGCGAACACCACGATCGCCGGCGTCAAGTTTGGCGAGAACGCGACTGCGAGTTACAATCTCGTTGGCGATACCACCAACCGGACCCTGACCCTCGCCGGCGCCGTTCCCTACATCCAGCAGCAGAGCGCCAGCAGCCAGACGGTCTCGATCGCCCGCCTCCAGCTCAACGCGAACACGGTCGCGGACATCACCGGTTCCGGCAACCTCACCATCAACTCGTCAATCCGCCAGGATGTCGCCGGCCGTGCGCTGATCAAGGACGGCACCGGCGCCGGCAAGCTCATCCTCGGCGGCACGACCGACAACACCTTCAGCGGCGGCGTCTTCATCAACAACGGCATCGTCCAGGCCGCGAAGACCACCGCGCTCGGCACCGGCACCACGACGATCGCGAACGGCGCGACGCTCGAGCTCGCCGGCGGCATCTCGCCCACCAACGCGATCAGCGTCACCGGCGCGGGCGTCGGCGGCAACGGGGCGATCCGTAACGTGAGCGGCACGAACACGATGTCCGGCACGATCACGCAGACGGGCAACACCACGATCACGGCCGACGCCAGCTCGACCCTCAATCTCACCGGCACGCTCACGGGCACGAACCGCGACACCACCTTCGGTGGCGGCGGCGCGATCAGCGCGGCGGCCATCACGACCGGCACCGGCGCGGTGACGATCAATTCCACCGGCAGCGGCACGGTCACCTTCAATGGGGCTGGCGCCAACACCTACACCGGCACGACGACGGTCAACAATGGCACGCTCATCCTCAACAAGACCGCAGGCGTCAATGCGGTCGCCGGCGATCTCGTGATCGGTGATTCCATCGGCGCGGCCGCTTCGGCCAACGTCCAGCTCAACGCGTCCAACCAGATCGCGAACACGAGCTCGGTCACGATCTACTCCGACGGCCGTCTCAACCTCAACAACCAGTCCGAGACGATCCGCAACCTGAACTCCGCCTCCACCGCCGCGCAGGTCGCGCTCGGCAGCGGCACGCTTTCGGTCACGAATGCGGCGAGCAATTCCTACGCGGGCAGCATCTCCGGCACCGGCACGCTCAACAAGAGCGGCGTCGGCCGCACCACGTTGTCCGGCTCCAGCACCGGCTTCACCGGCGCGACCAACCTGAACGAGGGCATCATCGCCCTGCAGTCCGGCAACGCACTCGGCAGCGGCACGATCACGGTTGCCGCCGGCGCCAATCTCGAGATCCAGGGCGGCATCAGCGTCGCGAACAACCTCGTGCTGAACGGCAATGGCACGGGCGCGATCGATGGCGCGGTCGAGAATTTCTCCGGCAACAACACGCTCACCGGCGGCATCACGCTGGCCACGGATGCCCGCATCCAGTCCAGCGCCGGCACGCTCACCGCCAGTGGCGGCATCACCGGCACGAACCGCAACCTGGTCGTGAGTGGCGCGGGCGACACCGTGCTGAATGGCGCGATCGCGACCGGCACCGGCAACCTGACCAAGGAAGGCGGCGGCACCCTCACGCTCGGCGGTGCGAACACCTACACCGGCGATACGCTGATCAACGCCGGCACGCTCGCCCTCGGCGCGAGCAACCGCATCGCCGATGCGAGCGACGTGGTCGTGGCGGCGGGCGCGGTCTTCGATCTCAACGGCTTCTCCGACAGCGTCCAGACGCTCGCCGGCGCCGGCACGGTGGACTTTGGCGGTGGCGCGCTGACGCTTGGCACCGGCCTGACGACGGCCACCAACACGACCTTCTCCGGCACCTTCGTTGGCGCCGGTTCGCTCAAGCTTGCCGACGCGGACTACACGCTGACGCTTGGCGCGGCGATGAACAACAGCTTGCTCGATATTGAGCTCGCCGGCAGCACGCTGGCGCTCGGCGGCTTCAATCACACCTTCGACGCGCTGACGGTGAGCGCCAACTCGATCCTCGATTTCGGCGGTGCCTCGACGGTCAACTTCAGCTCGGTGAGCTTTACCGGCAACTACACGCTGACTGTCCAGAACTGGAACAACACGGTCGACTACTTTTACTCCCTGCTGCCCCCGACGGTCACGGATCTCTCTCGCATCGTCTTCAACGGCTTCTCGGGCAACCAAACGAAGTACGAGCCTTTCGCCGACGACAACCAGATCACGCCCGTCCCTGAGCCCTCGACCTACGGCGCGATCTTCATGAGCCTTAGTGGCGCCCTCGGCTGGTGGGTCCGTCGCCGCAAGCAGCGCGCCCGTGCCTAAGCCGCACGCAGCCCGGCCGGTGATCAATGCGTTGCTTTGCCCGCGAATCACGCGAATCGGCGTGAATGAGGAGGGATAAACCACGGAATACACCGAACACACGGAATTTCAGACTTAGAGACTCTCTCTTTGATCGTGGCTTGGCTCCGTGTTTTCGGTGTATTCCGTGGTCAGTACCGGATCGAATCCGTGCCGATTCGCGTGATTCGCGGGCGGCTTGTTTGAGTGCTTGTGATCGGACCTGAATCAGCGGGCTGTCTCGAACCGGCCGTACTGCACGAGCTGTCCGGCACCGCCGAAGACGTACGTGCCGCGGTAGCCGGTGTCGTCGATCACGCCGCGGAACACCGTGCGCGTCCCGTCCTCGTAGCGGCAGATTACCTCGCACCAGGCACCGCGCTTCGTTCCCTCGACCGGGAAGCGACCGGCCTTGAGGGGAGCCTCGACGGTCAGGAATCCGCGCACGGCCTCGCCCTCGAAGGTGAGTTCAAATCTGGCGGGGGCGCTCACTGCGTGCGTCGTGTTCTCGAGCGTGCCCTTGAGGAGCCGGGTGTCCGCCGGCAGCGGTGCCGGCGCGGCGGCGTGCAGGGCCGCGGCCAGGACGAGCGGAAGAATCCAGGCAGGTGGTTTCATGTTCATCGGGTGGGCTTGGCCGCCTGGCGGTCGACCTCGCGTTGCACCTTGCGCATGATCAGGCCCCAGGTGCCGCCGGAGCCGTCGACTGCGCGCGCGAGCAGATCATAGAGCGGACTGGGGTCGGGCCGACCGACCTCGCCGCCGATCTGCACGGGTTGATTGAGCCGGCGATAACCGTCCGGCATCGGCTGCTTCTCCAGCAGCTTCATGCCGTTGAGGATGACCGCGACCTCGTCGCGTGCCTGCAGCTCCAGCTGCATCGACAGCGCGCGGCCGGCGAGGGGAACGCCCTCCACGACCGGCACGCGGCCGGTTCCGCGCAGGCGCGCCTGCGGCGAATCGATGCGGAATTCCGCGAGTGACAGGTTGCCGTCAATGTCGCGCGCGCCCTCGACGCGCACCTCGTCGAGCGGCATGGCCGAGAAGGCCTTGAGCAGCCGGCCGAGTGCGCGCAGCTCGGGCGAGAATCCCACCGCGCCGGCGAGCGCGAGCACGGTGGACGCCGACCCGGCCTGCGGGTGGGTCAGGCGCACGACGCCGCTTTTGCCGGAGAGCGTGAAGCTTCCTTCCGTGCGATCCATGATCTCCCACCACCGGTTGCCGCTACCCTTGATCGTGGTGTCGAGATTCAGCCGCGTGTCGATCGAGCCGTACTCATTGGGGAACACCGTCTGAATCGCCTGCGCGGTCTCGAACTGGGCGATCTTGAACTCGGCGGTCAGGGTGTGATCGGCCTCGGGCCGGCTGGGATCGTAGGCCACCTCGAGATCGCCGGTCCACGTGCCGGCGAACATCGTGCCCGTGAGGTTGCGCAGGGCCAAGGTGCGGTCGTCCAGCTCCAGCCGGCCGCGAATCGCGTCGATCCGGTACGGCGCGTAGCGCACCGATCCGAGATCGAGCGTGAAACGTCCGCGCAAGGTGTCCCAGAAGGGGACGCCGAGGGGCGGCGCGAGCGCCGGGCGGGCGGTTGCCACCGGGAGGCCGGCTGTTTCGACGACCGCGGCAGGCGCCGGCGGCGGAGTTTGCGCTGCGGGAGGAGTGAACGCCGCGGCGAAGGCCTCGAATGCCGCCAGATCAAGGTAGGTGCTCGTCAGCGCGGATTCGAAGGACAGGTCAACGGCGCTTTGCTCGGCCGAGAGCGTGAACGCGAGGTCGCTGGGCTGCGGCCGGCCGTCGAGCCGGGCCTTCACGTCAAAGCGCAGCGCGCGCGACTGGCCCGGGCTCTGGCCGCTGGCGGCGACGGTCAGGGTGGGGAGCGGCGTCGTCGAGCCGGCGGCGCGCAGGTCGGCGATCTGCAGCCACACCTCCAGCGGCTTTGGCCCGAGCGGATCGCCGCTGATCCGCGTGATGAGCGTGCCTCCCGCCGGCATGCCGGCCTCCGCCAGTGCGGGCACGGCATGGAGGGCGCCGAAATCGAGACGGGTCGCGACATCGATGGTCTGGGGCAAAATTGCGCGATCATTGCCGATGAAGCTCAGGCCGGTCTCAAACTCGACCCCTGTTGTGCCGCCGACCGTGATCACCCCGTCGGTCGCATGCAGGCGGCCGGTGTAGCCGAGTTGAAACGCGGGGCGGAGTTCGTGGAGCAGGTTGAGATCGAACCCGGGAAAGAAACGCCCGGTGGCCGCGACGAGCCGGGGCTGTCCGCGCTGGCGGTAACTGAGGTTCGTGACTTGCACCGGCTTGGTTGGCCGCAGCAGGAATTTCTGCGGTTCGGCCACCAGCATGAAGCTCATCGCCTCCATCCGGCCTTCGATTTCGTCACCGGTCGGGAGCAGCGGCTGGAACCAGGCAAGGGGCAGCGGCGCGATCTCCAGCGTGAGGGGCGCGACCGAGCTGAGGATGAGCTCACCGCTCGGCTTCGTGAAATAATAGAAGGGCTGCGGGGCCGCGATCGTGAGCAGCGGCCCGTCGGCATTGCGCGCCTCCAGGTGGAAGGATTCGACCTGGGCCACCTCGCCCTCGACCGAGCTCGCTCGCGTGCGCAGGCGCACCGAGACCGCGCCGAAGGTGCCCGCACTGTGAGGCAGTGCAGGCAGCTCCGCGTCGGCCTCCAGCACCGTCTGGAAACGCTTGTCCGCCGGTGTGGCCGTGAGCGTGAGCGCGCCCGTGATCCGGTTCCCGTTGGCGTCGGCCAGCTCCATCTCTCCCAGTCGGGCCTCGACTCGTGCCGTGGAGAGCGCGCCATCCAGATCGATCCCGGCTTCCCCGCGGAACAACTCCTTGCCGCCGACGCCGAGACGGAGTCCGGTGAAGCGCCAGGGGATCGACGTGGTGAGTTCGAGGCCGCGATCCGCTGACGGGGAGCGCAGGGTCGACGCTCCTCGCGTCCAGATGCCGTCGAGGTCGTAGCCCGGGAGCCACCGCGACACCCACCCGAGCGGCAGTGCGTCGGCTTCGAGTGTGAGAAGGTCCCGATCATTGGGTGCCACGAACACCCCGTCGGCCATCCGGGCGATTGGCTCGCGCTGCGTGAGCGCGATGGCCGGCTTGGTGCGGTCGGGCAGGCGCAGCTCCAGAGCGCTGTGCTCCAACGTCACGGCACCGTCGCCCCGGAGGGCCGCCTGCCAGTCGGCCACGAGCGTGAACGGCAGCGGTCGGTCGGGTCCGGTCAGGACGGTGGGCAGCGCGGCATTGAGGTGGCCGGTCAGACGCGAGTCGCCGCTCACGAGTTCGTGGCTCGCCTCGAGCGTCAGGTCCACGCGGTCGCCCCACGCACTGGTCAGGGCGGTGGCCGGCAGGTCGAGGGTGACGCGCCCGTTCGCGAGGTTCACGCGCGAGGGCACCTCGAGTGTCAATGCCGGCAGGGCCGGCAGCCCCGGTCCGGTGAGCTGGAGCGGACCGATGCGCAGCGGCTGGGTTGAGGTGAGATCAAGGGATCCGTCGCGGCGGACATCCCCTTGCCAGGCGCCCGCGATCGGCTCGCCCTCAACCTGGATCGCGGAGCCGAGCCACGGATTGGCCCAGGCCGGCGGCAGTCCCGCGAGACGGAGAGTGAAGCGTGGTGCGGCCGTGGGCTGGGCCAGATCGACCGGACCCGCGAGGGTGACCTGCGCGGTCAGGCCGGAGGCATCTGCCGCATCGAGGCGGGCGTCGAGGGTCTTGAGCTCGAGCACGGATCCACGGCGGGCGAAGGTTGCGACGAGCCGGCTGGCCAGGGCGGGGATCGGTGCGAGTTCGGGACGCAGGCGGGCCCAGTCGCGTGCCGTGAGATCGCCCTGGAGGGTCGCGTCGACATCGGTGGTGGCGAGATGGACGGTGGCCGCCAAGGTGGCGGATACTTGGCCCGTGGGTGCGCGGCCCTCGGTGAGGCTGGCCACGAGTGTGTCGTCCGTGCGCAGGTCGAGCGTGGTCGCGAGCGTGCCAAGGCTGCGCTTGAGTTCGCCGGCGAGCGCGAGCGTCGTCGCCGGGCCAAGTCTCAGTCCGCCCGCGTAGGTTTCGCCGTCGGGCGTGGCGCTGATCGTGAGATCGAAATCGCCGGCCGGCAGCGTGAGCGGGCCGTACACCGGGAGCCGCAGGTCGCCGCGGATGGCGATACGTTCCACGCCGCGCGCGGCGTCGCGGGTGATCTCGATTTCGCCGCGGCTGCGGACGCGATTGTCGGGCCCGGCGGGCAGTAGAGCCGAGGCGACGTCGAGCGTGTAGGTGATCACGCCCGCGCGCCCGGCGCGCAGTTCGCCGCCCTGCAGCGTGAAATCACCCACGACGACCGACTGGCCACCGTCGTTGACCACGAGCTGGGCCTCGATGCGGGTCTGGCCGACGACCCAGGGCAGGGGCGCGGTGAGCAGGGCGAGCAGTCCCGGAAACGGCGCGGCCGTGCCGGGGTCGGCCGCGGTCGATTCAAGCTGGGCGGGCGTGAGCTCGATCCGCAGCTTCTGCACGTCGACCTGTTCGACGTGGAGTTCGCGACGGAGCAGACGTGAGGGCCAGACGCGCACCGCGATCGGCTCCGAAGTCGCGGTGAGCCCGGGCATGGCGAAAGCGACGCCGCGAGCATCCAGTCCATCGGCACCGACCCCAAAGTGTTCGAACTCAACCTTCCAGCCCGGCTGACGGGCGATGACCTGCTTGACCAGCCAGCCCTGCACGCCGGGGAGCAGCAACGCGCCGAACGCCAGGCCCGC
The DNA here is from genome assembly GCA_036401075.1 of Opitutaceae bacterium. Lineage (GTDB taxonomy): Bacteria > Verrucomicrobiota > Verrucomicrobiia > Opitutales > Opitutaceae > CAMAXB01. The sequence goes on from DASWVY010000004.1 coordinate 92,023, forward strand.
GCCAATCACGATCCCACCGCCGATCAACGGCCAGCGACGGCGACGATTTTTGGGAGATGCGGTGGAACCGGACACGCGCGGCGCAGCCTAGGCAAGCCGCGGTGACCGCCAAGGATTATCCCTCAGCCGCCGGACCAATCAGACCGCAGAAAATTAACCACGGATGGACACAGATAAACACGGATTCCATCCACGAAGCAGAATCATTTCCGGATCCGTGTGAATCCGTGTCCATCTGTGGTTAAAATTCTGATCCTGGATTATTCGGCTGCGAGCAGCCGGTCGCACAGGCTCAGCAAGCGGGCGCGGAGGGGTTCGCCGCGGGCGGAGAAGGCCCGCTGGTGACGTTCGTAGTCGGCACGACCCTCGGACGTCTCGATCCGGATCGGCGGGAAGCCCAGCGCCTGCAGGTCGTAGGGGCTCGCCCGCATGTCGATCTCGCGGATGTCGCGCGCGAGCTCGAAGCAGTCGGCCACCAGCTCGGACGGCGTGAATGGCGCGAGTTTGAACGCCCACTTGTAGAGATCCATGTTGGCGTGCAGGCAGCCCCGCTGTTCGAGCTGGGGCGTGGACTCGCGGTCGGGCTGCAGCCGGTTGAGCGGACGCGCCGGTGCGGTGAAGAAGCGGAACGCGTCGAAGTGCGAGCAGCACACTGGTCCAGCTTCGACGATGCGCGCGAGCTCGTCGGGTGGGAAGCGGAGCGGCCAAGCGTTGTGACGGATCTCTTCCGGCGACTGCCGGTAGACCATCGCCCACTCATGCAGTCCGAAGCAGCCGAAGAACGCGGGCCGCGTCTGCATCGCCGCGAGCAGTGTGCGCAGCCAGGCGAGGAAGGCGCGGCGTGACGGTGCGAGTGTCGTCGGATCAACCATCACGCCGGTGGACGTCTCCCGGTATTCGGGCCAGCGCAGGTAGTCGCGGGCCTCGACGCCCTCAAGGATCACATCGGGACCGGGATGCCACCGCCGCAGCCAGGCGGGTCGGAATGCGTAGTAGGAAAACAGGAAATCGTAGACCGGATGCTTTTCGCCGCGCGCGGCGCGCAGCTGGTGGGGATCGGTCCAGGCGCGGACCCGCTGCTCGTGCGCCGCGCGGCGCTCCCGCCACGCGGCCTCGGCGAGGACGGACTCGTGTCCGCTGGCGATCATGCTGCCGGAAGCCGCGCGAGCAGGTGGCGCACGCCCTCGATCGGCGCGACCGTGATGGGCACGAGCGCGAGCGGCGAGGTGCGCGTGAGGGCGTCGACGACGGCGGGATGGGTCAGGATCGGTCCGCTCAGGCCCGCGCGCAGGCAGTCAAGGGCGGTGTCAGGGAAGAGCTGGGTCGCGACGCGCAGTGCGAGCGCGTGGAGCTCGCCGGTGGATTCGAGGACGAGCTGCTGCGCCACGGGATCGCCCTCGCTGGCGAGATGGAGAAGGTGGGGCGCGAGGGCGGCGACGATTCGGGTGGGTTCGGCGTGACTGTAGAAATGGCGTGTGATCGCGGCGGCGTCGGGCAGGCCCGTGTGGTCGCGCAGCACGGGGCCGAGGCGCGAGGCCGGGGCCCAGCCCTGGAGCTCGAGCAACCCGCGGGCCACGAGGCGGCGGCCGAGATCGTACCCGCTGCCCGGATCGCCGAAGCGCCAGCCGAGGCCGCCCGCGTAAACGCTGTCGAGCGGATCTCCTGCTGCGGTGGTGCGGGCGGCGACGAACGAGCCGGTGCCGGCATGGAGGACGAGGCCCGGTTGTCCCTCGGTGGCCAGTTCGAGCACGGGCAGGGAGTCGTCGGTGGTGTGGACGCGGCCGAATTCCCCGAGGGTTGCGGCCGTGTCTCGCCAGAAAAGACGGCTGCCGGCCATGCAGAGGAGCGTGTGGGTGATGCGCGTCCGCTCTATGCCGGTCGTGAGCGAGCACAACGCGTCGGTCAGGATGAGCCGCGCGGCGTCGGGTCCGGCCACGCTGGGATTGCAACCCGGCCCGATGCGGCGCTCCACGAGCGCTCCGGCGTCATCCACGAGGATGAGCTCGGTCTTGGTCCCGCCGCCATCAACGCCGATTTTCATGGGAGAGTGGTGAATGGTTATTGGTTAATTGTTAATGGGGTTCTGCGGCGTGATTCTTGCCCAATAACCAATAACGCTTAACCGATAACTCTCGCGCCGCGCGCTCACCCGATCGGGCGGCTGAGGCGGGTGCGGTACTTTTTCGCGAGCTCGATGTTGGACTCCATGCCGCCGGGGACGTTCTGGCTGCGGAGGACGGGGAGCGGGTAACCGTTGCCGTTGAGCCAGTCCATGACCTCGAGCGCGAGGAGGTTGAGCAGCATCGCGCCAATCACGGTTGAGGTCGGGCCGGCTTCGGCGGCGGCGGGGAAACGCGAGCCGGTCGCGGGGATCTCACCCTGGTCGGGTGGAGCGATCTTCACGATGGCGTCGCCCACGACGCCGAGGTTGTCAAGGACGTGGTCGGCGATTGCGTGGAGATTCTTGCCGCCGGGATGGACGGTCTTGGCGGTGGTGCTCATCGACATCGCGGTGAGGGCGATGACGTGGAGGCCCTTCTGCTTGGCGTAGAGGGCGACCTCGATGGGCGAGCTGTTCTTGCCGGAGTTGGAGATGACGATGATGGTCTCGCCGGCGTGGAGGCCGTAGATCTTGTCGTGCTTCTCGGCGAGGCGGGTGCCGTAGCCGACGACGTTCTCCGAGAAGCCGGCGCCCGGATCGAAGATGCCGCTGACGCACATCAGGCCGCCCGCGCGTCCGATGATCTCGCGTCCGATGATCTCACTGTGGCCGCTGCCAAAGGTGTGGAGCACGCCGCCCTGGGCGACGTTGGCGCCGATGAGCGCGCCGCAGCGGCGCAGGGTCGGGGCGTTCACCTCGCGGGCGCGGGTGAGCAGCTGGGTGGCGGTGGCGAAGTAGGTATCAGCGGAGGACACGGTCGGAGGATGCGGGCGGTGGTTTAGCGGAAAAGAGTGATGCTGACGGAGCCGAATTCCTGGTTGTCGGCCTGCCCCTTGAACTCGCGGGTCCGGCTCGCCTGCGTGTAGGTGAACTGCCAGCGGCGCGTGCCGAAGGCGAGCCCACCGGCGAAGTCGGCCACGCCCCACTTGCGGTCGATCGAGGGGCTGTCGCGAAACGTGTTTCCGTCGAGCGTGATGTCGCGGGCGACGGCGCGGGCGTCGACGCCGACGAAGAGGAAGGCGTTGAACGGGAAGCGCAGGAGCGGATTCGAGTCGCCGGTGGGGCGGATGAGATTGGTGCCGAAGTCGCCGGGCAGATGATACCCAACCCGCGCTTCGAAGCCGGCATTGGCGTAGGTGAAGACGTTGCCGAGGCTGAAGCCGGCGTGAGGAATGAAGTCCGCCGCCCAGGTGGTGCCGAGCAGGTCGCCGGAGCGGTGGCGCCACTTGCGTTCGAAGATGACGTTCAGGCCCGGCTCGTTCTTGATCTGGTTGCGCCAGCCCTTGGCGGTCCGCACGTCGATCAGGCGGTGGTAGTTGTTCTGGAACTCCTCGCCCAGTGCCCAGGGACCGACCATGCCGAGATTGAGCTCCAGGATGTCGAGTCGTGGGGTGCGCGCGTCGCCGTAGGCGTTGATCGGCGGGCGGTAATTCTGAAAAGCGACGCCGGCATAGAGCCACGCGGAGTAGGGGCGGTCGTTGGGCTGGTAGTTCGGATTCTGGGTGTCAGTCGGGGTGTAGATGTTCTGCCCGAAGGAGAGCCCGAGCTTGGGAATCTCGTCGCGCGCAACCACGCGGCTGAGGCGTTGCGAGATCCAGCGAATGGGCGCGGGAATCTCCGGCCCGGTGAACCGGCGGAGATTGGAGGTGAGGGCGGTGAACTTGAGGCCGTTGGTGTAGCGCTGGTCAGTCCCGGCGAAGAACTTGTCGTTCTCGACGTAGAGCGAGTACGAGCCCCAATCGAGGCGCACGATCTCGGGCACGACCGAGGCGTCGGTCGTAGCGGGTTCCGCCGCGAAGGTCGGGGCGGCCGCGAGCAGCGTGAGCAGGCTGAGGGAGACGAGGCGCATGGGGTGGCCGCGTCAGGCTTCCCAGCGGCCGTAAATGCCGCAGGGCAGCACCTTGCCGTCCGCGCGAATCGGGAGGCCGACCTCACCGGCGGTGATGGTGCCGCCGCGGCCGTGCATGAGTTCGGTCAGCAGATTGCCCACGACCGTGGGGGAAAGCCGAGCGGTGTAGGCGTTGATGAGGAAAAATTCCGGGCGATCGGTGAGGAGTTCGCGGCACTCGCGAAGCAGTTCCCACAGGTGGTCCTCCAGCTTCCACATCTCGCCGGTGCTGCCGCGGCCGTAGGTCGGCGGATCCATGATGATCGCGTCGTACCGGCGGCCACGCTTCAGCTCGCGGCGCACGAACTTGAGGCAGTCGTCAACGATGTAGCGGACGGGTGCGTCGGCGAGGCCGCTGAGCGCGGCGTTTTCCTTGCACCACTTCACCATGCCCTCGGCAGCGTCGACGTGGCAGACGCTGGCGCCCGCCTTGGCCGCCGCGCAGGTCGCGGCACCGGTGTAGCCAAAGAGATTGAGCACGGAGGGTTCGCGGCCGGCGGCCTTGGCGGCCTTGATGCGTGCGCTGAACCAGTCCCAGTTCACCGCCTGCTCGGGGAAGAGCCCGGTGTGCTTGAACGACGTCGGGTGGATGCGAAACGTCAGCCCGAGGCGGTCGTAGGAGATCTTCCACGAATCGGGCAGGGGTTTGCGGTACTCCCATTTGCCGCCGCCTTTCTCGCTGCGGTGGTAATAGCCGTCCCAGCCCTTCCAGTCCGGTCCCTCCCGGCGCGGCCAGATGATCTGCGGGTCCGGGCGCACGAGGGTGTACGGTCCCCAGCGCTCGTGCTTCATGCCGTCGCCGCAGTCGAGCAACTGGTAGTCTTTCCAGCCGTCGGCGACGATCAGGGCAGGGCGGTGGACGGGTGCGATCATGGCGTTGGATGCGAAAGCAACGCACCCGCCGCCGTACTGTCCAGCGCCGAAGCGGGCCCGGACCGGGTAACTTTACGTAAAAAGGTCTCGGATCATTGACTTAGCTCCGGGCGGTGGGGTATTTTCTCCGATCCTATGAACCTCCACCGCTCCCTCCTCGCTGCCAGTGCGATGCTCGCTGCGGCTTCGGCTTTGCTGGCCGATGTCGTTGAAACCAAGAACGGCGCCCGCCTCGTCGGCACCGTGACCAAGATCGATGGCGCCAACGTCACGCTCGCCACGGACTACGCCGGCACCCTGACGATCAAGCAAAGTGAAGTCGTCAGCCTCTCGACGGAGAAGCCGCTCAACGTCCGCCTCGCCGGCGGCACGGTCATGCAGGGCACGCTGGCTTCGACCGGCGGCGGTCAGGTCCAGCTCAGCGGTGGCGACGGCACCATCAGCACGACCGTCGACAAGCTCGCCATGACCTGGTCGCCCGGTGCGGAAGATCCCGCCATCACGGTCCACAAGCGTTCTTGGGCCTACGAGGTCGGGGTCGACGTGACCGGTAAGACCGGCAACAGCGAGCAGCTCGGCACCGCCGCGAGCGCCCGTGCCACGCTCGCAAGCGCGCAGGACACCCTCCAGTTCTACACCGCGCTCAACCGCCAGGAGAGCGACGGCGTCAAGTCGGCCGACCAGTTCAAGGCCGGCGTCGACTACGCCAATAATTTTTCAGGCAAGAAGTCCTGGTACGTACGTAACGAAGGTGGCTTTGATCGCATCAAGGACATCGAGCTCTACAACGTGACCGCGGCCGGTCTCGGCTACGATCTGGTGAAGGCGGCCAACCAGACGCTCACGGGTCGCGTGGGTCTCTCGTTCCGTTATGAAGGTTACCGCAGCCCGCTGGTTGAGGACACGCGCAGCGCCGGTCTCGACATCGGCTTCGCCCACCGCATCCAGTTCGACAGCTCGGTCCTCACGACCAACCTGTCCTACATCCCGGCGTTCGACGATTTCGCGAACTATGTGGCCTACCACGAGTCGTTCTTCGAGATGCCCATCACGGCCTCGCTCTGGAAGCTCCGCATCGGCGTGAGCAACGATTACAAGAGCGAGACCGCCCCCGGCCTCGACAACCTCGACACGACCTACTTCACGCGCCTCATCCTGAGCTGGAAGTAAGCGCGACGGAATCATCCCTCGTCTTTCGACGGCCTCGTGTCCCCCGTGACACGAGGCCTTTTTGTGTCCGGAAGCACGGGATCAATCTCAGCCCCGGCAGTTACCACGGATTACACGGATAGCAGAAAAGACATTCGTGATAGGCGGCGAGGTCAGTGCTGCGCATCAGACTCTGCTGAGGATTTATATGTCCCTGATTGATCCGTGTAATCGGTGTAATCCGTGGTCGGTTCGATCCTACGGACTTCCGGATCAGAGTTCGTCCAGCACGTGGCGCAGGACCTTGACCGCGATGACCGACACCGTGGCCTCGTTGGCATCGATCGGGTTCTTGCCATGCTGGCCACCGGCGAGATCGCTGAGCCCGCGGATGATCAGGATCGGCTTGGTGTTGGCGTAGGCCACATGGGCGAGGGCGGTCGACTCCATGTCGACGCAGCGCGCCTGCCAGACACGGAACAGCCACTCGCGGTAGGCGGCGTGATCGAGGAAGACCTGGCCGGCCACGCCGGTGCCGCCGGCGTTCACGCTGACCGTGCGTCCGGCCTTGCGCATGGCAGGGATCTTCGGAAGCGCGCGGCGGGCCGCGGCGAGCAGCCCGGGATCGGCCGGGAAGGCCGGTACGTCGGCGAATTCGGATTGGCCCTCGCGGATCACGGCGGTGTCGTCGGGGAAGATCATGCCGAAGTTTTCGTACTTGGGCTTGAGGTAGTCGGGAATGATGTAGCTGCCGGGTTTGGCCGGGTCCTCGTTCAGGTAGGCCGCCTCGCCATGGTAGGCCCAGCGCTCCGGGATGACCACATCGCCGATCTGGAGCGCCGGATCCGTCCCGCCGGCCACACCGGCAAAGAGAATGTGCGTGATGGGAAAGTGATCGAGCGCGAGCTGCAGCTGGTAGGCGGCGTTCACCAGGCTGATCCCGGTGCGGAAGATGATGAGTTGCTTGCCGCCGGCCTCGCCGCGCCAGAACTCGATCCCCTTGATCACGGTGCGGGTCCAGTCCGTGCGTTCGCTGACGCCGAATTCCGACTGAAATGCTGCAATCTCCGGCGGATAGGCGGCGCAGAGGGCGTAGAGCGGCGCCGGTTCGGCCGCGCGGGTGGAGACAGGGGCGAGGAGGAGCAGGTTGAGGACGAACAGAAGCAGCAGGGAGCAAACGCGAATGACCATGTTGCGGGAAGAGCAGCCGGGGTGCCAGCTGCCTTCACGCGGGTGGGGTTTAGATCAAACCTTGAGCGCGCTGCTCGATGAGGAAATCGCCCGGGGTGGCAATCGACAGACCATAGACTTCCCGACCCAGTTTTTGATGAAAATCCCGCTCGTCGAGTGTGAGCAGCCAGGCGGCTCGGACCACCAGAGCCGTGATGACGATCGGTCGGTCTTTGGCCTTTGGAAACACCAAGGGACGGTCGAGTGACAGGCCTGCGGGCACGATTTGCAGATGGGGTTCAATCCATCGCGTCCAGGCGCGTTTGGCACTTGGTCCGAGTTTGGGTAAATTTCGCCTGACTTCCTCCCGACAGTAGTCGGAACTGATCAGTTCCCAACCGAACTCCGATGCCCGGGTCACGACATGGCGCGAGGCGCCCCGGGCCGATCCCGCGGCGGCGAGCAGGACACTCGTGTCCAGAAAGAGCTTCACCGCTTGGTGGACTTTTTGGCCGAGGTGAACGTTTTCATCTCCGCTTCATCTCGCGCGATCCAGGCTTGGATTTGTTCCTTGGGCAGATCGCGTACGGGCAGGGTCACGGCGGCCTGCAGGAACACGCCGCCGTCCCGTTCCTCGGCCAGAAGCACGGGGTTGCGGAGCTTGTCCAGGCCGAGCTTGCGCCTGAGTGCAGGAGGAAGGGTGAGCGTGCCGCGCTTGGAAAGAGGCAGGGTCGTCATGCGGCAATGCTGCATTTCCGCATAATCGTTGGCAAGCGGAGCTTGGTCTGGGTCCGGCGTTACGGGTGCGCGGTTCGATCTGAAAGGGATCGCCACGGTCGATCGTAGAGCGAAGATCCTGCTGAATCATGAGCCTCCCGGACCTCCTCTCCGCCCAGGCGCTGCTCGAGCAGCACGTGCAGGAGCCTTATCAGCGGCTCCACGCCCGCATGGTCGCGACGGCGATGGAGGGGTATGCGCGCAAGTTAGGGGAAGATCCGCACCTGTGGTACGTGACCGGACTGCTGCACGATCTTGATTTCGACCGCTTTCCGGACACCCATCCCGCTGAGTCGCTGCGTTGGTTTAAAGAATGGGGTTATCCGGAGGACCTGATCCACGCGGTCGAGGCGCATGCCTATAGTTACCATGGGTACGCGACACTGCCGCGGACAAAGCTGGCCGCCGCTCTGCTGGCCTGCGACGAGATCAGTGGGATCTTCTATGCCTACCGAAAGATGAACCCGGTGCGCTACGGCGAGATGAAGGCGGCCTCGATCAAGAAGAAGCTCAAGGACCCCGGTTTCGCCGCAAAGATCGACCGCGCAACGATCCAGCTCGGCTGCGACCACCTCGGGGTCTCGCTCGACGACCATGTGGCCAACCTGATCACCTTTTTCGCGATTCTGGAGTAGCCGGTTGGGCTCTTGGGCTGAAGTCGTTGGCTGCGAACCGCCAAATCCGCGCTCCCAGCGACGGAGTCATGACCAACGTGACTCTACCGTGCGCCCCCATCGGTAAATTTTCCGTGCCGCGGGTGTTTCTGGTTGTGACTTCACTCCGGGTGAGTCGTGATCTTGATAGTTATGAGAACCCCATGGGTACCCCTTCTCATGCTGGCCAGTGCGTGGATGTCTGCCGCCGTTGCGCAGGCCGCCGGCGCGCCCAGCGTGACCCTGACGCGGTCTGACGACCGCGTGCGCGTCGAACTCGGTGGCAAGCTGTTCACCGAGTACGTTTTCAAAGGGGCACCGAAGCCCTTTCTCTACCCGGTGCTGGCCACCGACGGCACCGAGATGATGCGGCATTTCCCGATGAAGGCCGACGTCGAGGGCGAGATCCGCGACCACCCGCATCACCGCTCGCTCTGGTTCACCCACGGTGCGGTCAACGGCATCGACTTCTGGCTCGAGCGCGACCTCACGAAGCAGGGTCAGGTGGTGAACGTTTCGGTCGAGCAGGCCGTGAAGGATGGCGTGGGCGAGATCCGCTCGAGCAACCGCTGGGTCGGGCCCGACGGGACCGTGCACATGACCGATAGCACGGTGATCCGCGTGCGCGGGCTGGCCGATGGCTCCCGTCTGCTCGACTACGAGGTCACGCTGCAGGCTCCGGCGGACAAGCCGGTTGTCCTCGGCGACACCAAGGAGGGCGCGATGGCGATTCGCCTCCCGCTCTGGATGACCCCGCCCCACACCTACACCGAAGGAAAAGAGCGCGTGAAGCACGAGGGCCGCGGCACCATCGTCAACGCCGAGGGCATCAAGAACGATGACACCTGGGGCAAGCGCTCCGCGTGGGTCGACTACTACGGACCCAAGAACGGCAAGACCTACGGTGTCGCGATGTTCGATCATCCGCAGAACCCGCGCTACCCGACGTGGTGGCACGTGCGCTCCTATGCCCTGTTTGCCGCCAATCCTTTCGGGAAGCACGACTTCGAGCCCGAGCACAAGGCCAACCCCAAGGCCGGTGATCTTACGATCGCGGCCGGCGAGCGCGTGACGTTCCGCTGGCGCTTCTATTTCCACATGGGCGACGAAACCGCCGCGAGTGTTGCCGCTCGCTACCAGGACTTCGCCGCCACGCCCTGAGCCCTCACCTCCTTTTAACCCAATCCTACCCCATGAATGCGTTCAATCGTCGTACGTTCCTCAAAACTTCGTCTCTCGCCGCCGCCGGTCTCGCCCTCAGCGCCCGCTCCTGGGCCCAGGTCGCCGGCGCCAATGGTGACATCCGCGTCGCCGTCGTCGGCGTCAACGGCCGCGGAAAAAATCACCTCAGCAGTCTGATGGCCATCAAGGGCGTGCGCGTGGTCGCCGTGTGCGACGCCGACACTGCGGTGATGGCGAAGCTCAAGGCCACGGTGGACCAGAAGAGCGGTGCCACGCCCTACGCCAACCTCCGCACCTACGTCGACCTGCGCGAGCTTCTCGCGGCGCCCGACATCGATGCGATCACCATCGCCACCCCGAATCATCTGCACTCGCTGCAGGCCATCTGGGCGGTCGAGGCGGGCAAGGACGTCTATGTCGAGAAGCCGGTTTCCCACAATGTCTGGGAGGGCCGCCAACTCGTCGCCGCCGCCGCCAAATTCAATCGCGTCGTCCAGGCGGGCACGCAGATCCGTTCCGGCACTGGCCTGCAGGAGGCGGTTGCCTGGGTCCAGGCCGGCAATCTCGGCAAGATCACCACGGCCCGTGGCTTTTGCTACAAGCGTCGCGACAGCATCGGCAAGACGTCGGGCCCACAGAAGATTCCGGACACGGTCAACTACGACCTCTGGGCCGGTCCGGCACCGCTCGATCCGCTCATGCGTGCGCGCCTCCACTACGACTGGCACTGGCTGCACGTCACCGGCAATGGCGACGTCGGCAACCAAGGCATCCACCAGATGGATGTCGCCCGCTGGTTCCTCGGTGAAAAGGGCCTGCCGCGCGGCACGCTGAGCATCGGCGGCCGCCTCGGCTACATCGACGATGGTGACACCCCGAACACGCAGGTCGTGATCCACGACTATGCGACCGCTCCGTTGGTCTTCGAGGTCCGCGGATTGCCGAGCAAGACGGGCGCCACCGGCGGCGATGCGATGGACCAGTATCGCGGCGTGCGGGTGGGTAATGTCATCGACTGCGAAGGCGGCTCGGTGGTCACGACGGCCTACTTCACGGCCACCGCCTACGACAAGGCCGGCAAGGTGGTGAAGGAGTTCAAGGGCACCGATCGCCACATGCAGAACTTCATCGATGTGGTGCGCAGCCGGAAGACGGCCGAACTCTACGGTCCAATCGAGGAGGGCCACATCTCCAGCGCGCTCTGCCACCTCGGCAACATCTCGCACGTGCTCGGTCAGCACGCCGCGCCCGGTGCGCTGCTGGAGCGCATCAAGGGCAACGCCCCGCTCGCCGAGGCCCACGGTCGCATGGTCGAGCACCTCAAGGCCAACGACGTCGACACGACGAAGACCCCGCTGACCCTCGGCGTGCCACTCACGCTCGCGCCGAACAACGTCGAGCGCTTCGTCGGTGAATTCTCGGCCCAGGCCAACCCGCTGCTCACGCGCCAGTACCGCGCGCCGTACGTGGTGAAGGCCTACGCGACCGAACAGCGCGCGACCTGAGGCGCGTCACGCCTGCTTCTTCATCGTTTCACGGGGTCCGTTCCTTCGGGACGGGCCCCGTTTGCTTTTCCGGTGAGGTAGAACGCGTTGAGGGCAACGCGTTCCACCGATTCCTGCTTACGTGCCGTAAAGCCGGTCACCGAAATCGCCCAGCCCGGGCAGGATGTACTTCTTCGCGTTGAGCTCGCGATCGAGGGCGCCGGTGAAGATCGGGACATCCGGGTGGGCCGACTCCACCGCTTTCACGCCTTCGGGCGCGCTGACGATGCACACCATGCGGAGATCCGTGGCGCCGCGCTCGCGGAGGAGCGTGAGTGCCTGCACGGCGGATCCGCCGGTCGCGAGCATCGGATCGACGCAGATCACGCGCTTGCCCGCCAGCGGCGGCAGCTTGCAGTAGTAGCTGCGCGCCACGGCGGTCTCGTGGTCGCGCTCGAGTCCGACGTAGCCGACGCTCACCTCGGGAAACAGATCTGTGAAGGGCTGCACCATGCCCAGCCCGGCGCGGAGGATCGGCACCACGACCAGACCCTGCGCGAGGACGCGCCCGGTGATGGTTTCCAGCGGCGTCTGCGTCGGCTGCGCGCGCAGCGCGAGGTCGCGCGTCGCCTCGAGCGCCAGCAGCAGGCTCACTTGATGGGCGAGCGTCCGAAACGTCGCCGGCTTCGTGGTCTGGTCACGCAGATGCGTCAGCGCATGCGTGCCGAGCGGATGATCAAGGATGTGAAGGGGCATGGCGGGAAAGTTTGGGTAACCACGGAATACACGGAAGAATGATCGGGCAGCTTCCGCGTCGCCTTTGTTTCCTCTCGTTTGGTCCGCCGATTTCCGTGTATTCCGTGGTTACTCGGATCGGGTCGATCAGAGCAGATCGCGCTCCACCTTTTGCTCGAGCACGCGCTCGAGTTCCTTGCGCAGCGCCTTCTCCTTGCCGCGGAGGCCGGGCATGAGGGCGAGCCAGGCGTAGACTTCCTCGCGCAGGTGCTTGGGCATGACGGGCTCCATGGCGACGACGCGATCCAGGGCGCGCACCACCGACGCCGCCAGCTGGTCGCAAACCATGGCGCCCGTGGCCGACGCGTGCTGGCCGGCCAAGCGCACGACCTCATCGCGCGCGGCGCGCCGCGTGTGGGCGCCGCGCTTTTTCAACAAGGCGCGGTAGTTGAAGAGGCTGCCGGTCAGCACCGTCGCCGTGCGCGGATAAAAGCTCGCCATCAGGTTCCACGGATCGCCGCGTCCCTGGTCGCCGGCGCCGCGGATGTCGCTGCGGAGGACGACGGACGGGATGTCCGCGAACTTGGCGAACATGAACTCGATCACCGTGCCGCTATCGAGCTCGGTGCCGTCAAAGTTGAAGATCGCGAGGTCGCACTCCAGCAGCGCGCGAATGTCCTGATCGCGGATCGTCTGCGGATGCAGGCCCCGCAGTTCGAAATCCTGCGGCAGGTGACAGCGGTAGCGCCCGTGCGATTTCTCGTAAATGGCCTCCGCGAGGTAGGCATTGCCGAGCAGGTGCTTGAGACTAAAGAGCTCGCTGGCGAAATACACCGTGTAGCTCTGCTTTTTCTTTTTCATCGGTCCGCGGGAAGGAGATCTGCCGGCATCAAGCGATCAAACCCCGCGGGGCACAACGGCAATCTCGGCGGGAAAGATAGGGAAACCTGAGACCTGAAACGTGAAACCTGAGTTTCAAACCGCCGATCTGCGAAGCTCGGATCGAAAACTCAGGTTTCAGGTCTCAGGTTTCCGGTTTCTCCTGCGGCTTCAGCGTCAGCGTGTGCGCGGTGGCGCCGGGGAGGAAGGGCGTGGGTTCGCCCTTCACCCAGGCGTCGTGACCAGCGCGGTAGAAAGGTGACAGCGGATGGCCGCTCTGGCCGGCCGGCATGTGAAAAATGCCCTCGGCCTCGCGGCCGGGCGAGACGACGAAGCGTTCCGATGCGCCTGACGACGGGCGCTGCACGCGCGGCAGGTTGCTGTCACCCGGGAGCGGCTGCGCCGGCATGTCGAGGTGACGGCCCACGAACTCGGGCAGCACGCGGCTCAGCGGATGGCGGATGCGGGCGGTGTTGCGTGCACCCCAGGTTGCCCGCTCGGGCGGGATTTTTTGGTGATCGAGATCGGTCATGACGTCGTCCGCCGCGGCGAGCAGCAGATCGGGCCAGCGGTCAAACTCAGGTCGGAGCAGGTGGATCGGCTCAGTCGTGACGATCGTCCACAGACCCTGCTCATAGGGCAGGTCGCGGAAACTAAAGTCGGGATAGGCGCGGACGCAGCGCGCGAAGATGGGCGGCAGCGCACGGTCCGCGACAAAGTCGCGCCAGGCGCGCACCAGCCGGTAGCTCACGGAGTCAACGGACGCGCGCCCTTCCCATTGCGAGACGAGTTCGCGCAGTTTCTTCCGCGCGGAATTTCCGGCGACCGCCTCGTCACTCAGCGTGGTCACGAGCAGCTTCTGCCAGCGCTCGAGCCACACCGCGCGATCGTCGAGCTGGATGGCGAGCAGGTCCTTGGGGGTGGCGCGGCGATCCGGATCGGTGCCGGTGGTGGCGAGGGTGTCGCGGATCTGCCGGGCGCGCACCGGATTAGCATAACCGCCATCGCCCACGAGGGTGAGCGCCTCGCCGCCAACGATGCGGCTGTTGGCGGTCCAGAGATGGCCGGCCGCGTCGGTGCGGACGACGGGAACCTGATCTGCGGGGAGCAGGCCGGTCCACCCGCGATCGCCATAGCCCCAGCTCACGGGAGTGCGGCCGTCGAAGCCGCCAAAGCGGTGGGGGAGGCGGCCGGCGAGGGTCCAGGCAAGCTGCCCCTGCCGGTCGCCGACGAGAATGTTCTGCGTGGGCAGGCCGCTGCGGTGGGCGACGGCGATGGCCTCGTCAACCGTGCGGGCGGTTTCGAGTCCGATGATGGCGAGGTTGACGGCATCAGGGTCGTGCATGACCCACTTGAGCGCGAGCGGCTTGCCTTGGGCGTTCTTGCCGACGATTGGGCCCCATTCGGTCCAGCGTGACTCGGCCACGACCGGCGCACCGCCGCGCACGGCGATGGTCTCGCGGCGGGTCTCGTATTCCACCATCTCGGCCGCGCGCATGTAATAGCTTTCCGGGGCAACGTCATTGACGTCGATCGCGACGAGGTCCGAGAGATCGGCGTAGCTGTTGGTGAAGCCCCACGCGATGTCGCCGTTGCTGCCCGCGACGATGACGGGAGCGCCGGGAATGGTGACGCCGGTGACGGTGCGGCCCGGCCAGGTCAGCGAGGCGCGGTACCAGATGTTGGGCACGGCGTGGCCGAGGTGCATGTCGTTCGCCACGAGTGCGGCGCCTGTGGCGGTGCGTCCGCCGGCGAGGCCGAAGCTGTTGGAGCCAAGCGCGACGGGATCTTCGCCGACCACCGGTGTGGCCAGGGCGGAGCGGTTGAGGGATTCGTTGCGCAGATTGATGAGGCGCGGGCCCGGCACTGGCGGCACGGGTGCGGTCGTGCCATCGAGCGCAGCATCGTCAGCCAGCTCGCGCGGAATGAAGAACGCGGCTGCGGCGTCGCCGAGGACATCGCGCACGGCGGCGACGGCCTGCTCATGGGCGCCGCGCTCATCCTGCAGGTCGAGCGTCATGGCGTAGAGCACGAGAAAGGAATCCTCCGGCCGCCAGGGTGCCGGTTCGCTCCGCAGGACGAGGTACTCGAAGGGCTTGGCTGCGAGCGAGGCGAGACCGGCGTTCACGCCGGCGGCGTAGGCCTCGAGCAGGGCGCGCTCGGCCGCCGGGCCGCGTTCGACCACGGTCCGGGCCAGCCGGCGAAAGCCGTGGATGCGGGCCTCGCGATCGGCGTCGAGCGCGGCTTCGCCGACCAGCTCTGACAGCTCGCCGGCGGAGCGGCGTCGGACGAGATCCATCTGGAAGAAGCGATCCTGGCCGTGGGCGAATCCCAGCGCGCGCGCGACATCGAGCCGGTTGTCGCCGGTGATCGTGACCACTCCCTGCGCATCGCGCGCGATCGCCGCCGGGGCTTGCAGGCCCGCCAGCGTGCGCTCCCCGTCGAGTTCGGGCAGACTTGCCTTGAGACGGCCCCAGCCCCACGCGACCGTGCCGAGCACGGCCAGCGCGACGGCGCTGAAGGCAAGACCGAGGATGCGAATGCGACGACCGGAGGAACGCATGGGAAGGGAAACGGCGGATGCAGGCTAGAGGGTGGGGAGGGCGGCGCAGATCTGCGCGACGATGTCGCGCGGGGAAAGCGCGATGTCGCAGCCCACGGCGTCGGCCGGGACCTCAAGATCCGCCAGCTGGCTGTCGAGCAGGGCGGGGTTCATGAAGTGACCGGACCGCGCGCCGAGCCGTGCCTCGAGCAGGGCGCGGTCGCCGGTGAGGTGTGCGAGCGTGACGCGTGCCGGATCGGCGTTGAGCACGGCGCGGTAGCGCGCCTTCAAGGCGGAGCAGGCCACGACGAGGCTGTCGTAGGTTGCCAGGCCGCGGTCAATTTCGCTACGCAGGGCGGCGAGCCAGGGGCCGCGGTCATCGTCGTTCAGCGGTGAGCCGGCGCGCATCTTGGCCACGTTGGCGGGCGGGTGAAAATCGTCCGCATCCACGAAGCGCCAGCCGAGCGTGCGGGCGAGTTCAAGGCCGACGGTGGTCTTGCCGCTGCCGGAGACGCCCATGACCAGGATGACGCGGGCTGGTCTGAGCTCCCACGCGCGACGCGTCACGGGATCGCGACCCTCATCAAAGTCGTTGAGGTCGAAGAAGGTCTCGATCGGGTTGCCCTCCAATCCGAATTCCACGATCCGCTGGCGGAGGATCGGCGTGCGGTCATCGCGCCAGCCGATCTTCATCATGAAGCGATTCCATATTTCCTTGGCGGCGTCGGCGCGCGGGCCGCCCTGCGTGTGGCACCAGGCGAGAATTTCTTCATCGGTGCCGCCGGCGAGCGTGCGGGTGCGGAGCGCCGCATGGTCGATCCCGAGAAAGGCGCACGTCCGTCCATCAAAGCCGATGCCGATATTGGCGTGGTAGTCGGCCGGGAGTCGGCCGGCGGCGTGCAGCCGGATCTTGTCGAGCATGCGCCCGAAATAAACGAGACCGCCGGTCAGGGCGTAGCAGCTGCGAAGTCCGGGAACGTAGGGCATGGGAGGAGAGGACCGTTGCCGTCAGTGACCCGCCAAAGTGTTTCCGGGGCAACCGCAAAGCGCGGGTGGGCAGGTGTCGCCGGGCCCGGAGATCGAGCGCTGATCGACGATCATCGGACCGGGCTCGGCGAGCCCGGCTACACCCAAGGCCGATCAACGCCGCAACAGATAGATGAGGCTGCAGATCGCCCCGGCGGCGATGGTGGGGGCGTTGATCCACCACGGGTTGAGCGGAACCTGGTAGTGGTGGATCAGGGCGGTCACGATCCAGGACTTGAGTCCGATCAGCACCCAGCAGACGACGAGGATTTTCTCCAATCGGCGACTGCGCGCCTCGGGCAGCACCGGCTTGCTCACGGCCTTGACGAAGGCGAGGTCGTACGTCGGCGGAGGCCGACGGGTGAGCAGCTGGAGGAGGTTGGCGAACATGGACCGGCCAGCTTAGCGCATTCGGTCAAAAAGGAAAGGGCCGGGAGCGCGGATCGGAAGCTTCCGCAGAGTCGTTCTCATTCTCGTTATCGTTCTCTTTCTCCGGATTGGAGGCAGGGAAGGGAGAACGAAGAACGAGAAGGATGCGCCGCTCAGTTGAGCGGCGCGGGGACCTTGGGCAGCTCGACCCAGAACTTGGCGCCTGTACCGGCGCCGGCGGTCTCGACCCCGATCCGCCCGCCGTGGAGTTCGACCAGCTGTTTGCAAAGCGCGAGGCCGAGGCCGGTCGAAGGCTCGCCGGCGGTCGGCCGGGCGGACAGGCGCTGGAAGTAACCAAAGAGGCGTTCGCGGTCGTGCTCGGTCAGACCGGGGCCTTCGTCGACCACGCTGAAGCGCACGCGTTCCTCGTTGCCCTCCAGCACGATCGAGATCGGTTTGCCGCGTGGGGAGAACTTGATGGCGTTGCCGATGAGCTGGTCGAAGATCTGGCGCAGCCGGCGGATGTCCGCGGTGACCGTGCAGTCGCCTTCGTGGAAGTGCGAAATAGTCTGCTGTTTCTGGCGGGCCTGCGGAGTGAGTTGGTCCAGGACATCGCGCAGGAGGGTGACCGCGTTGACCGAGGTGCGGTCGAGGCTGACCTGACCCATATCACGGGCCGCGAGCTCGAGCATGTCGACGACGAGCGCGTGCATGGTCCGGGCGGCGTTGCGGATGCGGTCCAACTGACCGGCGGCCTGGGGCTGGTCGCGCACGTCCTCGAGGACCATCTCGCTCAGCGTCTCGATCTCGGCGAGCGGGGCCTTGAGGTTGTGGGACGCGAGGCCGAGCAACTTGGCCTTGAATTCGTTGGCGGTCTGCAGCTCGTGCTCCATCTGCCGGGCCGAAGTTTCGGCGACCTCGACCGCGTGCTGGGCGGTGCTGATCGCCGTCTTCAGGCGGCCAATCTCGGCCGACTGGAGTTTAAGCTCGGTGACATTGGCGTGCACCTGGTCGAGGAGCTGATTGAGCGAGCGGGCGAGCAGGCCGACTTCGCCACCCGCTTCGGACGGGGCGCGCACCGCAATGTTGCCGCGGGCCATTGATTGGGAAAGCGACGCCAGCCGGGCGAGGGGGGACGTCATCTGCACGTGAATGACCGCGAAGCCGGCCAACAGCACGAGGGCGAGGGCGCCGCCGAGGCCCATGAGCACGCGACTGAGGTCGGCGGAGCGCGACTGGTGCTGGCTCAGTTCGGCCTCCAGGCGCGCGGGCAACAACTGGTCGAGTTGGTCGAGCGGGGTGGCGATCGCCAGCTTGGCTTCGTTGTAGGCGCGGTTGTGGAGGAGTCGCTGGGCCTGCTCGGGGTCCGGCGCGCCGCGGCGCGTGGGCTTGCCGGTTTCGTCGGGGTAGAGTCCGTCGAAAAACGTGAAGGCCTGAACTTCGATCGCCGCGACGTCGCTGGCGCGCTGGGTCGCGGTGTGCAGGAGGGCGAGTTCCTCCGCGGTGGCGCCAAGGGCGCGAATGGCGTCCTCGCGTGATTGCACCGACCCGGTTCGCGGGAGGCGGGCGGGATCCGGAGCGAGGACATAATCCCAGTAGATGCGTCCGGTGGGATTGGCCGGGCGCGGCTGCGAGCCTTGGAGGACGCCTAGGGCCTGGTGATAAAGTTCGCGGTACTTACGATCGCCGGTGCCCACGTACGCACGCGCGAGCCGGGTCAGGTCATCGGACAAGTCGCGGAGTTCCTGCGTCGCATGCTGAGCCTGGGTGCGTGCCCCCATGAGCCGATCCAGTTCCTGTTGGCGTCCCGTGAGCAAAAAAGCGACTACGCCAAGCGCTCCGGCCAGGAAAGTGGCGAGCGCACAGAGAAGGATAAACCTGATTTTGAGGCTCAAAGGGACTGCGGGAACAACGGCTGACACGAAACACGCCGAAACGATGGGCTCGCAAGCGCCAAACCGGGGTGACAATTGCGTAGTGCCGCGTTCGAGCGATGAAACTTTCGGCGAACGCGGTGGTCACATCCTTTAACCATGAAGACCCTGACCCACTCCCCCCTTTCCTGGCTGGCTACGGCCGGCCTTGTGCTGGTTTCCGCCCTGACGGTTTCGGCCGCCGGCGCCGACACGGCCCGCGCCGAAGTCACCTACGAGCAGCCGGAAAAATTCACCGATGTTCGGGATGGTGATTTTGAATCGCAGCGCGGTCGCGACCACACCCTGGACCTGCTGCGCAAACACATTGAAAAACGCGCCGCTTCGACTCTTCCGGCCGGTTACACCCTGGCGGTCGTGGTAAGTGACCTCGATCTCGCCGGCGACTACGAGCCGTGGCGCACGAAGTTCACCGATGTCCGCATCGTCCGTGACATCTACCCGCCCCGGATCAGCTTGGAGTACACGTTGAAGGACGGAGCCGGCCAGGTGGTGGCGAACGCCAAGCGCGAGCTGACCGATATGGCTTTCCTCCAGACGCTGGCGATTGATCGCACCGATACGCTGCGCTTTGAAAAGGCCCTCATTGATACGTGGATCCGGCAGGATATCCGCCGTGCCCTGCCGGCTTCCTGAGCCGATTTGGATTCAACATTCCGCTTTGCGCCGACCGCGAGTCTGACCAGACTCGCGGTCGTTTCATTTCACGCGTGGACCCCGTCGCCGATTCCTCCTCTGCCCGTCTCGACAAGTGGCTCTGGATGGTGCGGATCTTCCGCCATCGCAGCCTGGCGACGGACGCCTGCCGGGCCGGCAGCGTGGAGATTGGCGGTCAGGCGGCGAAGCCCGCGCGCGACGTGCGCACGGGGGATGTCATCACCGTCCGCCAAGGCGTGGTGCTGCGGACCCTGGTGGTCCGAGGGACGCCGGCCAGCCGGGTGGGGGCCAAGCTGGTGGCGACGTTCCTGGAGGACCGGACGCCGCCCGAGGAGTTTGCCAAGGCCAAGCGCCAGCCGGTGGAGCATCTGCTCGCGCGGGAGAAGGGCAGTGGCCGTCCAACCAAGCGAGACCGACGCCTGCTCGACCGCCTTCTGCAGCACGGCGACGGGGCGTGAGGGCGGCCGACTTTCATGAACGTTTACTCCAAATTCGAGACCGAGCTCGCGGTGCGTCCGGATGACATCGATCTCTACCAACACGTCCACAGCACCCGCTACCTCGACTACGTGCTGGCGGCGCGGTTCGAACAGATGGAGCGCTGCTATGGCATGGGGATGGGGGAGTTTGCGCGGCAGGGATTGGGCTGGTTCATGACGTCGGCGACGATCCACTACCGGCGTCCGCTGGGTCTGGGTGACCGCATGGTGGTGCGAACTTGGATCGAGCAGTTCACCGAGAACGGGTGCCGGGTCGCCTTCGAAATCGACCGGTTGCCGACCGCGAAACGGGCGTGCGAAGGCCATTGCGACTACGTGCTGGTGACCCTTTCGACCGGTCGGTCGACGCCGCTCACTGCCGAGATCCGCCAGCGCTATGCCATTTGAAGGCAGGGGTTTCCGTGGGAACAGGTCAGGGCGTAGAACTACCTAAGTCCCGATTTCCCTTGCATTTTCGAAGCCAGCGGGCGATGGTCAGGACGTATCGTTAGAGAATCGTTAGGCGACAGGCCCTGGTGGATCGTCAGTTGAGGTTAGGCTTCAGTGATGATTTGAAACCCAATGGTTGGGAACAGACTGCTAGCAGGACGGGAATCGACGAGATCATCACATGAGTAACTCCAAACTGTACGTTGGCAATATGTCGTTCAAGACCTCCGAAGACGAGCTCCGCTCGGCTTTCGGTCAGTTCGGTTCCGTGACCGACGTTTACGTCGCCATGGACAAGATGACGGGCCGCCCTCGCGGCTTCGCGTTCGTCACGATGGGCACGGCCGAAGAGGCCAAGGTTGCCGCTGAGAAGATGAACGGCACCGATCTCGGTGGCCGCGCTCTCACCGTCAATGAGGCCCGTCCGAAGGAAGAGGGCGCTGGTCGCTCCTTCGGTGGTGGCGGCGGCGGTCGTGGCTTCGGCGGCGGCGGCGGTGATCGCCGTGGCGGCTTCGGCGGCGGCGGCCGTGGCGGCGACCGTCGTTACTAATCGACGATTCGGCTAACAGCCGATTTTAATCAGGGACGAGGCGCCCCGCGCGCTTCGTCCCTTTTTCATTTTAGCCTTTTGACGGTGTAGCCGGGGTCGCTGACTCCGGTCCGGCGCAGCGCGCAGGGAAAACGCAGCCAGCACCGGGGTCAGCGACCCCGGCTACAACCCAACTTCAGACCGCTTGAGCGGTCCTTCTGCCATGCCTTTCAAAGCACTCGAACTCTCCGCGCCGATTTTGCGCGGCATCCAGGCGGCCGGCTATGCCGAGCCGACCCCCATCCAGCTGCGCGCGATTCCCGTGGTGCTGTCCGGTCGTGACCTCGTGGGTTCGGCCCAGACCGGCACCGGCAAAACCGCCGCGTTTGCCCTTCCCATTCTTTCCAAGCTCGGTGCGCACAATCCGAAGCCCCGCGTGCTCGTCCTTGAGCCCACGCGCGAACTCGCCGCCCAGGTCGAGACCGCGTTCCGCGACTTTGCGCGCTTCACCGACAACCGTGCGGTCGCCCTCTTTGGCGGCGTCGGCTACGGCGTCCAGCGTCAGGAGCTCAAGCGCGGCGTCGACATCGTCGTCGCCACGCCCGGCCGCCTGCTCGATTTCATCAAGAGCGGTGAACTCTCGCTCCGCGACATCCAGATCCTCGTCCTCGACGAGGTCGATCGCATGCTCGACATGGGCTTCCTGCCCGTGGTGAAGGACATCATCGCCCGCTGCCCGCGCGAGCGTCAGACCCTGTTTTTCTCCGCGACGGTTCCGCCGGAGATCGCGGCCGTGGCTTCCTTCGCGCTCCGTGATCCGGTGCGGGTTGAGGTCGGCGTGAACCGCTCCGTCAACCAGTCCGTCAACCATGCGCTCTATCCCGTCGCTTGGGCGCAGAAGTTCGACCTGCTTGTCGCGCTGCTGGAGAAGGTCGATTTCGACAGCGTGCTCGTCTTTTCCCGCACCAAGCACGGCGCCGACAAGATCGCGCACAAACTCAAGGGCGCGAAGCACTCGGTTGCGGTCCTCCACGCCAACCGCTCGCAGAACCAGCGCATCGAGGCGCTGGCCGGTTTCAAGAGTGGCAAGTACGAGATCATGGTTGCGACCGACATCGCCGCGCGCGGCATCGACGTCGCTGGTGTGTCGCACGTGATCAACTACGACGTGCCCGAGAATCCCGAGGACTACGTGCACCGCATCGGCCGCACCGGCCGTGCGCAGGCCGTGGGTGACGCCTTCACGCTCGTGACGCCGGAGAATGCGGACGACATCCGCGCGATCCAGCGCTTCATCGGCCAGAAGATTCCCGAGCTCCGGCTTGAGGGCTTCAACTACGCGCCCTTTGTGGCCCGGCCCCAGCCGGCCGGTGGCCAGCCGCAGCGCGGCGGTCGCGGTCAGCCCGGTCGCCACGGTGGTGGTGGCGGCGGCCGTCATGGAGGCGGAGGCCGACAGGGTGGCGGCGGCGGCGGTGGTGGGGATGGACGCGGGCGCTTCGGCGGCCGGCGTTGAGTGCGTTTGCACTCGGCGCATTCCCACGCCTCGTCCTAACGTCGACCGCATGGTGTCCGTCTCTGCGGTCGAAGCCCACCTCACTGCGCTGCGTGCGTGCGAGCGCTGCCCGCGCATGCACCGTCCGGCCGTTGCGGGACGGGCGGTGACGAGCCGGGTAATCCTCGTCGGGCAGGCGCCGGGCGACAAGGAACCCCGGCTCGGGCGGCCCTTCGCCTGGACGGCGGGCAAGACCTTGTTCGCCTGGTTTCAGGCAACTCTGGGTTGGAGCGAGGACGAGGTGCGCGACCACATTTATTTTGCCGCGGTCTGCCGCTGCTTTCCCGGCAAGAATCCGAAAGGCGGCGATCGCGTGCCCGTGCCGGACGAGATCGAGCGGTGTGCGGATTGGCTGGAGCGCGAGTTTGCCCTCCTCAAGCCGGCGCTGGTCCTCCCGGTGGGTAAGCTGGCGATCGGGCGATTTCTGCCCGTGGCTGCGCTCAATGAGGTGATCGGCCGTTCCCGGCGAGTGACTTACGCCGGGCGTGAGGTGGACTGCATCCCGCTGCCGCATCCCTCGGGCGCCTCCACCTGGCATCGGATGGAGCCCGGTAAAACGCTGCTCAACCAGGCGCTGGCACTGATCGCCGCGCATCCGGCGATGAAGAAGTTTTGACCGGACGCCCCAACCCCGTTCGTTTCACTCCATGACAGCCCCCGGTTTTTCCATGACCCCCCTGATCCGCCTCCTCGGTTTGTGCGCGCTCCTGTTTTCCCCGCTGGCACTGCAGGCGCAGCGGGAGAAGCTCCCACCGGAGGATCTGGCGATCGTCGTGCAGCGCTGGCCGGAAGCGAAGCGCACCTCGACCGGACTGCGGACGCAGGTCCTGAAGCCGGGTTCCGGCGAGCGCCCGAAGCCGGGCCAGCTCGTCACCGTGAACTACAAGGGCTCGCTGCTCGACGGCACCGTGTTCGAACAGAATCTGGATCCGACCAAGGCCTTCACCTTCCGCCTCGGCCGCAATGTCGTGATCGACGGCTGGGAGGAGGGCATCCAGCTCATGCAGGTGGGTGAAACCCGCTTGTTCATCATTCCCTTCGAGCTTGGCTACGGCACTCGCGGCCAGCCGCCGAAGATCCCGCGGCGCGCGACCTTGATCTTCGAAGTGACGCTGGTGGCTACGCCGCCCGACCCGGTTCCGGGAGCGGCGAAGTGACGGTCTGGCGGGCATTCCACAGAATATCCGCCGTGTAGCAGGCGAGTCCGGTCCAGATGCAGGCGAACGCCCAGGCGCGCGCCGACGTGAAGGGTTCGTGGTAGGCGAGCCAGCCGATGAAGAACTGGAGAGTCGGGGCCACGTACTGCAGCAGCCCGAGCGTGGTGAAACGCAGCCGACGCGCGCCGTAGGCGAAGAGCAGGAGGGGAATCGCCGTGACCACGCCGGCGCTCAGTACCAGCAAGGTGCGTCCGAAGTCGACGTTCCCCAAAGCGCCGGTGCCGAGCTGGTGGCGCCAGAGCAGCAACGCCGCGGCGAAGGGCGCGAGCAGCGCCGTCTCGACCGCTAGGCCGTTCAGCGCCCCGAGCGGGGACTGCTTGCGCAGCAGGCCGTAGGCGCCGAAGGAGCCGGCGAGGGAGAGCGCGATCCACGGCACGCCGCCCACCTGCACGACAAGGACGATCACGCCGATCGCGGCGCAGACAATCGCGGCGATCTGGACCGGGCGGAGGACTTCGCGGAAGACCGTGCGTCCAAGGGCGACATTGATCAGCGGCACGAGGAAGTAACCGAGGCTGCACTCGATCACGTGGCCGGCGTTGATCGCCCAGACATAGACGAGCCAGTTGATCGTGAGCAGGCCGCTGCCCAGCAGATTGAGGGCGAAGCCGCGCGGCGTGGAAAGGGCCTTCAGGATTTCGCCAAGCCCGCGTCGCCACGCGACGATCGCTGCGAGAAAGACCAGCGACCAGACCAGCCGGTGGGCGATCAGCTCATGCGCATCGATGCCCTGGAGCTGTTTCCAGTAAAGCGGGACCAGACCCCAGCAGGCATAGCCGGCGAGGGCAGCGAAGGCGCCGCGGGAAGCATCGGGATGGGACGAGGCGGAGGACAAGGCGCGGATCGTTTGCCGCGCGGTCCGGCTCCGTCAACGAGCGACCCGCTGTGCCGGTCAGGCGTGCACGGGGCTGCGTGCGGCAAGGATCAGCCTTGCACCACCCATCCGCGCAATAAGAGCCGAACCGTGTAGTTCGGGGTCTATCCCTGATTGAATTCGCGCTGATTCGCGTGGGACCTCTGCGGTCTTCCGCCTCAGCGTCGTTCGACGCCGCGGATGTACTCGAACTTGTCGCGGAACTCCGAGAGCGCCATCCGCCGCGCCTGGATGCCGTCGGTTGCGGTGCCGGCGAGGAGCAGCTCGCCCACGCGTTTGGTCACCCAGCGTTCCTTGAACGCTTCCTCCAGCGCGGCCGCGCTGGTCGCGGACTCCGGCAGTTTGCCGGAGCTGGTGCAGCCGGAAAGACCCACCCCCAGGAGAAGAACCATGAGCAGAAGTTGACGGGACGGCATCATCGCGAGGATTACACTTAGTTTACGTGCAGACTGGAAAGGTTCCAGTGAATCTTTTTGGTTTCGCGAATCCGGAAAATCGTTATCTCACCTCTCGATGAGCGAAGAGCCCCAGACTCCTCCGTTGCGCCTGAAGCCACGGGTTCCAGCTGCCGGGGCTCCTTCAGCCGAGCCGGCGCCGGCGTCGGAGGCGGCCAACCCGGCCGCAACGGCCCCCGCCGGAGAAGGCGTGGCCCGTCTTCGCATCAAGCCCCGCCTTAGTGCCGAGCCAGCAGCCCAGCCGGCATCTGCGGCTCCGATTGAGAAGGAAACGCCCGCAGCTGCGTCGGCTGAGCCCGTCATCGTGCCTCCGGCCGAGGAAGAGGCCCCGCGGATCAGGTTAAAGCCGCGGGCCGCCGCAGAATCGCCCGCCGCCGCGCCGCCGCCCGTCGTCACGCGTCCCGCCCCGCCAGCGCCACCCGTGGCGGCTGAACCGGTCCCACCTGCGCCACCGCCACCGCCTCCGGTTATTCCACCTCCGCCGGTGGTGATGGCTCCTCCGCCTGTCGAGGAAGCTCCGGCGGCTGATGGCGCCAAATTCAAGCTCAAGCCCAAGCCTGCGGCCGCAGCCGCCCCGGCCCCGGCCGATGCTCCGCCTCCGCTTCCGCTTCCGTCCCTCACCCCGCCGCCCGTCGTGCTTTCGGCGGCGGCACCCGCCCCTGCGTCGAGCGGCGAGCCGGAGGCTGCCCCCGCCTCTGCGGCTGATCCTTCGCTGTCACCGCCTCCGCCCCCATCATCCCAACCCCCGCCGCCTCCCGGCAAAGGCAAGCGTTCGCCCAAGGCGCCACGCGCGCCCATGGCGAAGCGCACCCAGGTGTTGGCCCTCGGTCTTGGCGTGGTGCTCCTTGGGGCCGCGGGCTTTTTTGGCTACACGCTCCTTCTCGATCCCGTTCCACCGCCTCCGGTTTTGAACCGGCCCGTGGCGCAACCGAAGGCGACTCCGCCGCCGGCCCAGACCGCCGCGGCTGATGCCGCCTCGGACGCGGGCAAGATGATCGAGAAGGCACAGCAGGCGCTGGCCGTCCGGGCCGGTAATGCGCCGGAAATGGAAGCAGCGGCCGCTGCGGCCACGCCGGGAGGCACGACTCCGGGTGCAACCGCCACGCCGGCCCCATCGACGGAGGCTGCTCCCGCGGCTGCGTCCACGCCCGTCGAAGTCGCACCGCCGCCACCCGAACCCGAGGTGGAGCCGACTCCTGCCTTCAAGCGCTTTGTGCTCGAGATGCGCGTCAACGGCGTGTTCCAGGGCGACCCGCCGCGCGCGTTGATCAACGGCCGAACCGTGCGTCCGGGCGAGTTCCTCGACAACGGACTCGGCATCGTCTTCCACGGCATCGACCCGGAGAAGAAGCTCATCCTCATGCGTGACGCCAACGGCGCGCGCATGACGCGCAAGTACTGAGCTGGGATCGTGGGGTATCGCTGGCGGCCCGCGAATCAGCGCGAAGATAAATCCCGATTCGGAACCACGGAACACACGGAAATGGATCCGGTATCCGGATCGATCCCTTCGGTGTATTCCGTGTGTTCCGTAGTTAACCCGGATTGCATTCGTGCCGATTCGCGTGATTCGCGGGTAACGGCTGCGCCCACCGCCGGTGTGCCTCCCGTCAGCCGCCGAGTGCGTCGCGGATGCCGCGGAGCAGCACCGGGTCCGTGGCGATGCCGAGCACCCCATTCACCACGAACTGCACGCCGACGCAGAGCAGGAGAAAACCCATGATGCGGGTGAGCGCGGACATGCCGTTCACGCCGATCACCTGGACGATGCGACCCGAGAGCCGCAGCGCGAGGTAGGTCACGGCGGCGACAAACAGGATGCCGAGAATGATCGCGCCGTAGTCGAGCGGCCCTTTGGCGAGCGAGCTGAAGCCGAGCGTCACGGCGATCGAACCCGGGCCGCTCAGCGTGGGCATGGCGAGTGGGGTGAACGAGATGTCGCGCTTGGCGCGGGCCGCCGCCGTCTCGTGGTCGTCCTCGCCGGCGCGCCGGTCAGGCGGCGACAGCATCGATGTGCCGATGCCCGCCACGAGCAGCCCGCCGGCGATGCGCATGCCCGGCAGCGACAGGCCGAAGAAATTCATGATGAACGTCCCGCCGATCAGGAAGGCGACGAGGATGGCCACCATGTAGATGCAGCCCTTGAGCGCCTGCTCGCGCCGGCGTTCCTCGCTGTCGCCCTCGGTGATCGCCAGGAACGCGGGCGTCGCGGCGAGCGGATTGATCAGGGGCAGCAGCGCGATGACCGTGCCGAGAATCAGCTCCCAGAAATGCATCGCGCCACTCATGTTTTGGGAGAGAGCGGTTGGCTGGGTTTACCAGGTCTCGACCGGGCCCTTGGGGACCGGGATCGCGTCGCGGGCGAACACCGGATCATCTGGATCGCGCAAGAAGGAGGCGACCATCGGGTCCGGTTGGAACTTGGGCAACAGGTCGCCTTGGTCGTCGCAGAACTGACGGCGCCAGGCGATGTAGCCGGCGAGCGCGGCCTCGAAGTCGGCGCGCGAGTTGATCGTGATGATCGCGGTCTTGAACGGCCGCGACGGGCCGAAGCGCTTCGCGTACCACGGGGCCACTTTGCGGAAATGCTTGGCGCCGTCGGCCTCGCCGTAGAACTCGCAGTAGCGCTCGAAGTGACGGCGCATCACCTGCACGCGCTCCAGGAACGTCGGCTCGGGCAGGAGTTCGCCCGTCTTGATCAGGTGGGCGGTGCGGCGGAAAATCCACGGATCGTAGAACGCGCCGCGCCCGATGCTCACGCCGGCGCAGCCGGTCTCGTTGAACATGTGCTGTGCGGCGTCGGGCGTGGTGACGTCACCGTTGCCGATCACCGGGATCGTGCGCACGGCCTGCACGACCGAGCGGATGCCGGCGAGATTGACCGTGCCGCTAAAGCCTTGGGCGCGGGTGCGGCCGTGGACGAAGATGGCCTTCACGCCGACGTCCTCGAGCACGCGCGCAAGGTCGGGTGCGGTGAGGTTGTCGTCGTCCCAGCCGAGGCGCATCTTGGCGGTCACGGGGATCTTCACCGCGTCGACCATGCCGCGGACGAGGGCGGCGGTCTTGTCGAGCTCGGTCATCATGGCCGAGCCGCCGCCGATCTTGACGACCTTCTTCACCGGGCAGCCCATGTTGATATCGACCGAGTGGGCGCCGAGCGACTCGCAGATGAGGGCGGCGTCGCGCATCTCCTCCGGCACGGCGCCGAAGAGCTGGATCGCGAGCGGCTTGTCGTCGGGCGCGGTGGCGACGAGCTGGAGCGCGCGCGGGTTGCGCTCGATGAGCGAGCGGGCGTTGACGAGATCCGTGGTGGCCCAGCCCAGCCCGCCGAGCTCGCGCACGGTCAGCCGCATCGGCAGGTTGGTGTAACCGGCCAGAGGCGAAAGAAAGAGCGGCGACGCCAGCTCAATGGATCCGATGCGCATGGAATGACGACAGGGTTACGCGCTCTGGCACAAAGCCGCAAGCGATGGCTTGAGGGGTGGTTGCAAAATAGCGTGGCAACCCTCGGTCGAGATTGCAGTCAATCGATCCAATCCTGAAGTCGCGCAGAGGCGCAGAGCCGCAGAGAAGACCATCAAAGAATAGATCGGGCTTTTCTAACTCTGAGGCTCTGCGCCTCTGCGCGACTTCCTTGGCTCGTGACCGCTGTTACCGCAGGAGCTCCCTCAGAGCGCGGCCTTCATGCGGCGGAGGGCCTCGGCGAGGGTGGCGCGAGGGCAGCCGAAGTTGATGCGGACATGATGGCCGGGCTTGGAGCCGAAGAAGGCGCCGTCGCTCAGGCCGACGCCGTGCGCCTCAAAGTGGGCGATCGGGTCGGCGAGCTTGAGCGCCGAGACATTGAGCCAAGCCAGGTAGGTCGCTTCGATCGGGGCCTCGACCTTCACGCCCGGCATTTCGCGGGCGATGAAATCGAGGAGGAAGTCGCGGTTGCCACGCAGGTAGGCGATCAGCCCTTGCCGCCAGGGCTCGCTGTCGCGATAGGCCGCCTCGCAGGCGGTGAAGCCCAGCGTGGTGACCTCGGCCACGATGCCGGCGCAGGCCTTGGTGAAACGCAGGCGCAGCGCCGGATCGGAGATGATGGCAAACGACGTGCCCAAGCCGGGCACGTTGTACGTCTTGCTCGGGGCCATGAGCGTGACGGTGCGCGCGGCGATCTCCGGGGACAGACTCGCGGCGGGAATGTGCGTGAGCTCCGGGTTGAGCACGAGGTCGCAGTGGATCTCATCGGAGCAGAGCACAAGATTGTGCCGCGCGCAAAACTCGCCCATGCGCTGCAGTTCCTCGCGCCGCCAGACGCGGGCGATCGGGTTGTGCGGATTGCACAGGATGAACAGGCGGGAGCGCGGCGTGACGGCGCGCTCAAGCGCGTCCCAATCGATTTCCCACGCGCCGCCGGTGCCGCGCGAATCCGAGCCGGGCGTGAGCACGAAGGGAACCTGCACGGATACGCGCCGGCTGTTCTTGGGTGCGCTCATGAAGGGAGGATAGACCGGGGTCAGCGTGAGGGCTTCATCGCCCGTCTCGGCAAATGCCTGCGCGGTGACGTTCAGACCGCACACGAGTCCGGGCAGCCAGACGATCCAGGATGGATCGATCGTCCAACCGTAACGCGAGGCGAGGGCATTGACGACGGCGTCGACGGTCGACTTAACCGGCCGGGCGTAACCGAAGATGCCGTGCTCCACGCGCGCGTGCAGTGCGGAGAGGATGGCGGGCGACGACCGAAAATCCATGTCGGCGACCCACATCGGCAGGATGTCCTTGCCGGCATACTTCTGCCACTTCTGGGAGTCGGTCCCGAGGCGGACGGGAACGGTATCGAAATCAAACGACGTCATGGAGCTGGTTGTACGGAGGAAGGCGCGAAAAGACAGGCTTTGTTGAAGCGTGAGGCGGGGCCGGATCCGCCGCGACGGTTTTTCCCAAGTGAGACGTCACACCGGCGGACATTTTTTCCCACTCAGCTGCCGGGTGGAATATGTAGATCATTGTTAAATAATGGGTTAATTATCAAAAAAGCGCCGGCATTGCGTATGCAGAAGGGGGTTCATCTGTCTGATTCAACCTATCCAAACACCTATTATCATGAGACTCGTACGCTACACCTATCCGACCGCCCGCAGCTTCAGCCCCGCCTATGGCGCGCTTGCCCGCAGCCCGTGGACCGGGCTGGAGAGTGAACTTGATCGCCTGTTCGATTCCGCGCTCGGCGGCCTGACCGCTCCGACCGCCGGTCGCTTCCCGGTCGATCTCTACGAGGACAAGGACAACACCTATGTCCGCGCCGAGCTTCCGGGCGTGAGCCGCGAAGACATCGGAGTCGAGCTCGTCGACGGCCAGCTCAACCTGACCGCCACGCGCAAGACGCCGGCGACGGGCGACCAGCCGGCCCAGACCTACACGCTCAACCGCTCGGTGACCGTGCCGGACACCGTGGTGCAGGCCGACAAGATCACGGCCGCCTACGAGAACGGCATCCTGACCGTCACGCTGCCCAAGCGCGAGGAGAGCAAGCCGCGCAAGGTCTCCGTGGCCGTCAAGTAAACCCACGACCTCATCACCCTCTTAACTCAATCCAAGGAAAGGAACCCTCCCATGAGCCTTCTCAACGCCCTCACGTCCCCGTTTCAACGCAGCGCGGCGCGCGCGGAATCGTCCGCCGGCGCCAGCCTCGAGTCCGAGCCGACCATTCGGCCACGCTTTGAGGTCAAGGAAACCGCCGATGCCTTCGGCCTGGTCGTCCACCTCCCGGGTGTCGCCCGCGAGGACCTCGAGATCACCGTGGAAGACGAGGTGATCCGCATCATCGGCCGTCGGGCGTGGAAACGTCCGGAAAGCTGGACGTCACTCTATCGCGAGAGCACCGATGCTCCGTATGAACTGACGCTCAGCCACGACCATGCGATCAACCTCGATCAGGTTCACGCCGAACTCAAGGATGGCGTCCTGCGTGCCTCGCTGCCGAAGACCGAGGCGATCAAGCCGCGCAAGATTGCCGTGAGCTGATCTGCGGCTTCGGTCAGAGCGCCGCGATCGATCCGATCCCTCGCCGGATCCCGCGCCTGCGGGATCCGGCTTTTTGCGTTGGATCGGGCCGCGAGTCGCTC
This sequence comes from Opitutaceae bacterium, assembly GCA_036401075.1. Classification (GTDB taxonomy): domain Bacteria; phylum Verrucomicrobiota; class Verrucomicrobiia; order Opitutales; family Opitutaceae; genus CAMAXB01. The sequence goes on from DASWVY010000004.1 coordinate 123,168, forward strand.
AGCATGCCCGTCCATGGAGACGAATGCCGCTGTGCTGATGGCGCTCGCGATCTTCGGCGCGATCACTGCGCTGATCATCTGGGCCGGAGGCCGGGCGACGGCAAAGAGCCGACGCAACGGCGAGGCGTTGGCCGCGCGCCTCGGGCTGACCCTCGAGCCCGGCACGCCCAAGTTGGGCTGGTTTTATCCGTCGCCGCGGGGTTATGGCGTGATTCGCGGCAAGCGGGTCGAGTTCTTCAGCTACGCGACCGGCTCGGGAAAATCGCGCGTGCAGTGGGCGGCGGTCACGGTCAAGCCGCCCGATGCAGGCGGGCTGACCTTTGGGATCGACCGGCAGGGGATGCTGACGAAGCTCGGCGAACTTTTTGGGATGAAGGAAATCGAGGTCGGCGATCCGGCGTTCGATGCGAAGTGGTTTCTGCAGACAAATCAGCCGGAATTTTTTCGCGCGGCGTTTCTGCCGGAGCTGCGGACCAAACTGACGGCGCTGGCTGACCAGGGCCTGCTCCGCGGGGCGATCACGCTCAAGGATGGGGTGGTGGAGTACAAGGAGCGCGGAACCTTTCACAACGAGGCCCAGTGCGCGCGCATCGCCGGTGTGGTTGATCTCGCTTGCGATCTGGCGGATGTGGCTGAGGTGTGGGCGAACCGATCGAGATAAAGCCATGGACGCCGAGCCTGCACCTTCCTCCCTGTCGCCAGTTCTGCCTGCCCGCGCGATCGGCCCGGTGCTGTTCTTCGACGGCGAATGCGGCCTCTGCAACCGGCTGGTGCGGGGTCTGATCCGGTTGGATGGAGCGGCGCGCCTGCATTACGCCCCGCTGCAGGGTCCCTCGGCGCAGGCGTATCTGCGGTCGCATGGGCTGCCGACCGAGGATTTCGACAGCCTGATCTTCGTGCCCGACTGGGCGCAGCGGGATCGGGCCGACTACCGGTTGCGGACCGATGGCGTGGTCGGAGCGCTGCGCGCGGTCGGCGGCATCGCCGGCGTGCTGGCGTGGATCGCGATTCTTCCGCGGGGCTGGCGTGATGCGGCGTACAAGGGGATCGCGCGGATCCGCTACCGGGTTTTTGGCCCGTGGAAACCGCGTCCGCTCGCGCGGCCGGAGTGGGCCGCACGGTTTTTGCCGTAGCGTGGGTGGAGCCGGCCTTGCTGAGGCCGGTCCGGAAATGATGGGTCCGGAAATCAGGCCGGGGTCAGCGACCCCGGCTGCGCGGAACCCACCGATCTTACGCCTTCTTCTCGGGAATCATCAGCGACGCGCCGATCGAGACCGCGAGGGTCAGCGCGATGACGCCGAGGGAGACGCCGATCGACACGTGGTAGATCGAGGAGATCAGCATCTTGATGCCGATGAAGGCCAGGATGAACGACAGGCCGAGGCCGAGGTAGCGGAAGAGGCCCATCACGCCGCTGAGCGCGAAGTAGAGGGAGCGCAGGCCGAGGATCGCAAAGATGTTCGACGTGAAAACGATGAACGGGTCGCTGGTGATCGCGAGCACCGCCGGGATCGAGTCCAGCGCGAAGGCGACGTCCGTGGTCTCGATGACGAGCAGCACGATGAAGAGCGGCGTGGCCATCTTCTGGCCGTTATGGATCGAGAAGAAGCGGCCCTCAACATAGGTGGGGGTGACCGGGAAGAATTTCCGGAACAGGCGGACGGCGAAGTTCTTCTCCGGATCGAGTTCCTCTTTCTTCGGCAGGGCCATCTTGATGCCGGTGACGACGAGGAAGGCGCCGAAGACGTAGATCAGCCAGTGGAAGCGCTCGAGCAGGCTGATGCCGGCGAAGATGAAGATCAGGCGCATCAGGGCCGCGCCGACGATGCCCCAGAAGAGCACGCGATGCTGGTGGCGGGGTGGCACCTTGAAGTAGGTGAACACCACGATGAACACAAAGACGTTGTCCACACTCAGGCAGATCTCGATCAGGTACCCGGTGAAGAACTCAAGGGCGGACTTCGGCCCCAGCCACTTCCAGACGATGCCGTTGAAAATCATCGCGAGGGTGAACCAGACGCCGCACCAGCCCAGCGCCTCCTTCATTTTGATATCGTGCGACTTCCGGTGAAAAACACCGAGGTCGAGCGCGAGCATCGCGACGATAAAAAGAAAAAAGGCACCCCAGGCCCAGAGTGGCAGAGCGTTCATGGATGAAAGTCGGCGGGATTCTGGGTGGACCCGACCGGTCGGGGCAAGCCCGCCGTTCGCACGGATTGACACCGCGCGACCGGGCGACGCAGAAAAGGGCATGATCGCGCTACGAATTTTCCGACGCTGTGTAATGGCCGCCGCGGTGGTGACCGGAGCCGCCGCCCAGGAGGCCGCACCGGGTGCCGCCGAGGCCTCGGCGAACACCACGGCAGCAGCGGCCGCGGTGGCCACCGGCCAGGCGGACGCCTATGTGCCCGACTTCCTTGAACACCTGGTTGATGCGCTGCTGGCGCTCTTCGATGTCCGGGGCAGCGGCAATACCTGGCAGCACTACGGCATCGCGGCGCTGATCTTTGTCCTTTCGTTCCTGCTGAGGAAGATTGGTGCGACCTTCGTCTTCTCCTTTTTCAAGAAACTGGCATCGCGCACCAAGACCACGCTCGACGACAAGCTGTTCCCGGCGCTGGAGGATCCGGTCAAGGCCCTCATTGCCCTCCTCGGCGCGTATGCGGCGGTCAAGGTGCTCAAGCTGTCTCCACAGACGGACGTGGTCCTCGGCTATTCCGCGACGGTGGCGTTTTCGTGTGCGGTGTTCTGGCTGTTTCTGCGCGCCTTCAACACGATCCTCGACCACGTCCATGACCTCGTGCGGGAGCGGCAAATGGGGGTCACGGCCTTCATGCCGTGGATCAAGAAGACGCTCGTCGTCATGTTCGTCGTGTTTGGCGCCCTGATGATTGCCCAGAGCCTCGGCGCCAACGTCCGGGCCTTCCTCGCCGGTCTTGGCATCGGTGGCTTGGCCTTTGCGCTCGCGGCTCAGGACACCATTGCCAATCTCTTCGGCTCGGTCGTGGTCGCGATCGACCAGCCGTTCAAGATCGGGGAGGCGGTTCGCATCGGAGGCAATGCCGGCATCGTCGAGGACATCGGCCTGCGTTCAACCAAGCTCCGGACGCCCGCGAAGTCGCTGATCGTGATTCCGAACAAGACGGTCGCGGCCGAGGCCATTATCAACGAATCGCGCTTCACGCAGCGCCGGGTCGAGCAGGTGATCGGGCTGACCTACGACGCGACTCCGGCTCAGCTGGAGGCGATTGTGCGCGATTTCACCACCCTGATCCTCGCCGAGCCGGAGGTCGATCCGACGTCCGTCATGGTCTACTTCCGCGATTTCAGTGCGTCGTCCCTCGATATCTGGATCGTCTATATGACCAAGGGCCCGGACTTTCAGGCCCACATGCGCCTGCGCCAGCGGCTCAACCTGGCCATCATGAAGGCCATGGAAGCCCGGGGTCTCGGCTTCGCCTTCCCGTCGCAAACGGTCTACGACGGCGACCTCGCCAAGCGGCCGGCGGCGGGCAGCGGCGCGACCAAGCCGGTTACTTGACCGGGGCGGCCAGCGTCATAGGATTGATCCAACGCATGTTCTCCGTCCGTCCCCTTCTTGTCGGCGTGCTGGCTGCCCTTGCGGCGCCGGGTGGCGCGCCGGCCCAAGACTTGGCGGCCACGTCGCCATTCCTGCCGGGCGCCGGTGCGGTCGCGGGCGTCGTGACGGAGAATGCGCCGTTGGAGCTCCGCGGCATCGTCGGGTCGGGCGAAAACCGCCTTTTCGCCATCTACGATCCGTCGAGCAAGCAAACCCGTTGGGTGCGCCTGAACGAGGCGGGCAACCCGTTCACGGTGAAAATGCACGATGAGGCGTCCGACACCGTCTCGCTGGACTACGCCGGCCGTTCCCTGAGCCTGCGGTTGCCGGAGTCCAAGATCACTCCGCTGGCCCTGGCGCCCGCACCCGCCGCTTCGCCCACGACCAACAACCGCCCGCGCCGGCCGGACAACGCGGACAACGCCGCCGCCCCGGCCCAGCCGCGCGAACTTTCTCCGGAAGAGGCCAAGCGCCTCGAAAACGTCGCCGCCGAAGTCGCCCGCCGCCGCGCCCTGCGCAATGCGACGCAGAACGGCGCGCCGTCCGCCCCTCCGTCCGGGAATCGCTGATCGTCCGGCCGGCGTCCTCGCCGGTCCGCGAAAAAACGTGCGCCACCGGAAGCGGGGCTTAGGGTCGGTGATTCGATGTCGACCGATTCCACGTCCTCCGTCCCTCTCGCCGAGCCCGGCAACTGGCGGCTCGTGGTGCGGCTGACCGGACTCGCCTGGCGCTATCGCCGACGGTGTCTGCAGGTTCTCGGACTGCAACTCGTCCTGCTGACGCTCGGCCTGAGCGGTTTGAGCCTGACGGGTATCGGCATCGACTACATCCGGCACGAACTGAGCCTGCGCGGGATCGGTGAGGCGGTCGCCCGGCCCAATGGCATCTTCGGCCTGCACCTGCCGGACGCGTGGTCCGCCACGGTCGTGATTGCCGTCATCGCGGGCTGCATCCTCGCCTTTGCGCTCGTTCGCGCCTTTCTGAATTACGCGTACACCATCTCGGTCAACCGGCTCGTGCAGCAAAACCTGGTGATCGATCTGCGGGCCGAGATCTACGACAAGCTGCAGCGGCTCAGCTTCCGCTTTTTCGACGCTAATACGACCGGCTCGATCATCACGCGGGTCACCGGTGACGTGCAGGCGGTCCGCATGTTTGTCGACCAGGTCCTGATCCAGAGCGTGATCATGGTGGTTTCGCTGACGGTTTACCTCGTCTACATGCTGAGTCTGAGTCCGGGCCTGACCGTGGCCTGCCTCGCCACGACGCCGGTGCTGGCGGTGATGACGGCGTGGTTCTCGCGGATCATCCAGCCACGCTACCGCCGCAACCGCGAACTGGTCGACCAGCTCGTCCAGCATTTTGCCGAGAGCATCCAGGGGATCCAGGTGATCAAGGGTTTTGGCCGCGAGGCCGAGGACCGGGCGGCGTTTGAGACGCGCAATCGCGAGGTCTTCGAGCAGCAGCGTGGCATCTTCTGGCGGGTCAGCCTGTTCTCCCCGGCGGTGGGCTTTCTCACCCGCGTCAACATGATGGTCCTGCTCGGCTACGGTGGCTGGCAGGTGGTCCAGGGTGATCTTCCGCTCGGCGCCGGCCTCGTGGTCTTTGCCGGCCTGCTCGAGCAGTTCTCCGGGCAGATCAACCAGATCGCGAATATCACGAGCAGCATCCAGCAATCGCTGGTGGGTGCGCGCCGCGTGTTCGAGATCCTCGATGCCAAGGTGGAGGTCACCACGGCGCCGGAAGCCGTGCGCCGTCCCCGGCTCGACGGATCGGTGCGGTTTGAAAACGTCAGCTTCCACTATCGCGCCGCCAGCGTCGACGCGCCCGTGCTGCGGGACATCGATCTCGACGTGAAGCCCGGCCAGTGTGTCGCCATCCTCGGCGCCACCGGCGCGGGCAAGAGCGTGCTGATGGGGCTGATCCCGCGCTTTCAGGACCCGACCACCGGACGGATCCTCATTGACGGCCTCGATGCGCGCACCCTGCACCTCGACGACCTGCGCCGGAACATCGGCATCGTGTTCCAGGAAAGCTTCCTGTTCTCGAACACGATCGCGGCCAACATTGCGTTCGGCCACCCGGCCGCGACGCGCGAGCAGATCGTCAAGGCCGCGACAATCGCCGCGGCGCACGAGTTCATCGAGCGCCTGCCGCAGGGCTACGACACCGTGCTGGGCGAGAGTGGCAGCAGCCTGTCCGGCGGCCAGCGCCAGCGCCTCGCGATTGCGCGCGCGGTCCTGCTGGAGCCGGCGATCCTCCTGCTCGACGACCCGACGGCGGCGATCGACAGCGAGACCGAGCAGGAAATCTTTGAGGCCCTCGACCGCGCGATTGCCGGTCGCACCACCTTCATCGTGGCTCATCGGCTGAGCACCCTGCGGCGGGCGGACTTCATCATTGTCATGGAGGCCGGCCGCATCGTCCAGCGCGGCACGCATGAGGAACTGATCAAGGTGCCCGGACCCTACCTGCATGTCGCCAACCTGCAGCTGGTCGACAGCCGTGAGCTGGCCGAACTCAAGCTGCGCGAGGAGGGCGTGTCATGAAGACGCCGCCTGCAACCTCCGTCCTGGTCCAGCGCCAGCACGACGAGGAGGACGACGAGCCGCAGTTCAAGCCGCTCGAGTGGGGCCTGATCCGCCGCCTCTTCGGCTACGCGCGTCCGGTCCGGACCAAGCTCAATGTCCTGATTGCGCTCACGCTGATCCGCTCGATCCAGCTTCCCGCGCTGGCGTGGATGATCGGCCTGATCATCTCGGGGCCGATCGCACGCCATGACCTCGGGGCGCTGCCGTGGTACATCGCCGGCTTCGGCGTGCTCGCGCTGCTCACTGACGGACTCTTCCACTTCCGCCAGCGCTACGCGCAGGAAATCGGCGAGGTCGTGGTCAGTTCGCTGCGCAACGACATCTTCGTCCACGTGCAGCGCATGCCGATGGCGTTCTTCCACCGGATCAAGCTCGGCCGCATCCTCGGCCGCGTGACCTCCGACGTGGAGTCGCTGCGCACGGGCATCCAGGATGTGTTCTTCGTCAGCACGGTGCAGATCGGGCAGATGGCCTTTTCCGCCGCGGTGATGCTGTGGTGCGATCCGGTCATGTTCCTTGTCGTCGCGCTGATGGCGCCGGTGCTCTGGTCGCTCAACCGGCACTTCCGCGGACGCCTTAGCCGCGACTCACGCGCGGCGCAGGAGAGCTTCAGCCGCGTGACCGCAACGTTGGCCGAGTCGGTCAACGGCATGCGGGTCACGCAGGGCTTCGTCCGGCAGGAGACCAATGCCGGTCTTTTCCGCAGCCTCCTCAACGACCACTCGCGCTACAACATCGCGCTGGCCCGCACCTCGGCGATCCTGATGCCGCTGCTTGAGCTCAACAGCCAGTTCTTCATCGCGATCCTGCTCATGCTCGGCGGCTGGCGAACCTTCAATGGCTTCATGGAGATCGGGGAGCTGATCCAGTTCTTCTTCCTCGCCAACATGTTTTTCGCGCCGATCCAGATCATCGGCAATCAGTACAACCAGGCCCTGATCGCGATGGCCGGCACGGAGCGCGTATTTCGTCTGCTCGACGCCAAGCCCGACTGGGAGGACGATCCGCAGGCGCGCGATCTGCCGGATCCGAGGCCCACGGGCGGGGCGGAGGCGCGGGGTGTGCAGGTGGAGTTTGAGCGCGTGACGTTTGGCTATGATCCCGCGCAGCCGGTGCTGCATGACGTGAGTTTTGTGGCGAAGCCCGGCGCGACGGTGGCGCTGGTCGGCCACACGGGCAGCGGCAAGAGCTCGATCATCAATCTCGTGACGAAGTTCTACCTGCCGGTCGACGGTCGCGTGCTTGTCGACGGCCACGACCTCGCGCACATCACGGGCGGATCGCTGCACCGGCAGATGGGCATCGTACCGCAGCAGAACTATCTCTTCGGCGGCACGGTGATGGACAACATCCGGCAGAGCCGGCCCTCGGCGACGGACGACGAGGTGCGTGCCGTCGCGGAGCAGCTCGGCTGTCGCGACCTCATCGAGGCGCTGCCCCATGGATTCCAGACCGAGGTGGGCGAGCGCGGGGCGGGCCTTTCCGCGGGCCAGCGCCAGCTCGTGTGTTTTGCGCGCGCGCTGCTCGCGGATCCGCGCCTGCTCATCCTCGACGAGGCGACGAGCGCGATCGACGCGATCACGGAGGCGCGACTGCAGCAGGCGCTCACGCGGCTGCTCGCGGGCCGCACCAGTTTCGTCGTCGCGCACCGCCTGAGCACGATCCGTCATGCGGATCTGGTGCTCGTGCTGGACCGCGGCCGTGTCGTCGAGCGCGGCACGCACGCGGAGCTCTTGTCATTGCGCGGGCACTACGCGGCGCTGCACCGGCAATTTGTCCAGGTGGATGACCGGACCTGACAGAGGGAGCGCGCCGCGGGTGCAAGCGCGAAATTTCTCCTCTGAAAACCGCGATTTTCCCTCTGAAAATCGTGTTGCGTTCGACCCGACCACCTCTAAACCCAAGTTCTGTTATGGCAAAACGCAAACCCAACGCAGCATTCATGAAGCCGGTTACGCCTGACGACGCCCTCGCGGCCGTCGTTGGCGCGAAGCCTCTCCCCCGCACGGAGCTTACCAAAAAGCTCTGGGACTATATCAAGAAGAACGGTCTTCAGAACAAGAAGGTGAAGACCCAGATCGACGCCGACGACAAGTTGAAGGTTGTCTTCAACGGCAAGAAGTCCGTCAGCATGTTCGAGATGACTAAGCTGGTCTCCGGTCACCTCAAGAAGTAGTCAGCAGTCACCCCTGCACTTTCGAGCCGCCACAGCAATGTGGCGGCTTTTTTGCGTCCGGATGCCGTGCTTCGGCGTTGCCCTCCCACCGGGGGAGGGATTGGCTTTCCGGCAACGACTCCCTGATGCCTCTCGACTCCTCCAAGGTATGGCCGTCCGTCGGCTGGCTGCTGGTGCTCGCCACCGGGGCAGGAGCGGGATTGGCGGGCCAGCGCGCGGCGCAGGCGGAGGCGGTCGAGGCGCTGTTGACCGACCTCCGGCGCGCGACCGTCACTTTCAGTCCGGCCGAGCTGGATGCCCTGCAGGCGACCGGCGAGGACGTGACGAATCCGGCCTACCGGGTCGTCAAGGACCGGCTGATCCGCCTGCGGGCGGTCGAGCCGGACGCGCGGCGATTTCAGCTCGTCCGTCACCTCGCAGGATCGACGGGGACGAAACTCCTGGCGGATTCCGCTCCGGCGGATGCCGTGAGCTCAACGCTGCCGGGTTCGCCCATTTTGGCAGGGGATGACCTCCCGGGCTGGCAGGCCGTGCTGGCGACGGGCGAGCCGGCGTTCGAGCGCGGAAATCTCGCCGGGTCCGGGGACTTCGTTTCCGCCTATGCGCTGGTTCGCGACCGCGGCCAGGGCGGCGATCGCGACCTGCTGTGGGTCGATGTGCCGCGGGCGACGTGGAGTGCCGGCGCGCGCAGCGCCGGTTGGCTTTGGGCGGGTGGATGCTGGCTGGTGCTCGGTCTTCCGCTCGGCCTTTTCCAGATCCTTCGCCGCCGCAGCCAGGCCACCGCCCGCCTGCGCCTGCTTGCGCAGGCCGTGGATCGCAGCCACACCCCGGTGTTGCTGGTCAACGCGGCCGAGGAGATCGAGCACGTCAACGAGGGTGTCTGCCGGCAGTTTGGCTACACCCGCGAGGAGCTGGTCGGCCGCGACTGGCATGTGCTCGGTGCCCGGACCGGTGAAGAAGACCGGGTTGCGGTCCGGGCGGCGCTGGAGACCGGCAAACCGTGGCAGGGCGCCTGGCTGGGCCGGCGCAAGGACGGTTCCACCTGGCCGGTCAAGGGCGTGGCCTCGCCGGTGCTCGATGGCGCGGGCGTGTTGCAGACCTTTGTGATGGTGCTGGAGGACCTGACGACGGTGCGCCGCCACGAGGATGAGCTGGCCGCGGCGCGCGAGCGGGCGGAGACGGCCGATCGCGCCAAGGGCCATTTTCTCGCTACGCTCAGTCACGAGGTGCGCACGCCGCTCAACGGCGTGGTCGGTTTTGCCAGCCTCCTGCTCGACACCCCGCTGACACCGGAACAGCGCGAGTATGCACAGACCATCCGCAGCAGCAGCGAGGCGCTGATCGACCTGACCTCCCAGGTGCTCGATTTTTCCCGCATCGAACTGGGCAAGTTCGAGCCGGTGCTGCAGCCGTGCAGCGTGCGGGAGCTGGTTGAGGATGCGTTGGAGATCTTTGGCGGCCGGGCCGCGGAAAAGGGCATCGAGCTCCTGCATCGCATCGATGCCGGCGTGCCGCGCCAGATTCAGACGGACGGCAGCCGTCTCCGGCAGATCCTCGTCAACCTCGTGAGCAACGCCGTGAAATTCACCGCGTCGGGCGAGATCGAGATCGTGGTCACCCGCCCGGCGGCTGGAGACAAGCTCGAGTTTGCCGTTCGCGACACCGGCCCGGGCATCTCGGCGTCCGATCAGGAAAAGCTTTTTCAGCCCTTCACCCAGGCCGAGGCCGCCATCGGGCACGGCGGCACGGGCCTCGGGCTCGCCATCAGTCGGAGCCTGGTCGAGGCCTTGGGCGGCGTGATCACGGTCGAGAGCCAGCTTGGTCATGGCGCGTGCTTCCGGTTCACCATTGTGGCGCCGGCCGTCGACTCGCCGGCCCCGGCCGACTCCGGCGGGTTGCGGGGCGTGCGCATCGCGGTGTGCGCGCGGCATGCGGGGCTGCGGAGCGAACTGGTCCGATTGGTCGAAGGCTGGGGCGCGGTCGTTGGCCCAGGTTCGACCCTGCCGCTGCCGGACTGCGATCTGGCGATCGTCGACTGCGACCCGGAAACGATGGAGTACGTGAACGCCCGTCCGGCGGGCGATGCCGCCTGGCCGAATGGCCGCGTGATCGGCCTGGTGCCCTTCAATCTCCCGGCCGAAGCCCGGCAGGTGATGCGTTCGCGCTTTGCCACGCTCCTCAACAAGCCGCTTCGCCACGAGCCGTTGCGTGATGTGGTCGCCGGGCTGCTCCTGCCGGGCGGCATGACCGACACGCACACGCCGTTTGCCGCGCTGCACCTGCAGGTGCTGGTGGTGGAGGACAACCGCGTCAGCCAGCTGCTGTTCCAGCGCATGCTCGACAGCCTCGGCTGCACGTGGAGCACGGTGCCGAATGGCCGGCGGGCGCTGGAGGAACTTTCGGTTAACGACTATGATCTGGTCCTGATGGACCTGCACATGCCGGAACTCGACGGCGTGGCGGCGACGCGGATGATCCGAGCGGGTGAGGCGGGGCCGGTGGCGCGCGAAGTCTGGATCGCCGCGGTCACCGCCGATGCGCGGCGTGAACAACGCGAGCGTGCGTTTGCGGCAGGCGTGAACGACTACGTCGAAAAACCCTTCACGCTCGGCGACCTCGAAGGCGCGTTGCGCCGCTACCGCGCGGAGCGGCGGTCGGTCCCGCGGTGAGCATGATGTAGCCGGCCTCGCTGAGGCCGGTCTCAGGGTGGAGCGGCTTGCCCTCAAGACGCTGGTTTGAATGCGAGGCAATCGTTCCCATGCTTTCTATTTCAAGGCACCGGGCTCAGCGAGCCCGGCTACATCGACCCTCAGCGTTCCAGCGCCGCCGTCAGCTGCTGGCAGGCGAGCTTGAGTATCTGCAGGCGGGCGAAGCGCTTGTTGTTGGCGGGAATCAGATGCCAGGGCGCGAACGCATTGTCGGTGAGCGCGAGCATGTCGCCGACCGCGACCTCGTAGGCCGGCCACTTGCGGCGGTTGCGCCAGTCCTCGTCATTGATCTTGTGCAGCTTGTAACGCGTGGCCTCGCGGGCGCGGAAGCGGCGGAGCTGCTCGTCGCGGCTGATCTGCATCCAGAATTTCACGACAATGATACCGTGCTCGGTCAGCTGCTCCTCAAAGTCATTGATCTCGCGGTAGGCACGGCGCCACTCGTCGGGCCGGGCGAAACCCTCGAGACGCTCGACGAGCACGCGGCCATACCAGGAGCGATCGTAGATGGTGACCAGGCCGGCCCGCGGGATGTGACGCCAGAAGCGCCAGAGATAATGATGCGATTTCTCCTCGTCGGTCGGCTTCGAGACCGGGATCACGCGATAGTCGCGGGCATCGATCGCGCTGGTCAGGCGGCGGATCGCGCCGCCCTTGCCCGCGGCATCCCAGCCCTCGAAGACAAAAACGACCGAACGGTTCGCAGCCGAGGCGCTGCGCACGAGCCGGTTCAGGCGGCCGAGCCATTTCTCGCGCTTCTCCTCGTACTCCGGCTCGGTCAGATGCTGATCGAGCCGGAGGGCGAGTAGACGCCGCCGGCCGGAGGGGCGGAGCGGCGTGGTCGTTGACTCGTTCTTCGTCGCGGACAAGCGGCGCTTGAGGGCGCGGTCGTGCTCGCGGAAGCGCTGGATGAGAAGTTCGGCCAGCGTGAGATTGCGGGCCCGGTCGTCTGCGGCGTCGATGATGGTCCACGTTGCGCCGGGCCGATGGGTGGCCTTGATGATCCGGCCGGCGGTGCGGGCGAGGCGATCGTAGATGCGATTGGCGTGCCAGTCGTCCTCGGTCACGCGCCAGGCCGTGTCCTCATTGGCCTCGAGTTCGCGCAGGCGGTCGCGCTGGTCCTTTTTTGAGAGGTGCAGCCAGACCTTGATGATCAGGGTGCCGTTGTCGGCGAGCAGCTTTTCGAAATGGCGGATGCGCCGGAGCTCGTGTTCGAGGTTGGCGTTCATCTTCGGGCCCCGCGCCTCCGCGTGCAGGGTCTCGGTGTACCAGGAGCCGGCGTAGATCCCGATGCGGCCCACGCTCGGCAGGCCGCGCCAGAACCGCCACATGAAAGGCCGTTCTCGCTCCTCATCCGTGGGCTTGTGAAGGGAAAATGTTTCAACGCCGCGCGGATCGAGCCAGCCACCCAAGGTGTTGATCATTTCACCGCGACCGGCGCCCTCGACGCCAGCGATGATCAGCAGGACCTTGAACGGCGCATCCTTGAGCTTCACCTGGAGCTGCACGAGCTGCTCGCGGAGTTTCGGCAGCTGGGCCTCGTAGGCTTTTTTGGATAAGCGCTTATTCCCGCCGGACACCTTGGGCATGCGTCGTCAGGATTGCGGGTCTGTCCGGATTCTGTCGAGCCGCGTCTGTGCTGGCATGAGTGTCACGTGCGGGATCCTCACGCGAAGCAGGGGAGAGCTTAAGCCGGTCGCATATGTGCATGGGTTAAGGGCCGGTTTCGGCTTTTCGCTTGGATGTCTGTGCCGGGGAGCGCAGCCTCCGCCCGTTCGCGCATGTCCTCCACCCACGCTCACCGCACGCAGGCCCTGTTGATGCTGTTGGTGGCAAATTTGTTCTGGGGACTGAGCTTTCCTGTGATCAAGGCGGTGGTGCTGGTGCACGAACAGGTGCTGCCGGGCAGCGGGAACTGGTTCATCACGGCGATGACGGTTGCGCCGCGCTTCGTGCTGGCGCTGGCGATCCTCGCGGTCCTGCAAGGGCGCGGTCTGGGGGACTTCTCCCGGAACGAAATCAAACAGGGCGTGGCGCTCGGGCTGTTCGCCGCGGTGGGAATGATCTTTCAAAACGACGGGCTGCAGTTCACCGCGGCGTCCACGTCGGCGTTCCTCACCCAATTTTATGCGATCATGATCCCGGTCTACGTTGCGCTGCGCGGACGCCGCAACCCCGGGTCGCGGGTGTGGATCGCGTGCGCGCTCGTGCTCGCGGGGGTGGCGATCCTGGGGCGGTTTGACTGGAGCACGCTGCGCTTCGGCCGCGGTGAGTGGGAAACGCTGCTCAGCTCGGTGTTCTTCATGGGGCAGATTCTCTGGCTGGAGCGCTCGGAGTTTGCCGGCAACCGGCCCGACAAGATCACCGTGGTCATGTTTGCGACCGAGGCCGCGGTGTTCACGGCGCTCGCGTTGGCGACCGCACCTTCGCTCGCGGTGATCGTGGTTCCGTTCACCTCGCCGGCGTGGGTGCTCTTCACGCTCACGCTCACGTTCTTCTGCACGATCGGCGCCTTCACGATCATGAACACCTTCCAGCCGCGCATCACCGCGACCGAGGCGGGCCTGATCTACTGCATCGAGCCGGTGTTCGGATCGCTGCTGGCGCTGTTCCTGCCCGGACTGTTCTCGATCTGGGCCGGGATCGAGTACGGCAACGAGACCGCGACCTGGACCCTGCTCATCGGCGGCAGCCTCATCACCGCGGCGAATCTGCTGATCCAGTTCAAGCCCGGCGCCAAGGCGACGGCGTGACCTGCGATCCTGTCAACTATTCGTTGACAGGATCGAACTGCCCGCGACGGAGAAACGTACGCGTGGCGTCGATGGTGGGGCGGCGGTAGATGAGCCAGGTGTGCGAGATGGGAAGAACGAGGTGCGCGGTCATGCCCTCGAGGCGTGTGCTCGCGACGCTGACCTTGCCGTCGTTGGCGTCGGGGCCGACCCAGTGGGAAAAGAGCGGATTGAGCGTGCGGTCGCCCGCGATGATGCCGAGCGCAGCCGGTTGGGTCCACGGCCCCAGGCGCTGCGGAAAAGCCTCGGCCCCAGTGCCCAGTTGCACGCCATTGACGCCGGTAAAGGCACGGAATGCCCACCAGTCGCTGATGCGGTCAACGAGGCGCGTGCCGTGATTGGGCGGAGCGATCATGACGACCCGGCCCAGATTCGTGGGGGTGTGGCTCCGCAGATAACCGCGCAGCGCAATCCCGCCCATCGAGTGGGTCACGAAATGCAACACGCGCGCGTGCTCCGCCTGATGCGTGGTGAGCAGCGCGGGAATCCATTCACGGGCGATCTGCTCAAGCGGCAGCGAGCGCGATGGGTACGAAACATTGATCACGCGATAGCCGTCACGCTCAAGCGCGTGCTCGATGCGCTGCATCGCCCACGCGCCGAGGCCGAGCCCGTGGAGGAGCACGACCGTCTCGGGTTCCTGGGCACGCAGGGGCTGGGGAGCGAGGCTCAAGGCGAGGAGGACAAGGAAGAGACCGTTTAGCTGAAGCGATCACCTTCGTATCTGAAAGGACAGAAGTTTAACCACGGATGGACCCGGATAAACACGGATACAGATGACCCGGATCGAACCCTGTATTTCCCGTTAGGTGAACTTCATCAAGGGATTGGAATCCGTGTTCATCCGTGGTTAAAACTCGGAGTTCGGTTTCATGCCGCTACGGTCTTCCTCTGCCGACCGTCGCGGATGGCGTGGAGGGCGCGCCAGGTGACCGCGGAGAGTACGAGCACACCGCCCACGAGGGCGAGCGGGGTGGGACGTTCGCCGAGGGCGAGCAGGACCCAGATGGGATTGAGGATGGGCTCGATCACCGGGATCAAGACAGCCTCGAGCGCAGACACGTGGCGGATGGCGCGGGCGTAGAGCCAGTAGGAGAAGCCGAGTTGGACGATGCCCAGCGTGAGCAGCGCGGCCCAGCCGACCGGCGCGAGCGCAGGCGCATCGATGATCCACGGCAGGCCGATGAGGAACGCGAGCAGGTTGCCGAGGATCACGGACTCGACCGGCGAACCATCCTTTTGACGCCGGAGCGCGATGGTCATGCACGCGAAACACAATCCGCTGAGGATCGCGACGGAGTTGCCGATGACATTGGCGAGTTCGAGGCCGTCGGCGAAAAAGAGCCCCATGCCGGCGAGCACGATCGCGATGGTGAACCAGTCAAAGCGTGTGGTGCGCTCGCCCAGCAGCCACGCGCCGAGCAGGGCGACCCAAACGGGTGCGGTGTACTGGAGGAGGATCGCATTGGCCGCGGTGGTCAGCTTGGTCGCGATACAGAAGGTCACCGTGCACAACGCATAGGCGATGGCGCCGAGCCACTGGATGCGGGAGCCGGTCAGCCGCAGTCCGCGGTTTAGGATGAGCAGCAGGACACCGGCGATGAGCCCGCGCATGCCCGCGACGGCGAGCGGCGACCACGGGATGGCCTTGATCAGCAGCCCGCCGATGCTCCAGCAGAGCGAAGCCACCACGAGCAACCCGACGGCGCGGGAATGAGCAGAAGCGGTGGGTGCGGTCATACGGGCACCCGCACTGCTCGCAAACCCGCCGCGGGCGGGCGAATCAATTCGTGCGCGCGGCGGAGCCGTTCAGGGCATCAATCACGATCGTTGGCGTCAAAAGCTCGGGCAAAACTTCGGCGTTGGGCCGGTCGGGTCGGTAGACGAGGTTGAACGGGATCGCGCTGCGGTTCCACTTGGCCAGCTCGGCGGTGATGCGGGCGTCCTTGTTCGTCCAGTCGGCCTTGAGGGCGACGACGTTCTGGTCGGCAAACGTCTTCAGGACATCGGCGGACGAGAACACGACCTTCTTGTTGGTCTGGCAGGTCGCGCACCAGCGCGCGGTGAAATCGACGTAAACCGTCCGGCCCTGCGCGCGGAGTTCGGCCACGCGTTCAGGGCTCCAAGCTTCCCACACGAGATCGGTCGGGGCGGCCGGGCGGGGCCAGCCGAGCCAGCCGCCGACGGTGAGGAGCGCGACGCCGCCGATCAGGCCGAAGCGCATCTTGCCGGCCGACGCGCCCGGCGCGTGGTAGCGTCCGTAGAGCCACGCGGCCATCGCGATGACGGTCAGGCCGAGCAGGGTCATGAGGAGGCCGCTCTCGGTCGTCTGGCCCGCGAGCACCCACACCAGGTAGCCGACCGTGGCGTAGAGCGGGAAGGCCATCGCCTGCTTGAACGTCTCCATCCAGGCGCCGGGGCGGGGCAGGACTTTCACCGCCTGCGGGAAAATTGAGAGCAGCAGGTACGGCACGCTCAGGCCGACGGCGATCGCGGTGAACACGACGAACGATTCCGCCGTTGGCAGCGCGAGCGCGGCGCCGAGGGCGGGCGCGAGGAACGGGGCGCTGCAGGGCGTGGCCACGACGGTGGCGAGGACGCCGGTGAAGAACGAGCCGCTGTAGCCGTCCTTCATCTGGAGGTTGGCGCCGACGCCGGTCGCACCGAGGCCGAATTCGAAGACGCCGCTCATGCTCAGGGCGAAGACGAGCATCACCGCCGCAAGGCCGAAGACAAAGGCCGGGGACTGCAGCTGGAAACCCCAGCCGAGCTGATCGCCGCCCGCACGCAACACGGCGAGCGCGCCGGCGAGCGCCCAGAACGACACGAGCACGCCCACGGTGAACGCGATGCCGTGCAGGGTGATGAGGCGGCGGTTGTTGCCCGACTGGTTGACGAAGCCGAGGATCTTGATGCCCAGCACCGGGAAGACGCAGGGCATCAGGTTGAGAATGAGGCCGCCGACAAAGGCCAGCGCGAGCGTGCCGAGGAAGCTCGTGTTCGCGGCAGGGGCCGCGTTCGGGGCCGCCGCGCCCGCTGCGGTCGCCGACACCGGCGCGGCCGCACCGAGGACGATCGGCACATCGATCGCCATGCCGGGCAGCGCAACGCCGGAGAGCCAGCCGCCGGAGGACGTGAGCACGCCGCTCAAGCGCGCGATGGTTTGGTCGGCCGAGTCGGAGACCGGCAGGTCGATCAGGATCTCGTTCGCGGCGCCCTTGCGCACGGTCTGGGGCTGATCGTATTGGATGAACGCGTCGGAGGCGAAGAACCACAGCCCGGCCGGCTCTGCGATCGGCGCGTCGGCGCCAGCCTGAAGACGGAGGGTCACCTTGGCCCCGTTGCGCGTGGCGCTCACGTCCCAGCCGGGGACGGACTTCGGCAGCGAACGCAGGCTGGCGGCGGCTTCGGCACCCTGACCCGAGGCGGGAGCGGGTGCGTCCGCGCTGATGGGGAGCGTGAGCGAAACCTTGGCGTCGCCGGGGATGCAGACATCGGCGCACATCAACCAGTCGACCGCGGCGGCGAGGGTGATCGTCTCGCCCGGCTTCGCATCGGCGGGTGCGGTGAGGGTGACGGGAAGGTAGGTGACGCCCTCGTAACCATTACCGGTGATGTTGCCCTTGCTATCGCGGATGATGCGGGGCGCGGGCCACTGGATATCGCCCGCGGTCCAGCCCGGCGGGAGCTGCCAGGCGATGGAGGTCGGGTAGCCAGTGCCGGCGTTGACCCAGTAGGTGTGCCAGTGGTCGGCGTGTTCGAGTCGGACCGCGACCGTGATCGGTTGGCCCGGCTGGACCGAGGCTTGGGTGGCAACGAGCGAGGCGGTGACATGTTGCGCCGCCAGCCCGGACGCGAATGCGACCAGGGCGAGGAGAACGAAGGAGAGGCGGCGGAACAGCATGGGAGTACCTTAGCGGTCAGGGTAGGAGGCGCAACCCGCCGTCTTCTTCCCTCGCGACCGGGATCTGAAGGTGGAACGCGTTGCCCTCAACGCGTTGGCTTGGGCTAGGGGCTAGCATTCGATCCAGCGGCTTGGGGACAAGCCGCTCCACCTCAAAGACGTCGATCCCTGCGCTCAGTACCGCAACGTAACATTTTCCCCATCAAGGGAAAACGTTGCCAAACCGGGTTCGAAGCGGGTCAACCGGACGAAGACCGGTGATCCCTGCCACATGACGCTGATGATATCGCCGGCCTTGCGGGGGGCCGAGTTGACCACGAGCTGGCTGGTGGCGCCGACGCGGACGAGGCCGGTGATGCGGAAGGTGGCGGCGATCAATTGCAGCTTCGTGAAGGTGGGGGCGGGCGCGGCTGCGCGCGGAGGGGCGATGCCGGGGGCCGCGGGCGCGGCGAGGGCTTGGGCGGTTGAACCGACGATGAAAGGATTGTCCTCGACCGAGATGGCGGGCGGCGGGGTATCGCGATGCTGGAAGAGGGCATCGATCCGGCTGCGCACCTCCGCATAGCGCCGCTGAAGCGCGGTTTCCTGGGCGCCTGAAGCGGCCCGGGCCACGGACGCGGCGGCCAAGGTGAGCAGGAGAACGAGGGCGAGGCGCGGCGTCATCGTTTACCGAGGAGATCGAGGTTGAGATCCAGCGCTACGGTGTCGGGCTGACCCGAGTCCGCCAGGGCCGGCCGGCGCCGGAAGCTGAAGTTCGTGACGCGCACCAGGCGCGGGCCGACTTCGAGCTGTCGGAGGTATTCGGCGACCTGCTCGTAGGAGCCGCTGAGACGCAGCGAGAACGAGACGTGTTTGTAGGGAGAGCGGGAGTCGGGCAGGCTGCTGACGATCGGCTTGAGGTCCGAGAGCCGGGCCTGGGTGCGCTTCTCCAAGCTGTAGAAGTAGCCGTAGTTCACGTCGACGGCGAGCTCGTCCACGATGTTGGTCTCGATGCGGCGGGTCACCTCGCGCACGTAGGCCAGTTCCGCGCGCAGGACCGGTGAGGCGGCGAGCGCCCCGAGGGCGAATTCACCCTCGTCCGTCCGCTGGCGCAGCTCAGCCTCCAGCGGGGGAATGCGCTGTCCGATCAGCCACGCGCCGGCAAAGGCGAGCAGGCCGACCACGACGGACGCCACGCACCACGGGTAGCGTCGGAGCCAGAATAACTCAGGTGATTTCAGCCGGGCCATGGGTCAGCGCTTTCGAAAAACGAGTTCGAAGTTCAGGAGGTCAGCGCCCTCGCGGCGGTCCAGGCTGGAAATGAGGATCTCGCTGAACTGCGGTCCGATCACCTCGTCCGCGCGCAGCTGCACCACGTACTGACCCAGCAGGCGGCTGGCGCGTTCCGAATCCTCCTGCAGGGTGCCACGCAGGACGACCCCGCCGGCTTCTCCGGTCTCGATCGCATCAATGGTCATTGTGTCCGGCCGCGTGCGCGCGAGGCGGGCGGTGAACGGATGCACGAGCAGTTCCGGCTTCATGAGGGCGAAGGCTTGGTCGACCTTGACGGCCTCGGCACTGTAGGCGCGGCGCAACTGGTCGACCTCACGGACAACCTCCTGATTCTCGGCGATGCGCTGGTCCCAGTCGGCGATGCCCTGCTCCATGCTCCTGTAATGATAGCCCTGCCAGCTCACGAGCAGCAGGCCAATGGCGGCAAACGCGCCGCTCGCGGTGTGCAGCAGGAAGCGTTTGCCGACGATCGAGTCCTCCGGCAGCTCGGTCTCGAGCCGGCAGTCGACGCGCCAGGGGGCGAGAATGCGGGCGCTGTCAGGCGGCGGGCGCATGGTCGGAAGCCAGGGGCGTCAGATCGGCCACGAGGCCCAAGGTGCCCAGCCACGCGGCGCTGGGGGGCGGCGTGGCGAGTTCGAGCCCGGTGCGATGAGCCCAGGCGACAATATCGGGTTCGATCGAGGGCACATCAACGGCGCTGGCCAGGCTCTTCGCCACCCAGCCGCGGCTGGCTGGCAGGTGGCAGCAGTGCATCGCACCGATGATCTGGCCGGTCTGGTGCTCGAAGTAGTCGAACGAAAGCCGCAGGTGGCGGGCAAAGAGGCGCATCAGGCGTCGCTCGTGGCGCTGGAGTTCCTCGTCGTGCTGATCGAGGCGGCGGCGCGCGGTGGGGAGATCGGCGCAGCCAAACTCCTTCATCGCGGCCTCCTCGATTGTGCGGAGACCGCAGGGCAGGATCGGTTGGGTGTGAAGGCCGTTGCGGGCGAGGATGTAGATGCGCGTCTCATCGGCTTCGATCTCGCACACCGCCAGCGCCTGCTCGGTGCCGTTCAGGGCATGGATGCTGCCCGCGCTGCCGAGGGCCGGGAGGGTGCCGACCTCGAGCCGCCGCGGGCGGATGTTGAGGGCGATGAGCGATTGCTGAAAGGTCCGCACATCCGTCTTGGCGACGCCGACGATGAGCCCGGGACGCGGGGTGCCCTCGGCGGCGAAGGCCCGGCCTGATTCCGCCTCGAGGGCGGCCAGCTGCCAGTCGCGCTGGGCGTCGACGCGGGCGAGGGTGCTGACGATGCCGGCGAGATAACCGGGCTCCTCCAGCCGCCGTGGGATCAGGGTGTCGCGAACCAGCACGCGGCCCTTGGGATGAAACCCGCAGTAGCCGGTGATCCAGCGCGTCTCCTCGCGGAATTCGCGCCGGATCCAGCTGGCCAGCCCGAGCTCATCGTCGAGGGCGAGCTCCGTCATGGCATCCACGGTCAGCGGCCGGTCATCGGGCCGGCCCAAGCGGGCGACGTGCACGAAGTTCGGGGTGACGTTGACGAGAAGGGCGTTCGACGGTTTTCGCGCGAGCATGCGGCGGGGTGCGGATAGCGTCAGAATTTGCGAAACGGGGCAAGCATGGCACCGGCGAATCCGCGGTGCAAGAGCCCCGGCGCTGCTTAGTGAGTTCCGGACGTGTCCTGACGCTCGGTCACGCCATACGGACTGGCCATGCCGCCGAAATAGGCGGTGCGCAGGCTCGTATCGTAGTGAATCTTGGCGGCGTTGCGCACATTGACGCGCTTGGCGACGACCGATCCGTAGTAGTCGGCGGTGCCGTAGAGATCCACCGTGACTTCCGGCATGTAGATGACCCCGTAGAACGGATAGCTTGTCGGGTGGTTGATGTAGCCGCTGTTCCAGGCGCTGTTCGTGCCGTAGATTGCCAGCTTGGAAGGGATGCGCGTTTCGTTGCGGAAACCGCCGGTGCCAGCCTCGTACAGGTAGCCGCCGACGAAGAGTTCCAGCGAACCGGTCGACGTGATGGTCAACTGGCCGGAGTTCCACAGGTAAAAGTCGCCGGAGACGACCAGTCTGACCGGACCGTTGACGGTGATGGTCCCTGAGTTCTGGAGGATTTCCGAAGCGTAGTACAAGGCGGGCTCGGTGGCGCCGGCCGTGCCCAGCGTCTGCGTGCCGGCGGAGATGGTGGTGCCGGCGCCGGTCGGGATGTTCAGGCCGTAGAAGGGCTGGTTGACCGCACCGTTGAGGCGGCTGGAGTCGATCTTGACCGTGGCGGCGGTCGTGGGCCCCTTGAGCTCGGCGGAGGTCGTCGCACTCGTCAGGGTTGGCGTGGCGCTGTCGATTGCGACGTAACCCTTGATCTTGGCGCCCGACATGGTGACGCGGTCGTTGCCGGCCACCACGGCGCCGTATTCGAACGCGCTGGGCGTGGTCGAGACCGCGGAATAGTAGCTGTCAACCGTGGCGCTGGTGCCGGAGTAAAAACGGACTTGCGCCGTGGCCTTGTCGCTCTGGCTCGCACCGGCGAGGGCGTTCACGAAGGTGGGGAGGGGCTCGACCGTGGTCTCGTAGCTGCGTTGGATCTGCGTGCCGTCGGCGAGCGTGGTCGTGCCGGTCACCGTGACGGTCCGGGCGCCGGGCTCGGACCAGGAACCCGTGTCGCGGGCGATGGTGACCTCGACCTGGGCGGTGATGCCATTCTCGTAGGCAAAGCCGCTCGTGGTCCGGGTGTAGGTGTCGCCCGCGACCGTCCAGGACGTAAAGTCGTTCTTGTTCAGCGCCCAAAGAGCCTGCTCCATGCCGATCTCGGCGAGGAGGCCGCTGCGCTCGAACTGCAGCGAGCGTGTGCTCATCTGCAGCGAGCGGTAGCACATCGCGATGTAGCTCGTGACCGCCATCGCCAGCACCGCGGTGAAGCAGAGGGCGGCGAGGAGGGCCGAGCCACGGGCGTTGTTGCGGAGTCGCGTCATGTCACTGGATGAGCGCTTGGCTGGCGATCAGCAGGTTGGGTGACGCGGCCGTGCGGGTCGCGAGGGTGCCGCCGGAGGAGGCGCGCAGCGCGCCCGTGAGGGTGAGCTGGACCTGGCGGGTGTTGAAGGTGGTGGCCGTCGCGTTGCCGTTGCCGTCGCGGGCCGTGAAGACGGCGAGTGTCACATTGGACACGAGGGACTCGGACGTCGTCGCGGCAGTGGTGGTCACCGTCTCGGTGCGGGTCAGGGTGCCGGGGGCGGCGGCGCTGCCGCTCCACGTGTAGGTCACGGTGCCGGTGGGCACGTTCATGACGAGGCTCGCGGCGGAAGAGGTTGAGGCGACCGAGACGATCTTGGTCGCGGTGCTGATGTCACGGCTGAACAGCGTGACCGCACGCTGGCTGCGGCGATCGAAGTTCTCAGTCGTGTTGAGGCGCGTCAGGTTCTGCGCGAGAAAAAGGTAGGCGCTGAGCATGCCGGCCATGACAATGGCGGACAGGCTGGTCCCGATGAGGAGCTCAACCAGGGTGAAGGCGCGCCGCGAGCGGCTATGGACCTCAGTACGAAGCATGGAGTCCGTTCTTGCCGAGGTAGGTTTCGCCCGTGCGGGTGTAGACGCGTCCTGTGACCTTGCTGGTCCATTGGACGGAGAGGACGACACGGCGAAGGTCCGTCTGCACATTGGAGACGGTTTTCTTCACGCCGAACGTCGGGGCCACCGTCTTGAACGGATGGGTGGCCGGCTTGGCGGAAAGCAGGGTGTACGAGGCATCCGTCGTCAGCGCGAGGATGTCGGCGTTGGCCGTGGACGTGCCGGTGTCGTCCCAGTCGAGCAGACGGAGCTGGCCGATCTCGTGCTGAATGATCTGCGCGGCCAGCGTCTGGCTGCGCGACGTCTCCAGCATCGCGGCTCCAATCGTCAGCGCCTGAATCAGCCCGACGACCCCAATCAAAACCACCGTGGCCGCAATGCACACCTCCACGATGGTCATCGCGCGAGTGGAGGTGTAGGGGGAACGGTTCATGGCTCTGCTAGGTAATACACCCTAAATGTGACGTTTAATCGGCCTGGTCAAGGGACCGAAAATGGGGTGCCGGGAGATGTGTAAAAAAAATTACATAAGTAACTAATCAGCAGTGTTTGAAGGAATCTAGCGGAGGTGGTTTTTTGCCGTATTTATACCCACTAATTAGGGTCTTTACCCCAGAAGTTAGCTAGGTGCGAAAGGACCTAATCATATTATATGTGAATATCTGTATTTTCCCATTAATTAACAACAAGTTACGCGATAGTAAGTGGGATGCGCTGAAATCTGCCTCGAAAATCCTTAGGTAGGGACGGCCGATGGCCGGGGCGGGCCGCTTTCAAGCGGCGACTACGCATATCCAGTACTTCGGCTCATAGTGATTTCCGTAACTTCGATGAATTTTGTAATCGCCTGCCCTCGAACTGAATTTGCGACCAAGGCGGCCGATGTTTACGGGTTGCGCGAAAAAAGAGAGCTGCGATCGCGTGGGTAAATCCGTGCAGTTGGTCCCGCCTTTCGCTGCAATGCCGGCTGTTGCCATGATCGTTGATTTTTCCGCTCTCTCGCCCCGCGATGCCTATGGTTGGATGACCAGCACGATCCTGCCGCGTCCCATCGCGTGGGTCTCGACGATTTCCGCCGATGGCCGGCCGAACCTGGCGCCGTTCAGTTTTTTCCAGGGCGTCACGGCGAATCCGCCGACGCTGATGTTTGTGCCCGTCAACACGCGTGACGGCGCGAAGAAGGACACGGTGCGCAACCTCGAGCAGGTGCCGGAGTTTGTGGTCAACCTCGTGCCTGCGGCCCTCGCTGAGGCGATGAACGCCACGGCGGCGCTGCTGCCGTACGGCGAGAGCGAGTTCGAGCGCTTTGGCATCGCGAGTGCGCCGTCGCAGCGCGTGCAGCCGCCCCGGGTGGCGGCGGCGCCGGTCGCCTTCGAGTGCACGGTCCACCAGATCGTCCTGATCGGCGAGGGACCGCTGGCGGCCAATGTCGTGTTTGGACGGATACAACTTGCGCATGTGCGGGATGAGGTCCTGTCCGCGAACGGCGAGCCCGACCCGGTGAAGCTCGACCTGATTGGCCGCCTCGGCGGCGAGAGCTACACCCGCACGACCGGCATCTTCGACCTCAAGCGCCCCGACCGGCGCTGACGTGGGCGATGCTTGAACCAAGGTGGAGCGCGTTGCTCCTCAACGCGCTGGTTTGAAGACCGCCGATCCAACGCGTTGAGGGCAACGCGTTCCACCTTCGATCCCCCGGCTACATCCAATCAAACCGCATGCCGGCGCTGACTTGCGGCTTCCCAAGCCGGGAGCGCTGGGCCAGCGTGAGGGGCGATGGCGACACGATCCGGAGCCCGTCGGTCCACCCTCAACACGCTGAAGCCCGAATCCCTGCGGGGTGCGCCGGGCTTTTTCCGGGTCGGGCAGGACGGTGCCGGTCGCTGGTGGCTGGTGCAGCCCGACGGCACGCCGGTGATCGGCTGCGGTGTCGATGATGTCCGTTTGCTGCCCGGCGGGCCGGACGAGGCGGGCGCGGTCGGGCAGTTGCGCGACTGGGCCTTCAACGTGATCGGTCCGGGTTCGACGCCGGCGCTGCGCGAGTACGGCCTGCCGTTTGTCGAGGCGCTCGAATTGCGCCGGGCCGGGGATTTTCTTTTCCGCCTCGGCGGGGCGCGTCTGCCCGATGTGTTTGATCCGCGCTGGGCCGACGCGTGCGAGGAACGCCTGGCGGGCGTGACGTCGCGCCGTGATCGCGTGGGCTTTGTCACGGATTCCGACCTCGGTTGGGCGCAGGCGGGCGGGGCTGAGGCGCGTCCGACCTTGCTGCAGATCTGCCTGAGCCTGGATCCGCGCTACAGCGCCTACCATGCGGCGTGGGAGTTTGCGCTCGCGCCGTACGGCGGGGATTTCGCGCAGCTTGCGCGGGCCTGGAATCTCGAGGGGCCGAACAAGGAGGCGTTGCGGCAGTGGACAATTGAGGACCGGCTGATCGACGCACCGGCCTATCGTGAGGCGCATGCGCGTTTCAGCGCCGAGTTCGCGCAACGCTACCTGCGCATCGTCGGCGAAGGCGTGCGGCGCCACGCGCCCGGCGTGCTGCTGTTCGGCCCGCCGCTGCCCGCGGGCTTGGGCGCGCTGGCGGAAGCCTGGGTGGATGTGCGGGTGGTGACGGAGCTGACTCCGCTGAGCGGGGGGCCAATCTGGTTCACGCCTTTTTCCTGGGTGCCGGCGGTGCCCGAGCGCGAGGCCAAGGGAAGGCTCAGCGGTCTGGAGCGCATGCATCGGGACGGGCGCGCAGCGCTCGAGGCCCTGCTCCGCCATCCGGCGACGGTCGGCTATTTCTGGCCCGAGTACGCGGCGGGTGATCGCGCCGCCGAGGCGCCTTTTGGCCGGGGTCTGCTCTATGGGGACGGTCTGCCTGCGGTCGAGCACGTGCAGCCCCTGGCCGCCATCAACCGGGCCGCCCGTGCGCTCCACGCCCGGGCCTAATCGGGACTTGCGCGGATCCGGCGTCCCCGGCGTCATGACGGAACTGCGCCCATGAATTCCGCCGACCTCTCCTCCTACCTCAAGGCCCGCGTTCGCACGGTGCGCGACTGGCCCAAGGTCGGCGTCAACTTTCGCGACGTCACCACGCTCTTCCACGACCCCGAGGCCTTTCGCGTGATGGTGGAGTCGTTCTCGCTCGATTGCACGCGGCACAAGATCGACGTGGTCGCGGCGATCGACGCCCGGGGTTTCATCATCGGCGGCGCGCTGGCCTACCAGCTGCACAAGCCCTTCGTCCTCGTGCGGAAGAAAGGGAAGCTGCCGTACCGGACGATCACCGAGGATTACGCGCTCGAGTACGGCTCAGCCTCGATCGAGATCCACGCCGATGCCTGCCGCGCCGGGGACCGCGTGCTGCTGGTCGACGACCTGATTGCCACGGGCGGGACGCTCTTCGCCGCCGCACGGCTGTTCAAGGCGCTGCACGCTGAGGTTGCCGCGGTCGCCGCGATCATCGACCTGCCCGAACTCGGAGGCTCTCAGAAGCTCCGCGCGGCCGGGTTCACCGTGCACACGCTCTGCGAGTTTTCCGAAAAAGAGTAACCCGCCCTGTTAAACCAGAATGACGAAATCCAAATGACGAATGAATTTCCGATCCGGCCGGTCCGTGTTCGGCGATTCGTCATTCGGATTTCG
This sequence comes from Opitutaceae bacterium, assembly GCA_036401075.1. Taxonomy (GTDB): domain Bacteria; phylum Verrucomicrobiota; class Verrucomicrobiia; order Opitutales; family Opitutaceae; genus CAMAXB01. The sequence continues at coordinate 149,382 of DASWVY010000004.1, forward strand.
TGATTCGGATTTTTCCTCCATGCCCCTCACGATCTGGACCAATACGCTTTTCAACGAGGCGGCGCAGCGCCTCCTCACCACCGGGATCAAGGACCGGGGTCACCGCTTGGTGGTCTCGCCGCATACATCCGCCTCGGTGCTCGTCGCCGGCAAGCCCGACCCGAGTCTGGAAGGAGCCGACATCGCTCTCGGCCAACCGGACGTGAAGGAGTGCCTGCGGCTGACGTCGTTGCGGTGGGTCGAGGTCGTGACGGCCGGCTACACGCGCTACGACACGCCGGAGTTCAAGGAAGCCTTTCGTGCGCGCGGTTCCCGCTTCAGCAACATGTCGGGCGTCTTCGCCGATCCCTGCGCCCAGCACGTCCTTGCGATGATGCTCGCGCTCGGCCGCCAGCTGCTGCCGTCGTTTCGCGACCAGCTGACCGACCACCGCTGGGAGTACATGCAGCGCCGCTATGATTCCCGCCTCCTGACCGGCGAGACGGTGCTGCTGCTGGGCTATGGTGCGATCGGCCGCCGCCTGGCCGAGCTGCTCGCGCCGTTTGGGATGAAGATCTACGCCGTGCGTCGCCAGACCCGGAGCGAACCGGGCGTGCACATCATCCCGGAGGAAAAGCTCTCGGCCGTCTTGCCGACGGCGGATCATGTCGTGAACATCCTGCCGGACAACGATGCGACGCGAAACTACGTCAACGCGCGGCGCCTCGCGCTGTTCAAGCCGAGCGCCCGTTTCTACAACGTGGGCCGCGGCACGACGGTTGACTCGCGTGCGCTGCAGGAGTCGCTGGCGTCCGGCCGTCTCAATTCTGCGTACCTCGACGTCTTCGAGACTGAGCCGCTCCCGCCGGATAATCCGCTCTGGTCGCTCCCCAACTGCTTCATCACGCCCCACACCGCCGGCGGCCGTGCCGACCAGGACGAGGCGATCGTGAAGCACTTCCTCGCCAACCTCGCCGCATTCGAGGCAGGCGGGGAGGGGATGGAAGACAGGGTCGTTTGAAGAAAACCAGAATGACGAAATCCGAATGACGAAGCACCGAATCCGGACTGCCCGGATCGGAATTCATTCGTCATTCGGGCTTCGTCATTCGGATTTCCGGCCCATCGGGCCGGCTACAGTTCCTGCTCGAACTTCCGCCGCGCGCGCATGCCGGTGTTGACCTTTTTCCAGTGGGCCTGGGTGGCCGCGGCGGCGGCCTTGTCGTGCTTGCGGGTTTCGGCGGCCTGCTCGGCCTTGAGCTTGTGGTAGCTGGCCCAGCGGTCGGCGGTGAGTTCGCCGCTCTCGAGCGCGGCGCGTACGGCGCAGCCGGGTTCGTTGGTGTGGCCGCAGTTGCCAAATTTGCAGCGCAGGGCGAGTGCGGTGATGTCCGGAAAGGCTTCGTCGACGCCCATCTCGGCGTCCCATAGCTGGAGTTCGCGCATGCCGGGTGTATCGATCACCATCGCGCCGGCGGGCGTCGTGACCAGTTCGCGGCGCGTCGTCGTGTGGCGGCCCTTGCTGTCCTTCTCGCGCACCTCGCCGGTCGGCAGGGCATCGTCGCGGGCGAGGGCGTTGATGAGGGTGGATTTGCCGACGCCGGAGGAACCGATGAGGGCGAGTGTCTGGCCCTTTTTGGCGTAGGCGGAGAGGGCCTTGAGGCCCCGGCGGGTTTCCGTGCTGGTGACGATCACCGGCACGCCGGGCACGAGCGCCTCGATCTCCGCCTGCACGGCGGCGGGATCCGGATGGAGGTCGGCCTTGTTGAGCACGATCACCGGCGCGGCGCCGCTCTCGCGGGCGGCGACGAGGAAGCGCTGGATGCGGGCCGGGTTGTGATTGAGGTCGAGCCCGCTGACGAGAAAGACGGTGTCGATGTTGGCGGCGACGATCTGCTCGATGTCCTGCTCGCCCGCCGCGCGCCGCGAGAACTGCGTCCGGCGCGGCAGCACCGCATGGATGTCGGCCCGCGTCTGGTCGGAGCGCAGCTTCACCGCAACCCAGTCGCCGACCGCGGGGAACAGCGCGGTGGTGGCCGTGCGATGGAAGAAGCGCCCCACGCACTCGCCCAGAACCTCGCCCGACCCGGTTTGCACGGCGTAGAATTTGCGGCGCAGCTCGCACACCACCCGGGCAGGCTCCAGCCCGGCTTCCGCGTGAGGCGCGAAGGCCGACTGCCAGTGCTCATTCCAGCCGAGGGCGTCGAGGGACAAGGGAAAAGAAGGTTGGACGTTGGAGGTTGGGCGTTGAAAGGACTGCGACCGCGTTGGGTCGGTGATCCGTAGCGGAGACCCTGTTGCCAACGGCACATTTCCCTAAACCGGCAACTTCCAACTTCCAACTTCCAACTTCCGCCGCAGGGCGGCACGTCTTCGCAAGTATGCGTATCCAGGCGGGCGGTGATTTTCGCTAGAATGGTGGCGTTCAGCCCAGCCCCACCTGCCCATGAATGTGCATTTCCCGCTTCGTTCCCTTCGCCTGCTGGCCCTGCTGGCCGGGCTCGCTTCCTCCGCCCTCGCGGCGACCCAGCAACTCTGGACGGCCAAGCTTCCGGGCGACGCCAAGTGGCACGACCTGACCGAACTCGGCACGCTGCTGGTCGGCACGGACGGTGCCGTGTTGTCGTTTGATCCCGACACCGGCCAGCAGCTCTGGCGGCGCGACGACCTCAAGAAGACCAATGCCAACAACGCGCGACAGATCCCGGGCACGCCTTTCCTACTCGCGAACAATTTCGCCGGCATCGGCAACACCAAGGTCACGCTGCAGGCGATCGACTACCTCAGTGGCGAGACGGTCTGGACCGCGCCGGAGATCCAGGGCCAGTACCTCTCGACTCTCCCTGTGGTTGAAAAGGGCCTGGTGATCTTCGTCTACAACGGCTTTGCGGAGAAGGAGGGCAACGGCGTCTACTTCCGCGCCCACGACCTGCTGACGGGCGAGCAGAAGTGGCTGGTCAAGTTCGGCAAGGCCAACGCGATCCCGGTGCACATGGCCGACAACTCCGGCAAGTTCATGCCGACGATGGACCTGTCGGGCTACCACGATCCCGTGGTCGACGGCGACGAGCTCTACCTCGGCTACCTCGGCGTGCACTGCCTCGACCTCACGACCGGCGCGATCAAGTGGGCGGTCGAGTTCCCTCCGGGCGACAAGGGCCTCAAGCGCACCTACGCTCCGCTGCGCATCGACGGCGACCGCATCTACGGCGCGGGCGGCGGCAGTGTGTTTGCGATCAACCGCCGCACGGGGGCCACGATCTGGAAGAGCGACCGCATCTCCAGCTATGCGGGCCTGTTGAAGGCGCGTGACAATGCGATCGTCTCCCAGCTCGAGATCGCCGGGGGCAAGATCTTCGCCCGTTACGGCGGCAATTTCTCCAATGGCCAGGGCGTGGTGCTGAAGGATCCGCTCGGCATCGTGGTGCTCAACGCCGCGGACGGCGAGGCGGTCTACCAAGCCAAGGAAGTGAAGGAGGGGCTGACCAACCTGATGGTGCTGCCCGAGATCAACACGGTCATGTATGCCGACGCGCATCACCTGTATGGCCTCGATATCTCGGCGGCGCAGCCCGTCGAGACGTTCAAGGTGCCGATCGAATTCAAGCGCAAGATGGGTGGCGGCGAGGTGGCTCAGCTCGGCCTCGGCGTGCTCGGTGGCGTCAGCGGCATCGTCAAAGCCGCCAAGGCCCAGAGCAAGGGACGCCTGGATGTGCCGGTGGCGATCCTGCGCCGCAACAACCACATCATTGTGCAGGGCAAGCAGCACCTCATGGGCTTTGATCCCAAGGCCCGCGACATTGCGTGGTCGACCTACTACGCCGCACCCGGCGACACCTTTGGCATGACCGCGCTCTTCGCCGTGACCGCGATGGCCGCGCTGCAGGGCAACGCAATGGCCGCCCCGCACACCTATGGCAGCAGCGGTTACCGCAGCGGCGAGAGCCTCATCCACAACTCGCTCGACCGCTACAACAAGGTCGCGGGCAAGCGTCGCGCCGCAACCCAGGGCGCGGATGACCGGACCTTCGTTCTGACGCGGGTCGAGGAGGGCAAGGAAAAGGGCATCGGCCTCGTGGGCATTCGCCTCGACGATGGTGAGGGCGACAAGCAGCTCATCCTAGGCTCGAAGGAGCCGGTCTACTCGGTCGATGAATCGATCGGCCGCCTGTTTTATTTCAAGGGCAAGGACGAGATCATCGCCTACGGGCTGTGACCGGCCTGCCCTTGCGAGGGGAACCAACAGAACAACGACGCCGCGTCCCGAGAGGGGCGCGGCGTTCGTCTTTTCTCCCGCTCAGAGCTCGATGCTGCGCTTCTCCGGATCGGCCTGCTGGCGGAAAAACAGCGCCGTCGCGCCCACCGATCCCGGACATACGCAGCGGCCCTCGTCCGTGATGCGCTCAATCATCTCCGCCCGCTCGTGGCGGTCCGCGCCGAGGAAGCGCAGCTTGATCAGCTCCTGCGCGTTGAGGTGACGCTGCAGCTCGCGGAAAAACTCGGGCGTGAGCCCGGCTTTTCCGACCTTGAGGGCGGGTTCCATGGTCTGGCCAAGGCCTCGCAGGAAGGTCTTCTGGGCGCCGGTGAGCGGAAATTCGTACATTGCAGCCGGAGACAATCAGCGCGAGGTGCGCGCGTCAGGCGGAAAACGCGTCGAGCGGGAGTTCCCGCCACTGGCCTGCTTCAAGCCCCTGCAGATCGAGCCCGCCAAAGCGCTCGCGATGGAGGGCCAGCACGGTCGCGCCGGTCGCAGCGAACATCCGGCGCACCTGGTGATAGCGACCCTCGGTCAGGGTCAGCTCAGCCACCCGCGGGCCACGGATCTGCAGGACCGCGGGAGCGCAGGGCTCCTTTTCGCCCTCGAGGAGCAGGGTGCCGCTGGCAAAAAGCGCGATGAGATCGGGCGAGAGGTCCCGGTCGACCGTGGCGACGTAGACCTTGGCGACCTTGTGCTTGGGCGAGGTCAGGCGGTGGACGAGGAGCGACTGGTCGGTGAGGAGGATCAGGCCGCTGGTCTCCTTGTCGAGGCGGCCGACGCTGGTGACGACGGGATTGCGCTGCCGCCAGCGCGGCGGGAGGAGATCGTAAACGCTCGGACCCTCGCGGGCGTCGTGGGAACAGACCAGACCGAGCGGCTTGTGGAGCAGCAAGAGCAGGCCGTCCGGGTGATCGAGCGGCTCGCCATCGACGAGGACGTCGGCGGGGTTGGCCTTTTGGCCGGGATCATCCGCCACGACGCCGCGCACGGTCACATGGCCGTTCTCCACCCAGCCGCGCGCCTCGCGGCGGGAGCAGTAACCAAGATTGGCCAGGAGCTGGTCGAGTCGTCGCACGGCCTGATCGCCGTGGAAGAACCGCCGGAAGGCAAAATCTTTGTGCGCTTGGCGCGCCCGTGCCGCTGCGCCAGACGTAGCTCTTTCGTGGAACGAAGAAACGGAGATTTAACCACAGATGGACACAGATCAGCACAGAGACCAAACCACGGTGCAGAAATTCCCTGGCTCGTTTGCCGATGTGTGAATCGATATCGGATCTTGGCTGTCGGCCTTCTATCCGTGTTCATCTGTGTCCATCCGTGGTTAATGACTTCACGGCTCGATCCTGACTGTGGTTGAAGAAATGATGCTGCGCGGACTTTTCCTGCTCTTGGCGCTCCTGCTTGTTGCCCTGGCCTCGCTCACCACCGTGCGCGTGCCGGTCGTGGTCAACTGGCGCTTTGCGCTCCTCGCGGGTGAGTTTGGCCACTGGCTGTGGCTCCTGCCCGCGGCGATTGGCGTCGCGGCGTGGGCGATGCGGGACGGCCATCCGGGATCGACGTTGGCCCTGCTCGGGCTTTGCGCTGTGGCGATCGGGCTCTTGCTCAAACCAACGTTTCAGGCGGCGGCGATCGCCCGGGAACTGCCGGCGCGGATGCGTGCCCAGTTTGGCGGCGAACCGCCGGTGCGTGCGCCGTTTTCGCTTGCGGGCGTGTTCGAGCGAGCCCCGGCCGCGGTGGCGCCGCAGACGCATTCAGTCCGCGCTGATTTGCCGCTGGATTTTTATCGGCCGGCCAGCGTGCCGCCGGGTGGGGTTCCCTGCGTGGTGGTGATTCACGGTGGCGGGTGGGACAGCGGCGACCGCGCACAGCTTCCCGGCTTTAACCACTGGCTCGTGTCCAAGGGCTATGCCGTCGCGGCGATTTCCTACCGGCTGGCGCCGGCGCATCCGTGGCCGGCGCAGCGTGACGACACCCTGGCGGCGATCGCGTACCTCAAGGCCAATGCGGCCTCGCTCGGGCTGGATCCGACCCGGATCGTGTTGCTGGGGCGTTCCGCAGGCGGCCAGATCGCCGCCGCGGTGGGCTACACGGCCGATGATCCCGCGATTCGCGGCGTGGTCGCGCTGTACGCACCGTTCGACATGCGCTTTGTCTGGTCGATCTCGCGCGACGACGATGCGCTCAACTCGCTCAAGCTCATGCGCCAGTACCTCGGCGGACCGCCGGAGGGCCGCGAGACGGTCTATGATACGGCGAGCGCGCAGCTCCAGGTCCGACGCGGACGGACGCCGCCGACCCTGCTGGTGCACGGCGTGATCGATACGCTGGTCTGGCACCGGCACAGCGAACGATTGACGACGAGACTGGCGGAGGAAGACGTCCCGCACCTGTTTCTCAGCCTGCCCTGGGCGGTGCATGCGGTGGAGTTCAACCTGACGGGTCCCTCGGGCCAGCTCACGGCGTATGCACTGGAGGGGTTTCTGGCGCGGGTGACGACGAAGTAATCGTTCTCGTTCCTCGTTCTCTTTATCGTTCTCTGGTTTGAAAGGTCTGGGGAGGGGTGGCTGGTGCCCAAGGTGCGGATGTACGGACCGGAGGAGAACGAGAACGATTTTCCTGATGGGCGTGCCCCGGCGAATTGTCTCGGCAACGGGGGCCGGTTTTGGGATGCGTTAGTCTTTATCCCGAACCCACGAAATTATGTCCCATTGGGAGTATAAGGTAATCACGAGCGGCAAGGGCGGATTCGCCACGCCGGCGCTGATGGAAAAGTTTCTCAACGATCTCGGTAAGGAAGAGTGGGAGATCATCTCCTTCCACACTCCGCCCGACAATGCCCTCGCGTTTCACGGCCTCGCCCGGCGCGGCACGCAGCGCGAATGGACGCTCGACGATGCGACCGCGGCCGCCAAGGCCGAGGCCGACAAAGTCCGCGCCGAGTTCGCCGCCAAATTCGCCGGGGCGACCTTCGCCAAATCCGAAGCGGAGGAGCCCGGCACGATCGCGGCCGATCCTGCGTCGCCCGATGGTCTGCGCCGTCTGCGCGATACCGAGAATGACCACGACCCCGAGGCGCTCGCCGAGGAGGCCGCCGAGGCCGACAAGAAGCCGGGCGACTGGGACGAGTGGCCGGAGGAGGAGGATCTCCCGACTTTCTTCGAGGCGGTGAAGCCCCACATGCGCCGCAACCAGCGCGGCCCGGGCCAGGCCGTCGCCATCGATTATCTTTCGAAGCGCTGGGACCAGCGCGAGGACGACATTGTGGGCGCGCTCGTCGAGTGCGGCCTGACGGTGCCCGAGACGGACGAGTCGCCCATCGACTACTTCGAGTTCGACGGCGATCTGTACTGGCTGAACCGCAATCAGCGCGGCCAGCTCTTCCTCAATGTGCGCGAGAAGCCGCGGCCCGTCTTCCGCATCGCGCAGGCAAAGAAACTCGCCGCCGATGATCCGGCGGCCGTCGAGCTTGCGGCCGAAGCGGCCGCCGCCGTAGCCAAGAAGCCGGAGAACGAAAACCGTCGAGGCGATCGGGACCGCGACCGGGATCGTGATCGCAATCGCGACCGCCAGCCCCAGCAGGGCGGCGAGCCCAAGGCTTCCGCCGCGACCGAGGCCGCACCCGTTGTGCCCGGCGAGCCGCTGCCCGCCGGCGAAGCGCTGCTCGATCGGATTCGTCCGCACATGCGTCGCAACCGACGCGGTCCCGGTTTCTCCGGCTCCACCGGCTACCTCGCCAAGGCGCTCAAGCAACCCGAGGCCGACCTCGTGGCGGCGCTCGCGGCGCTGGGCCTGGTTGCCTCCGACCAACCCAACGCCAAGCCTGAGCCGGTCGAGATCGGTGGCAACGTGTATTGGCTGAACAAGGACGGCCGCGGCGGCATCTGGATCAACGGTCACGAGAAGCGCCACGGCGCCGGCCCTGAAGGTTCCGCCGGTGACGGCGTCGACGCCAGCAACGCCCCGGCTCCGGCGGGTGAAGCTGCTCCTGCTCCAGTCGCAGACGCCTCTGCTCCCGTTCCGACGCCCACGGACATTCCGACTGAGCCAGCCCCGACGGCGGTTCCTGCGTCCACCGAAACGCCCGCGCCGGTCGCGGCGGCCTCGTCCGCTGAAGTGTCCTCCGGTCCGTTGGCCGCAGTCCGCGCGCTCCTCGCGCCGGCCAAGCGCGGCAGCGGTTTTTCGCGCGAGCTGGGTGAGCTCGCTGGTGCCCTCAATCAGTCGGCGGATGCGCTGCAAGCGACCCTGGCGGCGGCGGGATTTGCAATTCCCGCTGAGGCTGACGACAAGCCGGTGTACGTCGACGTCGGCGAGGAAGGGCTGTGGATCAGCCGCAATGCCAAGGACGGCACGCTCTGGCTCAACGCCAAGCCCAAGCCGGCGCCCCGCAAGGGTCGTGGCATCAGTGGCGGCACCCGCAAGAAATCCGCAGGCTGATTCAGGCCTCATAACCTGAGCCCGATTTGAACCAAGGCACCCGTACTCCGGGTGCCTTTTTGTTGGCGATTCCCCACGGCCTTTTTAACCGCGCCGGGCGTTACACTGAAATCGTAACGTACTGAGCCGGCAGCTAGCACGAAAATCGCTGTTCGGGACGGGCGAATCCCTACATCCTCCCTTCCGCGCCATGAATCTGCTTTCTATCCAGTCCCACGTTGCGTACGGCCACGTCGGCAACGCGTCCGCGGTGTTTCCGATGCAGCGCCTGGGGGTGGAGGTCTGGCCGATCCACACGGTGCAGTTTTCCAACCACACTGGCTACGGCGCGTGGAAGGGCCGGGTGTTCGACGGCCCGACGATCAACGAACTGGTCGACGGCATCGCCGACCGCGGCGTGCTGCCCAAGTGCGATGGCGTGCTGTCGGGCTATCAGGGCTCGGCCGAGATCGGCGGGGCGATCCTTGCCACGGTGGCCCGCGTGAAGGCGGCGAACCCGGCGGCGCTCTATTGCTGTGACCCGGTGATCGGGGACGTGGGCCGTGGGATTTTTGTGCGCCCCGGCATTCCTGAATTCATGAAGGCCGAGGTGGTGACGAAGGCGGACATCGTGACGCCGAATCACTTCGAGCTCGATTACCTGTCCGGAACTGACGCGCGCACGCTACCGGCCATGAAAGCGGCGATCGGTGTGGTGCAGGCGATGGGCCCGCGCGTGGTACTGGTCACGTCGGCACACACCGACGACACCCCGACCGATTCGATTGATCTGATCGCGGGCGAAGGCGGCCGGTTCTGGCGTGTGCGGACGCCGAAGCTCGGCGTGAGCGTGAACGGGGCCGGGGACTGCATCGCGGCGCTGTTCTTCGTCCACTACCTGCGCAGCCGCTCGGCGGGTGAGGCACTGGCCAAGGCGACAGCCTCGACCTACGGCCTGCTCAAGCGCACCGCAGACGCGGGCTCGCGCGAGATCCTGCTAGTCGAGGCGCAGGACGAGTTCGTGACGCCAACCACGACGTTCGTGGTCGAGGCGGTCTAAATGATAACCACGGATGGGGATGAATCTCGATCCATTCGACCCAGCGGATTTTTACCACAGATGAACACACATGATCACAGATTCGATCCAGCCAGTCTGTATCTGTGTGAATCTGTGTGCATCTGTGGTTAACGGATCGAAGGTTCGATGGATCGAATCCATTTGGATCACATGGCCTGAAACGCAACGAGGCGGTCCCGGGTGGGACCGCCTCGTGTCAGATGAGACCAGATGATCTCGGCGCTGCTCAGAGCATGTCGATGACCGCGGCGCGCTCCTCGACCAGTTCCTTGTTGGTCGCGGCGATCTTGGACTTGGCGAAGTCGTCCATCGCGTAGGACGTGATGACCTCGTAGCTGCCAGGGGTCGTGGTGCGGACGGGCATGCCGGCCCAGACATTGGCGTCGAAGCCGTAGGCGCCGTTGCTCTTGACCGCGATCGAGTGGATCGCGCCCGGCGTGACGAGGCTGCGAACGTGGTCGACGAGGGCGTTGGCGGCGGAGGCGGCCGACGACGCGCCACGGGCCGCGATGATGGCGGCGCCGCGCTTGCCGACGGTCTCGCAGAACGGGCCCTGCAGCCAAGCGGCGTCATTGATGACGGAGGCGGCCGGCTTACCGTTGATCGTCGCGTGAGCGAACGCCGGGAACATGGTCGGGCTGTGGTTGCCGTAGATGAAGATGTCCTTCACCGCGGTGAGATCGACGCCGGCCTTGATCGCGAGCTGGCTCTGCGCGCGGTTCTGGTCGAGGCGGACCATGGCGGTGAAACGATCGGCCGGCAGGCGCTTGGCCTGGCTGGCGGCGATCATGCAGTTCGTGTTGGCTGGGTTGCCCACGACCGCGACGCGCGCATCGGCGGCGGCGACGGCGTCGATGATCTGGCCCTGGCCGATGAAGATCTTGCCGTTGTCCTTGAGGAGATCGGCGCGCTCCATGCCGGGACCGCGGGGCTTGGCGCCGACGAGCAGGCACCAGTTAGCGTCCTTGAAGCCGACGGCCGGATCGGAGGTCTGGACGATGCCCTTGAGCAGCGGGAAGGCGCAGTCATCGAGTTCCATCGCGACGCCCTCGAGGGCCTTGAGGGCCTTCTCCACCGGGGCCTCGATGAGCTGGAGGATCACCGGCTGGTCGGGGCCGAACATGGCGCCCGAAGCGATACGGAAGAGAAGGGCGTAGCCGATCTGGCCGGCAGCACCCGTAACAGCGACGCGGATGGGGGTCTTCATGATAGAGAGTGGGAAAAGGTTGGCCGTTGAAGTGGAGCGAGTCGACGGCGGAAAGGCGGGGAACGGAAAGACGAAGCGGGTCGCGGTGGCGTGCGCACAAACGCTAATGGCGGCGGGCGGGTCAGGCGGGTTGGGCGTCGGCGAAGCGGGGCGCGAGCGTGGCGTGGATGTCGCGCACAAGCTTCTCCGTGGTCGCCCAGTCGATGCAGCCGTCGGTTATGCTCACGCCATAGGTGAGCTTGTCGAGGGGCTGGGGGAAGGGCTGGTTGCCCGCGCCGAGATTGCTCTCCACCATCGCGCCCATGATCGACGTGTTGCCGGCGGTGATCTGGGCGAGCAGCGCGTGTACGACCTCGGGCTGACGCTCGGGCTGCTTCGAGGAGTTGTCGTGCGAGGCGTCGACGAGGATCGCCTTGGGCAGACCGGCCTTGGTCAGGATCGCCTCTGTCTTGGCGATGTGATCGGCCGCGTAGTTGGGACCGGCGCTGCCGCCGCGGAGGACGACGTGGCAGTTGGGATTGCCGCGCGTGACAACGGCGGAGGCCGCGCCCGCCAGGTTGATGCCGAGGAAAGTCTGGGGCTGCGAGGCGGCCTTGATCGCGTTGATCGCGGTCTGGATGGAGCCGTCGGTGCCGTTCTTGAAGCCGAGTGGCATCGAAAGGCCGGACGCCATCTGGCGGTGGGTTTGCGACTCCGTCGTGCGGGCGCCGATTGCGCCCCAGCACACGAGGTCGGCCACGTACTGCGGCGTGATCGGGTCGAGGAACTCCGTCGCGGTGGGCAGACCGAGATCGAGCACATCCTGCAGAAACGCGCGGCCTAGGCGGAGGCCGGTGGCGATGTCGTGCGTGCCGTCGAGATGGGGATCCATCACGAGACCTTTCCAGCCGACGGTGGTGCGCGGCTTTTCGAAATAGACGCGCATGACGATCATGACGCGGTCGGACACCTCGCGGGCGAGCGCGGCGAGGCGCTGGGCGTACTCGCGTCCGGCCTTGGTGTCATGGATCGAGCACGGCCCGATGATGAGCAGGAAGCGGCGGTCGTCGGTGAAGATCAACCGGTGGATGTCCTCGCGTGCGCGGGCGATGAACGCGGCCTGCGCCTCGGTCTTCGGCAGCTCCGCCAGCAGCGCGGCCGGGGAGGGCAGGGCACGAGTTTCGACGACATTCAGATCGGACGTCCGTTGCATGAACTGTCCAAAGTGGGGTAAATCAGCCCGGCCCGGCAAGCCTGCGTGCGGTGGGGGGCCGGATGGTGTAGCCGGGGGCGTTGACCCCGGACCGCCCTCAACGAGGCCGGCTTCAATCATGCATGGGCGACATCCATGAGCCACGGCTCTGGGTCGGTGCGCTCCTCGCTTGCTTTGCCGATCCCGGAAAATAAGTTGCCCGGTCGCCTACCCCTAAGCGACCGGGCATTTGCTTTCTTAGTTACCCCAAATCTCCCGCTAAGCGGGAGGAGTGAGAAATTTGTATGGTCCAAGAGATACTCCTTCGTCAGCCTCCGTCAACATAAATTTGAGAGATTTCTCTCACATTTTGTATAAAGCCTTTAAATAAAAAGTTTTAAGAAATTGAATTCGCCTAAAAATAGCTTGGGCCACGCGGTGACGACCCCGGCGGCCTGCCTTAAGGTGACCGGGGAAGACGCCCTGATGTTCCTTCAGGGTCAGTTTACGCAGGAGCTGCGGGCTGATCGTGCGGGGTCGGCCGCGTATGGCCTGCTCCTCAGTCAGAAGGGCAAGGTCATGGCTGACGCCTTCATCCTGCGGGTGAGCGAGCGCGAATTCTGGCTGGTGAGCTACCGGGTTCCGGCGGCGGTGATCCGGGAGCGGCTCGAGGCTTATGTGATCGCGGATGACGTGGTGATTGCCGACGAGACCGAGGGGTGGGGTTTGTTGTCGCTGATCGGCGATAGCGCGCGCGGCTGGTTGCAGGCGGAGGTCGGCGTCCTGCCCGCGGCGGGCGCGCTGCTGCGGCGGGCGGACGGCGGTCTGATTTTTCAGGGACGGCGTGGGTCGGCGGAAAGTTGGGAGTGGCTCGCGCCGCGCGCGGCATGGCCGGCGACGCCGCCGTTGCCGGTGCTCACGGCGGGCGATCTGGAGCGGGCGCGCCTGTCGGCCGGGGTGCCGGCGATTCCGGATGACCTGGGTCCGACCGATCTGCCCAACGAGGGCGGACTCGAGGACAGCGCGATCTCCTACACGAAGGGATGTTATCTCGGGCAGGAAGTCATGGCGCGGCTCAAGGCCATGGGCCAGGTGCGGCGTCGGTTGAAACGCGTGCAGGGCACGGGGGCGGTTCCGTCCACGCATCCGGCCGACGTGTACCAAGGCGGCAAGCGCGTGGGCGAGGTGCGCACATGGATCGACGACGGTGCGGGCGGCTGGATCGGACTGTCCATGCTCTCGCTGCTGTCGCTCGATGCGTCGGCGCCGCTTTCCTTGTCGCCCGCTGACTCCGGCACCATCACGGTCGTCGGCGATCCATGACCGAACGCGAGCAACTCATCACCCTCTGCGGCAAGCTGGGCGCGAATCCCCTGCAGGCCGCGGCGATGGCGGACCAGTTGATCAAGCGCTGCGACCAGCTGGTCGCGGAGCGCGGGCTCGCGCGCACGGTGGCGATGGAGTACCTGCTTACGTTGGTGGTGAAGGGCCACGCGGGCGAGACGCCGGCGGGTTTTTCCGGCGGTCCGCCGCCGGTCGCTCCGCTGCAGACGCAGCTCACGGCGGCATTTCAGGCCGCGTTCGGTCGCGTGCCGACGATCATCACCGCCGCGCCCGGACGCATCGAGGTCATCGGCAATCACACCGACTACAACGGCGGTCCCGTGCTCGGCGCGGCGATTGATCGCCGGGTGTGGGTGGCGCTGGCCCCGCGCACCGACGGCGTTCGTCAGTTTCTCCGCGCGCCGGAGGGCGGCTTGGTGACGCTCGCGGCCGGCGAGCCGGTGCGGCAGACTGGCGATGCGGCGTGGACGAATTATCCCCTGGGTGTGCTCGCGGCTCTCCCGGCCTTTGGATGTCAGGTGCCGGGCGGTTTTGATTACGCGGTGATGTCGGACCTGCCTGCGGGTGCCGGTCTGAGCAGCAGCGCGGCGATCGAGCTTTCGTCAGCCTTGGCGTTTCTCGCGCTGACCGAGCAGACCGTCGAGCGCGAGACCTTGGTCAAGATCGGTCGTCACGCGGAGAATCACTTTGTGGGCGTGCCCTGCGGCATCCTCGACCAAGGCGTGTCGGGTTTTGGGCGCAAGGATCACCTGGTGTCCATTGACTGCCGCGTGCCTTCGTTTGCGGTCGAACCGCTACCGGCCGACGCCCGCTTCTGGGTGCTCAACACGCACACCAAGCATGCGCTGGTCGACGGCCTGTATGCGGAGCGGCATCGCGAGTGCCAGGCTGCGGCCGCGGCCTTGGGCGTGGCGCTGCTTGCTGATGCGACACCGGCAACAGTAGTCGCAGCGGCCGCTGCCGGCCGGCTCGATCCGGTGCTACACCGACGCGCGCGCCATGTCGTTGAGGAGATCGCGCGGGTGGGCGCAGCTGTCACGGCGTTGCGCGCGGGCGACCTGGCGCAGCTCGGCCGTCTGCTGACCGCGTCGCACCGGAGTTCGCAGCACCTGTTTGAGAACAGCACGCCCGAGCTGGATTTTCTGGTCGATGCCTTGGAACAGACGCCGCACGTCCACGGGGCGCGGCTCACCGGCGGCGGATTCGGCGGTGCGGTCATGGCGCTGACCGGCGCCGGCTTTGGCCTCGAGCAGGCGAACGCGATCGCTGCGGCCTATGCGCAGCGCTTTGGCGCGGCGCCGGATATCCTGCTCCTTCGCGCGGGTGACGGCGCGGCGCGCATCGTGTGAATTGTAGCCAGGGTCGTTGACCCGGGTTGGCTTGGGTCGGGCGTTTTGCCTCAACGCGTGAGGCAGGCCGCTCTGAACCAGCGTAGTGGGACAACACGTTCCACCTCGGACCGGGCTCAGCGAGCCCGGCTACAGCGGTCAGAACATCACCGCGATGCCGTCGAAGTACGCGGCCACCCAGCGGTGGGCCCAGAGGAAGTAGAGAGCGCCGGCGACGGCCAGCATCGGGCCGAACGGAACGTGCACACCGAAACCGAGATCGGCCGGTTCGCCTTCGGGCGTTTCGGTGCGCGGCGTGACGGGTGAGCGCCGGCCGGAAACTTTCTGCCAGAGCAGCGCGAGAATGAACCACATCGTGCCCACAATCGCGCCGCCGAAAATGGAGAAGACCGCGCCCTGCCAGCCGCAAAATGCGCCGATCGCGCCGACGAACTTCACGTCGCCGAAGCCCATGGCTTCCTTTTTGAGTGCAGCCTCGGCGATCAGTGCGATCCAGAGCACGAGGCCGGATCCGATGAGCAGACCCTGAATCGAAGCCAGTCCGCCCCGGAAACTATCCAGCAGGAAAATATCTCCGGAGAACCCGTGGAGCGAGGGGACCAGAAAGGAAATCGCGACCCCGGCCAACCCGCCGCCGATCGTGAAGGCGTCAGGGATGATCATGTGATCCAGGTCGATGAAGGTCGCGCAGACGAGCACGCTGAGGAATGCCATCCCGACCACGGCCTTCGCCGGAGCAAAGTGCAGCCAGGACGCGAGGAAGAGCGCAGCCGTCAGGAGTTCGACGAAGGCGTAACGAAACGAGTAGGGTCGTCCGCAGCAGCGCGCCTTGCCGCGCAGGATGAACCAGCTCAGCACCGGAAGATTATCGTACCATGCGATCGGCTGGCCGCAGCCGCAGTGCGAACCGGGCCGGATGATCGATTGACCGGCGGGTACGCGGTAGATCACCACATTGAGAAAGCTCCCGACAATCGCACCGAACAACGCTGCGGCCGCCGGAAAGAACCACGGAAGCGCAGCAGCAAAATCGGCGTAGGCGGACGGCATGGAGGAGTTGCCTGATTCCGGCCGCGCACCCGGCCAAAGTCAAACGCGTGAGCTGGCGGTGGTTAGCCTCGCGGGCCAGCGACACCGAGCCGGGGCATTCACCCAACCGTCACGCAACTGCCGCCAGTTTGTCATGCGGCGCCGCTAGCGTCCGTCGTTTCCCGCTTAACGATGAACCAACTCCACACTTCCCGTAGCTGTGCCCGTGCCCCCCGGGCGCTCACGCTTCTTCTTCTCGCCGCCGTCACTGCGGCCGCCCAGACCGCGGCGCCCGCCGTCGTTCCTATCGCGACCGGCGCATCGGGCGACGATGTCGTTTCGCTCCAGAGCTTCGTGGTCACAGGCTCGAACATCCAGCGCCTCGACATGGAGAAAGTCGCGCCGATCACCGTGATCGACCAGACCGCGATGGAAACGCGCAATGCGGTTCTCCCGGTCGACCTGCTCACGTCGCTCACCTCGGTGGTCAATCTGCCGGAGAACGAAACGCGGCTCGGTTCATCCGGGGCCCGCGGCGACAACGCCAACATCAACATGCGTAACCTCGGCTCGACGGCGACGCTCATCCTCGTCAACGGCCGGCGCATGGCGGTGAATCCGATGACGGCTGGTCTGTCGCAGGCGGTGAACGTCAATCAGCTGCCGACGCAGGGCATTGAGCGCATCGAGGTCCTCCGCGACGGCGCATCCGCGATCTACGGCTCCGACGCCGTGGCCGGCGTGATTAATTACGTGCTCAAGCGCGAGTTCAACGGCGCCGAGGCGACCGTGAAGATCGGCCTGCCCGAGCACGGCGGCGGTGAGAGCATCAGCGGCGCCTTCACCTTCGGTTCCTCATTCGCCGGCGGCCGCGGGCGGATCTTTGGCACGATCGAGGCCCTTTATCGCGACGCGATTTTCCTGACGGAGCGTGACTTCAGCGACAGCTCCAATGTCACCGATCGCGCACCGCCGCCGTTCAATGTCGCCGGCAGCGCGTTCGACGCCCGCTCGGCACGCGGTTACTACCCGACCTACCGCATCGGTTCCGGCACGGCCTCCAACTACCTGCGCCTGATCAACGGCGTGCCGACGCTGACCAGCACGGCGCCCACGCGCACGTCCAATCCGGAATTCTACCTCGATCTCAACCAGTTCGGCATGGCCTCGCCCCGCGTGCGCCGCGGCAACACCTACCTCTCGGGTGAATTCGATCTGAACGAGCGCATCACCGCGTTTGCCGATTTCGGTTACTACTACTCCGAGTCCACGATGCGCCGGCAGCCGCTCGCGCTCAACGCGCCGACCTCGGACCAGCTCAAGGTTTTGCCCGTCGACAGCCCCTACAATCCCTACGGCTCCGCCTTCTATCATCCGACGGGGGCCGCCCGCGCCGATGGGGCGCCGCGCCTCGTCGGCACGCCGACCACGGTCAGTCTCGTCTCCCTTACGTTGCCTGATCTGGCGGCCGAGACGATCAACACGCAGGCGGACGTGATCCGCCTCTCCGCCGGGCTGAAAGGCGATCTCGGCAACACGTGGACGTGGGAAACCTCGCTCTTCTACAATGAGGTCAATGGCGAGGACGGCGCCTACCCGGACGTCCGCGAGAGCCTGCTCCAGAATGCCTTCAACCGGACCGACGCCTCGGCCTACAATCCGTGGGGCTACACCTTCAAGGTCGAGGGCAACGCTGTCGTGGTCGACAAGCCTTACACGAATCCGGCTGCCGTGGTCGACTCGTTCTCCGAGAATTACGCCCGCACCGCGACCGCGACGATCGCGAGCGCCAACCTCCGCACGACCGGCCGGCTGCTGTCGTGGTGGGGTGGAGACATCATGGCGGCCATCGGCACCGAGTATCGCGAGGAAGATCTCGAGGATCTGCGGCCTCCGTTCAGCGGAGAAAATCCTGCGAGTTCCGGACTCGACCCGACCAACAACGACTTCCTCCTCCACCCGCCGCGGCCCGACGTGATCGGCGACCGCCAGGTGGCCAGTCTCTATGCCGAGATCGTGGTGCCGCTCGTTTCATCCGAGCGTCCTCTGCCGTTGATCAACACCCTCGAGGTGACCGGTTCCGCGCGCTATGAGGACTACAGCGACTTCGGCGACACGACCAAGCCCAAGGTCGGCGTCAACTGGC
The DNA here is from genome assembly GCA_036401075.1 of Opitutaceae bacterium. GTDB lineage: Bacteria > Verrucomicrobiota > Verrucomicrobiia > Opitutales > Opitutaceae > CAMAXB01. The sequence goes on from DASWVY010000004.1 coordinate 167,356, forward strand.
GTCCGGTCTCCTGGCTCATGCTCCGCGGCTCCTACAACGAGGGCTTCATGGCGCCCAGCCTCGCCGCGCTCTTCACCAGCCCGCGCTGGTCGATCTCCGCCGGCGCCGGCGACGTGGATACCTACCGCCAGCCCGTGACCAACGAGGGCCCGTACGTGCAGCGGACCTATTTCGGTGGCAACCCGAACCTCAAGGCGCAGGAGTCCGAGGGCGAGACCTTCGGCGTGGTGATCGACGTGCCCGGTCTCAAGGGCCTCAGCCTGACCGGCGACTTCTGGCGCATCTCGCGGACGAACCTGCTCGGCCAGCGCAGCACCGCACAGATCCGTGCGAGCGACGACGCCCTCATCCGGGCCTACACCGCGCAGCAGCTCGCGTCCGGCGTACCGATCGGATCGATCGATATCGGCAGCGGCACCGCGGCCTACAAGGGCGACCCCGACGTGGTGCGCTTTGCGCTCACGCCGGAGGACGCAACCGTCTTCGCGAACTACAACGCGGCGAATCCGGGCAACCGTCAGGCCACGGCCGGCAAGGTCTTCTCGGTCAACCAGCCGTTCGTCAACCTCTCGAGCAGCGAAACCGAGGGCATCGACTTTGGCTTCCGCTACGTCTTCCCGCGTACGCCGGCCGGCAACTTCATCGTCTCCTCCGACTGGTCCTACCTGTCCAAGTCCGAGTCCACGCTGTCCCCGCCGAACGTCGCGCCGGTCACGACCAACAATCTCTACTCCGGTGGCGCTGCGCGCTTCCGCAACACCTCGAGCCTGGCCTGGCGCAACGGCGCGTGGAACGGCTCGCTCGGCATGTACTTCGTGGGCGAGACGCACGACAGCGCGACGATCACCGCCGCGCAGTACGAGTCGCTGGGCCGGCCCGACTACATCGCGCCCTTCAACACGGGCGGCAATGTCATCTATCGCTACGTGATCGAATCGACCCTGACCTTCAACCTGTCGCTCGGCTACGGCTTCGGCCCGCAGGCGTCGCCCTGGCTGCGCAACAGCCGCGTGCGCCTCGGCATCACCAACCTGCTCGACGACGAGCCGCCGCTGGCCTCGGGCGGTTTCGGCTACGATCCGGGCGTGAGCCAGACGCTCCTGGCCGGCCGGACCTGGACGCTCGATTTCACGCGATCCTTCTAATATGTCTTTCGTCATGCGCACCCCGTTCCTTTGCCTCGGGCTCGGTCTGACGCTGCTGGCGTCTGCCCAAGCCGCCACCGCACCCGCAACGCCCAACCCGGCGCTCGCCGCGGACCGCGCCTGGCTCGCGGCGCAACCTGCCGCACCGGCGGCCGAGCTGACCAAGCACGGGCTGGTTGCGAAGGAACTGCGCCGCTTCCGTCCGCGCGGCGCCAATCAGGGCGTCGCGGTGGATGCGCAGCACTTCTACGGCATCGGCAACTACGTGGTCGGCAAGTACGACAAGCGCACGGGTGAACGCGTGGCCGAGTGGGTGGGACTGCGCGGTGGCCAGACGGTCCACCTCAACGGTGGCCTGATCCAGGACGGGTTGCTCGTGATTGCGCACTCGAACTTCCCGCAGATCCCGATGGCGAGTTCGCTCGAGTACTTTGATCCGGTGACGGTGCAGCCGGTGAAATCGGTCAGCCTCGGCCTGCGGCATGGCTCGCTGACCTGGGCGGAGAAGAAGGACGGGTTCTGGTGGGCGTGCTTCGCGCACTACAACGACCAGGGCACGCCGGCCGGCACGGACAATCGCTCCACGCTCTTCGGCAAGTTCGATGAAAACTGGCAGCTGCTCGAGTCATGGATGTTTCCGTCGCAGGTGATTGCCAGCTGGGGCCAGAGCAGTTCGTCCGGCGGCAGCTGGGGTCCGGACGGTTTGCTTTACATTACGGGTCACGATGAGGCGGAGCTGTACGTGCTGCGCCTGCCGAAGATGGGCGTGGCGCTGGAGTACGTGACCATGATCGACGTGCCGTTCGAGGGCCAGTCGTGGGCGTGGGATCGCAGCGTGCAGCCGCAGGAGCGCGTGATCTACGGCATCGTCCGGCGCACGGGCGAAGTGGTGGCGGCGCAGATTCCGGAGATTCCGGCGGCGCTGCTGAAACGCTAAGGCGGGCGATGGGGTGAAACGCGTTGCCCTCAACGCGTGGGGTTGGCGTCAGCGGCAGACGATTCGATCCAGCGTCTTGGGAGGGGGCGGGCCGCTCCGCCTTTCGGACCGGGCTCAGCGAGCCCGGCTGCAACGGACCAGACGTTCGGCAATCAACCCATTGCCGAGCGCGCGGCGGCGTCCATCACGTCCACCGGGACGGCGCGGTCGGTCCACAACTCGAGCGCGCGGGCGCCTTGGTGGACGAGCATCGACAGGCCGTTCGCCACGGGCAGGCCGAGGGCGCGCGCCTGCACGAGCAACGGCGTGGCCGGCGGGTTGTAGATCATGTCGTAGACGCCGGCTGGGCGCGGCAACGCGGCGAGGTCGATCGGCGTGGGGTCGGTTGGCTTGAGTCCGGCGCTGGTGGCGTTGACGACGAGGCATCCCGGCGGGAGGTCGGACGGCGGGTGCGCCGGATCGAAGCCGCGAACCGGAATCGCGCCCGCGACGGGCGCGAGCGACGCGAGCAGGGTGTCGAGATTGGCGCGGGTGCGGTTGGCGATCCACAGCGAGGCGCAGCCGCGCTGGAGGCATTCCACGGCGGCGCCCCGGGCGGCGCCACCGGCGCCGAGGAGAACGACGTGCGCGCCCTCGAGTCCGCGCCCGAGCTCGGCGCGCAGGGCGTTCGCGAGGCCGTAGCCATCGGTGTTGAAGCCCTTCCAGCCGTTGGCGGTGCGGCGCAGGGTGTTGACCGCGCCGACCGGCCGGGCGGCGGGATCGATTTCCGCGATGCGATCGAAGGCGATGACCTTGTGAGGTACGGTCAGATTGAGACCGTGGAACCCCCGCGCGTGCAGGTGCTCCAGGGCAACGGGTAGATCCTCCGGCGGCACATCGAAGCGAAAATAGCGCCAGGAGGCGAAGCGGGCATCCCCGCCCGCCATGACCGCGAGCGCGGCGTTGTGCATCGCCGGGCTGATCGAGTGCTTGATCGGGTGGCCCAGCACGGCGAGGGCGGTGCCAGGGAACGACCAGGATTCCAAGTCGGCGAGCGTGAGCACAGCCGCGGGATTTTCGATTTTCGAATTCAGATTTTCGATTCAGACAGCGAAGCGGCCGATTCGCAAAATCGAAAATCGAAATTCAGAAATCGAAAATCCCCGTCAGGTCGTGTTGCGCTCGTAGGTTGACTCGAACTCGCCCACGAAGCCGGCGAAGAGCCGGGCCCGCTCGGTCTCGCCGGCGGCGGTGTAGTGCTGAACGAGATTGCGGCAGCTGCGGCAGAGCACCTCGCGGATGGGCGTCGGTGCGAGGTCCATGGGCGAGGGATTGATCTCGTGGGCGCGGAGGAGATGCATGATCTCGTCGGCCGAGCGGAAGATCCCGCCGTCGAAGGCGTCGATGAAAAAGGGTTCCGTATCGAGGAAGCAGCCGACCATGAAGTGGCCGGGGAGGCCGACCGGCTCGAGTTCGAGTCCGACGCGCTGGGCCACGAGCAGGTAGACGATGCTGAGCGAGACCGGGATGCCCTTGCGACGCGTCAGGACCTCATCGAGGAAGCTGTTGAGCGGGTCGGTGTACTGCTCGACGTTGCCGTGGAAGCCGTAGTCGTGAAACAGCACACGATTGAGCACGCGGCACTTTTCCCGGGCGCTGGAGGGCTCGACGATCAGTTCGCGGCAGCGGGCGGCGATGGCATTGAGTTGCTCGCAGCACCGGCCTGAGTCGAGGCCCGGGTTGACGGTGCGGGCGAGGAGCAGGCTGCCAGTCTCGAGCTCGTAGTTGAGCGAGCGGATGAAGGTCCGGAATTCCGCCGCAGGATCGGAGAATTTCAGCTCGTCGAGAAAACGGCGAGCGTGCCAGGCGAGGGCGCGATGATGGCCGGAGGCCACCTCACGGAGGAGTTTCTCCGCTTCGCCTCCGGTCGCCGCGAAGTGGGCCAGCAGGGCCTGCCGAACGGCGGGGCTGGGGTCATCGAGCAGGCTGAGCAGAGCCTCACGAGAGACGGCACTGGGCTGATCGGAGTCCACGAAAGGAAGCAAAAAGGTTCTTCCGGCTTCGCAACCGCAAAAGCAGATCGGAGCGCTGGCTTCCGGAGGCGTTTCTGCGCTCGTTCGGCCCGAATTTCATCACAGCCAAGGGCATGGCACGGAAGTCGCGCAGAGGCGCAGAGCCGCAGAGTTCCAGCAGAGGATTCGATCCCGAACGGTTTTCTCTGCGGCTCTGCGC
>DASWVY010000005.1:0-44258 GCA_036401075.1 Opitutaceae bacterium
CGCCGGTGGGGGTGCCCGTCCCGGTCCGCGCACGGGCCCCGGCCCCGGAGCCGGACCCCGTCCGGCGGCCGCCCCGGCGCGCCCACCGCAGTCACTCAATGACGATTGGTTCGCCGCTGCGTTGAAAAAGAAGCGCTGATCCGTGCCCCCACCTTTGCTTCATTGGGAATGATCAGGGCTTTTGTAAGCAACGTTTTGCGCCGATGAGAGTCTTACTCCACGTATGACACCCATCATTACCCCGGAACTGATCGACTCGAAGCTTATCGTTAGCGGCATTCATCTGGATCTCACGGATGCCTTAAAGTCGACGGTCCGCGACAAGGTCGCCCGTTTGCTGCGTCATGAACCGCGCATCGTTCGCATCCGCATCGATCTCGAGCATGATCGTACCCGCGACCACAACAACGCTTTCGTCGCCAAGGGGCACATTGAAATCGGCGGCCCCGACATCCTCGCGTCCGTCGCCAGCGAGGATGCCTACAAGTCGATTGACGCCCTCATGGACAAGCTCGATGGCGCCCTGCGCCGCCGTCACAGCGAGCACCGCGAGAAGCGCCACCATCCGCACGGCGTCGGCGCGCCGGAATAAGCGGACTCGCGTAGGGGCGCGGCTCGTCCGCGCCCGGTTCGGAAGGCGCGCACGAGGCGCGCCCCTACGATCTGATTCGGGCACAGTCGCGCCTCCTCGTTGGGCGCGGCTGATGCCCTGTTCGCAGGATTTTCCCTTTCGCCGGGTCCGACCGGCGGTCATGCTGGCGGCATGATCACCACGATCGGCCTCGATGCCGACGACACGCTCTGGCACAACGAGACGATCTTCGAGGAGACGAATGCAAAACTCCGCACCCTCCTCACTCGCTATCACGACAATGCGGCAGAGGTGGACCGACGACTGTTCGCCACGGAGATGCGCAATCTCGAGCTCTACGGCTATGGCATCAAGAGCTTCACGCTTTCTGCGATTGAGACCGCCGTCGAACTGAGCGGACGTCAGATCAGCGCAGAGGAAATCCTCGCCATCATCCGGCTCGCGCAGGGGATGCTCGCCCATCCAGTGAACATCCTCGAAGGCGTGGCCGAGACCGTCGCAGCGCTCTCCGGCTCGCATCGGATCGTCGTCATCACCAAGGGCGACCTGCGCGACCAGGAACGCAAGATCGCGCGCTCGGGTCTGGCCGCTCATTTCTCGGCCGTGGAAATCCTCTCGGAAAAAAATCCGGAGACCTATGGCCGCGTGCTGCGCCGCCACGGCATCGCGCCCGGCGAATTCCTCATGGTCGGCAACTCGATCAAGAGCGACATCCTCCCGGTCCTCGCCCTCGGCGGCGCCGGCGCCCACGTCCCCTATCACCTCACCTGGGAGCACGAGCGCGTTGACGGCCCGCCGGATCATCCGCGCTTTTTCCCACTGACCTCAATCCGTGATCTACCAGGGCTGCTCGAACGGTTATAGCCAAACCTAGCAGTTTCACAGGAGGCAGCCGCGAGAACGGAGACGACGATCGTCTCTTTTTGCGCCTTCTGCGCCTACTTGCGGCCATCTCTCCGTTTCCTCCGTTCCTCCTTAAAACGGTTGAGGTCGCCCGTCCTTTTTCGCTCGGCACCCTAGCGCGCTGCGACTAGCACCCTTACGTGCGCCCGCTGAAGATCCTTTTCGTCGCCCCGGAGGTTGAACCGTTTGTGAAAGTCGGCGGCCTGGCCGACATGGTGGGCGCGCTTCCACGCGAACTCGCCGCGCTCGGCCACGATGTGCGCATCGTTTGCCCGGCCTACGGCTGCCTCCGCGTCGAAGGCGAATGGCAACCCCGGGTCGAGCCGCTCGGCGTCGAGGTCGGCACCGAAACCCACTGGGGGCGCACCTGGCAAACCATGCTGCCCGGCGCGCGCGTCCCGGTGTATTTCCTCGAACGCGACGACTTCTTCGCCCGCAAGGAAGTGTACAGCGGTCCGTGGGGTGCGCACGCCGACAACGACCTCCGCTTCATCTTCCTCTGCCGCGGCGCCCTCACGCTCTGCGAGCAGCTCAACTGGATTCCCGACGTCGCGCACTGCCACGATTGGACCACCGGCTTTGTCCCGGTCATGCTGAACAGCACGCTGCGCAACACCCCGCTCGGCCGCATCGCGACCGTCTTCACCATCCACAACCTCGAGCACCAGGGCTACGCCGATCCGCGCGCAGTCGCCTTTGCCCGCATCCCGTGGAGCGAATTCCGGTCCGACAGCATCGAGTCGGTCGGTGCCGTCAACATGGTCAAGGCCGGCCTCTACCACGCCACCAAGCTCAGCACGGTGAGCCCAACCTACGCCGAGGAGATCCGGCACCCCGAGGGCGGCTGCGGATTGGATGAGGTGCTGCGCTTTCGTGGCGCCGACCTCGTCGGTATCCTGAACGGGATCGACACCGTGTCCTGGGACCCGGCCACCGATCGCCAGCTGCCCGCGTGCTACTCCCCGTCCGATCTTTCCGGCAAGGCGGCATGCAAGGCCGCGCTGCAGCAACGCCTCGGCCTCAACGTCGATCCACACGTCGTCGTGTTCGGCGTCGTCTCGCGCCTCGTTGCCCAGAAGGGCCTCGACCTGCTCGCCCAGGCCATGCCCTCCGTCCTCGATCGCATGCACGTGCAGTTTGTGCTGCTCGGTTCCGGCGACCCAGGCCTCGAGCATTCGTTTCGCTCCGCCGCCCACAACTATCCCGGACGCGTCGGCGTGCACATCGGTTTCGATGGAGGCCTTGCGCGCCTGATCCAGGCCGGCAGCGATGTCTTTGTCATGCCGAGCCGGGCCGAACCCTGCGGACTCACGCAGATGTATGCCATGCGCTACGGCACGCCGCCACTCGTGCGCGCGACCGGCGGATTGATCGACACGGTCAGCCCGTTCGTCGAAGGCGGCGATGCCGGGACCGGCTTTGTCTTCGGCGACGCCACCGCCCAGGCCCTCTATGACACGCTCGGCTGGGCCTGCGCGACGTACTATGACCGCCCGGCGGAATTCAAGGCCATGCGCTTGCGCGGCATGCAGCAGGACTTCAGCTGGCGGCGCAGCGCCGAACGCTACGTCGACCTCTACCGCTGGGCCGTCGCCGCCCGCACGGGCACCCCTGCCTGAATTTAACCACAGATAACCACAGATTCACACAGGTAAATCCCACCTGATTGGGATCGGATCTGTGACCATCTGTGTTCATCTGTGGTTAAACTCCGTGGGTTCGAATGAATCGGATTCGTATGAATTCGCATCCATTCGTGGTTAGCTGAACGCGGCCTAACTGACCGCCTACTTGATCGGCGAGCGGAGCTCGACCGGGTGCGCGGACTGACTCTTGGTGCGCAGGCGGAGGTTCAACATCTCCACGAGGAAGGCGAAGGCCATCGAGAAGTAGATGTAGCCCTTCGGGATGTGCTGGCCGAGGCTTTCGCCCACAAGCGTCACGCCAATCAGGATGAGGAAGCTCAACGCGAGCATCTTCAGCGTCGGGTGACGGTTGACGAAGTCACTGATCGCACCGGCAAAGGCCAGCATCACGCCCAGCGCGATGATCACAGCCGTGACCATGACCCAGATGTTGTTCGCCATGCCAACCGCGGTGATCACCGAATCAAGGGAGAACACGATGTCGAGGAGCAGGATCTGGATGATCACACCAGTGAAGGAGGCAGCCGCCTTGGTCGGAGTCGCATGACCATCCTCCCCCTCGAGCTTCTCGTGGATTTCGACCACGCTCTTGCCAATCAGAAACAGGCCGCCGATGAGCAGGATGAGATCGCGACCGGAAAGTCCCTGATCGAGGATCGGCAGCGTGAAGAGTGGACGCGTCAGACTCATCAGCCAAGAGATGCTCATGAGGAGCAGGATGCGCGTGACCAGTGCGAGCATCAGGCCGAGCTGGCGAGCCTTGGGCTGTTGATCCTTGGGCAGCTTGCCGGCCAGGATCGAGATGAAGATGACGTTGTCGATGCCGAGCACGATCTCGAGCGCGGTCAACGTGAGCAGAGAGACCCAGATTTGCGGATCAGCGAGAAATTCCATGATCAGCGGACATCGCAGGACCGCCGCGTGCCGTCAAGCGGCTGACCTACGGAAGGAAGTTATCCCCTCAACGTGACGTCCGTCCTGCGGTCCTACTTGCGGCCACCAAAGGCCAGCAGCCACGCCGCCAGCGCCAGCAGCGCCCACGGCCAGAAGTCCTGCGCCAGACGCAGGAACTGTCTGAATTCCGAGCCGGCCAGTTCGGCCGTGCCCATCGTGGCCATCACGAAACCCGGAATCAACGGCCACAGCACCCGACGCTTGAAGACCGCTGCCGAAAGCAGCGTGATCAGCAGCCAGCCGCCGGCGAAGCTCAGCAGGAAAGCCCCGGACTCACCGGCCCGGCTGAGGTCCGTCGAACGGGTCAGGAGAATCCCGGTGCCGACCCCGGTCAAAATTCCACCCGGCACGAGCAGCCCCCATTCCTTCGCCACAATCGACCAGCCCGTGAAAATCACGCCCAGAAGCGCGGGCACCGCGAGCTGCGTGTTGAAGTTCGTGTAGCGATCCAGCAGCGCCCAGCCCGCCACGATGAGAAGAACCAAGCCGGCCACGCGCCGCTTGCCCAACCCGCCACCGCCGCCTGATGAACTGGAGGATTCCGCCATGCGAACGGTCGTAGCAAACCACGCCGGATTGGCGAGAACTCAGCGGATATCCCATCCAAATCATTCTTCGTTCTCTTTATCGTTCTTGTTCTCCCGGATCGGATTATTTGGCCGGTCCAAGCGGGAGAACGAGAACGATACGGAGGGAGGGATCATACCCCCACCCACGCCAACCCCACCCGCAGCCAGAGCGGAATCGCCACCAAGCCCACCACGGTCGTGCCGACCACGACCTGCACCGCCGTGAGCGGCTGGCCGCCATAGTGCCGCGCAATGACAATCGGCAGAATCCCTGCCGGCATCGCCGCCTCGATCACGATCACGCGCTTGAGTTCGACCGGACAGGGCAGGAACTTTGCCAACAACAGGAAGGCGATCGGCAGGATCCCCAGCCGCAGCAGTGTCGACGACAGCGTCACCCGCGTGTCGTAAAGCTCGCGCGGACGACCCAGGTACTCGACCAGCGTCGCGCCGATGAGCATCAAGCCGAGCGGGATCGCACACGCCGCGCTCAGGCGGATCACTTCGTGCACCACGCCAGGCAAACGCTCGCCCCACCCGAGGAGATTCAAGGTCACAGCGGCGATCAGCGCAAAAACCGGCGGATTGATCAGCTTGCGCCAGCCCTGCTTCAACGGGACGCCCGCCAGGACAAGAATGCCCACGGTCCAGATGGCCGCCTCGCAGCCGACATTGTGAACCAGCAGCACACCGATGCTGTCATCGCCGAAGAGGCCCGCCATCAGCGGAATCGGGATGTAGCCATAGTTGTAGATCCCAACCGCAAACGCGAAGGTGCGCAGACCTTTGCCCGTCGTGAGGCCGATGCCCCGCCCCGCATAGTAGGCCGCGCCAATACCGCCAGCCATGGTCACAAATCCGACGAGGGGCGCGAGCACGAGGTTGGCGGGATCGCGCAGCGCCGCATTCCCCGCCACGCTGTCGAAGATCAGGCAGGGGTAGAGAAAGTTGACGACCATCTTCAGCAGGCTCTCGTCCGCCTCCTGGTTCAGCCACTTCGCCCGCCGCAAGCCCGCCCCGATCGCGATCAACGCGAAGACCGGCAGGATCAGCAGCATCAGTTCCCAGTAGGACGGCATGGTCGGATGCTTCGGAAGCCAGCGCACCGCCGCCCGCCAAGCAAGCCGCAATGCTCAGGCTCGGTGTAGCTGACCGCGCTTGCCCGCCTCTGGAGGGCTGAGGCCGGTCCAAAATTCGTTCAGCGCAAGGATCAATCCCCGGGGTCAGCGCCCCCGGCTACACCGGATCTTCCGCGACCCCGGCCATCGCCCGGCCAGCCAGCCAGCCCGTGGTCCACGCCGCCTGAAAATTGAATCCGCCGGTGATGCCGTCGATATCGAGCACCTCACCCGCGAAATGCAGTCCGGGACGCACGCGGCTCTCCATCGTCTTGAAATCGACCTCACGCAGCCGGATGCCGCCGCAGGTCACAAACTCCTCCTTGTTCAGGCTCTTACCCTCGACCTTGAACTCACTCGCCACCAGTTGCGTCGTCAGGGCCTGCAGTTTCGCATTGGCCACCGTCGTCCACACCGTCTCCGGCGTCAGGCCCGCCGCGACCACGAGCCGCTCCCACAGGCGGGCCGGCAGCGCGAAGGGATTCCAGGTCGCGACCTGCTTCTTGGGATTGTCCGCCCGCGCCGTAGTCAGCGCCGCGAGGACGTCCGCCGGCGTGCGCGGTGCGACCCAGTTCACGGTCAGCGTGAATTGATAGTTGATCGCCGCCAGCTCACGCGCGCCCCAGGCCGACAACTTGAGCACGGCCGGGCCGCTCAGTCCCCAATGCGTCACCAGAATCGGCCCTTGCTCGCGCAACTTCGTCCCGGAAACCGCCGTCGTCACGTTGAGCACCGAGAGGCCCTCGAGCCCGCGCAGGCGCGCATCGTCGATGTGAAACGTGAAGAGCGAGGGCACCGGCGGCTCAATCGTGTGGTCCAAGGCCTGCGCAATGGTCAGTCCCGCCGAGCCGCGATTGCCACCCGTCGCCAGCAGCAGACGATCCGCCGCCAGAACCGCTCCGGTGGTCAGCGTCACATTGAAGCGCGCCGAGCCGTCACCGTGGATCAACTCCGCCGTGCGGATGCCGCAAGGCGTGACAACCTTCACCTTCGCCTCCGCCGCCGCCCGCAGCAGGCAGTCAGCGATCGTCGCCGAGTCGTCGGTCGTCGGAAACATCCGGCCGTCATCCTCGGTCTTCAGCTCCACGCCGCGCGCCGCAAACCAGGCCACCGTGTCGCGCGGGCCAAAGCGATGAAACGCCCCGAGCAACTCACGTCCGCCGCGCGGGTAGCGCTTCACCAGCTCGCGCGGTTCGAAGCAGGCATGCGTCACGTTGCAGCGCCCGCCACCCGAGATCCGTACCTTGGCGAGCGGATGCGCGGTCGCCTCGAACAGCGTCACCTCGGCCGCCGGGTTGGCCTCCGCGCAGGTGATGGCGGCAAAGAAACCGGCGGCGCCGCCACCGGCAATGACGATGCGTGATCGATCCATGTCGGCGCAGCGTGCGCACGCCCGGCACAAGTGTCCAAGTCGAAACGAAAACCGCCGCCCCTCCCGAAGGAGAAAGCGGCGGGTTACAGCGAATCCTGATTTTTAGGTTAACGGAAGTGAACGGGTTGCTCAGCGGGCGTCATCGCCATCCTTGCCCCGGCCTTCCCGGCCGCCGGGACCACCGCGACGGCCGCCTTCGGCCATCGCCGCTTCCCACTTCTCGGCCTGCTCCGGCGTGAGGATGGCGCGGATCTCGGCCTGCTGCGCGGTGCGCATGGCCTGCATCTTCTCGCGACGGGCCTCGCGCGTCAGCGACTCGTCGTCGCGCAGCTTGGCCATCGCCTCGCGCTGCGTCTTGGCCACGGCCTGCAGCTTGGTCTTCTGGTCAGCGGTCAGGCCGAGGCGCTCGGCGATGGCCTTGATGCGCTCCTCACCCATGCCGGCGCCGGGACCGCCGGGACCACCCGGGCCGCGGCGTTCGGACTTGGGCGTATCCGCATTCTGGGCACGGACGACGGGAACAGCGGCGAGGGCCGCGAGGGCGAGCAGGGACAGGGTCAACTTCGTGAGGGTCTTCATGATGATTTTCAGTTTCAGGGTTATTGAGCGGACGGTGCGATGGGATCGCGTTGTTGTATCAAACTAGACGCAGCACCCCTGCTTCGGTTACATGACCGCCGGACCGCATTTTCCATGACACCTGCGCAGCGCATCACTCTTGCAGAACAGACCGTCGAGGCCACCCGCCGTCGGCTGCCCGCCGACCTGCGCGCACCCGCGGGCCGGCTCCCGGTGGTCTGTCACGATCTCCCGTCCCCGGAGATCCTGGGCGATGAGTTCGAACCGGACATTCTCGGCATGTTTGTCGGACATCCCCTCGAGGCCGAAGGCGGCGATGGGTCGGTGCCCCCGCATATTCTCCTCTTTCTGGACAACCTCTGGGACTACGCCGAGGCGGACCCTGAAACCTTCCGCGAGGAGGTTAGGATTACCTATTTGCACGAACTCGGGCACTACTTCGGCTGGGACGAGGACGAGCTCGAAGCCCGCGGACTAGGCTAAGGATGTCATGTAGCCGGGGTCGCTGACCCCGGTCCGGCAGGCTCGAAACCGATGGCAACCCCCGGGGTCAGCGACCCCGGCTACACTCGCATCGGAGGCAGCCCCCTCCAACCGACCGGTGCCGGGATGTTGAACCGAGGGAACCCACCCCACTCCGCGCTTTCCAAGGGGGACTGCCCGTGCATAGTTCTCCGCAAAACCTTAGGTCGTCATGAAGAAACTCCGTCTGTTCCTCCTCACCGTGCTCACTGCTGCGGCCGCCTTTGGCGCCGACACCGCCCTTGCGCGCGCCGAATACGTCAAGCGCATCGAGTCGTGCGAGGCGATCCTGCGGGAACTGCAGATGAACCCGGCGACCGCCATCCCGGCCGATATCCTCGCCCAGGCCCGCGGCCTCGTCATCACCAATCAGGTTAAGGCCGGCATCATCCTCGGCGTGAAGGACGGCTACGGCGTGGTCATGGTCAAGCGCGCCGACGGCCAGTGGAGCGTGCCCGCCTTCCTCAAGGCCGGCGAAGCCAGCATCGGCCTCCAGCTGGGAGCCACCACGGTGGAAACGGTTTACGTGATCATGGACGACGCCACTCCGCGCCTGCTCTACAAGCAGCGCTTCAATGTCGGCGCCGATGCCAAGGCCATCGCCGGCCCGCGCGTGGCCGAGCGCGAGAACAACCGCCAGCCCATCATCGCCGCTCCGGTTCTCGTCTACACCCGCGCCATGGGTCTCTTCGCCGGCGCCACCGTCAAGGCAGGCTACCTCTCCCGCGACGACACCGCCAACCGCTCCTTCTACAACACGACCTACACGCTGCCCGAGATCCTCTACAGCAACTGGATCACGCCCAGCCCCGAGGTGCAGCCGCTGATGGCCTACGTCCAGCAGATCGCGCGCTAAGCCGTACTCCCGCCCGCCGGGTTTCCCACCCGGCCCACAATCACAACCGGCCACCAGGCCGGTTGTTTTGTTTTATGGTCCCGACAAGGTCGCGACCTTGCTCCGCCTCAGCCCCGCCCCTCACGGACAAACGACGGGAGCTCGGCGTGGACGATCTGCGCCACCGTCATCTGCACTCGCGTCCGCTCGACTCCCGGACAGGTGATCCGGCCCGACCGGTAAACCCAGCCACCCGCACCGTCGCGACGCGCGAGCGCCCAACAGGCAAACGGAGCGGTCACGCCCTTGTCCGGATTCCCCTCGGCATAACCCGTCGTGGCCGCACCCACGTCCGACCCAAAGAGCTTGCAGACCCCACGGGCCATCTGACGCGCGATCTCATCGGAAACGCAGTCGACCGCCGCGGCCGCCTCGCGCTCCACGTTCAGCAGCGCGACTTTCTGGTCGATCGTGTAGGCGGTGACGCCGCCCGTGAAAAACCCGGATGCCCCGGACTCGGCGCCGATCCGCGCCTGCAGGTGTCCGCACGTAAGGCTCTCCGCCACCGCGAGGGTCAGCTTCGGGGCCGCGACCATCAGATCCTTGAGTTCGCTCATGAGGAAAAGATCAACGATCCTGTCGGCCGGCGCACGCCGAAATCACGGATCACGAAGCCCGCTTCGCGTTCGTCGCCTCGCGCGCGATCGCACGCCGGACCAGCCAGCGCTGGCTCTTCTTCACGATGTAACCGAAGCACTCGTCCGCACCGCACCGGCAGGGATGGTCGCGCCAGTTCTCATGGTCGAACCCGTAATCGTAGAGCAGTTCCTCGCCCGCCGCGATGTCCCGCAGCGCCACGATCCAGATCTTGCCGCGAACGCCCTGCGGCTCGCAGTTCGGCTCGCAGCTGTGATTGATCAGTCGGGCCGGGTTCCAGCTGACATCACCATCGAGGTCATGCCGCTTGTTCAGCTCGAAAATGTACACGCAGCCGTCGCCCCCACGGTCGCGTCGCGCACAGCGCGCCTCGTCACGCCGGTCGGACTCCGCCTTGGTGATACGCTCACCGACGTACTCGATGACGCGCGTGTCCTTGGGAATCGCACAGCGGGCATAAAGCCCGCGACCGTGGATCGCCGACCGCCCGTGCCGCACCCACTTTGAAATCGCCGCGCCCGCACTCATGCCAGCTCCACCCCGACCGGGCAGTGATCGCTCCCCATGACCTCGGGCATGATCCACGCGCGCTTGAGCGCGGGCTTCAGTTTGGTCGACGCGACCCAGTAATCGACGCGCCACCCGATGTTCCGGGCCCGGCAGTTCATCATCTGGCTCCACCAGGTGTAGTGACCGGGACCCTTTTCAAACTCGCGGAACGTGTCCACGAAGCCGGCGTCGAGCAGGGTCGAGAAATTGGTGCGTTCCTCGTCGGTGAAGCCCGCATTGCGGCGGTTGGTCTTGGGATTCGTCAGGTCGATCTCCGTGTGCGCCACGTTGAGATCGCCGCCAAAGATCACCGGCTTGCCCTTCTTCTCCAGCTTCAGGAGGTATTTCAGGAAGGCGGGATCCCACTCCTTGGTCCGGTAATCAAGCCGCGTCAGGCCACGCTGGGAGTTCGGCTGGTAGACGTTCACCAGATAAAAATCCGCAAACTCAGCCGTGATCACCCGACCCTCGTCATCATGGCCCGGCATGCCGATGCCGCAGGTCACGGTCTTGGGGGCCACCTTGGTGAAAATCACGGTGCCGGAGTAGCCCTTCTTCAGCGCCGAGTACCAGTGAGGCGTGTAGCCGGCGGCCCAGGCCACGTGCTGCACATCGCCGGGGTGGGCCTTGGTCTCCTGAAGGCAGATCACGTCCGCGCCGCTGCCTTCCATGAACTCCAACAGGCCCTTTTTGAGCGCGGCGCGCACGCCGTTCACGTTCCACGAGATCAGTTTCATGAACAGCGACGCTCAGCGAGCGCCCCGCGGCTGGCGATATTTTTTCGGCTCGGATTGGGCTCCGCAGCGGTTCACCCGGCAACCCGGTACAGCCACAGGCAGGCCTCCGCCGACTTGCCAGCCGCCGGCCGGCTCTGCCATCGTCGCCCTCCCATGTCTGCGTTCCCTCCTCTTCCGCTCGGCCAGCGCATTCCGTCCAGCGTGCACGGTGTCTCGTGCAGCCTGCCCACCATGCGCGCCGTGATCGGTTACGAGGAAAAGGATCCGGAAATCACCCGTCATCTGACGTCGGGCTATCCGCGGTTCGTGATCCACCCGTTCTGCCGCCAGCTCGCCGCCCATTTCGCGGCCGAACTTGGGCTCGCCGGCCATACCGTCTGGCTCACCGCCTCTCGCCGCACCGCGGAGGATCTGGCCGCGCATCTGGGCGTCGCCCTCGCCACCCGCATCGACCACGACGGCCTGCACGGCATCGCCCACCCGGAGAATCCGGAACTCTACGCGCGCGCCAAAACCTACCTTCAGCACACTGGCGGCTTCCTTTCCTCACGCGAAGCCGAGGATCACCTGGCGCGGCTCGGTCTCATCCCCAGCGTGACCGCCGAGGAGCTCAACTCCGGTGATGCCCTAGCCACGGTTCGCGCCGTGCTCCGCAAGGCCTACCCGACGGCCGGTGACGCCGACTTTATCCTCACGAACACCGGCATGAGCGCGTTCCACGCCGCATGGCGCACGCTCTCCGACCTGCAGGCCACGCGCGGTCGCACGATCTGGATCCAGGTTGGCTGGCTGTACCTCGACACGATCGCGATCGTCAAAAAATTCGCTCCCACGCCGCAGGACTACGTCTACCTGCCCGACGTCCAGAACCTCGACGCCCTCACCCGCCTCTTCGCCGAACGCGGTGATCGCATCGCCGGCATCGTCACCGAGGCACCGACCAATCCGTTGGTGCAGACGTCGGATCTCGCCGCCATGGCCGACCTCGCCCGCCGGCACGGCGCCCGGGTCATCCTCGATCCAACGCTCGTCTCCCCGTTCAACGTCAATGTCCTGCCCCATTGCGACCTCGTGGTGAACAGCCTGACGAAGTACGCCGCGAGCGAGGGCGACGTCATTGCGGGCGTGATTGTCGTCAACCCGGCCGGACCTGACGCCGCCCACCTCCGCACCCACTGCACCTTGCGCGCGGAATCGATCTACCGTCGCGACCTCGCCCGGCTCGCCGCCCAGGTCGGCGATTTCGAGTCCGTCATCGCAAAGACCAACGCCACCACGCCCAAGGTCGTCACCTTCCTCGAAAACCACCCGCGCGTCCGCGAGGTGTTTTGGTCCCTGCACCCGGCATCGCGCGCCAACTACCTGAAGATCGCCCGCAGCCCGGCCCACGTTGGCGCCATGGTAACCTTCACGCTGCGCATGCCGCTCGACCGTTTCTACGACCGCCTGCGCATTCCGAAGGGGCCGAGCTTCGGCATGAAGAGCTCCATCATCTGCCCGTTCATCTTCCTCGCGCACTACGATCTCGTCACAAGCGAATCCGGCCGCGCCGAGCTCGCGGCCAGCGGGCTCAACCCCGAGCTCCTGCGCCTGTCCATCGGCTGCGAAGCCCCCGAGGACATCATCGCCGCCCTCGCCGAAGCACTGAGTTAGGAACGGATCGATTCGTTCTGAACCACGAATGGACACAGATCTACACAGATACAGAGCCTTCAGTGAGATCGGATCTGTGTTCATCTGTGGTTAGGTTTTCCGGCACTCCATGACCGTCCCCACCTGTAAACTCGCGATCAAGGCCGTGCCCAACGCGCCGCGGAGCGAGGTCGTGGGCTGGCTGGGTGACGCGCTCAAGGTCAAGGTCCACGCGCCCGCCCTTGAAGGCCGCGCCAACGACGAGCTCTGCCGCTTCCTGGCCGAAGCCCTCGACCTCCCGCGTCGCGCCGTGACGGTCGCCATTGGCGACACCTCGCGGCAGAAACTGATCCAGATCGCCGGTCTCAGCCTCGCCGAGGTGAAGACGCGCCTCGCGCCGTAGCCGCATCGCGCACCGATCAGTGTAGCACCAGACCGCCTGCCGCGGCGAGCGGACGATCTGCACGCGTCAGCCGCGCAAAGCGCCACGCGAGAAACACCGCCGCAAAGGCCAGCCCCGCCGCCAACGCAGCCCACACGCCGATCGCACCAAACGGTCCGCGCACGCCGAGGAAATAGCCGCCGGGGAGCGCCACCAACCAGTAGGCGATGAAGGTGATCACGGTTGGCACCTTGACGTCCGCCAGTCCCCGCAACGCCCCGGCGCCCACCACCTGGGCGCCGTCAAAGAGCTGGAAGATCGCCGCCACAAACAACAGCCGACCGGCCAAGGCGATCACCTCCGTGTCCTCCACGAAGCCCGCAGCCAGCAAGCCGCCGCCCAATCCGAAGATCAGCGCAAACACGGCCATCACTGCCGTCGACATGGCCAGCGCGCTGTAGCCGATCGGTCGCAGGGACTCCCGGTTTTTCTCTCCCACGGCCCGGCTCAACCGCATGCTGGCTGCCGTCGAAAGACCCAGCGGAAACATGAAGGTGAACGCCGCACACGTCAGCGCGATCTGGTGCGCCGCAAGCGGCACCGCTCCCAGCCAGCCCACCATCACCGCCGCGGCCGAAAACGCTCCCGCCTCAAACATCAGCATGCCCGCCGCCGGTACGCCGATGTGAAGCATGGTCGTGAAACGCTCGCGGGAAAGTCCGTCAAGCCAGCCCCGCTGCGTGCCGCGGTAGGGCCAGGCGGGCGCAAATCCGGGGAAGTTCCGCACCCACAGATAAAGCACCACTGCACCGGCCACGCGGGCGATCAGCGTCGCCCAGCCGGCTCCAGCCAGACCAAGTTCCGGCGCGCCCCAGTGGCCCCAGATCAACACCCAGTTGAGCAGGCCGTTGAGGCCGACTCCGGCCAACATGATCACCATCGGCAGCCACGGCCGGCCCATCGCTTCCGCAAACTGCCGCAGGACCTGAAAGATCATCGCAGGGATGACGGAAAACGAAACGACCTCATAATAGGGACTGACCGCCGCCAGCACCTCCGCCGATTGGCCGAAGCGGTGCAGCTGCGTTCCAATCAGGAGCAGCACGACCACCCCGAGGATCCCAACCCCGCCGCCCATCACCAAACCGTGCCGCAACCAGGCACCCGCCTCCTCATCGCTCCGGGCGCCATGCGCGCGCGACACGAGCACCGCCACCGGCACCAGCAAACCAATGCCGACCACAAAAATCATGCCGAACAGGGTGCTCGCGAACGCCGAGGCCGCCAGCGGCACCGTGCCCACCCGCCCGATCATCACGCTGTCCGTGATGCCAATCAGCATCTGGCTCACCTGGCCAACGATGATCGGCAGGGCGAGCGCAGCGGTCGCACGGGCTTCCTTGACATAAGCGGACATGAGCGGGGTCCGGGAACATGGGGGGCGCGACGTCCGATGACACGCGCAATCCCGCATCGTCCGCGACCTCCACCCTCACAGTTCTTGCTCAATTTGCCGGAATTCTGCCTCTGGGCGCACCTGCCGTCCGTCCCGTAATCGTTCTCATTCTCGTCATCGTTCTCGTTCTCTTGGCTGCGTTTACTTTTCCGGATCGAGAACGAGAAAGAGAACGAAGAACGAGAACGATTTACGGGCCATCCCCTCTTCCGAAGGTCCCGCCAGGAACCGGTCGCCCAGCGCTCGGTTTCATCCGCTCCGCCGTTGCCAATAACCCACCCGCGCGCCAGCGTCCGGCCATGCGTTCCTTCACCCGCCTGATGTCCGCAACCATGGCCGCAGCCCTTCCCCTCATCGCCCCTGCGCAGTCCGGATACCAGAAACCCTCGGACGTCCTCGCCGCCATCGTCGACGCCCCCGCCACCCCGACGATCAGCATCAGCCCCGACCGCACGCGCATGGCGATTCTCGCCCGCGCCGAGCGCCCCGACATCGCCGAGCTGGCCCAGCCCGAACTCCGCATCGCCGGCCTGCGCATCAACCCGGCGGTCGATGGTCCCAGCCGGGCCATCACGTTTAACGGCCTGTCTTTCACCGCACTCGCCAATGGCGCCAGCACCCGCGTCACCGGCCTGCCCGAAGCGCCGCGCATCCTTACCGCCGCTTGGTCGAGCGACAGCAAGCACGTCGCCTTCACCCTCCAGCGCGACGCCAGCATCGAGCTCTGGATCGCCGAGGCCGGCAACGCCCGCGCCCGCCGTCTCGCCGATCTCCCAGTCAACGCCACGCTGACCGATGGCTTTGCCTGGATGGACGCCTCCACCCTGCTCGTCACCCGCGTTCCCTCCGACCGCGGCGCCGCACCCGTCGAGCCACGCACGCCGTCCGGCCCCATCCTCCAGGAAAACTCCGGCCCGCCCGCTCCCGCGCCGACCTACCAGGATCTGCTCGGCAGCCCGCACGATGAAGCGCTTTTCGATCACCACGCGATGGCCGAGCTCGTGCTCGTCGGCGTCGACGGCAAGGTCACGCCCTTCGGTCCCCGCGGCGTGATCGGCAGCGTGAGCCCTTCGCCCGACGGCCGCTTCGTCCTCGTTTCCACGATCCTGCGGCCCTACTCCTATCTCGTACCCGTCGGTCGCTTCGCGATGCGCACGCAGGTCTTCGACCGCGCGGGCAAGTTCATCAAGACCGTCGCCGATCTGCCCCTCGCCGAGAACGTTTCCATCGCCAGCGGTTCCGTCCGCACCGGCCCGCGCGGCCTGGCCTGGCGCGCCGACGCCGGCGCGACCCTGAGCTGGGTCGAGGCGATCGACGGCGGTGATGGCGGCAAGGCCGCCGAATGGCGCGATGCGTGGTTCACCCTCGCCGCCCCCTTCGACGGCACGCCGGCCCGCCACCAGCAGTTCGCCCTGCGCGTCACCAGCGTGGCTTGGGGTGACGCCAATCGCGCGCTCGTGACCGAGGCCTGGACCCGCACGCGCCGCACCCGCACCTGGCTCGTCAATCCGTCCACGCCCGGCACCAACGGCGTCGCCCTCTTTGATCGCTCGTCCGAGGACCGTTACTCTGATCCAGGCACCCCGGTCCTGGCGCGCAATGCCTTCGGCCGACTCTCACTCCAGTTCAGCCCCGACGGCGGCAAGATCTACCTCAGCGGCGCCGGCGCGTCCGCCGAGGGCGACCAGCCGTTCCTCGACGAGATGGACCTGGCATCGAAGCAGACACGCCGCCTCTGGCGCTCGCAGGCGCCGTGGTTCGAGAATTTCGTGAGCTTCCTCGACGCCAGCGCCACCCGCGCGCTGCTCCGACGCGAGTCGGTGGAGAATCCGCCCAACTACTTCACCCGCGATCTCGCCTCCGGCGCCCTCACCGCAGTGACCGCCTTCCCCCACCCGCACCCGCAGTTCAACGAGGTGAAGCGCGAGCTCATCAAGTACACGCGCGCCGATGGCGTGGCCCTGAACGGCAATCTCTATCTGCCGCCCGGTTACGACGCGAAGCGCGACGGCCCCCGCCCGACCCTGCTCTGGGCCTACCCGCGCGAGTTCAAGAGCGCTGACGCCGCCGGCCAGGTGCGCGAGTCACCCTACCGCTTCACGCCGGTCGCGCCCACCGGACCGCTGCCCTTCCTCCTCGCCGGCTACGTCGTGCTCGACGACCCCGCGATGCCGATCATCGGCGAGGGCGACAAGGAACCCAATGACACCTATGTCGTGCAACTCGTCTCGAGCGCGCAGGCCGCGGTCGACGAACTCGTGAAGCGCGGCGTGACCGACCCCAACCGCGTCGCGGTCGGCGGCCACAGCTACGGTGCGTTCATGACGGCCAACCTGCTCGCGCACTCCCGCATCTTCCGCGCCGGCATCGCCCGCAGCGGCGCCTACAACCGCACGCTCACGCCCTTCGGCTTCCAGGCCGAGGATCGCTCCTTCTGGGAAGCCCCCGAAGTGTACGGCGCCATGTCGCCCTTCTACCACGCGCCGAACATCAAGGACCCCATCCTCCTGATCCACGGCGAGGCCGACAACAACACCGGCACCTACCCGATCCAGAGCGAGCGCTTTTACGCCGCCCTCAAGGGTCACGGTGCCACGGCCCGCCTGGTCATGCTGCCACACGAGAGCCACGGCTACACCGCCCGTGAGAGCCTGCTTCACATGCTGTATGAGGAGGAGTCCTGGCTCGAGAAGCACGTGAAGAACGCACCCGTGCCCGCGCGGTGATGATCCGCCGGCCCGGCACGCGCACCGCGTGAACGGGCCTGCTGCGCATGACCGCCGCCGCCCTCGCACTCGTCCTCACCGCCGCCGTTCTTCACGCGGTCTGGAATCTCGCGGCCAAGCGCGCCGGCGGGGGGCTGCCGTTTGTCGCCGCGACCGGGCTGGTCATCAATGCGCTCTACCTTCCGGTCGTCGTTCTCTACGTGCTGTGGCGGCCACCGGATCTCAGCGCGTCCGCGATCGTGATCGTCGTCGGCAGCGCGGCGCTCAAGGCCGCGTATTCGCTCTCACTGCAGCGGGCATACCGCTCAGGGGATTTCTCGCTCGTCTATCCCCTCGCGCGCGGGACCGGACCGCTGCTGACCATGGCCATCGCCGTGCTGATGCTGGGGGAGCGACCGCATCCGCTCGGTCTCGCCGGCGGGCTGCTGGTGATCACCGGGATTTTCTTCCTCACCGGCGGCCCGGCCCTCTGGCGCGCGGACCGCGCGCACCTGCGCACCGGAATCGGCTACGGGCTGCTCACGGGCTTCTTCATCGCCGCGTACACCCTCTGGGACCGGCGCGGCGTAGCGGACGCCGCCATCCCACCCGTGCTCTTCGACGCCGGCACCGCCTACGCGATGACGCTCCTGCTGGCGCCCTTCGCCTGGAAGCGTCGCACCGAGGTCGTCCAGGAATGGCGCACGCATCGCCGCGAGATCCTGATCATGGCCACGCTCTCGCCGCTGGGCTACATCCTCATCCTCACGGCCATGACGTTCACGCCTGTGAGCTACGTCGCGCCCGCGCGTGAAGCCAGCATCCTCATCGGATCCTTTCTCGGCGCCAAGTACCTCAAGGAAGCCGACAGCCCCCGCCGGCTCGGCGCCGCCGCGGCGATTGTCGCGGGCATCGTGCTGTTGGCGCTGAGCTAGAAGAGAAGACTCAACAATCTAACCACAGATAACACCGATTTACACAGATACGGACAGCGCGCCTCCGCCTAATCTGTGCACATCGGTGTTATCTGTGGTTTACATGCTTTTGGGCTCCAGCTGCTCGTTCAATTGCGGTTCGCGTTGCAGCGCACCCAGCTTCTTCTACAGTTCCGATGTGAATTCGCGTTTCCTCCGCATCCTGGCCGGCCTCGGCGTTGTCCTCGGCGTCGCCTACATTGTCTGGAAACGCCAGCCCCCGCCGGCCGCCCCTGTTCCCACGGCACAGTTCGCGCCCGCCCCGACCGCCGCCAAGGAAGTGCCGATTGAAGACGGCAAGACGATCGATTTTTCGAAGGGCTCCGCCGAGATCCGCGCCACCCCTGTCGATCAGGCCGCAATCGACGCCGCGTTGAAGGAGATGCAGGAGGCGACGAAGGACATCCGGTTCGAAGCGCCGGCAAAGAAGACGCCCTGAGGCGGCAAGCCATCGGGAAAAATCCTGTGCGATTCCGGAGCGCGCGGGTGCCAAGGGAGTGAACGGTCATGATTGACGACGACGCCACCCTGCTCCGCCGCTACGCTCGCGAGAACGCCGAAGACGCGTTCGCCGAGCTCGTTCGCCGGCACCTGGATCTCGTCTACACCGCCGCCCTGCGCCAGCTCAACGGCGACACCCACCTCGCCGCCGACGCCGCGCAACTTGTCTTCACGGATCTCGCGCGAAAGGCCGGCTCCCTGATCGGTCATCCCGTCCTCGCCGGCTGGCTGTTCACCAGCACCCGCTTCGCCGCGGCCAAACTTGTGCGCACCGAACAGCGCCGCCGTCACCGCGAACAGGCGGCTCACGCCATGAACGAGATCCTCCCTGATGCCCCGCCCGCGCTGGACTGGACGCACGCCAGCCCGCTGATCGACGAGGCCCTGGCCGGCCTCAACACCACCGATCGCGACGCCGTGCTCCTCCGTTTCTTCCAAGGCCGCGCCTTCGCCGACATTGGCAAACGACTCAACCTCAGCGAAAACGCGGCCCGCATGCGTGTCGATCGTGCGCTCGACAAACTCCGCGGCACCCTCGCCCGCCACGGCATCACCTCCACCTCCGCCGCCCTCGCCACCGCGCTCGCCAGCCATGCCGTCGCTTCCGCCCCCGTCGCCCTCGCCGCGACCGTGACCAGCGCCGGGCTCGTTTCCGCGAGCGGTGGCTTGGTCGCCACCTTCGTTACGCTTATGAGCACCTCCAAACTCCCTCTCGGTGTCGCCGGCGCCTTGGCCATCGCCGGCGGAGCCGGCCTCGTTTATCAAGCCGACGCCAACGCCCGCCTGCGCGAAACCCAGTCCGCGCTGCAGCAGCAAGCGACCGCCCTGCCCGGGCTCCGGACGGAACACGAACAGCTCGCCCGTGCGGCGGCGGAAGTCGCCGATCTGCGGCACGATGATGCCGAATTCGCACGCCTCGCCGCCGAGGCAGAAGCCCTGCGACAAGTCCTGGCCGAGCGTCAGAAAGCCGCCAACGCCGCCGCGGCCGCGGCCCGGACCGCCGCTCTGGCCTCCGCCACGCAGGGCTACGCCCCACCGCAGCCCAAACGACAATCGGCTCCGACCTACCCTTCGGCGCTGCGCGCGGCGGGCGTTGAAGGCGAAGTCATGATCGACGTGGTCGTTGATTCGCAAGGACTCGTGACCAGCGCGAAGGCCGCTTCCTCCAAACTCAAGTCGCCGGCCGGGACGCTTGACGAGAGCGATCCCACCACGGCTGTTATGCGCGAGGCGCTCGAGAAGGCCGCGATCGAGGCCGTCAACAAATGGGAATTCGTTCCCGGAGTTGCCCAGAATCGCGTCGTGAATACCCGCCTGACCATTCCCATCGTGTTTACTCTCGCATCCGCCCGCACCGCCGAGCCAGGTGATCCCCGGAAGGCCGCCGAGCGAGTCTGGTTCTGATCGATCCATGCACGCACGCACCCTCAGCTGGATTGGCGCCGGCATGGTCGGGGCCGCCTTTGGCGGCGCACTGTGCTTGAGCCACCTTCGATCCGCCGGCCTGCGACGCGAGGTCGAGGCCCTGCAGCATCAAGCCGGAGAAGTGCACAAGCTTGAGCACGAACGCGACCGACTGCGTGCTGCCCAACCGGACAGCGAAGGGCTCGCGTCGTTGCGCGCCGACCGCGTCGCCTTGGAGCGCGTACGCACCGAGCTCAGCGCGCTGCAAAGCGCGGTTGCCCGCCTGCCCTCGGCCCGCACGGGCGAACCTGCGATGATGCCCGCCGCGCAATGGACCAACGCCGGCCGCGCCACCCCAGCCGCGACCGTGGAAACCGTGCTCTGGTCGGGACGCAGCGGGGAAGTCGATCAACTCGCCTCGCTGCTGACCTTCGATGAACCCGTGCTCGCCCGCGCCAAAGCCCTATTCGACCGCCTGCCCGCCGAGGCCCGGCTCCGTCATGGCTCGGCCGAACGTCTGGTCGCCCTCCTCACCGCCCGCGACGCCACGTATGAAGCGATGCAGATCGCCGCGATGACCCCGGTGAGCGACACCAACCTGAAGCGACTCCAAGAGGTCCAGCCAGAGGTCACCGGCATGGTCGTGATGCAAGCCAGGGTCCAACGCCCGGGACAGTCGCCCGGCATCAAAACCTTGGTCCTCCGCCAAAAATCCGACGGCTGGCGGCTCGTTGTCCCCGCCGCCGCGATTGAAAGCTACGCCTTACAATTCGCATCGACTACGCCCTGAGTCACAGCGGCGAGGATTCCTCAGGAGGGCTTCGCTGGGAGCGTTATTGCATAATTATTGCCTTTACTGGGCTTGCCAAATACCCTTACTCTGTAAGGGTTAAATGAACCTGACTTTTATTGAGCTGCCGCTCTTCACCGCCCTCATCACGCAGCTCGCCGACGATCATACCCTCAACCAGCTTCAGAACGACCTGCTTAAGCGACCGGACAAAGGCCCACTGATTCCGCGCCTGCGCGGGCTGCGCAAAGTGCGCATGAGCCTCCCCGGTCGTGGTAAATCCTCGGGAGCGCGTGTCATCTATCTCTTCCTGCCTGAGCAACGGGCCATCCTCTTCTTCTACGTCTACACCAAAGCCAAGGCGGTCAAACTTTCCGCCGAGCACGAGCACCGGCTCCGCGCTGCGGTTGAGACCATCAAGCGAGAATTTCGAAATGAAAACGACTGCGATTGAATTCAACGCCAGCGATCTGGTGCAAAGCGCGGAAGCCTTTGCCGATCATCTGACCGGCGGCCCCAAGCTCACCCTCCGCACTAAAACCTCGCCGCTGCCGCCGCGCATCAAGTCGTTCACGCCCGCTCAGGTCCGCGCCATCCGCAAAAAGCTCAACGTGAGCCAGCCGGTCTTCGCCGCCATCATGAATATCCCGGCCGTAACGGCTGCCAGTTGGGAACGCGGTCGCAGAAAGCCCACCGGGGCCGCGCTTCGTCTACTCGACATCGCCAGCCGCCACCCCGAGGTTCTCCTCGCAAGTTAAGGCGGTCTAAATCGAAGTGTAGCTGGGGTCGCTGACCCCGGGGCTCGAGTTTTCTCTCTCAAATCTCTCGGACCAGGGTCAGCGACCCCGGCTACATCGTTACCGGAACTGCCCGCTCAGTTCGGCAGCTCGCTGCGGAAGACCACGAGATCACTGGAGTGGCCGTCCACCGGCGGCGGCACACTGATCGTGAAGGTCTGCGTCCGGCTCGCAGCCGTATTGCCGCTGGCGTCCTGGAAGGTCAGCACCGCCTCATGGTCGCCCGGCGGCAGGCGCAGGGCGCTGAAGCTGAGGTACTGCGGGAGATTGTCCCAGGTACGCGTGTCCGCCGAGGACTGCGTGGCCGCGCTGGCGATCTTGCTGAAGATGCCGATCGCCGCGAGGACCACCGCCGCCTGGTCGCGTTCGCGTTCCTCGGTCCGCAGTTTGTCGCGCTCCTCCTGCGTCTTGGGCGGCGGACGGCGGCGGTGATCGTTGTCGTTCGCCACGATGACGGCGGCCGCGAGTGCCGCGTCGCCCACCGTACTGGCGCCTTCCTTGAAGACGGCCTTGTTGCCGAGAATGTGATCCATCACGCGTCCGCCGCGCGTCGTGGCCTGGAAGCTCACGTCATCATACGCGGGCAACGCTACCGCCTGCCCGCCGACCGTCAGCGTCGCGCCGGTCAGGCGGGACGGCTCCGCGGCAAATTTGAGCTGCTCGCCATACTCGCCCGCCGCGTACTTGCGCGGTCCGCGGCCGAACTCCACCACGACGAGCACATTGGCCTCGGGATCGTAGTCCGGCAGCGGATGCTTCGAGTTCGCCCGCGCACGAGCCAGCGCCTCCGTGCCGTCGCCGCCGAGCTTCACCGTGGCCAGGCCATCGAGATAATCCGGCAGCACCCAGTCGCCCGCGTAGGCCTTGTTCTCGTTGTCGCTGTCGATGAACGCCCCGTCGCGGAACAGCGCGCGCGCATTGTCGGGCTCGCCCTGACGCCAGTAAACCAACCCGCGGTAGAAAGCCGCCATCACGCGTTCATACGGTTCGCCGACGAACGGTTTCTCGGCCTCGCTGCGAAACATCCGCCGCGCCCGCGCCGGCTCGGCATCGCCTGCCGCCGACAGCGTGCCGCGCGTCAGCGTCAGCGCATCGTCGAGCTGCCGGGCCGCCTCGTCGCTGTCTCCCCGCCGCAGCGCCGTCGCCCCCACGCGGTAATGCCACAGCACCCGGTCGCGCGGCGCGGCCACCGCGAGCTGGGCCTTGCCGTCGATCAGCGCATCGCCCGTGTACGCCACCGGCGGCGGCAACGGCATGGTCGCGCAGCCCGCGAGGAAGAGCAGCGCCGTCGCGCCCAAGACGCGCGGCCACCGCTCAGCGCTCAACGCTGAACGTTCAACTTTCAACCGGTCGGCAATACAAGGCTCCTGCACAGGATGTGTACATTGAGCGTTCAGCGTTGAAAGTTAAGCGTTGAGCGTTTCACGCCGGTCACGGCGTGGTGACCGTGATATCCTCCATCAACGCGAGCGCGGTGGCCTCGGCGATGTCGCTGACATCAAAGCTGCGGGCGACGTGACCGGCGTCACGATCCTTGCCCATCACATCACGCGCCGTCGCTTGGCCAATGATTGCGCCGTCCGCGAGACGAACCGCGGTCACCTGAATGTCCGGCACGGTGAAGTTCTCATCACCCGAGATCCCGGGCACCACCAGCGGACGGCTGGTGATCAGCACCTCGATCATCACGTCGGCGACCTTTTCCAGCGCCTCGCGGTCCTTGCGGGCGGCGTCGTTGGACGTCACAAGAAAATGATCCGTCGGACGATCAGCGATGAGCTGCGCCGCGACCCGCTGGTCCGCCAGCTTGGCGCCACCGACGCGCAGCGGGCGGCCGAAGAGGCGCTCGATGTCGCGCACGGTCTGGCGGTCAGCCAGGGTCGTCTTCGCCGGCGTCGCGGCCGTGTAGGTGTTCTCGGCCTTGACCGTGTCCGTCTTGGAGGACGACGAGCCGCTGTACTCGGAGCGGGTGCTCTCGGTCTTCTCCTTGCGACCGGTCAGCTGCAGACCAGACCCGGAGTCAACGAGCTCGCGGTTGACCGCGATGATCATCCGCGGCGAGCCGAGCTTGGCGTAGGCCGCGCGAAAGGCCTCGACGACCTGCTGCGCCTTCTCCGGCGCGATCAGGGTCGCAGCAGGGGCGTAGAGTCGCTGCTCGGACGGCGCGGCGGGCGCCGGAGCGGCGGCCGGGGCGGCCAGCGAGACAGGCGGACGCTCACCGGCATAACGGTCAGCCGGCTGGGCGAGCACCGCGGCGGGCACGAGGGCGCCAAGCGAGAGGAGAATTCGGGTATTCATGGCGTGGGGACGGTCTTGTCTGGACGGGAGGTTGACCGGGCCGGGGCGGCGCCTCAGCGCGCCTGGCGGACGCGGATGGTGTAGTCGCGAGCCTGCGCATTCATCGAAACAAAGCGAACCGCCTCGGTCGTGTTCTCGCCGAGGATGAGGGTCTGCCACGGCGTTTCATCGCCGGTCGAGAAGCCCTGCGCGTCCTTGAAGACGCACGCGATCTGAACCTGGATGCGGCGGGCCTCGCGGTTCTTCACGTTGGCGACGACCTCGAGCCGGCCGTCGGCCGCGGCGCGCTGCTGCAGGCCGGTGCACGTGACGGACGTCTGCACCGCGGCATCCATGAGCACGAACTTCTCCGTGTTCTCCAGCGTGTACTTGGTGGTGTCCTGGGGCGCAAAGGGTCCGGTGGGCGCCTGGCAGCCGGCGAGCAGGCTCGCAGCAGCGACGGCGGTGAAAAGGACAAACGTCTTCATGGTGCTTACTCGGTGTGGTGTTTTTAAAATCGGTGTCGGCGCTCAGCATGCGCCGGCCCCGCCTAGCGATAGGCGGCGTCCTCAAGGCCCTGCTTCTTGATCTCGGCAACGTCCTCCCAGACAATCCGGCTCGTGCGCGCATCGATCAGCTGGAAGCTGTAGAGGATGTAGTCGCTCACGCCCTGGCTGGTGCGGGTGGACATGCCCTGAAACTTGCCGGTGAGGAAATAATCGGCGCCGAGGAACTCGGTCACGTTCGGGTCGGCCGAGGCCGTGACCTGGCCGGTCTGCTTGAGCTGACGCTCGCGCTCGAGCGCGCGCATGTTCTCGCGGGCAAGGAAGCTGACCTTGCCGGCCGCCTTCGAGTTCAGCTGAGTGCGGATGCGCGTGAGGAAGATGTCCTTGTTGATCGGAAAGCGCGTCTCGTTGATCACCGGCTCGATCGCCACGATCGGCGGGTTGGCCGCCTGGGCGATCACGGGAATGCCGAGGATGCTGCGCGCCATCTGATCCGTCACGGCCACGAGGTCCTGCGACTCCACGCCTGTGCCGGCGACGAACCCACGCTCGTCCGGACGCATCTCGGTCACGGGCACGCCCGACGGGTTGGTCACGCCTTGGCTGGCGCAGCCGGTGAAGACAGCGGCAACCGCCAGGGCGGCGGCAGTCGGAAGGAAACGACGAACAGGGAAGGCTTTCATGAAGAAGGAAATCCGAAGCGGGAGGAGGAAATCGTGATCAGGACCCGAAAAGGCTCAGCGGCCGAAGAGGCTGTTCGCCCCGGCCATGGGCGCCGCCGGCGTGCTGCCGTAGTAATAATTGTTGATCGTCACCTGCTGCGGCGCGGAGGCGGGAGCGGGGGTCGGGTTGACGGCGGCGGAGTTGGCCGCCGCGATGCGACCTTCCTCGTAGGCGCGCGCCTCGGCTTCGGCCTGGGCCGCCTGGCGGTCCGCGATCGAGCCGAGAATGTAGCCGGCGCCGATGCCGTAGGCGGCACCTTCCCAGCCGTGACGCCCGTCGTTGTGACCAATGATCGCGCCAGCGATGCCGCCAAGCAGGACGCCCGTGCGGGTGTAGCTCGGACGACGCGAGACATAAACCGGAGCGGGAACGTAACGTGGTCCGTACACGACCGGGTACCGTGGCCCATAGACCACCGGCGCACGATAAACATAGCGGGGACCATAATAAAGGGGCGTAGCCACCACCCGGACCGGGTAGTGCGGCCCGCGATACCCATGGTCGTTGCGGTAAACCGGAGTATGCACCTGCGTGGCTCGATAGTCGGAACGGTCGCGGGCATTCCCAGCGATCGTGCCGATCACCGCCCCGGCGGCCGCGCCATAGGCAGCGCCTTCCCAGCCGTGACGCCCGTCATTGTGGCCGATCACGGCCCCTGCAATCCCGCCGACCACGGCACCCGTGACGGCCTCGGGACGGAACAGCTGCGCCCGGGCCGGCAGAGCGGACACGAGGGCGAGCGCAAGTAAGGTGGCTGCAGTTTTCATGGTTTGGTTATCCTCATGACATGGCGGACTCGGTCTGGGTTTCAACAATCTTGACGGACACCCGCCAGGCGGTCCGGTTTGAACTCAAAAATCCCGTATAGCCAACGGTTTTCGCAAGAGGGTGTCGACTGACATCCATTGAATTGAATCAAGGCGCTGCGTAATTCCCCGCTTTGCAAACGCCGCACGCTTGCGCATGCTCATTTGCCCGCATGAACCGTTCCCGCCTCCGCACCGCCCTCTCGCGCACGTTGCTCGCCACCGGCCTCGCGGCTGCATCGTTGAACGCCGCGGCACCTGAGGAGATCACCTCACTCCGTCAGAAGGCAGAACGCGGGAACGCCGTCGCCCAATACAATCTGGGGCTGATCTACGGCGACGAGCGCGAGGCTGCGCATGATCCGCTTGAAGCCTACGTGTGGCTCGTGCTCGCCGCCGAGAACGGCGCCACCGGCCGCGCCCTCACCAATCTCGTGGGACAACTTTCGCCCGAGCAGATGGAGGCCGCCAAGGAACGCCTCGCCGCTCGTCGTCCGCTCGTGATTCAACCCGTGCCCCGGCCCTCGCCCGCGCAGGCGCAGGCCAAAGCGGGAGATAGCTCCGCCAACGCCGCCAACGCGTTGCCCGGCATGCGCGGCGCCTCGCAGCTTCCTCCCGGCATCACGGCCGAGGGCGCCGCTGCGACCAACGCGCTCGCCAAGATGATCGTGCCCGCGCCGATCATGGCCGAGATCGAGAAGATCCGCGCCGCGCGCGAGGCGATGAACATGGAGCTGGAAGTCGCGCTCAACGAGGCCGGCTACGCCTCCGAGGCCGTCGGCGCCAACATTGCCGCGAACGACCAGCGTGCCGCCGAGGCTGCGCAGGCCATCGCGACCAAGGACCAGGAACTCGATGCGCTGCGCCGCCAGATGGGCGGACTCCCCGGCGGAGGCGGTGGTGGCGGCGGATTCTCCGGACCATCGCAGGGTGAATTTTTTCGGCCCGAACGCGAACGCCTGCTGGGTGAAATCGCCGCGCGCACCGCGGAAATCGCCGGGCTCCACGACACGCTCAAGGAAGCCGAGGCCCAGCGCCGCCAGTTTGAGCAACAGGCGATCGACGCCGCGGCCGTGCGGGCCCAGCTCGAGTCGGCCCGCAATTCGCTCGCCCAGGCCGAGGCCGCGCGCCAGCAGCTCAACCAGGATCTCGCCGCCGCCCAGCAGGTCGCCGGCTCCGCTCAGGACA
This sequence comes from Opitutaceae bacterium, assembly GCA_036401075.1. Lineage (GTDB taxonomy): Bacteria > Verrucomicrobiota > Verrucomicrobiia > Opitutales > Opitutaceae > CAMAXB01. The sequence continues at coordinate 27,175 of DASWVY010000005.1, forward strand.
ATCTCGACAAGACCTCCGCCGAACGCGAGGCCCTCGACCGCCAGCTGCAGCAGGCCCGGGACGAGCTCGCCGCGGCCGGCAATGCCATGAACGAGGCCGCGCGCCTACGCGGCCAGCTCGCCCAGGCGCGCGACGAACTCGCCTCATCGCAGTCCGAGCTCGAGCGCATGCGCGAGTCCAACCTGCTCATGGGCAGCAGCCGTTCCGAGAACGCCGCCTTTGCCGCCCGCGTGGACGCCCTGCAGCAGTCGCTCGCCAACGAGCAGATGCGCGCGGAGGCCGCCCAGCGCGAGGTCACCGCCGCCCGCGAACAGGCCGCCGCCGCCGAGCAGGCGCGCCGCGAGGCCGAGGAACGGTTTGAGGCTGCCACGCAGGCCGCGCGCGCCCAGGCCGCCGACCTCGCCGCCGCCCGCGCTCGCGCCGAGCAGGAGCAGGCGGAACGCGAGGCGATCGAGCAGCGTCTCGCTGCCAGTTCCCGCCAGGCCGCCGAACTTCAGGATCGTCTCGACGACGTCACCCGCAACGCGACCCGCGCCGAGGCCGAGCGCAGCGCCCTCGCCACGCAGCTCGACGAGAGCCGCGCCGCCCTTGGCAACTCCCAGAGCAGCACCCGCACGCTCGACGAGATCCGCCAGCGTTTTGATCGCACGAACGCCGATCTCGCGGCCGCCGAAGACCGCGCGCAGCAACAGGGCCGCGCTCTCGCCGAGACCCGCTCGGCCCTCGAAAAGCTCGAGGCGGAACACGAGCGGCTGCTCGAACAGGCCAGCTCCACCAGCAGCTCCAGCCAGCGCCTCGCCGACGCCCAGGCCTCACTCGCCGCCGCCGAGGCGGCCCGCCTCGGTGTCGAAGCCGAACTTTCCTCCGCCCGGTCAGTCGCCGACCGCGAACTCGCCAACCTGCGCAACCGGCTCGAACAAAGCGAAGCCGCCGCAGCGTCCGCCCAGACCGCCGCCCGCGCCCAGGCCAGCGAACTCGCCGCCCTCCGCGCCGCCGCCGAGGAACGCTCCGCGCTCGCGCAGCAGGCCGAGACCAGCTCGCGCCAGTCGTCCGAACTTCAGACCCGCCTGACCGAGGCCGGCACCGCCGCCGCCCGCGCCCAAACCGAACGCGACGAGCTCGCCCGCCAGTTGAGCGAAGCGCGCACCGCGCTGGAATCCGCCCGGGCCGCCTCCGCCGACACGTCCGCCCTCGACAACCTCCGCCAGCAGCTGCGCAGCGCCGAGGAACGCCTCGTGGCCGCGGACACCCGCGCCGCCTCGCAGGAGGCGGAACTCACCACGCTCCGCAACGCGGTCGCAGCCCAGCAGCGCGTCGACGCCGAATCCCGCCAGCTCGCCGCCAGCCTCGCCAACGCCGAGACCACCCGCAACCAGACCGAGGCCGCCCGCTCCGAACTTGCCCGCGAACTCGCCGCCGCCCGCTCCGACCTCGAGGCCCTGCGCGCCCGCGCCGAGGCCGCCGAAGTCGCCCGCGCCGATCAGACCGCGCGCGCCGATCGCCTCACCACCGCCCTCGAGGAGGCCGGCGGACGCACGGCGAAGGCCGAAGGCGATCTTGAGGCCGCACGCCAGCAACTCACCCGACTCGACGAGGAACGCGCCGCTCTCACCCGCCAGTTGGCCGAGACCCGCGCCGCCGTGGAAGACGTCACCGCACGTCTCAGTCAGGCGCAGGCCGTGCAGACGCCGCCAGCGGGCAGCGCCTCCAGCGAAGAGGTCGCCGCCCTCCGCGCCGAACGCGAACGGCTCGCCGCCGAGCTCGCGGCGGCCCGCACCCAGCTCGGTGACCTGACCAATCACGTCCAGCAATTGGAGAAGGACAACGCCAGTGCCCGCCAGCAGACGGGCATGCTCGTCGACGAGCGCACGGCCCTCGCCCGTCAGCTCAACGAAGCCCGCTCCACGCTCATCCCGCTTCAACAGGAGCTCGAACAGGCCCGCGCCGCGCTCGCCGCCGCTCAGGCCGCGCCCGCCGCACCCGTCGCGGAAGTCGCCACCCTCCGGGCCGAGCTGGACACGATTCGCCGCCAGGCCGCCCAGATCGACACCGCCCGCCAGGAGGCCCTCGCCCGCAATCAGTTGCTCACCCGCTCTGTCGAGGAGACCGCCGTCCGGCTCACGGCGATGGAGAACGAACTCACGACCGCCCGGCAGCAGGCCACCGCGCTCGCCACCGAGCGGAGCAGTCTGGCCGAGCGCCTGACCCAGGCCCAAGCCGCACTCGAATCCGCCAACGCCCGCGTGACCGCGTTGGAAAACCGTCCCGCTCCCGTGGCGACGAGCACCGGCCCGAGCGCTGAGGAGGTTGCCGCCTTGCAGGCCGAACGCACCCGCCTCATCGCCGACGCCAACGCCGCGCTCACCGAGGTCGCCACTCTGCGCCAGCGCGCCGTCACCCTCGAGGGCGGACTCGCCGAGGCTCGCGCCCAGGCCGCGACCCTGAGCAACGAACGCGCCGGTCTTGAGCGCCAGCTTCAGCAGACCCGCGAGGAACTGGCCGCCGCCCGCACCACCGGCTCCGCCACGGACGAACTGCAGCGCGAACTCGCCGCGGCGCGCGCCGCCCTCGCGGCCGCGCAGGCCACCCCCGCCACCCCTCCGGCGGAACTCACCTCCCTTCGCCGCCAGCTCGCCGAAGCCTCCGCCCGCGCCGACGAGCGCGAACGTGAGATCGTCACCGCCCGCGGATCGATCCAGCAGGCCCAAGCCGAGCGTGACCGCCTCGACCGCGAACTCGCTACAGCCCGCAGCGAAGCCCGCGAACTGGGTGCACGCGTGCAGTCCGCTGAGCGCGAGGCTGAATCCCTCCGCCAGACCCGCGCCGCCGCCGCCCGGCCCTCGGCCGAACTGGAATCCCTTCGCACTCAGGTCGCCGGACTCGCCTCGGAGCGCGACACGCTCAGCCGCGAATTGCAGGCCGCCCGATCGGCGCCCGCGCCCGCTCCGGTTGTCGCCACCAGCGGCAACGCCGAGGCCGACGAGGGGCTGCGCCGCCAGCTGACCGAGGCTGAGAGCCGCCTGGCCACGAGCCTGCGCGCCTACGCACTTCGCGAAACCGAACTCGCCCGCCTTTCCGCCGAACTTGCCGCGGCCCGCAGTGAGGGCGCCACGACCAGCAACCAGCTGGCCGAAGTATCCCGCACCGCCGAGGAACGCGCCGCCGCCCTTGAGGCCACGCGCGCCGGCGCCGCGGAGGTCGCGGTCATGCGCGAACAGCTACGCCAAGCCCAGGGTCAGGCCGCTGCCCTCGCGGCGGAAGTCGACCAGCTGCGCACCCGCCTCGCCGTCACGTCCCGCCCACCCGCGACGACGCTCGGCGCGCCCACGCGCCCTGGCAGCACCGCCACCGCCGCCGCGCCCGCGAGCAATCTCCCTGCCCTTGAGACGATGACCACGCCCGCGGCTCCCGTCGTCGCCAGCGCGCCCGCCGCGGCCGCAGCGCCGACCGCAGCCCGCACGCACACCATCGTCTCCGGCGACTCCCTGACCCGCATCGCCCGCCGCTACTACGGCAACGCGAACCGCTGGACGGAAATTCTCGACGCCAACCGCGATCGTATCCGCAACCCCGATATGCTGAGTGTCGGCACCGAGCTTCGCATCCCTTGAAAACCCTCCCCTGCCTCCGCGGGCTCCTCCTCGCCGTTGCCCTCCTCGGCCTCTCCGGTTGCCAGTGGCTGCGTCCCAGCCCGGCTGCCACCGACGCCACCCTCGCGCGCGAAAACTCCGAACTCCGGGTCGAGCGCAAGCTGCTGCAGCAGGAACTCGCCCTTGTGCGCCGCGAGCAGGACACCCTGCGCCGCGCCCTCGAGGCCCGCGTGGATCCTGCGCGCGCGCCCGGTGAGCGCGAGACCCAGCTCGCCCGCGAACTGGAGGCGACCCGCCGCGAGCTCTCCGAGCTGCGCACGCGCTATGTCCAGAATTCCGCCGCCGGCGCCACCGATCCGGTCGCGCTCGCCCGCCAGCGCGAAACCGAGGAGCGCCTCGCCGCGGTCCTGCGCGATTTCACGACCATGCAGGAGGAGAACAACCGCCTCCGCGGCGAGATCACAAGTGTGCGCACCGAGAACGAGCAGCTCGCCAAGCGCGCGCTCGAGGCCGAGGCCACGCTCGGCGTCCTCAATCTTGAACTCGTCGCCCAGCGCGAGGCCTACGGCAACACCCAGCGCCAGGTCAGCGCCCTGCGCACGCAGCTGCAGGCCGTCGTCGCCGCAACCAACGGCAACGCCGCCCGGCCGACGGAGGCCCGCGAGCCCGCCGCGAGCGGCGCAACCGGCCTCAGCGCCGCCACGCTCTCGGCCAAGCGCAACGCGGACGGCACCGTGACCACGACGGCCAAGGCCACGCCCCCGACCGGTCCCGCCCGCAAGCACCGCGTGGCAGCCGGCGACACCCTCGCCTCCATCGCCTTCGAGTACTACGGCAGCGTCGAGCGCTGGCGCGAGATCTACGCCGCCAACAGCGAGCTCCTCGGCGACAACCGCCCGCTCAGCGCCGGGATGGAACTGGTGGTTCCGTGATTAAAAAGGTGGAGCGGCTTGCCCCCAAGCCGCTGGATCGAAGCGTTTGCCATCGGCGCCAAGCCAGCGCGTTGGGGACAACGCGCTCCACCTTCCGGCTCACAGCACCGCCAACGCCGCTGCGAGGGCCAGCGCGGAGAAGATCGTGCTGAGCACGATCGAGCCCGCGGCGAGCGCGTCATCGCCGCCCAGCTGGCGGACCATCGTGTAGGACACCGCCGCGGTCGGGCAGGCGGAGAAGATCACCACGATGAGCAGGCTCCCGGCCTCGAGCCCGAACAGCCGTCCGATACCGTATCCGATCAGCGGTGACACCGCCGCCTTGAGCAGGCCTGCCGCGAAGGCGGGTCCGCGGCCGCCGCGCGCCGGGGTGGCGGCGAGCGCCGCCCCGACACAGATGAGCGCCAGCGGGACCGCCATGCGGGACAACTGGACCAGCGTGCGGTCGAGCGCGACCGGCAGGCTGAGGTTCACCGCGTAGGCCCCGGCTCCGAGCAGGCTCGCGAGAATGATCGGATTGCGCACCACCTCCCGGCCCACGATGCGCAGCATGCCCCAGCCGATCTCATGGCGACTGGCGAGCAGCACCACGACGGAGATCACGTTGTAGGCGATAAGCAGCGGCGCGACCGCCAGCAGAGCCGGCGTCTGCGGCACGCCCGGCAGGGTCAGGATGAGCGGCAGTCCCACAAAGGTGAGATTCCCGCGAAAGGAAGCCTGCACAAAGGTGCCGCCGGCGCCGCGCTCCACGCCGAATGCCGGCGCCAGCAGCGCGGCCACGCCGACCATCGCCACGGTGGTGCCCAGCAGGACGAGAACGAGCGTCCCGGCCTCGCCCGCGTCACCATGTTCGGCACCGACCAGGCTGACAAAGACCAGCACCGGCAACCCCACCCAATAAGTCAGGCGGTTAAACCCGGCCAGCACCTCGGCGGGCAGCAAGCCGCCCTTCTGCAGGGCCGCCCCGAGGGCGATCACGAGGAAGATGGGAGCGAGGAGATTGACGATGTCCACAGCGACCCAGTGTCGTCCGGCGGCGGCTCCGCGTCTAGGACGCTTTTCCGATCCGGGAATCAGGAACCTTCGCACGTCGGAGGATACTATTCCCCCATGCTCAAACCGTTCACTTTCATGCTCGTTGCCGCGTTAACCGCGCCTGCCTTCGCCGCCGATACCCTGCCCGCCAGCGACCGGGCGCGCGCCTCCGGCGTGTTCACCCTGTACTTTGAGAATGATTACTTTGGCGGGGAGGACCAGCACTACACCAACGGGGTGAAGCTCTCCTGGCTTTCCTCCGATCTGACCGACTGGGGGCAGACGGGCTGGCGCAAGACCTTCGTGGAGATGCTCCCCTTCGTGAACCGCGAGGGCGCGCAGAAGAATCTCGGCTTCGCCTTTGGCCAGAACATCTACACGCCGCAGGACATCAGCCTCGATCCGCCGGACCCCACCGACCGCCCGTACGCGGGCTGGAGCTACCTGGAGTTCACGTTCGTGAGCAAGACGCCGAAGATCATGGACACGCTGTCGATCCAGGCCGGCATGGTTGGCCGTCATTCCTACGCGCAGGACACGCAGACGATCGTGCACGAATGGCTCAACGACGAGAAGCCGCGCGGCTGGGCCCACCAACTGGAGGATGAGGTCGGCGTGAACGTCGTCTTCGAGCGCAAATGGCGTCTCTACGGTCGCACCCTCGGCCATGTCCTCGGAGCCGATCTCGTCCCGCATGCGGGCGTCAGCCTCGGCAACGTCCAGACCTACGCCAACGCCGGCGCCACCGTCCGGCTCGGACTGAACCTGCCGAGCGATTTCGGCACGGGACTGATTCGCGCGGCATCCGCGCCGAACACGCCGATCGACGACACCGATCCGCGCGTCGCCAGCGATCGCGACTGGAGTTTCTTCATCTTCGGCGGCGCCGACGGCCGGGCGGTGGCACGCGACATCTTTCTCGACGGAAACACCTTCGAGGATAGCCCCAGTGTGGACAAGAAGCGCTTCGTCGCGGACGCCTACTACGGCGTCGGCGTGATCATGGGCCGCTGGCAGCTCACCTACACCGAGGTGATGCGCTCGCGCGAATTCGAGGCCCAGCTCCGCAAGAATTACTACGGCTCGGTCACGCTCTCCTGTGCATTCTGATCGATCCAGAAGTCGCGCAGAGACGCGGAGCCGCAGAGGAAACAGCGGTCAGAGGTCAGTTCAGACTAAAGCTGCCTGATTCCTGCATCATCTCCGGCTTTTTAACCCTACGGTTCGAGGTTTTCTCTGCGGCTCTGCGCGACTTCCTCGGCTCGTGGCTGGGATGGAAGAACTTGCCCCGGGGGGCGGTTGCGGGCATGCCGGTGGCGATGGCAAATCTCCCCACCCAGTTCGCCGGTGTCACCGCGGTGACCAAGGCCAATATCTATTTCGACGGGCGTGTCGTCTCGCACACCGTCCTCATGCCCGACGGCGCCAAGAAGACCCTTGGACTGATCTATCCGGGTTCGTACCACTTCGGCACCGGCGCCCCTGAGCGCATGGAGATTATCGCCGGCGCCTGCCGTGTGACGCTCGACGGCACCACCGCGGTCAAGGAGTACGCGGCCGGCACTTTTTTTGACGTTCCCGGCAAGAGCGGCTTCACGATCGAGGTCTCCTCCGGGATCTGCGAGTACATCTGCTCCTTCCTTTAAGTCGGTCCTGCGGCGCGCCGGCGCCGCTTTGTCCGCCCGTTCCGGGGAGCCGGCGCTCTCCGCTTACCTCCGCCGCCATGCGCCTTCGCCCTCTCCTCGCGCTTCCTCTGCTGTCGCTGTTGTTGGGGCTCACCGCCCTGCGCGCCGTTGATCAACCTCTGCCCGACGGGCTCTACGCCGAGTTCACCACGCCGCGCGGCGTGGTCGTGGCCGAGCTGTTCTACGACAAGGCTCCGCTCACCGTCGCCAGCTTCGTCGGCCTGGCCGAAGGCAAGCTCGGGCCGCGCCCCGGACAGCCGTTCTTCGATAACCTGAAGTTTCATCGCGTCGTCCCCGGCTTCGTTGTTCAGGGCGGCGATCCCCTCGGCACCGGCGAGGGTGGACCGGGCTACGAGTTCCCGGACGAGTTTGTGCCCGGCCTCCGTCATGACGCCGTCGGGATCCTCTCCATGGCGAATGCCGGACCGGACACCAACGGCTCGCAGTTCTTCTTCACCCTGGCCCCGGTCATGCGGCTCAACTACCTGCACAGCGTCTTCGGGCGCACGGTCCGCGGCGTCGAGGTGCTGCCGCTCATCCAGCAGAACGACACGTTCAAGGTCCGGATTCTCCGCCAAGGCTCGGCCGCGCGCGCGTTTGCGAGCGACGACCAGGCCTTCCTCGCCCTCAACGCCAAGGCCAAGCCCGCCGACCACCTCCGATTCGACGACCCCGAGGGGATCCTCCCCTCCACGCCACCGCGCGCCCGCTCCTTTAATTTCAAACTTGAGAACTTCGAGCGCTCCACGGGCACCAAGGTTTTCGTGCGTCTCCTGTCCAAGGCCGATCCGGGCGAGCCGGACCCTGCGCCCGCGGCCATCGCGCGCCGCTTCGCCACCAAGTTCGGCGCCGGCCCCAACGATGTCGTCGCCCTTCATCTGACCGAGCCGGACGTGTGGGTACTCGCCGCCGGCGACGCCGCCAAGGCGCGCCTCTTCCCGGGCAGCCGCGACCTCGCCGGCGCCGAGCAGGCCTTCTTCACCGCCGCCCGCGCCCGCGCCGCGAGCGTGATCGCCACGGCCGAGAAAGCCGGCCCAGTCGACCCGGCCCAGAAAACCAAGCTCCTGATCGACGAGGTCATTGACGGCCTCCTCGCCCTCCTCGAACCCAAGCCATGATCGCCCTTCGCCCTTACGCCACCGCCGCGGCCGGCCTCCTCGCGCTCGCCAGCGCCTCGCTCGGTGCGCAGGACTCGCTCAAGACCACGGTCCAGACCCGCCTCGCGGCCGAATACCCGTCGCTCGAGCAGATCTACCTCCACCTCCACCAGAACCCCGAGCTGTCCCTGATGGAGGTCAACACCTCCGCCCTGGTCGCCAAGGAACTGCGCGCGCTCGGCATCACGGTGACGGAACGCGTGGGCGGTTACGGTGTGGTCGGCGTCCTCGCCAACGGTCCCGGCCCGGTGGTGATGCTGCGCGCCGACATGGACGGCCTGCCGGTGAAGGAAAATTCAGGCGTCCCCTACGCGTCGACCGCGATCGTGAAGGATGTGACGGGCAAGGACTCCCCCGCGATGCACGCGTGCGCGCACGACACGCACATCACTGGCCTGATCGGCACCGCGCGCATGCTCGTGAGCGTGCGTGATCGCTGGAGCGGCACGGTGGTTTTTGTCGCGCAGCCCGCAGAGGAGATCGGTGTCGGTGCGCGCGCCATGCTGATGGACGGGCTCTACACGCGTTTTCCCCGTCCTGATTCGGTCATCGCCCTGCACACCTGGTCGAACCTCCCGGCGGGCGCCGTTGGTTATGTCGAGGGCCCGGCCTACGCCAACGTCGACATGGTCGATGTGCTCGTCCGCGGAGTCGGTGGCCACGGCTCGCAGCCGCAGACCACGAAGGATCCGGTCGTGCTCGCCGCCCAGATCGTGGTCGCGCTGCAGACGATCGTGAGCCGCGAACTCGCGCCCGGCACCCCGGCGGTCGTGACGGTCGGGTCCATCCACGGCGGCACGAAGCACAACATCATCTCGGATGCGGTGAAACTTGAGCTGACCACGCGTTCCTACGACGCGAAGGTCGCCGCCCACCTGGTCGATTCGATCCGGCGCATTGCCGAGCACACCGCCCGCGCAGCCGGCGTGCCGGACGACCTGCTGCCGGTGGTGACGCTGGCCACGCCCACGATTCCGCTGACCACCAACGACCCGGCCCTGACGCGCCGCATCGTGGGCGCGCTGCGCGGCTGGATGGGCGAGCAAAACGTGATGCTCGAGAAACCGACCACCGGCGGGGAGGACTTTTCGCAATTCGGCCTGACCAACCCGCGCGTGCCCATCAGCATCCTGTGGGTCGGCGGTGCGGATCCGGTCAAGTATGCCGAGAGCCTACAAACCGGTGCGCCGCTGCCGTCCAACCACTCCGCCACCTTTGCCCCGCCGCCCGAGCCGACGTTGAAGACGGCGGTGAATGCGCTGACGGCGTCGGCGCTGGAATTGCTGGCGAAGCGATAGGGGGTAATGTCCAATGACCAATTCCCAATGGTCAATGGATGGAGTGCCATTCGAATAGCGAAGCTTTCCCCGGGAACGCTGGCCCACTCGGGTGATCGATTCATTCCGCAATCCGAAATCTCCAATCCGCAATTCAGCGGGCCAGCGGCCCGCGCTCCCAGCGAGGCCGGCTACATCCTTTCGCAAACGGCTCTACTGAACCGCTTCCGGCCGCGGCCCGGGTTGCATTCCCGGGCCGGTTGAAGCAAGCTGTTCAGTCATGCGCAGCGTTTTCGTCCTCGCCCTGCTCGGTGTTGTCTTTGCCACGATCGCGATCGTGGTCCGCTCGGGCATGCTCGCCCGGAAAAATCCAGGGCAGCCCATCAACAGTGCGATGCGCGAGGCCTATGGCGTGCAGGAACTGCCGGCCCGCGACGCGACCGTGATCGCCCAGAAGTATCCGGGTGCCCGCAGCACGCCCTCGGGTCTGCGCTACATTGTCCGCGAGGCCGGAACCGGCACGGAAACCCCGAAGCCCGGCCAGATCGTGTCGGTGCACTACGAGGCCACCTTCCTCGACGGCACGAAGTTCGACAGCAGCTACGACAAGGGCAAAGGCCCGTTCAATTTCACGTATGGCACCGGCGCCGTCATCCTCGGCTGGGACGACGCCCTCTCCACCATGAAACGCGGCGAGAAGCGCACGCTCATCGTCCCTTACTGGCTCGCGTACGGCGAGAAGGGCATCCGCGGCAAGATCCAGCCAAAGGCGACGCTCATCTTCGAGCTCGAGCTGATCGACATCAAGTAGGGCGGGGCACGAAGCGTTGTTCTTGGTCCCTTGTTTCTGGGGCTTCGTTGTCGGTTCTAGATCGTCGCCTGAAGTTCCGTCGTAGGGGCGTGGCTCGTCCACGCCCTCCGGAAGGCGCGCACGAGGCGCGCCCCTACTTTTTTCGACGCTGGCCCACCCGCGGCGGATGAGCGAAATGTGCAATTTTTCGAGCGGCCGGCCGTCTTTACGCGCCGGGGTCTCCGGCGTTGAAACAACCTGCCTCGTCGGACCCACGACAGGCTGTCCGCCCCTCACCCCATTCGTCACGTCAGCCGTCCGCCTGCCCCTGCGGCATGCCCGGCCTTTCCCGTGACGCTGCTCACCCTACCAACCCCGTACCATGCAAGATCCCACGAACAAGACCCTGTTCCGCGCGACCGCGGCCGCCCTCCTCCTGGGCGCCAGCGGCAGCGCTTTCGGTCAGACCACCCCGGCTCCGACTCCCGCCGCGCGCGAAGTCGTCACCCTGCCCCAGTTCACCATCACCGAAGACCCGGCGAACGCCTACGTCTCGCGTCAGGCCCTGTCGGCCTCCCGCGTGGCCATGGCGATCGAGGACATCCCGCAGACCGTTTCGGTCGTGACGGGTGAGTTCCTCAAGGACTCGCAGAGCCTCCGCATGCTCGACGCGGCCAAGTACGTCACGCCCGTGACCGAGTCGACCCTGCCCTACGGCGGCGACCGCTACACGATCCGCGGCTTTCAGGTGTCCCACGAGTTCGTAGACGGCACCGAGATCTCCGGCCAAGACGGTTACAGCATGTCGCTCGCGCCCTACAACGTCGAGCGCATCGAAATCATCAAGGGCCCGAACGCAATCCTCGTCCCCGGCGGCAGCCCCGGCGGTCAGTTCAACCCGATCACGAAGTCGCCGGTGATGGTGAACAAGTCCTCGGTCACGCTGAGCCTCGGTGAATTCTTCAGCAACTCGGTCAGCACGGACGTCAACCGCGTCATCTCCGCCGACAAGGGCATCGCCGCGCGCATGGTCGCCGCCTACTGGGACGGTGACGGCTACGCCGCCCACCAGTTCCGCAAGGGCTTCATGCTGGCCCCGTCGGTTTCCTGGCAGCTCAGCCCGGCGCACCAGCTGATCGTCAAGGCCGAGATTATGCAGAACAAGGAGACCAACCTGGGTGGCCTGCCCCTTGATCCGTCCATCGGCAGCAATCAGGAAGCCTCCATCGCCCGCGGCCTCGCGCGCGACTGGTCGTTTGCCTCGCCCGACAAGAGCGACCGCCGCTACCGCGCGACCGAGCGTCTCACGGTTGAACTCCTCTCCAACCTCGGCGACCACGTCACCTCGCGTGTCCAGCTGATGGCCAATCACGTCATCCGCGAAGACCAGGGCGGCACCAGCGCCGCGATCGCGGGCTCCGGCGGCGGCAGCCGCAATCCGTTCACCGGCCTCTACGAGCCCGGCGTGAACTGGAACACCGCCGCCTGGCAGGCCGACACCACGGGCACCGTGGTCCTCGCCGGCACCGCCGTCCCGGTCACCGATCCGTCGACGTGGAGCTTCACGCGCAACTACGGCGCGGTCGACCTGTACTACACCGAAGGCCACTTCCGGAACGACTACGCCATCAAGTTCGAGGGCGACATCTGGAAGTCCATGACGATCGTCGGCGCCTCCGCCAACGTCTCGAAGGTCCAGTTCAAGTCGTACCCCGCCGTCGCCCGTCCGACCGTGGCCGCGAACGCCCTCGGCTCCATCACCTACCCGGTGCTGGTCTATCCGCAGCCCACGCTCGCCAACGCCGGCGGCAACCGCACCGGCAAGCAGGAGGATCTGCAGCTCTTCGTTTACGAGAACCTCGGCTTCCTTGATGACCGCATCATGGTCTCGGGCGGCGTCGCCCGCTTCTTCGGCCAGCTGTCCCGCACGGACACGACGGGCCTGCTCCCGGCGATCACGTTCCCGACCTACAACCTGACGACGGACGCGAAGACCTTCGGTCTCGTCGTGAAGCCGATCAAGCCGATCTCCCTGTTCTACGGCTACAACACGACCGGTGGCACGATGCCCAGCTCGCTCAACCCCGGCACCTACGGCCCGACCTTCCGCGCCGCCTCCGGAACGCAGCGTGAGTACGGCATCAAGGCCGCCGCGTTCGAGGGCCGCCTGAACGTCTCGTTCTCGCACTTCGACATCAAGCAGCAGAATTACGCCGTGCCGAACAGCGACTACTACACGCTCGTCGCCCAGGGTCGTTTCGAGGAGGCCGCCGCGCTCCCGAACCCGCTCTACCTCGACCTGAACTCGAAGGGCTGGGAGACGGAGTTCACCTACTCGGTGAATGAGAACCTCACCCTCATCGGCAACTACACCGACTACAAGATCCGCCAGCCGATCACCGAAGTCCGCGTGCGCGGCGTGCCCGACAAGAGCGGCGCGATCTTCGCCGACTACCAGTTCAGCGAAGGCGCCCTCAAGGGCTGGGGCGTGAACATCGGCCTCGACTACAAGTCCGACGTCGTCGGCGAGAACTCGACCGGCTACACCACGACCCGCCCGCTCCCCGGCGCGACCGCGTTCGTTCCGAACCAGCCGAGCTTCATCGTGGCCGGCCGCACGCTGGTCAACCTGGGCTTCAGCTACAAGGCTGACACCTGGACCGCCCGCCTGCAGGCGAACAACGTCCTCGATAAGGAGTACATCCTCGCCGCCGGCAGCCGCACCTCGGTGCTCGTGGGCGACCCGCTCAACCTGAAGGCCTCGTTCACCTACGAGTTCTAAGGCAATCCTGACTCCTTTCATCCGCTCCGTCCCCGGGAGCGGGTGATACCCAGGCCGGCGCTTTCACGCGCCGGCCTTTTTTGTGTGCGCCGGTGAGCGCGGGCTTGCCCGCTGTTCATGTAGGGGCGAGGCTTGACCACGCCCGGGTCGGAGGGCGCGCACGAGGCGCGCCCCTACGTCGATCCGCAATTCAGCGGGCCAGCGGCCCGCGCTCCCAGGTCGGACCACCCCTTTATCGGACTGGTCGAATTTTCCGTCTGTTGTTACGTTTTAGCAAAACCAACAGGATGGTCAGGTCGTACCCCGACGGCTCTCCACCCCATGTTACGCTACTACGCCAACGGCCGTGTCCGCTGGAAATCCGGCATGCGCTGCAACACGCGCACCAACTGGGAATTTTATGCGGTGATCGATGGGCGGTGCGGGGCGGTGCTGCGCGATGACGCGCCGACCGAGCTGCAGGAGACCACGCTGTGGCTGTTCGCCCCCGAATGCACCCATGCCTGGAAGGATGACGGGCGGAACCCCTATCACCGGCTCTCGCTTCATTTTGGCAACGTGCCGTACCCGCTCGATGAGGTCGTGCGCCGCAACGGCGGATTTCTCACGCGCAAGCTGAACACCGAGGACATCGCTGCCCTCCGGCGCATCGCCGCTGCGGTCGAGCCGCACTTCTGCCACCCGACCGTCCTGAGCTCCCTCCACTTCCAGCGTGGCCTCGCCGAGCTCGCGCTGCTCGTCCTGCAGGACGTCAACCTCCCGGGCGAGGAACGCGGCCTGACGGATCTCGTCAACTTCAAGGTCGAGGGCGCCCTCTCCTGGTACGGCCAGCACCTCGCCGATCATCCTTCCGTGAAGGAAGTGGCTGACGCGATGCATGTCTCCCCGAGCCACCTGCGCCGCCTCTTCTGGCAGGCCCGCCAAGCGAGCCCGAAGGAAGCCTTTCGCCGTCTGCGCATCGAGCGCGCCCAGCAGTTGATGGCACGCTCGGCCCTGACCCTGGAGGACGTGGCCCACGAATGCGGCTATGCCAGCGCCAGCCATTTCTGCCGCGACTACAAGGCGGAGCTCGGGTTCACCCCGACGACCTGGCGGAAGAAACTGGTCGACCGCTTCACGCAGCCGCTCCCTCCGGGCGTTGTGCCCGTGCGCGAGTACAGCGCCCGCGCCAGCGAGCGCGCGATGCCGGCCTGAGGATCGCTTTCGCTTGGTCGAAGCGGGGAGATCCCAGACACGAGCCTCAGAGGTCGCGCAGAGACGCAGAGAGGAAACAGCGGTCAGAGATCAGATGTCAGAGGTCAGTTCAGACCAAAGCCGTCTCATTCCTGTATCATCTCCATTCTTCACGCTACGGTTTGAGGTCTTCTCTGCGGCTCTGCGCGACTTCTGAATGAGATCGATTCCGATAACCAAAACCGCCTCGACTCGCCCGCCTCCGCCCGTTGCTCTCGGCGCACCCCTGCATGCCGGCTCCGCTGCCCCGCCCCGCCCTCATGGATTCCTTCGTCGCCCGGATTGTCGGCGGCGTCGTGCTCGCGGCTGCCCTGCTGGCGGCGTACGCAAACTCGTTCCACGTTCCCCTGCTGCTCGATGATGCCGACTCGATCGTCGACAACCCCACGATCCGCAGCCTCGGCTCATCGTGGCTGCCGCCCGCAGGCAGCGGTATCACGACCAGTGGCCGGCCGTTGCTCAACGTCTCCCTCGCGATCAACTACGCGATCCACGGCACGGACGTCGTCGGCTATCATGTCGGCAACCTGCTGATTCACTTCCTCGCCGCGCTCGTCCTCTGGGGCGTGGTCCGCCGAACGTTGCTCCAGCCTGCCCTCGCCGCCCGCTTCGCCTCCGTGGCGACGCCGCTCGCGTGGTGCGCCGCCGCCCTGTGGGCGTTGCACCCGCTTCAGACCGAATCCGTCACCTACATCATCCAGCGCGCCGAGTCGCTCGTCGGGCTGTGCTATTTTCTGACGCTCTACGGTTTTATCCGCAGCGTCGAAGTCCGCCCGGACGGCCGGGCGAGCCGCTTCTGGCCGGCCTGCACCGTGCTCGCGTGCGTCGCGGGCATGGCCTCCAAGGAGGTGATGGCTTCCGCTCCGTTGATTCTCTTCCTCTACGACCGGACGTTTGTGAGCGGCACGTTCGCGCAGAGCTGGCGGGCCCATCGCCGGTTTCACCTCACCCTCGCCGCCACCTGGCTCGTGCTCCTCGCCTGCATCGTGCAGAGCGGTGGACGCGGTGGCTCGGTCGGCTACGACCAGATCGCTTGGTGGGAATACGCGCTCACGCAGGCGCCGGCGATTGTCGGCTACGCTTGGCGGGCGTTCTGGCCGGCCAACCTCATCTTCGACTACGGGGCGATCGTGGAAAAGAATCCCGCCGTGGTCGTGCCGGCCGTGCTCGCCGTCCTCGCTGCACTGGGCGCGGGCGTCCAGGCGTTGCGACGACGCCCGGTCGCCGGCTTCGCCTTCGCGTGGTTTTTCCTGATCCTCGCGCCGACCTCCAGCATCGTGCCGGTGGCCACGCAGACGGTCGCCGAGCACCGCATGTACCTGCCACTCGCGGCGCTGGTCGTACCCGCGGTGCTGCTGCTTCACCGCGCGGTGCCGCGCGCCGCGCTTCCCCTCTGCCTCGCCCTGCTCGCGGCCGCCGGGTGGCGCACGCACGCGCGCAATGAGGATTATCACGACACGCTCTCGATCTGGGCGGACACCGCGCGCCGCGTGCCGGACAGTCCCCGCGCGCGCAACAACCACGGCGCGATGCTGCTCGAACGTAAGCGCCTCGACGAGGCCGTGACGGAGTTCAACGCCGCCCTTGAGCTCTCCCCCACCCACGCGCAAGCGTGGCACAATCTCGGCAATGTGCAGTCTGAGCGGCGGCGGTTCAGCGAGGCGCTGGGATTCTACCGCCGTGCGATCGAACTCGAGCCCGAGAATGCCAATTTTCACACCAGCCTCGGCCATGCATACTTCGAGGCCGGTGAGCCGGACGCGGCCATCACGACCCTGCGCAACGCCATTGCCCTCGCGCCGAACAAGGCCACGCACCCCTACAATCTCGCCAGCGTCTTGATGAAGCTCGGACGAACTGAGGAGGCGGGACCGCTTCTGGAGCGCGCACTCGAACTCGCGCCCGACGATCCGGATATGTTGGGCAATTACGCCGTCTGGCTCCGCCGCTCCGGCCGCGCCGCCGAGTCGGTCCGGCGTCTCGAGGAGGCCGTGCGCGCCCGGCCCGAATCCGCGCTGCTCCATTCGCACCTCGGCGTCTCGCTGCTGGAAGACGGCCGCGTCGCCGAGGGTATCCGCGCCCTGGAGATCGCGTTGCCGCTTGATCCGAATCTGCCCCAGACGCGCTACAACCTCAGCATGGCCTACGCCCGCAGCAACCGGCCCAAAGATGCGATCCCGCAGCTCGAGGCGTTGCTCCAGCTCAGTCCGCCCACCGCCGAACTCCTCGACAACCTCGGCACGTTCTACGCGCTCACCGAGCGCTACGACGACGCCATCGCCGCCTTTCAGAAAGCCCTCGCCCTCGACCCCGCCCACCGCAACGCCCGCAGCAACCTTGAAGCCGTGCAGGCGTACCTGCGTCAGCAGCAGAATCGGCGGTGATGATGGCGGAATGACGAGCCGCCGCCGGCTCCGTTGGGATCCCCGCACCGCTCCGAAAATGTAGCCGGGGTCGCTGACCCCGGGGATCGGATCGCTTGCCTGAAACGCTCCGGACCGGGCTCAGCGAGCCCGGCTACAGCTTACCGAAATCGCGCCAACCGCCGTAGGCCTTGAAGTGCACACCCTGCCCGAAAACGGGGTCGTGCCGTTACACGTTAC
>DASWVY010000006.1:0-1523 GCA_036401075.1 Opitutaceae bacterium
GTCCAGGCGGTGACCTCCAGCGCGTCCGGCAAGCTGCTGCGTTCCACGACCAGCGAGTGGTAGCGCGTGGCCTCGTAGGCATCGGGCAAGCCGGCGAAGACACCCTTGCCCTCATGGCGGATGCGTGAGGTCTTTCCGTGCATGATGCGACCCGCCCGGATGACATTGCCGCCGTACGCCTGGCCGAGGCTCTGGTGGCCCAGGCAGACGCCGAGGATCGGCGTGCTCGCACCCAGCCGCTCGATGATTTCCAGCGAAACGCCCGCTTCGTTCGGCGTGCACGGGCCGGGCGATATCACGATGCGCTCGGGCGCGAGCTTCGCGATCTCATCCACCGTCATCGCATCGTTGCGCACCACCTTCACCTCGGCACCCAGCGACTGCAGGTACTGCACGAGGTTGTAGGTGAAGCTGTCGTAGTTGTCGATCATCAGCAGCATGGGTCAATCCGCGAGCAGGAATACGGTGTAGATCTTGTCGGTGAAGGTAACGTAGCCCGTCTGGAACGACTCGAGATTCGCCCGCTTCATCCGGGATCCCGTTACCTGGACCTTGTCGAGCGTGTACCCGTCCGTCTCTTGGAATAGGCCCCATTCATAGGTCGAAGGCCAACTGCCCTCGCGGACCCCATACTGGAACTGCGGCGCCACGTCTGAAACGCTGTAAAGTCCACCCAACCTCGCGCCGTAGGCCTTTGCGATGGTTTCCGCTTTTTCTCGCGATGATTCAATGGCTTTCTCGCGAAGCGCCCTGCGAAGTTCGGCTTCGTCCGCTAATTCGGTGTCCACGCTTGAGACATTCAACTCCTTCGACGTCCTCAGGTCGGCCAAGAACGTCTTGAGCGACGCCTGGCTGTCAAATCGAGCGACAACGGTGCGCTTGACGCCCGTTCCCACAAATACCTGCTCACTCTTCCTGTCGTCGTAGCGCTCTCGCGTGCCCATTTCCATCGACGTGGCCACGATCTCGCCATCCGCGACGCCTGCGGCTTTCAGCTTTCCGAGGACCTGTTGCACGTTCCCCTCGACTCGCCGGCGCGCAGCGTCTGCATTCATGTCGATGGCCTCGAAATTCACGGATATCTTGAAACGATCCGGAATCGCGCGCGCCTGCGCTTCGCCGTACACCAGGATATGGCGCGTCGGGGGGATCGCATTGACCTGGGCCGCCAGGCCGGAGGACAGGGACAACGCAAGTACAAGCAGCAGGTAGCGCAGTTTCATGGGATCTCTCCGGCTCAAGGACTTCCCTGTTGAACGCCCCACCATCGGCTGCGGGGTTCCAGATGCGGTCATCGGTCTTGGTCCTCCGCCAGCACATGCGCCAGGACGGCCACGAACGCCTCGATGTCGGACTCCGGCGTCGCCCACGATGCCATCAGTCGGATCACCGTGGTGCCATCGCTGCGCCGTTCCCAGGTTTCGAACTCCACGTACTGTCCGAGACGCTCAACCACTGCGTCCGGCAGTATCGGGAACACCTGGTTGCTGGGCGAATCCACCGCCAGCGGCACGCCGGCCTGC
>DASWVY010000007.1:0-67500 GCA_036401075.1 Opitutaceae bacterium
CTCGCTTACCTCTCCTGTACCTTCACCGCTCTCGCGCGCCGCAATTATACGGCGCCGCAAATCATCACTGAGTGGGATCATCGTAGCTCCTAACACTACGCCTCCCATCCTATGCGTCTATCTAAATCGAAAACGCTCTAACGGGTCGCGAGAGCGAACTCAGTTCGTGATGTCGAACGTCGTGCTCTGCTCGCGGATCGGCGTGTAGACCTTGTACCACTCCTTCTGCGCGTCGCTGTCGGTGTAGGCCGCGAGGGCGGCCTCGTCGGCGAACTCCATCACGAAGGCATGGGTCTTGTCGCCCTGAACCTTGATGGCCTTCGTCCAGACGCGCGTGATGCCCTTGTAAGCGGATGGCAGTTTCTGCACGCCATCGAGGGCCGCCTTGATCTGGGCGTCCGTGGTTCCGGCCTTCCATTTCACGGTGACGACATGGATGACCGACTTGGGCGCAGACTGGGCCGAGGCGCTGACCGCACCGAAGGCGAGGAGACCAACCGTCAAGAGGGAGAGGATGAGTTTTTTCATAAGGGAGCCTGGGGAGGGAGGTTAAAACCGCAGCTAGGATGCTGCGGTGGAGTAAATACCGTACGCAGGAGTTTCTTCCTGTCTACCTCCACGTTCCCACAAGCAGTTACAATTCCCGGCCGAAATTTTATTCGGCTCTGCCCGGCTTGCTGGTCTCTCGGCAAAGCCAATCAGTTGAGTTCGCCCGCTCGGGCTAAATTTCAGACTCTACGTGACGTTGCTGGGGTGATGCACCCATCCGTCCTCCCAACAACAGCCCATCGTCGTCCAGCTTGGCGGCGCAGCGGCTGGCTGGGCGGAATTTTTGCCGCTTGGAGCGTGAGCGTTACCGTGCTCGTGGCCGGGTTGGCGCGGGCTGGCTGCGCCCCCGAGGAACCGAGCACAAACGCCGCGCTACCCACCGGCTGGAGCCTGCGGGTCGAACTCGACGCACGACACCCCGATGCGGAGCCGGTCACGACGCTGCTGAGCCAACACGGTCCCGAGCTCGGTAACCGGGAAGCCATTGCATTGCACGGAGACAACGGATCGCTACGCCGCCAGCTGCAATCGGCGGGCTGGTCGGTCGTGGATTTTACCGCGCCAACGGCGGATCTTCCGCCACAGCTCCGCGTGATCGCACCCGACGGCACCATTGCATGGACCGGGCACTTTAACTCCGCCGATCTCGCAACTCCGGGCAGTCGGATGCTGGGCCATCTGGTCCTGACCGAGGTCGCCCAAGGTCGCCTGCCGCCGCCGGTCGTGCCCATGGCCTGCGCCGTGCCGGGAACCGCCAACTGAACCACCTTTCTTTTCATTATGTCCGACACCGCTTCCCTCTCCTACGAGCAACGCCATATCGCCCGGGCCAATCTGTGGTTTCTCATCACGTACTGGCTGCATGTTCCTGTCCTGACGGGAATCGCCCTCTATCAAGGCAGCGGCTTCGGTCTGATTCTGGGCGCCTCGCTCGCCGCTGTGGCCGGTCCCACCGTGCTTTACCTCTTTAACCGCCACAGCCTGCTGACGGCTTGCTCCATGGGTCTGGGCGGCATCGCGCTCAGTGCAGTGCTCATCCACCTCGGCGGTGGCATGATCGAGATGCACTTCCACATCTTCGTGCTGCTTCCACTGCTCGCCTTCTTCGGCAGCCCGTGGGTGGTGCTCTGTGGCGCCGCGATGGCGGCCGTCCACCACGTGGCCTTCTACTTCTTTCTTCCGACCAGTCTCTTCAACTACTCCGCCTCGCTCTGGATCGTCGCGCTCCACGCCCTGTTTGTCGTCCTCGCCACGGCTCCCGGATTATTCCTCGCACGCCTGATCCACGCCTACGTGATCGGCACCGGCGACGCCCTGGTCGGACTGAGCTCCGCGGGTGCGGATCTCACCCAGTCGTCACGCGAGCTCTCCTCCGCCAGCAGCTCCCTCGCCACCGAGGCCAACAGCCAGGCGGCGGCCGTGCAGGACATCAGCTCCACCATCGCCGAGATCGAGACGCGCACGAGCCAGGTTTCGCAATCGCTCGGGCAGACCCGGGATGTGCAGCTAACCCAGGTCCAGGCGGTGCTCACCCAGATCGAGAGCGCCGGCACGCGCCTGACCACCACCATCTCCGGCATCCGCGAATCCAGCGAAGCCATCACCAAGATCGCCAAGGGCATCGAGGAGATCGCCTTCCAGACCAACATCCTCGCGCTCAATGCCGCGGTCGAGGCCGCCCGCGCCGGCGAGGCCGGGGCCGGCTTTGCCGTCGTGGCAGGTGAAGTGCGCGCCCTCGCCGCCCGGGCCGCCGATTCGGCCCGCGAAACCACGAGCCTGATCGAGAGCGCCGCCGAGCGCGGTCGCGCCGGCGAGGCCGTCAGCGCCGAGGTTTCCCGTCATCTCAGCCAGGTGCTCGGCAGCTTCCGCGAACTCGACGCCGTCATCCGCCGGGCCGCCAGCGATGTCGCGGAACAAAGCCGTGGCGTCACCCAGATCAGCACGGCGATGCAGCAGATCGACGCCAACGCGCAGACCAGCAGCGCGCGCTCGGAGGAACTCTCCGCCACGGCTGCGGCGCTGCGCGAGCAGTCCGACGTGGTTACCCGGTCGATTCAGTCCCTCGCGAAAGTCACCGGCACGATCGAAGCGCCGGCTCCCGAGCCGGCACCGGCACGGACCCCGCCGGTGGCGGTCGCAGCCACTTCACGTGTCCGAGCCAAGCCCGCGGTCGCGGCCGCTCACTTCCGGTAATCCAGCGGCGGAGCGCGATCGCCGAGCAGCGGCTTATAGACGAAGTCCGCGCCGCGGCGGCGCAGGAACTCCGCCTTCGCGTTGGCCCGCAGCTCCGGCTGAGTGAAAAGATCCATGCCAGTCAGGGCCAGCGCCTTGGCCGCCACGACCATGCCCTTGAGCGCGATCGTGGTGCCGCCTGAGGCCACGGCCTGCCAGCTGTGGCCCGGCGTACCCGGAACCCACGTCGCGGCGTTGAGCCCCATTGTCGGCACGGCCCAGCTCACATCGGCCGAGTCGGTCGAATTCGGCGACGGTGGCTGTCCGGTCTCGAACGGCTGCACGCCGGTCGCCAGACCGAGATCGAGCGGGCGGCCGCCCGGGAAGGTTTTCCCGATCGCATTGGCAAAGGCGATTTCCTCCGCCGTGTAGGTCAGGCCGCCCACACGCTCGAGATTGGCGTGAATCGCCCGGCCCAGCGTTTCGTTGGGCAGGAGTTCATAGGCCCCGTGGATGATCTCCCATTGCACATTCGTGCCCGTGCCGAGCGCCGCGCCCTGGGCCGCCTGCTCGAGGCGCGCCCAGACATCCTCGATCACCTCGCGGCGGGGATTGCGCACGTAGTAGAAGACCTCGGCATTCGCCGGCACGACATTCGGCGCCTCGCCGCCGCGCGTGATGACATAATGGATACGCGTGTCGGCCGGGACATGCTCGCGCATGAGGTTGGCCATGAAGTTCATCGCCTCGACCGCATCGAGGGCGGAGCGACCGCGCTCCGGGGCGGCCGCGGCGTGGGAGGCGATGCCCTGGAAGCGGAACTTGGCCGACTTGTTCGCCATGGTCGTGCCCGTGTCGACCTCGTTGCGGTCGCCGGCGTGCCAGCGGAGCACGGCGTCGACGTCGTTGAACAGACCCGCGCGCACCAGGTAGACCTTGCCGGAGCCGCCCTCCTCGGCCGGGCAGCCATAAAACCGGATCGTCCCCGGCGTGCCTGTAGCCTTGAGCCAGTCCTTGATCGCCACCGCCGCCGCGGCCGAACCGGCACCGTACACGTGGTGTCCGCAGGCATGACCGGCGATCTGCCCGGCGATCGGCTTGCGCTCGGGCACCGCTTCCTGCGCGACGCCGGGTAGCGCATCAAATTCGCCGAGGAGACCGATCACCGGGCCGCCGGCGCCCTGCGTGTAGTTCGCGACAAATGCCGTCGGCATCCCCGCCACGCCCGCCTCGATCGTAAAGCCCTCGGCCTTCAGCCGCTCCTGGAGCAGCGCCGTGCTCCGGGTTTCCTGATAGCCGACCTCGGCGTAGGACCAGATCTTGAGCGCGATGTCCTCGTACAGCCCCTTGGTCTCGTCGATGCGCACCAAGACCTCTTCCTTGGTCGTCTGCGCGATTGCAGACGTCACGATGGCACACGCTAGAGTCAGGAGGCGAAAGGAGGAGAGGGGCATCAGAACGAACTAGCCGCTCTTGCCGGCGGCGGAGAACCTCAAATTCCTCCATTTGCCAACCAATCGGGCACCTAATGGCCTCAATCGAACCCACTCAGGCCACGAATCGTCCACCGGGACTTCACTTCGAAGGAACCCGGTTGGTTCTGCCGCGTCTCATGACTACGTCCATCATGAAGACCACTCAGGTAAAGGTACGCTGGACCCAGGGACTCCACCTCCGGCCAGCGGCGCAGATCGTTGAGGTCGCCCGTCGGTTCCACTCGCAGATCCAACTTCGATTCGGCTCCCAAGTCGCCAGCGCAACCAGCGTGATCAATCTCCTGATTCTCTGCGCCACGCTCAACGCGACGGTCGAGATCGAGGCGCGGGGAGACGATGAACAGGCGGCGCTCGATGCCATCGCGCAATGTTTTGACATTTCCGATCACAACGCCGGCTAGCCGGACGCTTGGCCCAGACCACGCCTGATTACAAACCGCAGGACCGGACGCACCCTTGTCAAACCGGTGTGTCCGCATAGGCTTAGCGTCATCGGCGCAGACCCTTCGCCCGAATCCCTCGGGGTCGGCGATGCGCCGTGGTCCAGCCAGTGCGTGCGCCAGCAATCCGACCTTCGCGGAATAGCTCCGGGATCGAGGCGGATGCTTTGTCTCCGGCCATCCGTGGCCGTCTCGCAGCGATTCTGCCGCTGATTTGTGCCTTGTTCGCGCTGCCCTCATTGCTGCCGGCGGCCGAGCCGATCCACGTCATGCCGCCCCATTGGGTTTACGCCCCGCCTTTCGGGAAATGGGGCATCGGGCTCAACTTGCACTATCGATCCATGGAGCTGTCCACCGGAGGACCGCCCAAGGCCATCTACGTCGCCTGGGTCCAGGCCGGAACCCAGGCGCATGCCGAGGGTATCGAAGCCGGTGACGAGATTGTTGCCATCAACGACGCCGAGGTCTCCGCGCTCAAGCGCCGTGAAGTCGAGTCCCTCCTCTTCGACTCTTCCTCCGAGCAGCGGATCACACTCCACCTCCGCCACCGGCTCAACAACCGGCCCTACCGGGTTGATCTCGTCCTCGCTCCCCGCAAACCGGCGGCCTTCAGCCCCGTCTTCTGGGGCGTGCAGGTCATCGGCGATGAGCAGACTCCGGTCAAACTCCGTCACGGCCAAGCTCTGCAGCGCCGTACCGCCGAAGTGATCTGGGGTCGCAGCACCATCATTCTTTCCGAGGAGCCGGACGGCGGGGTCAGCCTGACCGACCGGGGACGGCGACAGCCGGTCCCGCCCGGCTCGGCGCTGATGCTGCGCGCGGATGGGCGCTATGAAATTGCCTCACGTCCGCCTCCGCCCGACCGCCGCTAACCGGCGACTCACTTGCGCTCCGCGCCTCCCTTGCTTCACTGATTGCATGGCCCTGCCCAGTCGCGCTCTTGTTCACGTCCTCCGCGAAACCGCCGACCGCCTCGCGTCCTCGACCGACTATCAATGGTCGCACTTCGGTCGCTGCAATTGCGGCCATCTCGCGCAGACGGTCACCCGCCTCTCGCCCGCCGATATCCACGCCGCCTGCGCACGCGAACTCACCGAGTGGAGCGAGATTCCCGACGACTACTGCGCCGGGACCGGCCTGCGACTCGAGTACGTGCTCGATCGCCTGCGCGAACTCGGACTCGACCGCACCGATCTCCGTCATCTCGAGGACTTGAGCGACCCGCGCGTGCTACACGCCCTGCCCGGCGGGCACCGCTGGTTGCAGCGCAATCAGCACGCGGACGCCGTGCTCTATCTCCGAACCTGGGCCGGGGTCATCGAAGCCTCACTCCCGAGTGAACCCGTCGCCACACACGATCCGGAGGTCGATCGCGTCGCCCCGGAACGCGCCCTCGCTATCCGCTGAACCGTCAACATGAGCCACGCGTCCGTGCACGCCCGGCTGGTCCAGCACCTCACCGCCGCTGGTATCGCGTTCCGTCAGGTGCATCACGCGCCGACGTTCACGTCAGAGGACTCGGCGCGCGAGCGCGGCGAGCCGATCGAGTGCGGGGCCAAGGCCCTCGTCGTCAAAGCCGATGAGCGCTTTCACCTCCTCGTCATCCCCGCCCATCGCAAACTCTCGTCCAAGCTCGCCCGCGTCGCACTCGGGGCCAAGCAGCTCCGCTTTGCCACGCCCGACGAACTGCTCGCGCTGACCGGGCTCGTGCCGGGTGCCGTGCCGCCCTTTGGCGAACCGATTCTCGCGCTCCCGCTCACGGCGGATCCGGAGGTCGGGACGCTGCATCCGCGGGTCGCGTTCAACGCCGGATCGCGCGAGGACTCGGTGATCATGGCCGCAACCGATTGGCGCACGCTGGCCGCCCCGGCCTTCGCCTCGATCATCGAACCCGCGGGCTAGAATTTTGGGGATAAATCGGAGATCGCCCTTGCGCTCCGCCCGTTCCGGCCGATGTTACCCCTGTTCGATGTCAGGACAGCAGCACGGTCGAGATCGTGATTTGAGTCAGACAGCGATTCAGCAGATTCCGCGTTAGCGACTTCCCTTCGCAGGTCAGAAAGTCAGGCAACGTCAGGAAAGTGCATCGGTTCGGGCCACTCCGCGGACTTACGTCCGCCCGTGTGGCATGCAGCAGAACGGCTCCGACGGCGGAGCCCTCCCGTCCGCAACCCAAACCCGTCCGAAGGGTCAGCGCCGCCGCATCCTCACGGATCCCGCGGCGTCGGCCCGTTCGGCTCCACCAAACAAGGATCCATTGCCATGAACGTTTCCCGTTTGCTCGCCCAACGCAACGCCCTGCTCCGGCAGGCCCGCCTCGCCAACCTCGCCTACGCCTACCATCGGCTCAGCGAGTATGGCGCGCGCATCGCCCGCGCATCGCTGCAGGGCGAGGTCACCCTGCAGCTGGCCGACCCGGCGCGGGAAAATCTCTGGCCCACGCTCACGGCCTACGAGTGCAGCCAGGCAGTGATCGATGAACACTTCCTCGACGACGATGTCGCCGAACTGGCGGACATTCTCGTCTTTCTCAGCGAGGATCTCACCGCGACGGACTTCAACTTCCGCCTCGAGGAACTCGAGCCGCGCTTCGTGCCCGAATTGAAGGCGGAGTTGGAAGCCGCCGGCGTGGATCTCTCGGTCAAGTCGGGCTTACCCGAGGTGAATAAGCTCCGCCCGCTGTCTGGACAGGATCGCTAAGCGCCGCGTCACCTCACGCCGCAAAGCCACCGCCCGCGAATCGACACGAATCTCAGGACGGGATGCCAGGGAAGAGACGTCAGGGCATCCAGTCCCGGCTTCCGTGTGTTCGGTTTTTTCCGTGCTTTATCCCCATGCGAATCCGCAACGATTCGTGTGATTCGCGGGCGGCTGGTTCAGCAAAACCGTCGATCTGAAATTTCAGATTTCACATCACCTCAGCGCCCGCGCCCTTTCGCTTCCATGGGCCGGTGACCATTTTTCCGATCACGCCCAGAATCTCTGTGCGCCCGCGTCCGCTTTTGGCCGAGCTCACGAGGTGCTTGGGCGGCTCGGTCCGCCAAGCCGCGGTCGCTGCGAGAAACGTCTGGATGTTGGCCTCGGCCTGCGCCGGCGATTTCTTGTCCGTCTTGGTGAAGATCAACTGGTAGGGCGCCGGGCAGCTCTCAATCCACTGCAGGAATTCCAAATCAATGGGCTGCGGAGGCAGCCGGGAATCAATCAGCACGAACACACAGCGTAACGCGCGCCGCTGTCCGAGGAAATCTGCCACCGCTTCGTTGAACTCCGCCCGTCGCTGCTTGCCCACATGCGCATAGCCGTAACCCGGCAGATCGACCAGGCGCCACGCCTTGTTGATGTGGAAAAAATTGATGAGCTTCGTTTTGCCGGGGAGATCCGAAACCTTCGCGAGGTCGCGCCGCTCGGTGAGGAGGTTGATCAGGGACGACTTGCCTACGTTCGACCGGCCGATGAGCGCGAACTCCGGCTGCGCCCACTCGGGACACGAGCGCAGGTCGGGCGCACTGACTTCAAATTCGGCGGAGGTGATTTTCATCGGCGAGTCGGACCATGACACCTTCCGCTCCCGCCACCATGCTAATCGCCGGCTTCAGCCCGTGGCCGGTCAACCGATCCCGGCCGGGGCATGAAATGAAAGAGTGCCAGCACCAGAATGACCGCCGGAATCTGGTAGTTCGCCCCCACGGCCCACCACAACAGCATCGTCACGAACGGCAGACCGATCACGAGGAGATGCATCGGCAGCAACTGCATCGATAAGGGCAGCCGCACGGCCCGCCAGGGATTGCCGATCAAGGCCCGCGGCACGTCCGTGATGACCGCGCCCGCCGCCACCGGCCACAACCGCTCAAGCAGATGCACCACCGGTGCATAGAAATCCGAATTGATGAACCCGTTGCGCCCGAAGTGGACGTGCGGCTCCATCTCGGCGAAGACGGAGAGGAAGATACCGTAGAACCCAAAGACGTAGGCGTAGAGATGATAGAATCCCACCCCGGCGATGATCGCCAGCGCCGGGGCCAACCCGCGCCAGATTGAGCCGGGAACCTCCGCCAACCATGGTTGGTCCAGAAGGCGGGCCGGAAGCGCCGCCCGCGGAGCGAGGGCGATGCGAATGGCACCTACGACGAGCAAGGCCCAGCTTGAAATCAACCCCGCCAGCCAAAGCCCCCAACACAGCTCGTTCAGCGTCCACCCTTCGGTCACGGCAAAGGCTGCGCTGAGGACAAACCCCACCCCTGCATTCAATGCCGTGAATCTGCGCACGCCCCCATCGAGTCACAAAGCTCCCTTGATTCAATGCCCAAGCCTGTCCGGATGCGCCGGGTTCGTTCGTTGAAGGAAGGTCATCCTCAACCATTCTCTCCGCATTTCCCATGAATAGCTCGCCCACGTCCATTCCTGTCACTCCCACCGACCGCGATCTCGTTCTCACCCGCCTGATCGACGCCCCGCCGGAGAAACTCTACGCCGCCTGGACCCAACCCGAACTGCTCAAGCAGTGGTTCGCCCCGCTCCCCTACACGACGCCGACCGCCGAACTCGATGTCCGCGCCGGCGGCCGCGCCCTCATCGTGATGCGCAGCCCAGAAGGAAACGAGATTCCGTGCCCCGGCGTTTATCTCGAGGTTGTGCCGAATCGTAAGATCGTCTCCACCGACGCCTTCACCAGCGCATGGGTGCCGTCAGAGAAACCTTTCATGACCCTGATCGTCACCTTCGAACCCGAGGCTGGCAAAACGCGCTATACCGCCCTCGTACGCCACTGGTCAGTGGCCGACCGCGAAGCCCACGAGAAGATGGGGTTTCACCAAGGCTGGGGCCTCTGCGCCGACCAGCTCGCAGCACTCGTGACCAAGCGCTAGGGGTTTGACGCCATCGATCCCATCCTGAAGACGCGCAGAGACACAGAGACGCAGAGAAGACCATCGCAAGAGCGGATCGTGTCTTGAAACTCGGCGCCTCTGCGTCTCTGCGTGACTTCCGTGGCTCGTAGCGGGGGCTTTCCCCTCGCATGACGCATTCCGACCGCCGGCAATCAACCCGCCGCCGTCGACTTCATAAGCGCGACCGGCGCAAATAGGCTCGCGGCCATTCCGCATCAGGAGTTGGCTAGCGGCGCTATGAAGACACCGCTTGCTCGTCTCGCCCGATCCGTCTTTGCCTGCCTCGGATCGCTCGCTGCCGCCAGTGCCTTCGCCGCTGAACCCAAGCTGACTCCTGCCAAGGACATCATCGGGTTCAGCATCGGCGACGACTACATGATGGCCAACTACACCCAGATCTCCGCGCTCCTCCAGAAATGGGACACGGAATCCGACCGCCTCAAGGTCGTCAGCATCGGGAATACCGAGGAGGGTCGCCCGCAGTACATGGCGATCATCACCTCGCCCGAGAACCACGCCAACCTCGAGCAGTACCGCGACTGGTCGACCAAGATGGCCCGCGCCCGCATCAGCGAGGCCGAGGCGCGCAAGATCGCGGAAGAGGGCAAGGCGATCGTCTGGATCGACGGCGGCCTGCACGCCACCGAGACGGTCAACTCGCAGACCCTCGCCGAGATGGTCTATCAGATGTCCTCGCGCACGGATCCGGAGACCCTGCGATTCCTGCGCGACGCCATCCTGCTCATGCCGATCCCGAATCCGGACGGCGTCGAACTCGTCGCCAACTGGTACATGCGCAATCCGGACCCCAAGGCCCGCACGCTGAACGCGCTCCCGCGCCTCTACCAGAAGTACATCGGCCACGATAACAACCGTGACTCGATCATGCACAACATGGCCGAGACGGCGAACCAGAACAAGGTGCTCTACGTCGAGTGGAACCCGCAGATCATGCACAACGTGCACCAGACCGGCCCCGCCGGCCAGGTCGTGTACATCCCGCCGTTCCGCGATCCCTTTAACTACGACTTCGACGCCTACATCCCGATCGGCATCGAGCAGGTCGGCGCGCACATGCACGCCCGCCTCGTGCAGCAGGGCCTCGGCGGTTCCGCCATGCGCTCGGCCGCTCCCTACTCCACCTGGTTCAACGGTGGCATGCGCACCGCCGGCTACTTCCGCAACAACATCGGCATCCTGACCGAGATCATCGGCGGCCCGACGCCCGCCGCGGTCACGCTTGTGCCGGACAAGCAGCTCCCACGCGCCGACTGGCCACTGCCGATCGCACCGCGCGCCTGGCACTACCGTGACTCGATCAACTACATGATCGAGCTCGAGCGCGCCGTCCTCGACTACGCCTCCCGCAACCGCGAGACCGTGCTCTACAACATGTACGCCATGGGCCGCCGCTCGATCGAGCGCGGCAGCAAGGACACCTGGAAGATCACCCCGAAGCGCATCGACGCCCTCAAGGCCGCCGCCGCGGCCGGTCGCGGCAACAGCGACGCTCAGATCGCTGCGATGGCCGCCTCGTTCGGCATTTCCGGTTCTCCGGCTGAGCTCGCCGCCCTGTTCGCCCAGTTCGGCATGCAGATGCCGATCGACAGCGCGCTCTACGCCAAGGTTCTGCAGGACCCGGCCTTCCGCGATCCGCGCGGTTACATCATCTCGGCCGATCAGGATGATTACCCGACCGTCGTGAAATTCATCCAGGTGCTCCAGAAGGGCGGCATCGAGGTCGAGGAGGCCACCGCGTCGTTCACCGTCGCAGGCAAGACCTACCCGGCCGGCTCCTTCATTGTCCGCTCCGCCCAGGCCTTCCGCCCCGCAGTGCTCGACACGTTCGAGGCCCAGGATCACCCGATGGACTTCGCCTATCCGGGCGGCCCGCCGGTTCGTCCCTACGACATCACCGGCTGGACCGTCGCCAGCCAGATGGGCATCCAGTTCGACCGCGTGATGGAGGCCTTCGAGGCACCTGCGCAGCCGATCGGCTTCGAGCTCGAGAAGCCCAAGCCCGCCACCGTGAGCGGCCCGGCCAACGCGGCCGGCTGGCTCGTCAGCCACAAGGTCAACGACGCCTTCATCCTCACGAACCGCCTACTGAAGGCCAACGCCGACGTGTACTGGCTCAAGCAGGAGCAGACGGTTGAGGGCAAGGCTCTCGGCACCGGCACGCTCTGGATCCCGGCCTCAGCCGCCGCCAAGCCGATCGTCGAGCGCGCCGCGCGCGAGCTCGGTATCGCCGCCTACGGCGTCGCCGCCGCGCCCAAGGGCGAGGCGATGAAGCTCAAGCCGATCCGCATCGGTCTGGTGGATACGTACGGTGGCTCCATGCCCTCCGGCTGGACCCGCTGGATCCTCGAGAAGTTCGAATTCAACTTCGAAGTCGTCTTCCCGCAGGTTCTCGATGCCGGCAACCTCAAGGCCAACTTCGATGTCATCGTCTTCCCGTCCGGCACCTTCTCTGAAGGCCGCGGCGGTCGTGGCGGTGGCCGTGGCTTCGGCCCGAGCCCCGACACGATTCCGGAGGAGTTCCGCTCCATGCTCGGCTCCGTGACCGTCGCCAAGTCGATCCCGCCGCTCAAGGCCTTCGTCGAGGCCGGTGGTACGGTCATGGCCGTCGGTTCGGCCGCCAGCATCGGCCAGTCGATGGGCCTGCCGGTCAAGGACCACCTCGTCGAGATGCACGAGGGCAAGGAACGCAAGTTCCCATCCGACAAGTTCTACATCCCGGGCTCGGTCCTGAATGCATCCTTCGACAACACCGTGCCTCTCGCGTACGGCATGCCGTCCAAGGGCTACATCTTCTTCGATGACAGCCCGGTCTTCAACCGTCCGGACGACACGTCCACGGTCCATGCTTCCAAGGTGGCGTGGTTTGAGGGCAAGGAGTCGCTCTACAGCGGCTGGGCCGTCGGTCAGCAGTACCTCGACGGCGGCGAACTCGCCACCGAGGCGAGCATCGGCGCCGGCAAGCTCGTGCTCCTCGGCCTCGAGGCGACCTTCCGCGCGACCCCGCACGGCACCTACAAGCTGTTCTTCAACGGCCTGTACTACGGCTCGTCCACCCCGACGACCCTGTAAGGGATCTCGTCCTTCGTCTGCTTCCAGCCCCGCCGGCAACGGCGGGGCTTTTTTGTGCCCAGCAGGTGGAAAATTCGTCCGCCGCCGTAATGGCGATTCACCCGCCTTGCGCCTATAGTCCGCCCCTCCACCACTCCATGACGACCGACACCGAGAAACGCTCCGCCCTGACGATTGTGCTGATGGCCGCCTTTGCCGACGGGGCGAAGGATGAGCGCGAGCGCGCCGCGGTCCGCCAGGTGGCTGCCAGTCTCGGCGCCGATTCGGCCAACGGCCTCAACGTCTGGGATCTCTACCAGGATGTGATCGCGAAGCGCGTCACACTCGCGCAGGCCGCAGCGGGCCTGAAGTCGCGCGAATCCCGGCTCCTGGCCTATGAGATGGCCGTCGGCGTCTGTGACACGGACGGACTGCCCAACGAAGCGGAAAAGGAATTTCTCCGCACCCTGCGCCACGCGCTCGAGCTCGATCGTGCACCCGAGGCGGACCCGGTCGAGAAAACCGGCGCCGACTTCGCCCGCGCGTCTGCGGAGCCCCTGCCCGCCCCACCGCCGCCGCTGCCCACGGCAACGGCGGCGTCCGTCCGGCTCGCGCCAGTCGACAGCGCGGCACTGGACAAGATGATCCTCAACTACGCCATCCTCAACGGCGCGGTCGAGCTGCTGCCGCAATCGCTCGCGACCATGGCGGTGGTCCCTCTGCAGATGAAGATGGTCTACCGCGTCGGCAAGGCCCACGGCTACGATCTCGATCGCGGCCACATCCGCGATTTTCTCGCCACGGCCGGCGTCGGCCTCGCCGCACAGACCGTCGAGGGCTACGCCCGCAAACTTCTCGGTGGCTTGATTGGTGGTGCGCTCGGTGGCGGCGTCCTGGGCGGCATGGGCAAGGCGGCCACCCGCGCCGCGACCGGGGTCGCGTTCTCGTTCGCCGCCACCTACGCGCTCGGTCAACTCTCCGCCCGCTACTACGCGGGCGGCCGTCGCATGGAAATGGCCGTGCTCAAGGAAACCTACCAGCGCCTGCTCGCCGACGGGCAGCGATTGTTCACCACGCATTCCGGTGACATCCAACGCCGGGCGGCCACTCTCACGCCAGCCGAGGTCATCAACCTCGTGCGCAGTCCGACCTAACGGCGGTCAGCGTAGGCGCTGGCAAATCCCCCAGCGTTGACTAGGATCTTGCATGGGCTCTCTCCCCCGACGCCGGTTCCTCGCCATCCTCGCGCCCTCGCTCCTCCTTCCGCGGGGCTGGGCGGCCGGTCCGTTCGATCTAAAGGCTCGGGGTACTGTGATTATGCTGCGTCACGCCTACGCGCCCGGCATAGGGGATCCGGCAGGCTTTGACCTCGCGGACTGCCACACGCAGCGGAATTTGAGCGACGAAGGTCGCACTCAGGCGCGGGCCCTCGGTGCGCAACTCCGCGCCGCCGGCCTAAGCCCCACCACCCGCGTTTTCACCAGCCCCTGGTGCCGCTGCCGCGAGACGGCCCGGTTGCTCGGACTGGAAGCGTCCATCGTTTTGGAGGCATTGAGTTCGTTTTTTGCGCGATCCGAGGAAACGGATCGCATCATGACGGCGCTGCGCGAATTCCTGCGCCGCCTTCCCACCGACGGGCCGCCGATCGTGATGGTGACTCACCAGGTCAACCTCAGCGCGCTCACCGACGAGTTCATGCAGTCCGGAGAGGGCGTGGTTCTGCGACTCACGGGCACCCGCGAACCGATCGTGGTCGGGAAATGGCAATCCAGACGCGACAGCGACGAGAAGCAGCCGTGACGCATGGGGCTACGCTTGAATCACGGGATACGCGCGGGACGAGGTGGCGGGCGGGTGGGTGCGTTGCTTGACCGGGGTGCGGAGTACGGTTGAGATAGGTGCATGATCTCCGCCACCAACCGGGCTTTTCGCACTCACGCCGGCCCCTGGCTGGCCCGTCAGTGGCGGGAGTGGCGCGGGTATATTTTCTTTTTCTGCTTCGTCTGGATTCCGCTGCGCTCCGCGGTGATCGACTACAACCCGGTTCCGACCGGCTCGATGAATCCGACCATTCTCGAAGGCGACGTTGTCTGGGTGAACAAACTCGCCTACGGTCTGCGCGTACCGCTCACGACCGTGCAGGTGGCGCAATGGGCGGATCCCCAGCGCGGTGATATCGTGGTCGTCCTCTCACCCGCGGATGGAACCCGCCTCGTGAAACGCGTGGTCGGCATTCCCGGCGATACGCTGGCGATGAAGGACAATCAGCTCTTCCTCAACGGCCAGCCCGTGCCCTACGTGCCCCCGGCGAAGGACTACGCGCCGACCCTCGCCAGCAGCCTGCGTGCCCATGCGTTCTTCGCGGAAGAGGATCTCGCCGGCGTGTCGCATGCGGTCATGGGGCTCTCCGACCGCGTGTCACCCTACCGCACCTTCGCACCCGTTACGGTTCCCGCCGGGAGTTACTTTCTGATGGGAGATTCCCGCGACAACAGCCTGGACTCACGCGACTATGGCGTGGCGTCACGGGATGCCATCCTTGGCCAAGCAGAGGGCATACTGGTGTCATTGGACCTGAACGACACCTACCTTCCTCGCTTCAGCCGATTTTTTACGACGCTGCACTGACCCGGCACCGCCGGGTGGGTTGACGACGTCGCCACCCAGACACGCGGCAAGTGCCACGCGCCGGAGGTCAGAGACCCTTCGACGGCTTTTTCCTCAGCGACTCGGGCATGGTCAGCGTCGTCAAGTCCCATCCTTCAATCTCAAGGATGCGGGCAAGGCACTGCTCCATCAGGGCGTGCGACTGCTCGGTGGACGCAGCGATGGTTTCGTGGACCAGACGATCATTCGCCGTGTCGTTGGCGCAATCGACTTGGTAGGCATGCAACTCGCGCAGCTCAAAGATCGCCCGGCAGACCTGCGCCGGACAGGCGCACTGGTAGATGAGAGCCTGGTCGATCACCTTGCTGATCTGGGGGGCGCTGAAACGTTCGTTCATGATGGAGAGAAAAGAGACAGGGAGAAGCGAGAGGCGGAATTGAGGGCAACGCAATCGACCGGTGTCCCCATCCCGCGAAGCGCGACAGGCCCGACCGGGCGGTGGAGCAGCGCGGTCATCCGCGCCGCGACGAGCAGGCTCTTCGGTAAGAGCACTTCACCGCCCTGCGCCGTGCTGCAAAGGCGGGCAGCAAGGTGGGCGGTCGCACCTATCACGTCGTATTGCCGCCGGTTACCCAGCTGATGGGAATCGCCGACAAAGCCTCCGAGTACAAGGCCCTGCGCCACCCCGATGCCAAAGGGTAGATCAGGCTGCGTCGCCTCCACCGCCAGATCCAATGCACAGCGGAGCGAAAGGTACGAGCGTCCCAGGCCCCTGAATACCGCCATCACGCCATCACCGGTGAATTTTACCACTGATCCCTTAAACTGCTCGATCACCCGCGCCTGGGCAGTCAGCGATCGGTTGAGCAGGGCGAAGTATTCTTCCGGTCCCAACGCAGTCGCGAGGTTCGTCGACCGCCGAATATCCGTAAAGACGACCGCCGCTTCAAAGCGAACGGCCCGATCGGTCGAGGCGGCCTCATCGATGACCTCGAGTGCCGCTTCCGGCACCATGCGCGAGAGGCGATCCATCCGGATCTGCTGGACACGGGCAGCCCGCCGCGCCGTCGCCAGATCGCGCAGCACGACAAAGAACCGCTCATCCGAAAGGGGCTTTTCGACCACCACATCGATTTGCTTCGAATCGCGCGCCCAAGCTCGCACCGCTTTCATGGCTGGCCCGGCCGAGGCGACCGCCAGGATCGCCGCCTCGGGTACCAATCGCTTGACCTCCCGGCAGTCGGTCAGGCTGTCGGCGTGCTGAAAATGATAGTTGAACACCACGACATCAGGCGGATCCGACGCGATGGCCGTCGGAAGCTCAGCGGTATCCGCGACGTGGACCACCTCGGGAAAACCCTTGCCCTTGAGTTCCGCCATCAGGACGGATGACGAATAAGGTTCACGGTCAAGCAACAGGACCTTCAGAGAGGGAGACAAGGTTGTTGCAGAGGAAGGAAAGGCCACGCCCCAAGCTGGCTGCGCAACCGAGCAGGTCAACCGGACCGAGAGGATTCATCCAACATCTCCGGCGATATTGCGGCCATGTGCATCGATTGGTCATGGGGCTTGGTGGCTTTGCGCGCTTGGGGTCTACTCCGAGGTGCAGACCCACAGTCGAGGTCAGGGGCGTGACCGAGGATCCTCCACCCCGCTCTCACCCCAACAAGCGCTCTCCGTTCGCGTGGCCTAGGTCCACAGCCAGCCACTCGGTTCCAAGCTGCGGCTATCGCGATGGCCAGAAGCGCGACCAGATGATGACCAACGCGGGCCCGGGTATCCCGCGGGACAGGGTGAGGCGGTTGTCTGGCTGGCCGGAGATGCAGGTGCGCGCATCGAGGAGATCCGCGTCCGCATATTCGACCGGAACAGGAAGTCACTCGGCGAGTATCCCGTGCCCTTCGCCGCCGTATGGCACGCAGCCCCAACCTGAGGCGCCTTAACCGCATGAGCCGCAGAAATGATCGCCGTCCAATCGATCCTGCCTACGGGGCATGACAACGTCTTGGCCTCCTGGCTGGACAATCGGATCACCGCCTTGCTCACCTCGCTCGGCCCCAGCACCTTTCGTCCGTACCGGCCGACCCGCGGTCCACATCGTGGCCCTGCGTCGCCTCTGCAGACCTATCCGGTTGGTTTCCGGCCGCACCCATCGCGTTGATGCTGCCCGTTCACGTCTTTTGCATCTACGAGCTGATGCAGCATTCGAATCTCTGGCCACTCTACGCGATCTTCACCAGCCCAGCGGCCTTGCCCATCACTGGAAACGTCCTGATGATCAAACGGCGTCACCAAAGAGCCATCGGCGCCTAACCCACCCCCACTCACCCTACCGCCCTTTCATGAGATACCTCACGCCTCTCCTTCTGATGCTCGCTCTGCCCCTTTCCGCCGCCGAGGTCGCCGCCCCATCTGGCACTGCACCGACGGACCGCGATCAGGTGCTGCAGAGCGTCCAAGGATTCTTCGACGCGCTGGGCGCCAATGATGGTGACGCGCTCAAGCGCCTGTTTGTGCCGGGCGCGCAGCTGACGATCGCGCCGCGGGGTGGCCAGCCCGCGACGGCGGTCCGACAGCGGACGATCGAACAACAGATCGAATCGGCAAAGACCAACCAGGACGTGTTCCTCGAGCGCGGCTGGAATCCCACCGTGATGATCGAAGGGCGGATCGCGATGGTCTGGATGCCTTACGATTTTCACCGCAACGGCACCTTCAGCCACAATGGCATTGATGTCTTCGTGCTGATGAAGCTTGAGGACGGCTGGAAAATCGTGAGCGCCGCGTGGACGGCCGAACCCGGCGGCTCGACCAAGCATCCGGCTGGTGCGCCGTGAGGCAGTTCGGTTCATGGGTGTAGCCGGGCTCGCTGACCCCGGTCCGGAATGTTTGAGAAGAGAAATTCGATCCCCGGGGTCAGCGACCCCGGCTACACCGAAAAAAATCACAGCCATGTGTGCCCAATTTTCACCGGAGGAGGAGCGTCTCTACGAGAAGACGGCGCAGTCCGTGCTCACCCGTCTCCAGAAGACGCGCAATCCGGCGGAACTCGTTTCCACACTCGCCACGGCGCAAAAGCACTTTGATCGCGCCTACGATTCCGCGCCCGAAGCTGCCAAGGCCACGGTCGCCTGTCGCGCGGGGTGCGATGCCTGTTGTCACGGGCTGGTTGGCGTGACCGCCCATGAGGTGCTGGTCGCGGCCCAGTTCATCCAAACGCACTTCTCGCCGGAGGAACTTGAGGCGGTCATCGCGCGCACCGATGCCCAACGCGCGGCGTTCGCCGGACGGTCGCTCGAGGAACGCACGGCACTGAAGCGCCCCTGTGCGCTCCTGCACGAGGGCCGCTGCACGATCTACGAGGCCCGGCCCGAGGCCTGCCGCTCGCACCACAGCACCAACGCCGCCGCGTGCCGAACCAACCTCGACCTGGGCCGGGAGGAGATCGACGTGTACGTCGAGGGCGTACGCGGACGCATGTTTGCGATCATGCTGGCGATCGACCATGCCGTGGAGGAGTGCGGATTTGATGATCGCACCTACGATTTCGGGTCGGCGCTGCATGAAGCCTTGACCGACAGCCAATGCGCCAGCCGCTGGACCCGACGCCAGCCGGCGTTTTCGGACGCTGCACTCGAGGTGTGAGGTAACAGTCGGGAACACGGGCCGCTGGTACGATCCGAACTGAATTCAGCATTTAGCCACGAAAAGCACAAAGAAACGTTTGGCCGATGAAGCGATGGTGGCGCCTATAGGCGCTCGGACGGCATTCCTTCGCCGACCAGACTCTTTTTGCGTTCTTTGTGGCAATCCTCCGTGGCCATCCGCGTGTTTCGCGGGAATTTCCTGGCGGAGCGGCCACCAGCCAGCGCCCCTGAGGTCGATCTAGCGGAACCTCATGTTGTGATTCACCGCTCGAATCCAGACACAAAAAAGGCGTCCCGCTTTCGCGGGACGCCTTGAGAGCTTGGCCGATGTGATCGGGGCTTAGAACGTGCCCTTTACACCGAACACCCAGTTCGCGCCGTACTCCTGCATGCGAGTCACGACGGAGCCGATGCCTTCCACGTTACCGGTGGGCGTGTCATACCACAGCACCGGCTGGTTGAAGATATTGCGGCCCTGGACGAAGAGGGACGCACGGCGGTGCAGGCGGTAGGACAGCGAGAGGTCGAACTGCGCGAGGGCGCGCTTGTAGCGGCCTTCGTTGCCATCCGGGGAATCGCCGCGCCAGACCATGCCGATCGAGCCGTTGAAGCGGGCGTAGGCATAGCCCAGACGGGACGTCAGGCGGTGCTGCGCCAGGTTGTTGCGGCGGATGTTGGCGTAAGCGCGCGTGTATGCGACGTTCACATTGGTGCCACGCAGCTTCTCCGGCAGGAAACCGAGAGCCTGGTTGTACTGCACCTCCATGCCGCGGAAACGGCGCTCTTCCGCGCTGTTGTCCGTGGAGCGGAAGATGAAGTTCTGGAACTCCGGATCATCCACGCCGAACTCATCAGCCGTGAAGTCGTAGGTCGTGCGCAGGTTCGAGATGTCGTTTTGCGAGAAGGCAATCGACAGCTGACCGGGCGAGCGGCCTTCGAAGTAGTAGGCCAGGCGGGTCTGGTAGTTGTCCGAGTACTCCGGCATGAGCGCAGCGTTGGGCGCCGTCACACGCTCGTTGATCTCGTCGATGATCCAGACGCCCGTCAGGTTGTCGACCGGAGGACGGGAGATGGCCTGGTTGAAGCCGGCCTGGAACTCAAGATTCGGGAGAATCTTGTACTTGAACAGCACCGACGGGAACAGGTCGTCATACTTCGACTCACGCACGACCTTGGGCTTGGAGAAGTACTGGTACTCCAGGCCCGCGAACGTCGTCGAGCGACTGTTCGTGTCGCTCCAGGGATGGCCGGCAGCGATGACCTCATCCTTGCGGCGAGGATCGAACTCGTTGAACTCGTTAGACGTCTCCTCGAAGCGAACGCCGTAGCGGAGCGTCATCTTCGGGTTGAGGATCGTGTCGAACTGGATGTAGCCAGCCGTCACCGTCTGGCTGAGGTCACGCGAGTTCGCCACGAAGGCGTTGTAGAAGTTATCCGGGGTGCGCGTGGAAACGAACAACTCCGGATTGGACAGGAACAGCGCGCCGATGCGATTGCGGTCAGCGCGGGGCGGCATGCCCTGGACGCCATTGATGTTGTAGACCGTGAGCGAGTTGGTCGTGCCGAGATCGAACTCGTGCGGCGCGATGTAACCCAGGTTCGCCCAGTTGCCGAAGGCGGTGTTCTGGTAGGTCGCCAGTGTCGGGTTGAAGGTGACGGTGTTGCCGCCCGGCCCGATGTACGACCAGATCTGCCAGTCGTTGTAGTTGTTGTTGATGCGGTTCTCCTCGTTCCACTGTCCACCGAACTTGAGCGTCGTCGGGAACTTCTGGATCGGCGTCAGCCACTTGGCGCTGAGCTGACCGTCCCAGATCTCCGTGATCCAGACGCGGCCCGAGTTGTTCACACGGGTGCCGCCATCACGGGTGTTGGTGTTCGTGAAGTTCGACAGGTTGTACCAGTCGGGACCGGAGGTCTGCCGAATGGTCCACTCGTACGAGTCGGAGTTTTCGCGCGTCGCGATCCAGTTGCTGCGGATCAGGCCGCCCTCGGAGTTGGAGAAGCCCGACTCGAGGCCGTCGTAATCGTTGGTCGCGTTCGAGATGGTGAACGATCCGTTGATCTCCCAGTTGTCGATCTTGTACTCGAAACGGGGGGAGAAGGTGCGGGAGTAGGTGGTCTTGTCTTCGGAACCACCGGCGTTGTCGACACGCGGCTCGGTGTTGGTGGTGGTGGCCGTGGCGATGACGGTGTTCATGCCGTCGCCGCCAACGTTCTGGCGACCGTTGGTCGCGTTGGTGTTGTTGGCCGAGGCCGTCCAGTTGAAGTTGCGGTTCCAGAATTCACCGGAGGTGAAGGTGTAGATCGCATTGAAGGACAGCGTGAGGCGATCGGTCGCCTTGAAGTCGACCGTGCCGGTCATCGCATCCTTATAGATCCACTTGGCGCCGTCTTTGAACTGGAGCGACTGGATCACCATCGGGCGGGTGTCCGTGGTGGTGGGCGTCTTGTTGTAAACGATGTTCGTGTCGTACTGCTCGGTGTAGGACTCTGCGTGGCTGGCGCCCAGCAGGATGCCGAGGCGGCGGTTGAAGAAGACGTCAGCGTACTCAAGGGAGTAGTTCGGCTTCCACTTGTAGTTCTCCTTCTCGTCCGGCCCGAGGCGCTTGCTCAGACCCCATTCCTCCGCGTTGAAGTTGAGGCTGGCGTTGTACGAGATCACACGCTGCGGCAGGTTGAAGGCGCGCTTCGTCTTCATGTTGATCGTGCCGGACGGGGAATCGGCCGGGGATTCCGGGCTCGAGGTGCGGCTGATCTCGATCGAATCGATCGAGGTGATCGCGAAGCTCTCGAAGCTCGTCGCGCGGGAGGCTTCGCCGCCGCGGTTCGCGTCGGCCGAGGCCATCTTCACGCCGTCGAAGGAGACGCCGGTGTACTGCGCGTCCATGCCGCCGAGGCGGGGACCGCGGGCCTCGGACTCGACGTAGTCGAGGTCGACGCCCGGCAGGTACTTCAGGAACTCGCCGACGTTGCCGTCGGTCACGTCGCCGAAGATGTCCGAAGACACCGACGTGACGATGTTCATGTTCTGGCGCTGCTCCATCATCGCCTTCGAATTACCTTCACGCTCGGAGGAAACGGTGAAGGCCTGCAGCTCGACCACACCATCCTGATTGGTGGTGGCGGCCGTGCTGGTGAGAGCGATGTCGCGCACCGCGGTCTGACCGGCCGAGACGGTGAAGGTCTCATTGACGGTGTTGTAACCGATGTAGGTCACCGTGATGGAAACCTCACCGGCGGGCACGTTCGGGATGCGGTACGAGCCATCCGCCTGGGAGTAGGCGACCAGGCTCGTTCCGTTGACACGGATTTCGGCATTGCGGGTGTACGCGCCCGTGGCGGGGTTTGAAACCCGGCCCTGGATCGTACCCGTCCCGGACTGCGCGAAGGCAGAGGAAGCGGTCATGACCCAGCCAAGGGCCAGGATGACGGCGAATCTAAACCAATTAGGTAGGGGGTAGTGGTTCACGGTATTTGGTGTTTTATACTTATTACCCACCAAAACGACGCTGCGCGAAGACACTTCCAGACAGGGCAAAGCCTGACGAAAACGGCGACGAGCGGGGTAGCTTTAGGGGTAATCCTGAATGCAGGGGACTGCACTTCAGTGCCTCTTAGGTGGAAGAGGCCCTAACGTCGTGCAAGGAAATTTTCACCCATGAACGCCACGTCAGCAAGGCGCCAACGTTCCCAATTTCTACCAACTTCTGCCGGACTAAAGGGCTAAAATGGGGCGCCTTCTGCGATTTCCCCTCGGAACAGGCTTTCGCATTTCTTCCATTAGCAGCACTGTTGGGATCGCCCCATCCACCGTGGACCGGTCGAAAGAATTTTTCTCATCCCCGTAACCTGCGTGCAGGCAAAAAACGTCAAAATAACGGCCTCAAGGCAATCTATCGCCAATTAAATGCTTTTTGTAATCATTACCAAGCGTCCTGTGCGCCCTTGATGACGCGCGCAGCTCGCCCGGCCCGATCCAATTCCACCCCCACTCCGCTCCTCCGGGTGTCGCGCTTCCATCAAGCAGGCCGACGGCCCCCGCCCCCGGGAGGCGGCGTGCCCGCAACCAACCGAATGCCCGTCGGTTCGATCACGATCTTGCGGTCGCGGTAGAGCTGGCCGATCGCCTGCTTGAAAGCTTTTTTGCTGATGCCAAGGGCATCGCGGATGTCCTCCGGCGCGCTGTTGTCGTGCAGCGCCAGACGCCCGCCCGCCGCCTGCAGGGCCGTCAGGATTTCCTCCGTCACCGAAGCGATCCGCCGGAATCCGGCGCGATCCAGCGCGAGGTCGATCTTCCCATCCGGACGCACGGCGCGCACGTAGCCGACGATCGCCTGACCCGTCATGAGCGGCCCCGCCAGTTCGCCGCGATAAAGCAGGCCGCTATGCTGGTGCTCAATGATCGCGTTGTAGCCCAAGGGAGATTCACCCGTGACCAAGAGATTGACCCGCTGGCCCTCCACATAGGGCGGCGGCGTTTTGTTCAGCCAACGGTTCAGGCGTGCGCTCGCGATGATGCGATCCGACTTCTCATCCAGCGCCACCCGCACCACGCGGCGATCCCCGGGCTGCACCGGCGTCGCGAGTTCGCGCATCGGCAGGAGCAGATCCTTCTCCAGTCCCCAGTCAAAAAACACTCCGACACTCGGGTTCACACTCACGCACCGCAGGTAGGCAAACTCGCCCACCATCGCGAGCGGGGTCTCCGTCGTCGCCACGAGGCGGTCCTCGGAATCCCGGTAGATGAACACGCTCATGGTCTCGCCTGGACGAACCCCGCGCGGGATATAGCGGCCCGGCAGCAGGATCTCCCCCTGCGGACCTCCATCGAGGTAAAAGCCCGGAGTCGCCTCCCGGAGAACCTGCAGCGTGTTGCGTCGACCAATCAATGCCATGCCCCGGTGTAACAGCGCCGACATCCGGCGCCAGACTATCCGAAGAATGGCATGATCCTCCTTTGCCAGGCTAAGCAGCCGGATCGTTCTCGTTCCTCTTTCTCATTCTCTGATCGAGAACGAGGAACGATGAAGATAACGAGAACGAATTCAGACCCCCTCCCCTCGGCATGTGAGTGCCTCGGCTGAAAACCGCGGCCATGCCCCACCCAACCCGGATCGTCATTCCGCAATCCGAAATCCGCCGCACGCAATTGCCAGTCGCATTTACCATCGCGCTCATGGCACCCACCCGTTTTCTTCGCGCCAACCTACCCCTCTCATGTTTTCACGCCCCTCGTCAGGTCTCGCTTCCCTCGCCGCCCTCGGACTGCTCACCAGCGCCACGCTCAGCGCGCAGATCCAGCGGCCCGGCAAACTCAACGAAACCTACGCCCAGCTCTGTGCGAGCTGCCACGGTGCACAGATGGAGGGCGGACAGGCACCATCCATGCTCGATGATGTCTGGTCGCTCGGGGGCGATGACGAGTCCCTCGCCCGCAGCATCCGCGCCGGCAGCCCGGCGAAAGGCATGCCTGCCTGGGGCTCCGCGCTGAGCGAGCAGGAGATCCGCTCGATGGTGATCTTTATCCGTGAGCAGCGCGCCAAGGCGCAGGCCACCCCCATCGCCAAGCCGGCCGAGTCGATCACCGTCACCAGCCAGCTCCACGCGTATCAGCTCAACACCTGGGTCGAGGGACTCGAGGATCCGTGGTCCCTCAACTTCCTGCCGGATGGACGCGCGATCGTGACCGAGAAAAGCGGCCGCCTCACGCTGATCGAAAACGGCAAGCTCGCCGCCGCCCCCATCAATGGCGTGCCGGCAGTCGACAGCCGCGGCCAGGCCGGTCTCTACGACGTCGTGCCGCACCCCGACTACACCAACAACGGCTGGCTCTACCTCGCCTTCAGCGATCCCAAGACCAATGCCGAGGGCAAGCCGGTGAGCCTCACGCGCATCATCCGCGGACGCCTGCGCGACGGCGCGCTCGTTGATCAGCAGACGATCTTCGAAGCGCCGGTGGCGGTTTATCCCAATGCGGGCGGCGTCCACTTCGGCGGCCGCATGGCCTTCGACCGCGCCGGTTACCTCTTCTTTACGATCGGCGAACGCGGCACCAAGGATAACGCGCAGAACCTCGCGGTCCCCATGGGCAAGGTCCATCGCCTGCACGACGACGGCGGCGTGCCCGCCGATAATCCGTTTGTGAACCAGGCGGGCGCCGTCCCGTCCATCTGGAGCTACGGTCACCGCAATCCGCAGGGTCTCGCCTTCCATCCCGCAACCGGCGCGCTCTATGACGCCGAACACGGACCGCGCGGCGGCGACGAGCTCAACGTCGTCCGGAAGGGCCTCAACTACGGCTGGCCCGTCATCACCTTCGGCATGGAGTACGACGGCTCGCCCATCACGGCCATCACCGCCAAGGAGGGCATGGAGCAGCCGCTCAACTACTGGGTGCCCTCCATCGCACCCGCGGGCATCAGCTTCTACACCGGCGACCTCTTCCCGAAGTGGAAGCACCACCTCTTCATCGCCACGCTCGGCACCCAGCAGCTGAACCGCTTGGAAATCCAAGGCGACAAGGTTGTGGGCGAGGAAGTCCTCTTCAAGGGCCTCGGCCGCGTTCGCCACGTCGCAAGCGGTCCGGATGGCGCCCTCTACGTGCTGCTGCCCAACCGCATCGCCCGCATCACGCCGGCGCCGTAGTCAGAGCGAAATTCGCGGCCTGCCTCAGGCAGTAGCCGCAAAGAGGCACAGAAGGCGCAAAAAGCGGACGGTTTCCTGATCGATTCCGCTTTTGCGCCTTCTGCGCCTTCTTGCGGCCAACGGATCGTGTCTTACCGATCCGGTATCTACCCCGCGACTACGGCTGCACCCGGGCGCGTTCGAAGAACTCGTAGCGCGCCTTCCAGGGCGCATCGCTCGTCGGAGCGGCCGTGAGACCGATCACCTGACGCTGGCCGCTGGCATACGTCGGCCACTCCGGCAGGCCGGGGCCGTTGGGGTTGCCGG
Source organism: Opitutaceae bacterium (assembly GCA_036401075.1). GTDB lineage: Bacteria > Verrucomicrobiota > Verrucomicrobiia > Opitutales > Opitutaceae > CAMAXB01. The sequence goes on from DASWVY010000007.1 coordinate 25,821, forward strand.
TCTTGATGAAGTTGACGAAGTAACCCTGCAGCACGGCGGAAACGCGGCGGTCGTCGTCCGTCCAGGCATACACGCGATTGGTCGCGAGATTGCCCATGGCGTACTCGATCTCGACCGAATGCCCCGCCCACGGCCGGGCCGCCGGGGCGCCCGTCGCGTTCGCCGCCGCAGTCACGGTCGGCGGACGACCCCACGTGTAATAATAGGAGTAGGTCGGCTTGCCGCCGGTCTTCGTCGCGAGGTCGATCCACTTCCATGTGCCGTAGGAGATGAAGCGATCACTCGCGAGGTCACGCGCCGCAAGGCGGGCCTCGGCATCATTCGATGCCGGGTAATGCTTCAGCGCCTCCGTGACCTTCCCCGGAAACACCGCCTCCAGCTGGCCCTTGAAATGCTCGACCAAGGAGGGCGGCGGATTGTCACGCGGTCCAAACGAACCGCCCTGCTCCGCATCGTTCACACCCGCGAGGAGCGGCACCCGCGCCTGCTCACCCGCGGCGTAGATGGCCGTCGGATCCTTCGGGAAAAAATAACCGTCGACGATCGGACCAAACCCACCGCGGCCAGCATTCTGCAGGAGCTGGTCAGCCGGGATGGCGCGCAAGGCCGCCAGCGTCGGCGCCTCGCCTGCGCCCCACTTCGCCGCCGCCGTGACACCGGCCTGCTCCGCGGCCGCCAGCAGGATCACTGGCCGTGTTCCGCCCACCACCGCACCGCTCTCACCGATCGCGCCGGCGATGAGATCGCGGGATAGCGGCGAGGCCATCTGGGCGCTGACCGACATCGAGCCGGCCGACTCGCCGGCGATCGTCACCCGCGCCGGATCTCCACCGAAGGCCGCGATGTTGGCGCGCACCCAGCGAAGCGCCGCCGCCTGGTCGAGCAGGCCGTAGTTGCCTGAAGCTCGGTGCGGTGACTCCTTCGTCAACTCGGGATGCGCCAGGAAACCAAAGACCCCGAGCCGGTAGTTCACTGTAACCGCCACGATGCCCTTGGTCGCCATGCTCTCGCCGTCGTAGCGTGGCTCCGAGCCGTCACCGGCCACGAAGCCGCCGCCATAGAAATAAACGAGGACCGGAAGCTTCTCTGACGCCGCGCGCGCCGACGTCCAGACATTGAGATAAAGACAATCTTCGCTCGGCGCGCCGCCCCGGAAGACCATGTCGCTGAACAGCGCCTGCTGCATCGCGCGCGGCCCGAACTCCAGCGCAGGACGCACGCCAGTCCAGTTGGCCGCCGGCTGCGGCTCGCGCCAGCGCAGCGCGCCGACCGGCGGCGCGGCGAAGGGAATGCCCTTGAACGACACGACGCCGGACGCCTCACGTTTTCCCTGCAGGACGCCATTCGCCACGGTGGCGTGGCCTTCGGCCAGCGTGGCTGCACGCAAGATTCCGATGGGCAGAGCAAGGGCAGCAAGGAGCAGGAGCGACTTCATGGGGAGCGGGGGTTGAGGGGTACTGACCGCAGCGCGAGCCCAGCAACCTTGGGGCGAAGCCGTTCGCAGGTAAAGCGTTTCGCTCCGGACCGACCCACGAGGATCGGATCCGGTGCGATCACCCTGGCTGGCGCGTCCAGACAACCCACGCGACCACTGCACCGCCGCCGGCGACCCCGCCCAACCACATCAGCGCAGTGGCCCATGCGACCGGCGTTTCGGCGACCGCCCCGCAGAGTTCAACCCCGCCGGCACCCAACGTCGCGCCGAGGCCGACGTACGCCAGCACGCACAGCCCACACTTGGGCGCGAGCGCGAGCAGCGACACCGAAAGAAGCCAGCGGGCTGCGCGGCGGGAAAACTCAGCGCGTGGCAACGGCATCAGCGGTCAGCGGTTCATCGTAGCGGTCGTGGTGGCGAACCCAACTCATGGTCGACTCCGGATCCTCATCGCGCCCCTTCGGCACAAGATCGAGCAGCTGGTAGGTGCCGATCAACGGATCGAGACCACGGCCATAGGTGGAGTACGTGTGATAAACGGCACCGTGCGCATCCCGCACAAAAACACTCATCCCCGGACCTTCCTCGATCGGGAACGGCCGCAGGTCGTAGTTGTAGTAGACTTCACCTCGCGCGATCTCCTCGGCGGTGAAGGAGACGTGGAAATCCTGATTAAAATCGCTGCCGTGCGCCGACACCCAGGGAAACGTCCAGCCCATGCGCGCCTTGAACGGGGCGAACTCCGCGAGCGGCGCATGCGAAACCGCCGCAAAAGCGACATCGCGCGCCGCCAGATGCACCACCGTCGGGGCCAGATGGTCGGACACGTAGGAACAGCTCTTGCAGCCCTGCTCCCAGCCGGGACCAAACATGAAGTGATAAACGACAAGCTGGCTGTGCCGACCAAAGAGATCGGACAACGACACCCGCCCGTGAGGCGATTCAAAGGTGTAGGGCTTGGTGATCTTCACCCACGGCAGTTCGCGCCGATGCGCAGCGAGACGCTCGCGGGCTTGGGTGAGCGCTTTCTCCTCGCGCAGGAGCTCACGGCGGGCGGCGAGCCATTGCTCAGGGGAAACGATGACGGGCGGGTGACTGGGCTGTGCTTTCATGACGGGTGGTTGTTTTATGACGATTGAACGGTGGAGTGGCGGACAAAGACGGTTGCAACGGGGCAAGGCAGTGGCCTTGGGGGTAAATCTGACAGGAGGTAGCCGGCCTCGTTGGGCCGGTTATGGGTGTGGACTTACCCGGTGCGAACGGACCGGGTCAGCCCGCCAAAGGCGGGCAAGCAACCCGGCTAGAATTTTGCCGCCGCGTAGAGCTTGTTGTACGTGGCCTTGGTCTTGGTGTGGACCGACCAGAGTGGCGGCGGTGGCGCGTCCTCGAGCAGGGCGAGAAGAAACGCGAGATGCATATGCCAGCCCGACGCGTAGTTGGTGAGCTCGGCCCGCTCCTCCTCGCCGCGCGTGCGGTGGGTGAGCACGAGCAGCACCTGGCTGCCCTGCGGCGTGAGCTCGAAGGTCACGATGGAATCATCGCTGCCAAAGGTGTACGCCAGCAGGCGGGGCGGCTCGCACGTGAGCACCTTGCCCTCGAAGGTCACACCGGGATCCTGCACCTGGGCATACTCCGGCGGCGGCGTCTCGTTCGGCGCGAGCTTCTTGTGATGCATCGCAAAGACCACTTTGCCGCCCGCCTTCTGCTCCAGGGCGCCGCCGCAAATCCAGCGGGCACGTTTCTCGGGATCGGTCAGGTACTGCCAGATGCGTTCGATGGGACCGGGCAGCGTTCGGACAATCCGGACTTCCGCCGGACCCGTGAATTTTCCGAATTGTTCGTTGGTGTTCATGAGGAAGTTTTTTTCTTTGTTTTCGTCTTTCGCGCCGCCGCCTCGTCCTCGGCACGGAGGATCTGCTCAAGGGTGTCGAGGCGGCGCGACCACACATCGCGGGTCTTCTGCAACCAGGCCTCGACCTCGTCGAAACCTGCGGGATTGAGGGTCTGGATGCGCGAGCGGCCCTCGGCGCGGGTCGTGACCAGCCCCGCATCACGCAGGACGTTCAGGTGCTGGGAAATCGCCGGGGCGCTCATCGCGAATTCCTCGACAAGCTCCCCCGCCGTCCGCTCACGCTCAGCGAGGAGTTCAACAATGCGCCGCCTGGTCGGGTCGGCGATGGCGAGGAGGCTTTGCATGCAAACGTTATTTAAGAATACACTTAATCATTCAAGTCTTAATTTAAGTTTTTACTTAAACGAATTCCCTTACCCTGTCGCGTGGCCGGCGGGCTTGCCGATCTGCGCCACATCGCTAGGGATCGATCATGCGCTTCCCTCGTCTGGCGGTCTTTGTGTTGCTGCTCGGTGTGCTGGCCAGCCTCTCCGCTCAGGCGGCGTCCGACCCCGCCGCCATTGAGGCGAACATCAAAGAACGGCTCGTCGACTTCCTGACCTACAACAGCGACCCCGCGCGTCATGAGGGCTTCTGGGCGGAGGACCTCATCTACACGAGTTCCGCCGCGGCTGTGCGCACGAAGCCGATGATCATGGAGTCCACGCGCGCCGCCGCGGCCAAGGCCGATCCGTCGCAGCCCGCCGCCAAATACTCCGCCGAGGATGTGAAGGTTCGCGTCTATGACGGCTTCGCCGCCCTCACCTTCGAACTCGTGGCCCGCTATCCGGACGCACGCGTCCTCCGCTACCGCAACAGCGGCACCTTCGTCCTCCGCAACGGCCGCTGGCAGGCCGTCACCTGGCAGGCGACCGCGATCCCGCCGCCAGCGAAGTAAGGCTTGGCCTGTAGCCGGCCTCGCTGAGGCCGGTTGGGGAAGACGGGCCAACGCCGTTGAGGCAACCCGCGTCACCTCAAACCGGAGCGCGCGCGAATCACGCGAATCAACGCGGATTCAATCCGGGATTAACCACAGAATACACGGAGCACACGGAATTCAGAATCACGGATCGGGTCTCTTTTCGTGTGTTCCGTGTATTTCGTGGTTTCCTTTTCTGAATCCGCGCCGATCCGCGCGATTCACGGGCGACGCTGATCGCTTACGTCAGCCAGCGCGCGGCCATCTGCGCCTTCACGCACAGCTCGCCCGCCTTGAAGGCATGCTCCTGCGTCATGGCTTTCTCCGTGCGATTAAGGCAATCGAGGATGAACTCGCCGAAGAAACGATAGCCGACCTTGCCGCGCACGTTGAGGTTGTGCTCGCCCTTGTCGTCGACGACGAACACGTGCTCGCCTCCGCGCGCCCGGGCGACGTCGACGTACTTGCGCAGCTCGACGTAGCCCTTGGTGCCGAGGATGAAGGTGCGGCCGTCACCCCACGTGCTCAGACCCGCCGGCGTGAACCAGTCGACCCGGATCATGTTGGTCGAGCCGTTGTCGCCGATCAGCGTGGCCTCGCCGAAATCCTCGAGCTCAGGCGTACCGGGATTGGCAAAATTGCCGACCGCCGCCGACGCCACCGTCGCATCCTTCGCGCCCGTGTAGGTGAGGAACTGTTCAAACTGGTGGCTGCCGATGTCGCAGAGAATGCCGCCGTACTTCGCCTTCTCGAAAAACCACGCCGGACGTCCGGTGCCGAGGCGATGCGGGCCCATCCCGATCACCTGCACGACACGGCCGATCGCGCCGGCCTGCACGAGGTCGGTGGCGTACATCGCGGACTCCACGTTGAGGCGCTCGCTGTAGTACACCATGTACTTGCGCCGCGTGCGGGCCGCGACGGCCCGGGCCTGCGCGATCTGCTCGAGCGTGGTGAAAGGGGTCTTGTCGGTGAAGTAGTCCTTGCCAGCTTCCATCACGCGGCAGCCGATGGCCGCACGTTCGCTGGCGACCGCGGCGGCCGTCACCAACTTCACCTCGGGGTCGGCCAGAATCTCATCAAGCGAGCGCGCGACCTTGGCATCCTTGAACGCGCGCAGAAAAGCGGTGCGCCGCTGCTCGTCCGGCTCGTAGATCCACTTGAGCGTCGCGCCCGCGTCGATCAGCGCCCGGCATTGTCCGGTGAGGTGACCATGATCAAAGTGTGCGGCCGCGATGACGAACTCCCCCTGCTTCACCACCGGCTGAGGCAGGGCCTTCGGCAGGTATTGCAGGAGGTGCTCGCTCGCCGCCGAAGGTGCAGCGGCTGGTGCCACGGCCGGAGCCGTTTGCGCACCGGCGAAGGACGGAAGGATGGCACCGGCCGCCAAGGCGCCGGCGGAGTGCGTAAGAAAGTCACGACGCTTCATGAGAGGAATCTGCGAGGGGTGAAGGGTGGGCGCTGGCCGCAAGCATCCAGCGAGGGTCCCTGCAGCAAAACGCAACCGCCCCGACAGTTCAAGCCACTGGGTAAGGCAGGGCCGCGCACCGCCTCGGACAGTCCGTTCCCAACGGCGTCCTCGGAGGGTACGAACTGGCTACGATTCGCCGTTCACGACCGGCGGCGGAGGATCTCCACCAACTCGATGTCATAGTAGAGCACCGCATCCGGCGGCGTGTTGGCCGGATGAGAGCTGCGTTTGCTGAGATGGGGCGGGACGATCAGCTTGCGGTGTTCGCCGACGCGCATGCCCGTCACGCCTCTGGACGGTCACTACCGCAGGACGACCGCCAAACGCGTGTCGCCGGACGGTTCACTCGTCAGGTGCCATTCACGGGTCGTGATTTTTTCCAGGAAGGCCTGATCATGGCTCACGAGGAGCATCGCACAGGGGCAATCCGCCAGCGCCTCCTCCAGACACAGGATACCCGGCAAATCCATGTGGTTGGTCGGCTCGTCCATCAGGATAAGGTGCGGACCGCGCACGATGCCAATCGCGAGCAGCAGCTTTCGCACTTCGCCCGGACTCGGCAGCGCGCTTTCCAGGAGGCGCGCCGGACGCGACCCGAGCCGGCTGATCGTCGTCATCACGCGCCCGCGCTCGTCGTTGGGCAGACGCTTGATCGCTTCGAGCAGCACCCGCGACTCCTCGGCCGAGATCTCCTGCGGCACACTCACGCACTTCTCCTCCGGGATCTGCAGGTGGGCCAGCACGTGACGCATCAGCGTGCTCTTGCCGAGGCCGTTGGCACCGGTCAGCGCGATGCGATCCGTGCCGCCGATCTCAAGGTCCGGATAAATCAGGCTCCGGGCTCCGCCCAGCGGCAGGCGCCCCGCGGGCAGACGCAGGAGAAAATCGCGCGGCATGAACGAGGCGCCGTCCACCCAGATCCCTGTCTCGTAGCGTTTCTTCACCACGAGTTCGGCGCGCTGTGTCTCCAGTTTGCCGGCCCGCTGGTTCATCTGCGCGACCTGCTTGCCGGCGTAGGCATCCTTGCCGGTCATCTTGGCGAGATTGCGCATGGCGCGACCATCGTGGTCGTTGATGGGGATTTTCTTCTGCTTGGACCCGCGCGAGGCCGCAGTCTTCTGATCGGCGATCACACGCCGACGCTGCGCTTCGGCCGCCAGCCGGCTGGCGGAGTCGCGCAGGGCGTTGTTCGCATTGCGCACGGCGGCCTCGTCGTTGTCCTGCTGCTTCATCGCCTCCGTCACCCCACCCGGCCGCAGGACCGCATCGGGCGGATCGAGCAGCAGGCAATGCGTGCAAAGCTCGTCGAGGAGTGCGCGGTCGTGGCTCACGAGAAGCCCCACCCCGCCAAAGTCCTTCAGCGCCTGCACCAGCAGCCGGCGGGCATCCGCGTCGATGTGATTGCTCGGCTCGTCGAGGGCGAGGACCGACGGTTCGCGCCAGAGGGCAACGGCGATCTGGGCCCGCTTGCGCTCACCGTGGCTGAGGGTGGACCAGCGCTCGGGCCAGTCGTCCCCCACCCGCAGGCGTGCCTTGAGCCGGGTCGCGTCGGGCGCCCAGATGAAATCCTCCAGCATCTCCGGCGGGTCATCCGTGCGCTGCGCGACATACAGCGCGAGCCCCTGCCGGTGGACGGTGCCTGTCTGCGGCGCCAGCTCGCCCATCGCCACGCGCAATAAGGTCGTCTTCCCTGCGCCGTTGGGTCCGACAATCCCCGTCCACTCCGCCGGAAACTGCACTGTGAGCTCGCTGAACAACGGCGCGGTCATGCCCGGATGGGCGAACTCGACAGCCTGAAACGTCAACTGGGCGGAAGCCATTGCGACCACAGTGAGCACCCAACCTCCCTGCGCAAAGCCAACTTTACGCGAGCCGCCTGACGATAAGCCAAGCCTGCGCGCTCAAGCCTCGTGCCACGTCACACGCTCCGCGAGCGGGAGACGAACCGACTGCAGGGCCGCCAGTCCGGGCTGCGGCCAGCCGAGATAGATCAGGCCCAGGGCCCGGTGCGTGTCGTCGAGCCCGAGCCAGCGCACGAATTGTGATGCGCACGCCACGGGCGGCGAACTCCAAAAGGAACCGATGCCGCGCTCGTGCGCTGCCAGCATGAGGTTCTGCGCCGCACAGGAAACCGCGGCGATCTCCTCCCACTCGGGGATCTTGCCGCCCGGCACGACCTTGGCCGCCAGCGCGATCACGACCGGCGCGCGTTCGATGCTGGCGCCGAGTTTGGTGCGCTTCTGCTCGTCGCGCTGCGCGACGGGGGTGATCTCATCGTAGAGCACCTGCAGTCCCGCCCCGAGGCGTGCCCGCGCGGCCGCCGGGGCGAACACCTGAAAACGCCACGGCTGCGTCAGCCCATGCGTCGGCGCCCAGCAGGCCGCCTCCAACAGTGCGGTCACGACCTCGCGGGAAATCTCCCGCGTCGGATCCATATCCGCCGGTTTCAGTGTCCGCCGCGTGGCATAAATTGACATGCCTTCGGGATCCTCGGATTCGGCGCAGGCGGCAATCCCATACTCGGTCGCCGAGCCCCGCCTGGCTTGCTTTTGGCTTCGCCGTCGAATGAACAGGATTCACGAACGGTTTTTCGAATTGCCGTCCGTCCCTTCACTTTCCGTTCGTCTCTATAAAGTGCAGTCAGAACAACCGGTCCGATCCCAAAGCCACACCGTTTAAGGAGAAACTTATGCCGAACTATCTGGTTACGATTTTCCATCCCGATGACTACAACCCCGCCCTCACTGAGGACGAGGCCATGGACCGAGCGATTGATGAGCTTAACGACGAGATGGTAGCCGCGGGCATCCGGGTGTTCGTGGGCGGCCTCCACCCGGCAAAGAGCGCACGGTCCATGCGGGCGCAGGCCAATGGCGAAATCGTAACCACCGACGGATCGTACCTGCAGACCAAGGAGCACATTGGCGGACTGTGGGTCCTGCAAGCCGCCAGCCTCGACGAGGCGCTCGCGTGGGGCCGCAAGGCCGCCGTCGCCTGCCGGACGCCGGTCGAGGTGCGAGCGTTTCACTAGAACAAAAGCGGGCTTTGCGAAATGGGCCGCGGCGCTCCACGTTACGGCCATGAAGAAGATCGGCTTTTTGTCCTTCGGTCACTGGACGCCTTCGGCGCAGTCCCAAACGCGCTCGGCCGCGGATGTGCTGCTGCAGTCGATCGACCTCGCGGTCGAGGCGGAGCGGCTGGGCGCGGATGGAGCCTATTTCCGGGTGCACCATTTCGCGCGGCAGCTGGCCTCGCCCTTTCCCCTGCTGGCGGCGGTGGGCGCAAAAACGAACAAGATCGAGATCGGGACCGCGGTCATCGACATGCGGTATGAGAACCCCCACTACATGTTCGAGGATGCCGGGTCGGCCGATCTCATTGCCGGCGGCCGCCTGCAGCTCGGCATCAGCCGGGGCTCGCCCGAGCAGGTGATCGAGGGCTGGCGTCACTTCGGCTATCAGCCCAGGGACGGCGAGGACGATGCGGCTCTCGGCCGGCGTCATGCGGAGACGTTTCTCGAGCTGCTCGGCGGAAAGGGCTTCGCGAAGCCAAATCCACGGCCGATGTTCCCCAATCCGCCGGGGCTCCTGCGCCTCGAGCCGTTCTCGGCCGGCTTGCGCGAGCGCATCTGGTGGGGCTCGGCGACCAACGCCACCGCCGTCTGGGCCGCGAAGCTGGGCATGAATCTGCAGAGCTCGACCCTCAAGTTTGACGAATCCGGCGAGCCCCTCCACATCCAGCAGGCGACGCAGATCCGCGCCTTCCGGGCGGCGTGGGCTGAGGCGGGTCACAAGCGCACGCCGCGCGTCTCCGTCAGCCGCAGCATCTTTCCGATCATGAACGACCTCGATCGCGCCTACTTCGGGTCGGACGACGAGCAAGGGGACCAGATCGGCCTGATCGACGCCAACACGCGCGCGATCTTCGGACGAAGCTACGCCGCCGAGCCGGACGTGCTCGTCGAGCAGCTTCGCCAGGACGACGCCATCGCTGAGGCTGACACGTTGCTCCTGACGATCCCCAACCAGCTGGGCGTGGCCTACAATGTCCACGTCTTGGAATCCATCCTGGCCCACGTCGCACCGGCGATGGGCTGGCGCTGAGCTGATGCCGCCGTTCAAGTGAGCGCAGGGGCGCAAGGTCAAACTAGTTATCGATTATAACTTTTTTGGCGCGTCCGGGTTGACGGCGTTTGACTTCGACTTGGCCGAGCGCAGGTTTGCGATTCACCGCGACCATCCCCATCGCTTCCTGATCTCGAGCCCACCGGACGTGCCGGATGATCGCGACGCTACGGGGCTTAGTCCACCCACGTCCCGATCCAAACCCTGGTTTCAAGCATAAGGCACCCGATGAGCAGCTCCCTTCCCTTCTCTCTCTGCCTCGCCCTCGCGCTGTGTCTGCTGGTGCCGACCAGCCTCCTGCAGGCCCAAGCGGGCACGGCACCGGCCGCCCAGCCGCCGCTCCCGCCGCCGGGAGGCCAGCTCACTTCGCCCACCCCGCTGACGGAGACGGAGAACCTGGATAAGTACCCGGCCGCGCCCGAGGGATTTAACGTCGTCCGAGAGGCGATTCCCCATGGCGAGGTGAAGATCGTCGAGTACGACTCGAAGACGCTCGGGTTGCGCCGCATGCTGCGCATCTACACGCCGCCGGGCTACAGCTCGGACCGCAAGTATCCCGTGCTCTACCTCCATCATGGTCTGGGCAACACCAGCACCGAGTGGACGCAACGGGCACGCGCCCCGATCATCATCGACAACCTGCTGGCGGAGAAGAAGGCCGAGCCCTTCATCATTGTCTTCCCCAGCGGCAACGCGACCGCGACGCAGGCGGACGAGAAACAGGGCGACCGCACCCAAGCCTCTTACGGAGCGCCTTACCATGAGGACCTGCTCAAGGACATCATCCCCTTCGTCGAATCGCAGTACTCGGTTTACACGGATCGCGATCATCGCGCGATTGCCGGGATGTCGATGGGCGGCGGCCAGACCCTGAACATCGGCCTCGCGAATCTCGATCGCTTTGGCTGGGTCGCCGCCGTGGCCGCCGCGCCCAACACCCAGCCGCCGGCGGAACTCATCACCGATCCGGCGGCGCTCAAGCAGCTGAACCTGCTTTGGCTATCCGTCGGCAATCGCGACAACCTCATCCGTGTCAGCCAAGGCATGCACGGCTACCTCCAAGAGAAAAACGTGCCCCATATCTGGCGTGTGGATACCAACGGGCACGACACCGGCGTGATGAGCCACAGCTTCTATCACTTCGCGCAGCTGCTCTTCAAACCGACCCGCTGACGGCCTCCCTTCAGACGTGGGCTGGACGAAAGCCGGGGATTCCGCCTAGGGTTCGCCATGCCCGCGTACCGCATTGAGCGCTCAATCGAGCTGTCTGCGCCGCCCTCCGGGGTGTTCAAGGTCGTGTCGGATTTCTCAACGTGGTCCGCGTGGTCGCCGTGGTTGATCGCCGATCCTGAGGCCGAGGTCCGCATCACCGGAACGCCGCGCACGGTCGGGTCGGGCTACTCATGGTCAGGCGAAGTGACCGGCGCAGGGGAAATGGATCTGCGCCGGACCGAGCCGGACCAGCGCATCGAGATCAACCTCCGCTTCCTCAAGCCGTTCAGGTCCGCCGCCGACGTCACATTCACCCTCGGGCCCTCCCCTTCGGGTACCCGCCTGACCTGGTCCATGGAGGGGCACCTGCCCTGGTTTTTGTTCTGGATGATCCCGGTCGTGCGGACGTTTGTGGGCATGGACTATCACCGCGGACTGCTGATGCTGAAGGACCTGATCGAAACAGGAAAGATCGAGTCCCGCGTGACGCCGCAAGGCATCGCGTCCGTGGGTCCGCTGCGCGTCGTTGGCGTGCGCACAAGTAGCCACGTGGAGGCGGTCGGCGCCGCGGCCCGGCCCGCGCTGGCCCGCTGCCAGGAGCTTTTCGCCCAGCACGGCATCCCCCGCGACGGCGCCGCGCTCGCCGTGTACCACCGCATGGACGTAAAGCAGGGGACTTTTCACTTCACGATCGGTCACGTGGTGCCGGAATCGCTGTCGCTGCCGCCCGACACCGGTCTGCACGAATGGCGTCTGCCCGCCGTGCGGGCGTTTCACGTCGAACACGTGGGGCCCTACCGCCACCTCGGCAACGGCTGGAGTGTGGCCAACCAACTGGCGCGCCACCAAAAACTCAAGCAGAGCAAGGTCGGTGCCTTCGAACTCTACCGCAACTCGCCCGACGACACCGCCGCCGCTGACCTCAGGGTCGACATCTACCTGCCGCTCAAGATTTGAGCCGGCGCGCGACAACCAGCCACGATCCGCTTAGGGACCTCGTACCGGAGCTCGGCGAACGCTTGGCCAAATTGCTGAACGGACACCAGCCGCAAGGGTGGCGTGTGGATCGCTCGAGGGAGCAGCGGCTTGCCGGCGCCTAGCGTAACCGCAGTGACCTGGACGATCAATTCATCGAGCAGCCCCGCATCGCAGAACTGTCCGACCAATTCCCCGCCCCCGACGACCCAGATATTTTTGCCGTTCACGTGATGGAGCATCTCGGCGTGGATGGGCCCGACGGCTCCTTGCACGAAATGGACATCGGCGCCATCGACTCGCGGCAGTGACCGATGGGTAAATACCCAAGTCGGCTGGGTGTAAGGCCACGGCTGCGGGCTGGGTGAATCCGGCTTCACGTGATTCCGCATCAGCCACTCATAGGTGGCCGCGCCCATGACGACGGCTCCGACCTGCGCCATGAAAGGCGCGTAGCTCGGCACGGCCTCACCGAACTGCAGTAGCCAGTCGATGCGATCATCCGGGGTGGCGAGAAACCCATCGAGGCTGGAAGCCCCGTAAAACTGTGTCTTGGAAGTCATCCGCGCAGCCTAACGGATCCGACTGACAACAGTACGTCAGGAGCGATGCGCTTCCCTCGCTCAAAACAGGGTCGGCCTCGGGCCCGGCCACCTCCGTTCGTCTCCCCAAACCCTCGAAACTCGGCCTGCCGATCGAGGGCTGGCCTGACCGGTTGCATCCGGATTCGGCTTGGGTGCGTAAGGACAGTGCTACGTCACTCACGTCCGATTCATCGGCGTGAAGTGAGCCAACTCGAAAATCCAACGACCTCCCCTTGATCATGCACCTGTTCAATGCCCGAACCCACCTGCGAAGCGTCCTGATCACCGCCCTGCTCTCCCTCTGCACGGCGCCCCTGTCGGCCGAATGGAGCCTCGGCTTCAAGGCCGGCCTCGTTCCAATCACCAGCGGTGATTTCCACCGCGGCCCGTCCTTTGATGGCTCGGTGTTGCTCGGCCTGCCGGCCGGCAGCCTGCCGGTCAACGTGGACGCCAAGAGCTTTGGCGATGTCTACGATAAGTTCGAAGAGATCGCCTTCGAAGCCTCGTATGCGCCGAGCGAGAAATTGACCTACACGCTGGGGACCAGCTGGCTTTCCTCGGACGAAGGCGACCTGCGCGTCGGCACCGTCGCCGGGTCGCTGCCGCTCAACGGCCGCTTCAGTGAATACGAGGATTTCCAAGTCTACGCCGGTCTGCGCTACAACTTTCGCGTCACCGAACGCTGGAATCCCTACGTGGCGGCCCGGCTTGGCTACGCGTGGGTCGACGAGATCACGGCCTCGTTCTCCGTGCCTGGCACACCGTTCAATGCACCCTATCAGGCTGCGCTCACCGACACGAAATTCTATGACGCAAGCAACCTCTTGACCTACGGCGTGCTGGTCGGTGTGGACTACGCGTTCAACGATCGGTTCAGCCTTGGACTCGAGACGGGTTACCTGGCGCAGGGCAGTCTCGATGACGACGACAGCGTGTTGGGCCTGTTGGGATTGAACGCGCTCAATGACGAAGGCTCCCTGAGCTATGTGCCGGTGCGTCTCAGCCTGAACTTCCGCTTCTGACGCCCGCGAAGAGCAGACGTCTGGCCGACAGGTGGCGCCGGAAGCGCCAACCTGTCGGCCACATTTGTTTTGCGGATCCACTCCAGCGAATTGCCGGTGAGCCGCCAGCCTTGATTCCCTCCGCCATCGCATGCCAGCATCGGGAACCTCGCCCGACACCCCTGACGGGCTACCCCTTGGTAAAATCCCCGTAACGCAGCGGGGAGATCAGCCCCTCACGCTCATTCGCTTTCTTATGAAACGGCTTCTTGTCCTCGTCCTCGCTGCCGCCGCGCACACGTCCCTCCTCTTCGCCGCGACTCCGAGCCAGCGTCCGAACATCATCTTCATTTTCTCCGACGATCACGCGCAGCACGCGATCAGCGCCTACGGCTCGAAGGTCAACCAGACGCCCCAGCTCGATCGTCTCGGCGCCGGCGGCATTCGGTTCAACCATGCGATGGTCACCAACTCCATCTGCACCCCGAGCCGCGCCACCTTGCTCACCGGGAAATACTCCCACGCGAACGGGACGCCCGTCTTCAACGTCTTTGACGGCAGCCAGCCCACGGTCGCCAAAATGCTCCAGACCGCCGGCTATCACACCGGCATGATCGGCAAGTGGCACCTCGGAGGCACCCCCACGGGCTTTGATCGCTGGATCATCCTACCCGGCCAAGGCATCTACAACGATCCCGACTTCATCACACCGCACGGCCGCCTCAGCCTCGCCGGCCACACGACGCAGATCACGACCCAGCTCGGTCTCGAGTTCCTCGATACACGCCCGAAGGACAAGCCGTTTTTCCTCATGCTGCACCACAAGGCGCCGCATCGCTGGTGGGAACCCGACGCGAAAAACAAGGCCCTCTTCAAAGACCGTGTCATCCCCGAGCCGGCCACGCTCTTTGACGACTACGCGACCCGACCCGCCGCCCTGCCGGAAAACATGCAGACGGTCGCCCGCGACCTGACCCGGCGCGATTTGAAACTCGAGCCACCCGCCAATCTCCCGCCCGGTCCCCAGCGCCAGCAGTGGCTCAATGAAAAGCCCATGTCGCTCGAGATCACCCAAGCCGACGGCACCACGAAGACGCTCACTGGCAAGGAACTCGTGCAATGGAAGTACCAGCGCTACATGCAGGACTATCTCGCCTGCGTGCAGGGCGTGGATGACAGCGTGGGCGAAGTCCTCGACTACTTGGACCGCACGGGCCTGGCGCAAAACACGGTCGTCATCTACAGTTCGGACAATGGCTGGTATCTCGGCGACCTCGGCCTCTACGACAAGCGCTTCATGTACGAGCCCGGCCTCCACATCCCGCTGCTCGCGCGCGGCCCCGGCATCAAGCCCGGCCAAGTCACCGATCTCTTCACCCTCAACGCCGACTTTGCGCCCACCTTCCTCGACCTCGCCGGCCTTCCCGTCCCTGCCGACATGCACGGCAAGTCGCTCGTTCCGCTGCTCCGGGGCGAAAAGCC
Source organism: Opitutaceae bacterium (assembly GCA_036401075.1). Taxonomy (GTDB): domain Bacteria; phylum Verrucomicrobiota; class Verrucomicrobiia; order Opitutales; family Opitutaceae; genus CAMAXB01. The sequence continues at coordinate 40,915 of DASWVY010000007.1, forward strand.
CAACGACTGGCGCGACTCGGTTTACTACCGCTACTATCACGACCCGGGCCATCACAACACCCGCGCGCACTACGGCGTGCGCACGGCCACGCACAAACTCATCCACTACTGGAAGAAGGACGCGTGGGAGCTCTACGACCTCGTCAACGATCCGACCGAGCAGAAGAACCTGATCGACGATCCCGCCCAGGCCGCGACGCTGAGCGCCCTCAAAGCCGAAATCAGCCGCCTGCAGGCCCGACTCGGTGACACGGGCCAGTTCGCCGACACGATTCCCGCCGACGGCGTCGACGCCCCCATCAACGTCCCGCTACTCGGCGTGAAATCCGTGCCCGAAGCGATCGCCGCTTCCGCGCCCTGAATTCACCGCCGTCAAAACGGGCCACTACTCTGAGTCCGTCCGCCCCGGCGCTGACGCCTGCGCTCACGCCGCAGGCTTCTTGCGCCGCCGGACGAGCCATTCGAGGTAGAACGACGCACTGATCAGGGCGGTGCCGCCGTAGCTGAGGCCCTCGATCCAGGGATTGGACAGCACCTCCTCGATGACGGTGTCCTCGTCGGTCTCGTCAACGTCAGCCGACACCACGGCGGCCGGGCGCGCAGCAGGCACGGCATCCTCCCGCATCTCTTCCCGGGCGATAATAAACGTGAGGATCGTCGCGCACAGGATCACCGTCGTACCCAGACCGCGAAGCAGGGGTGGCGTGGAGTCTTGCAGCATGGAAAACCACTACGTTCGCGCGCCCCGTCCGGTCGACTTCAATCCATCGCCCCGAAAAGGGGTCATACTGGACTGCGTGATTAGTCGAAGGCGACCAGCACGTTGGCGGCAGGCTTGGCCTTATATTTTTTGATGAATTCCGCAGCGAGTTTTTCAGCCAGCTCCCGATCTTTTTTAGGAAGTGCAGACTCGATTTGCTTGAGCAGTGCTTTTGTGTCCGAGCTGCCGTTGGCTTCCGCGGTACGCAGCCAGGCGTAGGCAAGGGCCGGATCCTTGGGGATGCCGTCAAAACCCAGATACCAGCCGGCGATTTCGCGTTGGGCCTTGGTGTAACCCTGCTTGGCCGAGGCGGACATCAGCCGTACGGCCTGGCGGTTGCTCTTCAGAGATCCGCGTCCCCAAAGATATTGCAGGCCGAGTTCGTACTGGGCGGCAGCGTGGCCCTGGTCGACGGCCTTGCGGAGGTAACGCACCATCTGCTCATCCTCGAGACGAAGGGTGTATTTCCGGTAATAGCCCGCGTAGTAGGCGGCATCAGCGACGCCCTTGTCGGCTGCAATCTCGTAATTCCCTTCCATGATGTCGCGCGTACGGGGATTAGAGATCCACGCCTTACCGTAGTTCAACTCGAGGCAGCGGGCGAAATAGAACCCGCCCTTGGCGTCGCGCAGCTTGTTGGCGGCCTCAAAGCAAGCGATCGCGCGCTCAGGATCGCGCGGAACCCGGTAGCCCTCGGCGTATGCCAACCCCAGCAGGACAAGCGCGCTCCGATCCTTGGCCTCCGCCTTCTTTGCGTTCTCATCCCACTGTTCCTGCGTCGGCAGCAGGTCCTGGATCCGATCGGCCGGTTCGGTCGGCGCCGCGGGGACGTCGAAGAGGGCCGGATCGACTCCACCGTTGAGCTTCAGGTACGCTGCGTAGGCTGCATCCTCTGGGATCTGTTGCGCGTCGCTGGTCAGGTATTCCTGCAACGCCTTCTCGGTGACGGAGGCATCGGCAGCCGACAGGGTGGCAATAGGGTTCAGGGCCAGGGCAAGAACGAGAATGGGTTTAAGCATGGTGATTTCAGATGCGTGCATCCCCCGACCAATGCGAGCCAGGAATCCCAGAAATTGCTTAATCACAGAGATAAATGAAACCATTTCGAACCAGCCGCCGGGACTTTCCCTCAGCAGACAGGTCCATTTGTGCCCCTTCCAGCTAGAATGAAGCTACGACCTCACTGACAGGCCTCGCATTCTTCGCCTCGCTTCATCGCTTCGATGGAGCAGACGCGTTTTTCCTCAGCGGTATAGGTCTTCTTCGGCGCAGACGCCTCAGAGGAAACCTGAGAGCTGAGACCTGAAACCTGAGTGGCGGCGGAGTGGCTGCCACCGGTGTCACCCGAGTTCTGGCCACCGTTGGAGCCTTCGCTCACGGCACCGCGCATCTCCTTCTTCACGCCGACTGTCGCCTTTTCGATGTTCGAGGCGCCGAGGGTGCGGAGGTAGTACGTGGTCACCACCTCCGGGATTTTTGTAATTTTCGCAGAATGGCGAATTGTTAGTCGTTGCGATTCAGCAACAAGAGATTTTTGACGATTTCTGCCAGCGAACCTGAAAAAAATTCTGGAATTACAAAAGCTCCAGCCGCACCCAAAAAAAGGAGCGTGGGGGCTTTACACGGCTGATATGATTCGGGATGCCGAGACGAAAGCCGCCCCTATTTATCGATCTTGATGAGACGCTGATTTACGCGACGGACGGAGCACCTCCGGTTTTGGATGCGTTCAAGGAAGCCAAACGGATTGGCCCGTATACCGCCCTTCTCCGGCCGGAGGCCCCGGATCTTCTTGCGACCTGTCGGGCGGGCGGAAGAGAGGTGTTTCTCTTCACCAGCGCGTTCTTTAACTACGCGCTTGCCGCATCCGACGCCTTTTCGCTTGGGTTTAGCCAGAACACCATTTTCAGCCTGGGAATGATCATCAACTGCCGTGCGGGCCTCAGCCCGAAATCAGCCTTGATTGAAAACAAGCCGCCCAGCGCCGAGCCTACCCAAGAAAAGATGAGAGCGCTCGGTATCACACCCGAACAAGTGTGGCTGATTCCCTCTTTTGAGCCGCCGAAGTTTCCATCCGCAAAGCTATTCCTACTCGGTTTACCGCATCGGCTCGAGCGACTCGACTGCACACCTAGGTAGAGTGTAGCCATGATATGGCATGTCGACAGCTGCGACTAACATCTTTCAAGGTGTATTCTCTGAGGAGATCATCAAGGGATCGTACGTGTCTAGGGGCTGAAAGGTGCGAGGTAGGCTAACGCCAGAAGGTTCGCGCTATGGGAAACCAAGCCACCCGGTTCTCAGGACACCCGCACGAGTAACCAGAGTGACAGGCCGGGGATTGTTTTCGAATGCGCACCCCGTTGTTTGATTCTCTCTTTCAGCACGTGACGGGCAGTATCTTCGGCCATTTCTAGGGAGGGTAAACGCTGAACCGTCGCAGCAGTACTTACGGCCGTGCCTTGCGCAACGAGCGCGAATAGGTCGGCGGTAGGTATAGGCGTCGCACCAGCTCCGGAATTGGGTACCAGGACTCCGAGCAGCTCATCAGGCACCAAGAGCCTACGCCCCGAGCCGAGGTACCGCATGCAATAAACCGCCAGCCATCCGCTACCGTGCTTCCAGCTTTCACCTGAGGTCAATTGAAACGCGCTTGCCGCTTGTTTTGCATGAGTTGCTGACTGAAACAGCCAGTCTGTAAAATTATCACCGAACCCTGCGAGATTAACAGCAATAGGCTGACCTCGCACGATACCAAGATTGCTGTCTCGAACCTCGGTGAAGCGGTCGCGGTCAAATGCGATGTAAAGGCTTCGGTTTGGACGCACTCGACTATCGCGAAACTCGGGCGGTAAATCAAAGTGATAGACGCCACTGACGAATTGGCGGTCACTCGTTCTTGTCTCTTGCAGCTTGATATTCTTTCCCTCAAGAGCGGACGCAAAAGCTTCCTTCAAGTTGTCCGCCGTCAGCGTAGGCCGTAGTTTCGGATCAACCGTACTTGGCTTAAGGTGGCTTCCAAATCGATCCTTCCACCGCTGCATTGAGGCAATCGCGTCCTTAAGCTTCCGATCGAGATCAGCCTCGTCGAATTCCTGATGCCGCACCTCGCTTAGAAACGCTTTCGCCGGGTCGATTTGATCAGCCACCTCTCCAAGTATCATTTCTCGATAGTCTTCGACATCGGCGGCAACAACTTCACCCATTGTTTTCTGAATGACCGCCAAACGTTCGTTTATCCTCGTTGAAATCTTCTCATCCCAGGAATTGGGCACCCTAAGATTGAAGACGCGCACCACTTGCTTCTGGCCGTAACGGTCGAGGCGGCCAATTCTCTGCTGTAACCGCATCGGGTTCCAAGGCCAGTCGTAGTTGATCATGATGTGGCATGCACGCTGGAGGTTAACGCCTTCACCGCCGGCCTCTGTCGAAATCATGAAGCGTGAGTTTGTTTCGAAACGGTGCCTCGCCGATCGCCGCTCCTCAAGCGGCACGTCACCGTTGATGATTTCCACTCCGACTCCCGGAAACAGCACAGACAGATTCTCCGCAATGTAGCGCTGCGTTTCTTTAAATTGAGTAAAGAAAAGAACCCTACACCCTGCCTCCATCCGCTCTAAACCCATCAATAGCTCAGCACATTTCTCCCACTTTTCATCCGTTCTAAGTGAATCAATTCGGTCGATGAGATCGCGCAAGGCATCGGGTTCCTCCTTGTAAAATGCCTGATCAAGGGCGGCCGAATCTAGCTCGGACTCATTGCCATCCTCTGTCTTGGACAGCGCACTAGCGAAGTCCCTTGCTTCACCCACCAAGACGGCGAGGCGCATTGCTAGCGTCTTCCGCAACGCGTGCCAGCTGCTGGCCGCGATTTTGTGGAAGGTGTGCATGACGAGGACAACGACTAGTGCTCGGGCTGCGGCGTTCGATTGAGAAGAACCCACTGCCTTGGTGATGTAGTTGGTCAACGCACGGGAAGTTTCTGTCTCGCCGATGCTCCAAGCAATATCGAGCGTTTGGACCGTGTGGCCCTTGAAGAGCAGTCCTCCATTCCAGTCCCGCGCTTCCGATTTTGGCGTACGGGTCATGACCTCCTGCAGGCGTGACGCTACCAGCAGCGACGTGTCTTCGCCCTCAATTGGGAAGAGTTCGGGTCTAAGCAGGTTGAGGAGGAAAAGAAACCGTAGATCATCGCCTTGATGAGGGGTGGCCGAGAGAAACACCATTCGCGGAGACCGCGGCGCGCCACCCTCGGTCACAAAGTCGACGGCCCGAAGCTGCAGGATGGTCTCAAACAATTCGAAGTTTCGGGTTTTCTTTAGATTTTTCGTAAGTCGATCACGATGCGCATTCAATCGGTGGGCCTCGTCGCATACGATAAGGTCGAAAGGTTCGACGCTCCGAAAAATCTCCGTGTAACGGTCCTGTTTGATGCGGTCGATTGGTGCGATAATCAGGCGATGATTTCGCCAGCTGGCAGAGCTATCCCCGGCGAAATTGAGTCCGAGGATTTCAAAATAGAGTGAGAAATGTTCATCCATCTCCTCCTGCCATTGCAGAGCCAAACCTGCAGGACATACAACCATGACCCTAGCCTGCGGGTTCGCGCACATCGTCGCAGTGATCAACAGTCCCGCTTCGATAGTTTTCCCCAAGCCGACATCATCCGCGAAAAGATGTCCAAGTCGGTCTCCTGACAGGACTTTATCGAGAAGTGCCACTTGGTGCGGCAAAGGTTGAACCGTCGTCCGGAGAAAGGCGCCTGTGTGGTTGTTCTCCGCAACAATCAGACCACAGCACAATCTGCGCTTCAATTCACCTAGATCGCCCCATCGGCCGGCGTTTGCGTCCTCCGCCGCCGTGGCGACTATGGCGACATCCACCGGACTTAGCGTCAACGGATGGTCAAGGTGTTCGAAGCTCACCTGAAGGCGGGGTTCCCCAAGCACGTCGAGTTCCTCGTACTTAATCTGACCGAAACCGTATTCGGGCCGTTCCCGATGGATTACACGAGTACCGGAATGCATGATCAGATCATTTCGTTGGACTGATCGAGTGCGAGCAAAGGAATGTCGTAGTACGGTAGAAGGACCGCGCGGGCCGCATCATTGGACGTAAATTTGGCATGTAAAATCCGACTTACTCTAAGGAGATCGCTCCACGATATGGCGTTTTCAAAAGCTGGATCGATCCATCCCAAACGCACAGCGACACGCCGCACCGGCTTACAGGCAAAGAACGCCACCGGATCGACCGCGGCATGTTCGACAATTTGCAGGCGGCGCAGTTCTCGCACGATGAAGAGAAGTGGCGCCGCGGCGCTTTGACCGATCACTCCTCGCCACGGACGCTGCCCTGGAATGGCCCCGCTCCTAAGGAAATCTGGCAGCGTCTCGCCAAACGACTCCTGCCGAGCTAGACCCAGAAAAACCTCAGCGAAATCATTCTGATAGATCAGCTGATGGACCTTTCGAGCGTCGTAGAATATCCTGCGCCAAAAGTGGGCGGCTTCGCCCGATGCCCACTGGTCTTGGTGTTCACGTTGCACGAGCGCGTTGAAGATAGGTGACGTAACGTCGGTAAAGTTCGCAACGGGATCGGCCGTCAGGGTAAAGAAACGGTGCCGCTTCAATTCTGCTAGAAAGTCCTGCATCTCAGTCGTTCGGTGTCCCGCGGAAACGAGGCAGGCAAAAGTGAACATTCGATACCAGATTGCCCTTCCCTCACGTGAGGAGGCATCGCTGACGTGATCTCGGAGATACTTCTGCGGATCTTTGATGCGGCTAGGATCGGTGGCGAGGCAGACCCAAGGGAAGAGATGGCCTTCCAACGTGTATGGATCAGCATCGAGGTTATTATTCCACCAGCCAATAACTCTAGCCAAATCCCAGCTGCTCATACTGGGCTGTGGTGGTTCCAAGCGGCGTCTAATTGATTCGCGCGCGAGTTGCATTTCCGGGCGCTCAATCTGCGTAAAATCGGAAAAATCGTGTAGAGCGTCTTCAACCCTGCCGAGTAGGTCGTCGATCTGCGGGAGCCCGGATACCCATTCGTTGAGACGATAGTCCGGAACGAGCCCAAGCTGCTCGGCCTTCTTCTCCACCCTCTCGTCAATCCAGTCGTCCTGATTGAGGCCAAACGCATCGCCGTATTTTGCCGCAAACTTCCGCAGTAACCGGGTTGGTACCGTTAGCTCAGTCCCCGCTACGGGTTCTCCGTGGTGGGGCACTCGTTTCAGAAGCTCTGTCTTGAAGTCCGCTGCCATCCGGTCGCCTTCCGACGCGCCTTCGTCGTAATTCGCCTGAACTCCATCGGCTAAGCCCTTGGGATTAAGAACCTCAACCCATGCGAGCCACCGCTCGCGACTGAAGCGGTTCGCCAAGTCCTTCATGGCATATTCAAAGACCAGGCGGGCAGCGGAAATAATCAGCGAAAGGTTACGCCTAGATTTGAGGAGTTGCCGTCGGTCAACACCAACCGGTTCGAAATCGGCATCGACGAGATAGCTGACAAATGCCTTTTCCTCCGTCGGATAAACGAGATGGAAGTGTCGATCCGTCTCGGGCATTGGTTCCGGTAGTCCTGCGGCGCTTAAGCGGATGGCACACGAAAAAGTGTACTCATTCTGTTGAACTCCTAAGACGCACCTCCCTCGTAGCACGCAGAAGTGTTCCGTTGTTCCAGTTGGCAACGTTACGGTCACGTTCTCCGCATCGGCTCGTGGGACTCGATCAATCCTGAGTTCACTCGTTGAGCCACGAAACTTTAGAACGAGACGATTTACGAAACGGCCGAAAAGGGCATAGGACGCTTTGAGATAAAACGAGTGAGCATTGCGATGCGCATTGAACGCCAGTCCTACAATCTTCATCCCATCGTGACGATTGCATCGCCAGCTGAATGATGTTGGCCGGCCACTCTTGGACACATCCTCCAGCGGATTCGACGGATACCGTAGGAGCAAATCCTGAACCCGAAACTCATAGCCACCGCTTGTGATTTCAACCGTGTCAGTCGACGAGAAAACGGATTTAAAGCCGAGGTTGTAACGGCCAATTTCTTCGGCGATCTGCACCCTCTCACCGCCTACGCTGATGATTCGGTCTATATCGCGGCGCTCGTTTCCTTCACGGTCCTTTTGATTAAAGCGCCGCCCGTAGTTGGTTACACTGATTTGCCAGAACTTGTCAGTTTCCTCGACGGCGATTTCGAAAACGCGGTCAGTCGGCCGCGGATCCGGCATACTTGCGTAGGCGTTCTCGGCGTTCTGCAACATCTCCCGCCAAATATAGGCCGTCTCGTAGCCCATTTTTTTTACCAGAGCCTCTGCCAGGGTACGCTTAATTCGCTCGCGAAAACGAGTGTAGACCTGGGCGAGAGGCGTATGGTGGCCCCTAGCTTCCTTCCAAGCTTCATCGACCTCGCGATCTTGGGCGGAGTACTGCAGGTAATTGCCTAGCACGATCTCGATCTGATGATCATCGAGCGAGGCGACCAGCCGCGAGACGAAAAGCCTTCCAGAATCCCTGTCGAAGTAGAAATCTGCATTCTTCGACTCCGCCACACACCGATCATTCTCCCACCACTCTAGATCGATTGGATAGTGATGGTAGACCTCCCGCACTTTGCCTGAATCCAATAAGGATCGCACGACATCCAGAGAGGCGAGTTCGGGGACGATTGACGAAACTGGATACGCCAGCGCGTTTGCGGGTAGTACGGGAACTTTAAGCTTCAGCTCACTCGCTTTGGGACACACTTCAGCGAATGCAGCGACCCTTGCCACCCATTGAGGCAGAAGTTTTTCAGAGAAATCACGCGTTTGCCTTAACCAGTGGAGGTTAGGATCGCAGGCGGAGTCCTCGAGCAAGAGAAAATCTTCGAGGGGCTTACGCTTCCTTGGCCCCAGCCCAACCAGGAGATTCCGCCTTTCCGTCTTTGGAATTTCCGAGGCAAGACGATGGATTGCGGCATAGTTCGCAGGAGTGGGATGATGATGGGTCCATACGTGGGCGATTTCGAGTAGCGAACGGGTTAACTCGGCCGTCCGGGACTGCAGGTCTCGCCTCTTCACGAGGGTAACCTCGCTCATAAGATGTGCCAATCGCAGCTCAGTCAGCTTTTGTACCGCGCTATCGTCGAGCCACGCCGGACCTTCAATGTAGCTCGTTGACCAAGCGAGAACCTCGAGAATGCCGGCATCAATCGAGCGACTTAAAACGGATTTACCTTTGGCTGGAACAAAGGCGGTCGCGAACGAAGTGTCCAACGTGGTTTCCACGCACTCCTCGTGCAGTTTAATCCAGCCTGCACCGATTGAGGCCAACTCCTTTTGCTGATTCTCGAAACGCTCTAGCCAGTTCTGTATGCTTCCTTGGGCCATGGCTCCACGGAGACTGGCTGTCACTACCGGCGGAAGGTGGGTGCGCGCCGCCGTTTCCATGTGCAAAACATAATCTTCCCAGAGTCCCCATTGCTGCAGCCGATTTTTGTACTCCAGCTGCCGCGACGGATTCACTTGCAGGAAAACAGCCTTAAACGCCTCGGGCACAGTTCGTCCTAAAAGCCAAACTCCCAGCACTGGTTTGATCTCATCACGGGCATCGCGAACGTGCAGCGCGACTAACACCTGTCCGACAAATTCGGTTGGGCAAGGCTCCTTATCGGCGGTATAAAATTCGTCCCACTTTATCGGAGGAAGGCCGGCGTGAAGTATGTTCGGCACGTCGATCCAAGCCGGATTAAATGCCGGTTTTGCGAAACGCGAGAAAAGACCATGTAATGACTCTTTCCCAACGACAAATTCGACCCATGCCTCATGCCGCGTACGAACCACCAACTGCGCAAAAAGCCCGTGCCATTCGGGCGCTAGTGTAGCCCCCCCCGGCCTGGCGCAAAGCTGTGCGAATGTCGTACCCTGATCGTCCATCTGCACGAGGCCGAAAATCCGTTCCCAGTCTTTTCGCACGGCCTTGGCCAAACCGAGGAGAGCCAGCAGCAAGTGGCGCGCAAACTCGTGCCTACTATTTACGGCTACCTCGGACCGCCAATGTTCGGCAGCCGAAATAACATCGCCCGGACTAATTTCATTTATCCCCCAGGGCGCACACTCTTCTCCGAAGCACCACTTGTGCTTTTCACGAATTGCGGGCGTTAAGGAGCCCAGCTTCTTCCAGGCTTCGATGAACAGTAAATCATCCCTGACGTGAACGGCGCGAGCACCTCGACCGGAGGTGAAGTCATCCCAGACGGTTCGTAGCAAGTTTCGCTGCTGAACCTGTATTTTGAGAGCGTCGAAGAACCAGTATGCGGGCAAGCCGAGTGACTGGCCTCCAGGGGGCTTGGCTGGAACACTCTCGACCAAAGCAGCAATACTCCAGTTCGCGTGCCATAGCGCATGAGAGGCTTCCAACCACTTGGCCAATCCTTCCGCCGCGGCTTCGAGGCCGTGCCTTACAGCTTCGGGTTGCTCCGGGTTCCAATCGCTCCGATCGAGATTGGTAGGTTGGTCAAGGTGCAAGTGCAACTTGAACGGCCATGGAACCGTGAGAGGGAAGAACGCGTAGGCGGCGCCCTCACGGAGCGACGTGGTCTCACCGGATTCCTTCCGGATACTCAGCTGAAATTTACTGTCGGCGTGGAGCGCAAGCTTCCATGAGCGCGAGCTCTCCTTCGAGGTCAGGCGCCAAAAACGGGCGTTGGATTTCTCTCCATCTCCCGTTTGCGCCTCCAGCGTTACGCGGGCCGCCCCCACAACGCCGGGCAGATCATTCGGCTGCTCCGTGCGATGCTCAATTAGAGTCAGCGCGGTGTCTTCGAGCTTTGTGACGCGGAGTCGGCGAACGAAGAGCGGGCACAGTTCGAAGACTTGGTTACGCTGATCCTGCAGTCGATCCTTCAGCACCGCAGCCCCTTCCTCGTGGAGCCGGATGGCAAACACCGTGCCCTGCTTGGGAGTCGAGGTTTGAGCCGCTACGGCCTCGGTTTCGATTTCCATGGGCCAAGCTTCGCGGAACTCCGGAGTGCAAAATCCCAGCTCATCCAGAGATGAGCGCGAGTCTTCTCGGCCGAGATACTTTAGGACGCGCTCAAAAGTCTCTTTGTCGTAGTGGGACTGCGGACGTGAACTGTGGCAAAGGGGTATCCGAAAAGAGAACTGTTCCACTTTTTGTTCCCAAGTATGCACCCAAACCTCGGTACCGATACGATAACACGACTTGAATCCGATACCGAATTTCCCAATCAAGTCGTCGCTGGTGGACTCGATTTTGGACCCGTTCGCGAAGAACCGACAGAGCCCCAAAAGGTCGGTGCCATTGATGCGCCGCCCATTGTTGGCGACAAACAACCAGCCCGGCCGCGTCCAAATGCGAACCTCACCGCCGCTTTCCCCCTCGAACGCATCATCGGCATTCTGGGCAAATTCCGCAAAGTAGTTGGCAGCCAAGCCACCTTGTTCAATGAGGAGCTTGCGAACACGCAGGAGCGTCCCTCCGACCGACAGGTTTAGAGACTCCAGCCAATCGGCATACACGGCATCACAACGGTCCCGCGGAGGCAACCAACCCAACGCCTCGTTGATCCCTTGATAGCTCCCAAAGTGCTCCGGCTTCAGGCGCCGCAATAGCTTGGGATGCGCTTTGGCTACCTTCTCGAAGACGGATGGGTGGAAGACGTCTGGCACTTCAGTGGACTTATGAACTGTCGGTGAACTCCTAGTCCTCGTACCTATTTCTGACGCGCTCCACCACTGTCCCTTGGTTATCGACGGTTTTGAACCGGGATCTGCGCCGACCGCGTCGTTTGTCCTTTGATTTCACCGCCTTCTTTTTTCGGCGCGCCGTCGCTACGATGCCAGTTGCACCAGATCCCGTTGTGAAAAGCATCTCCAGCCGACGCAGTTCCCCGCGATGGACGGCAAGATACGCCCGAGTCTCTCCACTAAAAGCACGTCCACGAACGCCTACATCAATTCTGAGCGCTTTGATAACGTTCGCAGGAACCGCTAACGAAACGATAATCTGACCGTCGTCCTCAAATGAAATCAAATGCCGGTCAAAAAGATGATCATAAGTTGGCGAAAGCAGCAGACCATTGTGGCGGTCAAGGCGCTCTTCGTTCGTAGAATCCTTCCATGCCTTTATGTGCGATGCCCGCAAGAATCGAGAATCTTTAATTCCTGTAACGTAGCAACCGCTCTGCGTAGCAAGGCAGTCGTCACGGAACTGGCCCTGGCCGACTCTGGCAAGGAACAGGGCCCTGCGCATGGTCTCGGGAGCACCCAAAATTTCGCGCTCCTCATCGAACCGTTCACGAAGAGCTCTTTCATTCCTAATTTCAGAAAGCGTTCGAGCGATGTACGATGACTCAAACTTGGTACCCGAATAAATGGTGGTTAGCTCTCTTTCACCGAGAGCGCTGGTATTGTAGTCCTTGAGGTATTCACCAATCAGCTCTCGATTCACCGGATAGTACGACCCGCTCGGCAGCAGATATTTGATGCCCACTTTTGTTAGGCCAATCGTAAAAGCAGAACCACGAGCTAGCGTGAAGAAAGGCCGACCCTCATTTTCCTCGGCAAAACGAATCACGTCATCAACGGTGATTTGATCGGGTTTCATGATGAACTCGTCGGACTTGTAAACCACCTGAGCATTCAGTGCTTTCGGAAAAAAGCAAAGCCTAGTCTGAGGACTTAGATATCCATCCTGAAATGTGAAAGCTTGAGACACGCAAGGAGGGAATTTCTGATTCAATTTCCGCCTTTAATGAAGAGGTCATTACCGACCAAAAGGATTGTTGTTTGATTCGGAAATACCCATTAGCTCTTCGCGACAACCAACGCCTCTGCAGCTTTCATTTCTTCGATAACGAACTTGGTGAAGGGAGCGATGTCGCGATGAATCGACGCCTGCTCGAGCGCAGAGAGGTACTGCTTTCTGTTATCCACGCGAATCACCGTCCATGGATAACCGCCGGAAGCGAGCATCGCATTCATGAAGAAACGTCCGATGCGCCCGTTCCCATCAGGATACGGATGGATGTAGACGAAGAGGAAATGACCGAGCACCGCTCGAACGCCCGGGTGAGCTTCGCCTTTCAACATTTCGAAAAGAAGTTCGAGCAGCTCGGCAACGGAATCATGGGGTGGCGGGACGTAATCCGATCCGCGAATGAAGACCGCGCGGTTTCGGTAACCCGCGAGCGCGTGCGCCGGCAGAATACCAGCCTGGACAGACGGACTAAACAGCGCGCGGTACCAATCTGGCATATCGCGATCAATCACCTCAGCGGCCGATTTGCCGGCGAGGATCGTCCCAATAGACTTCTTCACGAGTTTGAATGCCTCGCGATATCCCTTTGCGGCCATGGCGTTTCGCTGCTGCTGATCCTCCTTATGATCCTCAGGATTCCATTCTCCGTTCGCGATCTTCGCTATGAGTTCGGGAGTTACCTGGTACCCTTCAATTGAGAGAGAGTTGTAGGCGTCGTTGGTGTAGATCTCTTCAACGCGTGCGAGATAGGCCTCCGGCTCGATCGCAGGCGGAGATGGGGGAAAGAGTGCCGCTACCGCCGGTTGAAGTTGCTGCCACAAAGCCTTGAGCCGGCCGACATGAGGAGAACCGAACATCATGCCGACTGGCAGCTTCGGCGGGGTCTCGAATGGGTTGATCTCAGTGAAGTCTAGACCTGCTCCAGTAAGGTCATCAGACAATTTCTTCGCCACTTGAGCCATGCCGCAGTGACGAAAGGCTCCGATCAGACGGCCTGCAGCAGCACGATAGCCAACGTCGCTTAGCAGGATACGACTCAGCGCATCAGGCTTCACTAGCCGCAGCGCGATTTCGGCGCCCGTGGGTTCATTGCGAAAATAGATCCCGGCAACTCGAACCAAGGCTAGCTCAACGGGCATCACCTGAACGCCCATCAAGATCGCCGTCTCCCTTGGCAGATTCTTGGGATCCGAATAGAGCAGGAAGGAATTTCGATTAGGGAGGTCGAGTGTGAAAGAGGCTCCCTTCCCTGCCATGACGACGAGTTGCTTCGGGGTGGACGTGTTCCCCGTCCACAGATCGAGCGAATTCTCCGCCGAGAGAGAATACGCGGCCCCATATCGGTGACGAAGGTACGCACTGGCAAAACCCCAAAAATGCGCGTGCCAAAAGGTCGTGTCTCCGGGCTGGGTTTGCGGAGTTGTGAGTGCGTACCAGCCTTTGATGATTGGGACCAAGAACCCCCGCTTCGTGAGCATCTGGCGATCCTTTGCAGAAAGGTTCGGCCCACGGACCACCTCATTGGTGGCAACTGCACGGACCCGCTCTAGGGCGGTGGCGAGTTCTTGTTGGGGAGTAGGCATCAACTTTGGTTTACAAGATAAGTGAACTTTGGTTTACCTCGATCGTCAACTTTGGTATTAGCGTGTTTTGAAACTCTGGTATTTGAATTATTGATGCTTAAATACCTTAATTTAAGTTACTTAGTTTCATTTCTCCACCCCGCGAGCAGGCACAAAAATGCAATCGTAAGACCCAAAATCGGCCCACATGCCATCGGGCATGTGGGCCGACCAAGCAATCTAGGCCGCGCAACGGACCTGCACCACCTTCTGAGGAGCACGGAGCGCATCCCACGCTTCGATAAACCGACGAAGGTGCGGCTTACTCGGCGCAAGTTCCTCGAGAAAGCCATGGAAGCGGTCCCTCTCTCGCTTGGCTTCACCAGGGTCAAGAAGGCCGCGAAACCGGGCATATCGCAGCCAGAGCAGATAGGTCGAGCATGCGTCGGTCTCGTTGTAGGCGAGAATTTCGTCGTGCTTACCATCGAGCCACATCTGCGCAACGTCATCGCCCGCCGTCCCCAGCTTCCCGGGAATAGCGCACGCCAGCGCCAGTTCGTTAAGCGACGGACAAGCCGCCCCTCGCCCAGCGCCAAGATTGACCTCCTGCATCAAATCCAGGTGCGATTCCCCGAACCGACTCCAGTAATCCATTCCATTCCACGGTTTGTCCGGGCGCGTGCCGAAGTTTGGACAAACACATCCGTTAGCGATGGCCCGCTGAACGAGGATAGGTAGATCCGAGCCCCCTGAGTTATATCCGACTAACTGCGCAGCTTCGCCGGCCGCAGTCTCGAGAAAGGACTCGATGATCGGTGCCTCCCCACGCCATGCGCTCTGGCCAGGTACGAAGCTCGAATTCGGCCCCATAAGGATTGTGACGGCGCACGATGGCGCTGATCGACACGACTTCAGACACTGCCAGTTTCAAGAATGGACGCGGCTTCTCGGGGGTGGCTCCCGATTCCTGCCACATCCGCTGAAAAACCAGATCGTCCATCATAGTCAAAGGCAGGTCAAACAGACGGCGACCAGTGCGAGCGCACGGTACCCACTCAGAGTCCCAGCAGATCACGGTATTCGGAATAGTGTTTTTCATCGATATAGTTATTTAGATTTCCCCTTTGTGCAGACAGAGATGCACTCCCACCTCGCGCCAGAGCTCATCGGCGAGTTGATGCGTCAAAGCTTCGTCGCAAACGTCGATGCCAAAGCGACGATCAGCCATCGGCGGCCAGAGCAAGGGCGACGGGGCGCTGTGGAAATACGCCAGCATACCCTTCTTCGCTCGGACGATCACCTCGCCGGTATCGATGGCTCCAAAGGAGCTCCAGGTAATCCCCGGATACTTCTTGTCAGGGCAGTCCGCATAGAAGCAGATCACCCAGTTGCTGTGGACAATGTCCTCTAGACGGCACTGTTCATCTTCATCATGGATCTTTTTATTCATAGGTTATGCAGAGAGCAATCGTAGCGATCTGCATGAACGAGAGGTGCGAATCCGCGTTGCCACGGTCGGCTTCCCGGGCTCAATCACGCTTATGCGCGATTCGCCTAAACAAGGTCCGCCGTATTTGTGGCCGAATTTCGAGCAGGCTGCGGCCAACCACGAATACATGAGGTCGAAGCTCACCACGGAACAAAGGGCCGAAATAGATCGAGGCGTTCTTGAGTTGGGGCGCCGGCTTCACGCCGGGCTCCTGAAAGCCAGGGCGGGCAAATGCCCCACACAGGGTGGTGCAGTGGATAGCAAGAAGCCATAAACAGCTCTTCCCCGGCAGCGATGACTTGCAGTTTCTTCTGCAAGCCCGGAAGTCGGCGCTACCTGGCGTCATCTCCCGGCAGGTGCCCTAGGAGTGCTTCACTCAAATGCGGGTACCGACGAGAGCGTCGTTACTGCTTGCGCGAAGTAGGCGCGCAGCGCGTCGGGAAAAGAGGGCGACTCAGCGCGAGCAGAGAGCTAATCGCGCCGATCGCAATCGGCTCACGTAGAAATCATCCTCAAAATCAGAGTCGATGTGATGCCAAAGCCCGGGAAGCGAAGCCCGAAGCATTTTCCGAATAAACCAACGAACTCCAAAATTCGCTGAACTCCGGCAATCTTATACTCGCTCAGTTGCAAAAGCTCTTTCATCGTCCGACGGCGCTATGGTCGATCAAGTTCTCCCGATACCTTCCGCTAGCCAACTCGTTCGTGTTCGGACTCGTCATTGGTTAGTTGTCGGGGACCCAGAGAGGTCGCCCAATGGGACTTGGGTACGGCTTGCATGCGTCGATGACGACGCCCAAGGAGAAAACCTAGAGGTCATTTGGGAAGCCGAGTTGGACCGCGAAATCATCGAAACCGAGGCGTGGGCCAAGATCGGTCAAAAAGGCTTCGATGATCCCCGGCAGTTCGCTGCTTACTTCAACTCCCTCCGCTGGCACTGCGTTACTTCCACCGACCCAAAGCTTTTTCAGTCCCCGTTCCGCGCAGGAATTCACATCGACGCATATCAACTGGAGCCGCTTCGCAAGGCGCTCCAAATGCCGCGCGTCAACCTCTTCATCGCCGACGACGTCGGGCTTGGTAAAACTATCGAGGCTGGTCTAATCGCGAGCGAATTTCCGGCCGCCTCATCCTCGGCGCATTCCACCTGCTGCTCAATTCGTGGACGCTCCTCTCAGCGCCCACGCCGCAGCGCCTGCCCGCTCTGCTTCAGACCAGCCGCAGCTATCAGGCCTCCGTCTCCGAAAAACTCGCCGAGCAGGTGCTCCACGCGCTCTACGAATTGCTGCGCGGCTTTGTCGCCGCCGAGCAACAGGCCAAGAGCCAGCGCCTCTACGATCTCGCCGTCCGCCAACCCGAGGACATTTACGGCGGCCTCGTCACCGTGCTCCTCCGGCTCGTGTTCGTGCTCTTCGCCGAGGATCGCGCGCTCCTCCCTACCAAGGGTCTTTTCGTTAAGCACTACTCAGTGCGCGGCCTCTTCGAGCGCCTGCGCGCCGATGCCGAGCGTTACCCTGACACGATGGAGCACCGTTTTGGCGCATGGGCTCAACTCCTCGCGCTCTTCCGCCTCATCCACGGCGGCTGTCAACACGAGGAGATGCGGATGCCCGCTCGCGAGGGCCATCTTTTCGATTTCAACCGCTACCCGTTCCTTGAAGGCCGCAGCTACCGCGACGATCCCGTCGGCGCGCTCCCCCTCGTCAGCGACGGCGTCATCTACCCCGAGTCGACCGTCGGTACCGCATAGGGTCAGTAGGCCTATCATCAGTGGAAAGCGCCGGTTTCTGGGAGGCTTACAAGAAACTGTGAGGCAGAATTGTACCAGGTGGCTCCATCTAGTGGTCAGTGGTCACATGAACCCCTAAACATCTAATTAATAGTCGTTTATGGATTCGAAATCTTCGACCAGATGTAGACCGGCGAAATCAACGTGGTCTAGATATCTGGTCAGATTTTTCAGCATCTGGTCACTCATCTGGTCATCCACTTTAATTACTGATTGATAATTATTTAAGAATACAAATCGAGATACTTCATCGCGCAATTACCCTCATATGCCCTAACCCGGCCGCTTCTTAATGAGAGTTTTCTCCGAGGTGGCAGTGTCGACTTACAAAGTTTTCTCAGGCTTTCTTACAAAAAACAGGCCTGGAGCGGACTAATTTAGCATGAAAATGAAAAAGGCCGCGGAGTAATCCGCGGCCTTAGAAAGCTAGAATAGGGCTCTAGTGTTACTGGCAGGCTTCACATTCTTCGCCACGCTTCATCGCTTCGATGGAGCAGACACGTTTTTCTTCAGCAGTGTAAGTCTTTTTAGATTCGGTTGTTGCAGCGGCGGCGGTGGCCATCGCTTTGACGGAGTGGCTGCCACCCGCGTCGCCTGAGTTCTGGCCGCCGGACGAGCCTTCGCTCACGGCGCCGCGCATCTCCTTCTTCACGCCAACCGTGGCCTTCTCGATGTTCGAGGCGCCGAGGGTGCGGAGGTAGTAGGTGGTCTTGAGACCCGCATGCCAGGCATGGCGGTACATGTGGGAGAGGTTCTTCAGGTCCGGCGTCTTGAGCCAGAGGTTCACCGACTGGGCCTGATCGATCCACTTCTGGCGGCGGGCGGCGGCCTCGACGACCCACTTGGGGTCGATGTCGAAGGCCGTGAGGTACTTGGCCTTGAGGTCGGCCGGGACGGCGTCGATGTCCTTCAGCTCGCCGTCGAAGTACTTCAGGTTGTCGATCATGTCCTGGTTCCACAGGCCGCGGGCCTTGAGGTCCTTCACGAGGAAGGGGTTCAGGACGATGAACTCACCCGAGAGGTTGGATTTGACGAAGAGGTTCTTGTAGGTGGGCTCGATGCAGGGGCTCGTGGCCGTGATGTTCGAGATCGTCGCAGTGGGCGCGATCGCGAGCACGTTGCTGTTGCGCATGCCCTGCTTGGCGATCTTGGCGCGGAGGGACGTCCAGTCCATCCGGCCGCCGCGGGGAACCTCGACCGCGACGCCGCGCTCCTGCTCGAGGAGGTCCAGCGTATCCTGCGGCAGGAGGCCGCGGTCCCACTTGGAGCCCTTGTAGCTGGAGTACGTGCCGCGCTCGGCCGCGAGGTCGCTCGACGCCTCGTAGGCGTAGTAGGCGATGGCCTCCATGGCCTCGTCGTTGAACTCGACCGCCGCGTCGGACGCGAAGGCGATGCCCTTCATGTAGAGCGCGTGGGCCAGGCCCATCACGCCCATGCCGATCGGGCGGTGGCGGCGGTTGGACGTCTCCGCGGCCTTGGTCGGGTAGAAGTTGATGTCGATGACGTTGTCGAGGGCGCGAACCGCGGTCTGGATCGTCTCGCGCAGCTTCTTGTGGTCGATCGAGCCGTCGGGCAGGAGGTGGTTCTCGAGGATGACCGAGCCGAGGTTGCACACGGCCGTCTCGTCGTTGGACGTGTTGAGCGTGATCTCGGTGCAGAGGTTGGACGAGTGGATGACGCCGACGTGGTCCTGCGGGGAGCGAAGGTTGCAGGCGTCCTTGAAGGTGATCCAGGGATGGCCGGTCTCGAAGAGCATCGAGAGCATCTTCTTCCAGAGCTCGAGGGCCTCGATCTTCTGGCCGAAGATCTTGCCCTGCTCGGCGAGCTGCTCGTAGCGGAGGTAGGCCTCCTCGAACTTCTTGCCGTAGAGCTCGTGCAGGTCCTTGACCTCATTGGCGCGGAAGAGCGTCCAGTGCGAGCGGGCCTCCATGCGCTTCATGAACAGGTCGGGAATCCAGTTCGCCGTGTTCATGTCGTGGGTGCGACGGCGGTCGTCACCCGTGTTCTTGCGGAGCTCGAGGAACTCGAAGATGTCGTTGTGCCAGGACTCGAGGTAGGCGCAGCCGGAGCCCTTGCGCTTGCCGCCCTGGTTAACGGCGACGAGCTGGTCGTTGTGGAGCTTCAGGAACGGGATGACGCCCTGGGACTCACCGTTAGTGCCGCCGATGTAGGCGCCGGTGCCGCGGACCGCAGTCCACGAGCCGCCGAGGCCGCCCGCCCACTTGGAGAGCTGGGCGTTCTCCGCGATGCCGCGGTACATGATGCCCTCAAGGGAATCGTCGACGTAGTAGAGGTAGCAGGAGGAGAGCTGCGAGTGGAGCGTGCCGGAGTTGAACAGCGTCGGCGTGGAGCTGCAGAAGCGGCGGCTCTTGTAGAGGGAGTAGAGCGACGTGACGCGGGCCTCGCGGTCGGACGGCTCGTCAAGGAAGAGGCCCATGGAGACGCGCATCCAGAAGAACTGGGGCGTCTCGAGGCGGCGCGACGGCTTGCGGGTCTTGTCGATGATGAGGTAGCGGTCGTAGAGCGTCTGGACGCCGAGGAAGTCGAGCTCGAGATCGGCCGACGGGTCGAGGGCGGCGGCGAGCTGGTCGAGGTTGAAGTCGAGCAGGCGCGGGTTGAGGCGCTTGATCGAGGCGCCGTGCGCGAGGTACTTCTTGAAGGCGGCGACGTGGAAGGCCTTCAGCTTGGAGACGCCATCCTTGACGATGTCCCAGCCGAGAACCTCCTCGTAGATGTAGGTCAGCTGGATGCGGCCGGCGAACTTGGCGAAGTCGGCGTCCTTCTCGATCAGGGTCTTCGAGTTGAGGATGATCGTCTGGTCGAGGTCCTTTTGGGAGATCTGGTCGAAGACGGAGCGGAGGAGCTCGGCCTCGATCTCCTCGGTGGAGAGGCAGAGGTCCAGGCCGATGCGGGCGAACTCGATGCGCTTGGTGAGGTCGGTGCGGTCCCAGAGGTAGGTGGTGCCGTCGAGCTTCTTGACGACGATCATTGAAGGCTGCGCAGGCGCAGCCGGCGAAACCTGAGGGCTGAGACCTGAAACCTGAGTTTCGGAGGAATCGGAGCGCTGGTCGCTGCGGAGGGCACGGTAGAGGATGTAGGCCTCGGCGACCTTGAAGTGGCCGGCCTTCATGAGCTCCTCCTGCACGATATCCTGGATCTCCTCGATGTGGACAAAGGACTGCTTGGAGCCGAGCACGCGGGCCGAGACGGCCTTGGTGATCTCGATCGCGGGGGTGGAGTCGCGGTGAAGGGAGAGGAAGGACTTGCGGACGGCGATCTCGACCTTCTGGTCGATGAACGGGACGACCTGCTTGTTGCGGCGGATGACGCGGACGCCGGCGGCGGCGTGGGCGGAGGCGCCGGGGGCGAGCTTGCGGGAGCGATTGAGGAGGAGGCTCTTGGCGACGTCGTAGGCGTTGTTGTCGACGAGGGTCTTCTCGATCAGCTCGTAGAGATCGTTGAGCGAGATGCGCAGAGGGGACTTGCGCAGGGCGGCGCCGGCCAGGTTGGCGGCAACCTCGCGGACGATGCGGCCGACGAAGGTGCGGGTGTCGTCGGTGAAGATGTTGGTCGTCTCGCCGCGGGCCAGGTGGACGTTGGTCAGTGCCTTGCCGAGGGTGTCGGCGATCTCGGCGAGGTCGAAGCGGGTCTCACCCTGCGGCGCGAGGAGAATGATCTCGGGCAGCATCGCGACGTCCGACGGCACGCAGTCGCGCCACGCGAAGTTCGGCTTGTTTTCGACGGGGGTGTGGGTGGCGCGTTTGAGGGCGAGGTCGTGGGAGAGGGAGGGATTCATTGCGGTCGAAAAGGAGTCAGAGGACGGAAGGCGGAAGACGGAGGAGAGGTCAGATGTCAGAGGTCGGAGGGCAGGACGGAGCGGGAGCAGAAACCTGAAACTTGAAACCTGAGACCTGAGGGCGGTCAGGACGGAAAGGGAGGCGGGGAAGAAACGCTCAACGTTCAACTTTTAACGCTGAACGCTCAACGGACAGAGGCCGCAAAGGCGGCCGAAGAGGAGGTCGACTTGAACGTTAAAAGTTGAGCGTTGGACGTTGAGCGTTTGATCCCGCAAACGCGGGATCAAAGGTCGTCGTCAGAGGCGACGTTGAGGGCGGAGGCCTTCTGGTACTCGGTGACGCGACCCTCGAAGAAGTTCTGCTCCTTCTTGATGTCCATCATCTCGGCGAGCCACGGGAGGGGGTTCTTGACGCCGGCGTTGAGCGGGGCAAGGCCGACGCCTTCGAGGCGACGGTCCGCGATGTAGTCGATGTAGGTGACGAACTCGTCGACGGCGAGGCCCACGGCGTTGACCGGGAGGCAGTCACGGATGAAATCCTTCTCGAGCTGGACGGCCTCGGCCATGGTCTGGCGGAGCTCTTCCTTGAACTCGGCGGTCCAGATCTCGCGGTTCTCCTCCACCAGGTCCATGAACAGGTTGCGGAAGACCTCGATGTGGTTGGACTCGTCGCGGAGGGTGTAGCGGAACATCTGGCCGATGCCGGGGAACTTGTTCTGCCGGTAAAGGGACAGGATCATGCCGAAGAGGCCGTAGAACTGGGTGCCCTCCATGCACTGGCCGAAGACGAAGATGTTGCGGGCCAGCATCTTCTTGTTCTCGGGCTGCGTCAGGTCGATGTCGCGGCGGAGGTCCTTGGAGATGCGGGTGACGAAGAGGTTCTTCTTCACGATCGTTTCGACGTCCTCGAACATGGCCTCGCACTCGTGGGGGTTGATGCCCAGCGAGGAGATCATGTAGAGGAGGGAATCGGCGTGGATGTTCTCCTCGTGGGCGTGACGGCCCAGGACGAGCTTGAGCTCGGGGGCGGTGACCAGCTCGCGGACGACGTGCTGGATATTGTCACCGACGATGCCCTCGGCGGCGGAGAAGTAGCCGATGCCCATGCGGATGATCCAGCGCTCGACGTCGGACACCAGCTTGGTGTCGCGCCACTGCTCGATGTCCTTGCCCATGGGGATATCCTCGGGCTCCCAGTGGTTGGCCTTCATCTTCCGGTAGAGGTCGTAGGCCCACTGGTACTTCAGGGGGAGGAGGTTGAAGGTCATGGTCTCGCGACCGTTGATGACCTTCTTGGCGGAGAAAGCGGCCTCGGCCTTCTCCTGATCGAGAACGAACGTCTTGGTGCCGACCTGAAATGATTTCTGCATGGTGATATCCGGAAGAGTGAAATTAAGGCAAACGGGAGGCGAAAAAAAGGGGCGAGAGTTGGGCTGGAAGGGACGTTTTTGCCGCAAAACCGCCCCACGCGATCAAAAGTTATTCGAAACTTACTGACGAGTTATGAACCACTACAGGTAGTGGTCTGCCCCCCGACAGGCCACTACCTATGGGAATCGCGGAAAATCGCGTCAAATGATTTTAGGCCTTAAGTCCGTGATTTTTGTGTAATTTTGGACTTGCGGGAAAAGTGCCATCCGCGCCCCGAGGGAGAATCGGCTGAAGACCGGGTAAGTGCCGTTTTCGCCCACTGAAAGCGGCCAATTCCGGGCCGGGCCGAAGCCGGGAGCCGGACGGTCGGAACTCTTTGGATACCGGGCACCGCGGCGACGGGATGTTGCCGCCCGCTTGCATCGACGATCCATACCCGGGTAGTGAGCCGTCGGGTACACGCGGAGGCGGGACGAAGCCGGGTTTTCACTCGGAAACCGGCGGTTTTGCATCCGTTGGCGGGATACGGATCGGGATGGGCGAATGTATTCGATATTTGGTTACACAGCTTCGCGGATTGGTGTAGCCGGCCTCGCTGAGGCCGGGGTTCGAATGCGCATCAATCGCTCGGACCGGCCTCAGCGAGGCCGGCTACACCGATCAGATCGGACGCACGCCCTCCCCTCCTCCGCCGGAGACTACGGCGGGCAAGCCCTGCCCTGTTTTTGGATCCGCGACGTAGGGGCGCGCCTTGTGCGCGCCTTCCGGAGGGCGTGGTCGAGCCTCGCCCCTACAAGGAAATGCGAAGCTGGCGGTCCAAACACAAAAAAAGGCGGCCGTCTTGCGACGGCCGCCTTGCAGGGGGATCAGCTGACTCCGGCTCTACGACTTAGAAGTAGATGCGGGCGCCGAGCTGGATGCGCCAGCGGCTCTCGGAGTTGTTGATCGTGATCGCCGAGTTGGCGGGGATCACGGTCGGCTGGCCGTTCGTCGTGGTGATGGTCGGACGGATCTGGCCGGTGCTGTTGTAGGTCGCCGCACCGAAGAAGCGGGTCAGGCCGGTGTTGGTCGGCACGCCCACGGTCTCGATGTAGTTGAACAGATCCTTGGACAGCCAGTTGCCGAAGTTGATGAAGTCGGCGAAGAGCTCGAGCTTGTACTTGTCCGTGACCGCAACCTGCTGCACGAAGCGGAGGTCGAGGCGGTTCTGGAAGGGCTGGGTGAAGGCGTTCTTGCCAGAGGCGCGACCCTTGAACTTGGAGAGGCCGGTCGCCTCGAGCGCGGCGAAGTAAGCCGTCTTCTGCTCGGCGGTCATGCCGGTCCAGTCGAAGCGGGCATCCGTCTCGCTCTCCGGAACGAAGATGAGGTCGGTGTTGTTGAAGCCGTCGCCGTTCAGGTCCGAGTTGTAGACGAAGCTGTAGGGCGTGCCGGTGCGGCCTTCGTAGTAGAGCGAGACCGTGGACGGGAGGCGATCAAAGCCGAGGAAGTGGAACTGCTTGGAGACGCTAGCCTGGAAGCGGTCCTTGATCTCGAAGTCCGAGCGGGCGACCTCGACGGTGTTCTGGTTGAACACGGCGTTGAACTGGTAGTTCGAGCCGGCGGTGGTGCCGCCCATGTTCTGGGCCTCGGTCGCCTTGCCGCGGGTGTACGAGACGTTGTACGCCCAGGTGTTGCGCATCGGGCGATCCAGCGTGAGCGAGATGTAGCTCGAGCCACCCGTGGAGGTGTTGCGGAGGAGGTAGACGTCCTGGGGGAAGGCGGTGACGAGAGGAGCCGTGGCGGTCGCGCCGGCGAAGCGCTGGCGGCCGTCGGCGCCGACGGTGGTCTTGCGGAGATTGAGGTTCTCGGTGTAGAGCGCCTCAATGTTGTCCGTGTAGATCCACTCGAGCGTGAGGGTGGCGTTGAGGGGCTTGACCTTCTGGTCGATCGCGAGATTACCGCGGGCGACGACCGGGAACTTCATGCCGTCCTCGACGAGGGCGACGAAACCGCTGCCGCCAGAGTCGGTGGTGGAGCCGATCGGATCATCCTGATCAAACGTGTTGTTCAGGTAACCGAGCAGGGTCGGGGCGCCGGTGAGGTTGGTCTGGGCGACACGGAAGCGACCCACGGCGGTGTTGCCGATGGTGTTCGTGATGAAAACGAACGGAGCGCGACCAAGGAAGACGCCGCCGCCGCCGCGAACCTGCGTGGTGCGATCGTCGTCCACCGCGTAGTTGAAGCTGACGCGGGGGGCGATGGTCTCGGTGCCGTCGATCGTGCTGGCGTTATCGATGCCGGGATAGAGGGTGCCGAACAGGTTGTTGAAGGTCGTGTTGCGGATCGGGGCGATCGGCTGACCGACGAAGTCGACGCGGAGACCGGCCGTGACATTCAGGCGGGGGCTGACGTCCCACTTGACCTGGCCGAACACGCCGAGCTGCTCATAGGAAGCGGCGTCGGAGATCGGGGTGCCGATCTGGTAGTAGGAGCGGGTGAAGGCAAACGGGGTGTCGGCCTGGAAGGCGGCGAGGTTGGTGTAACCGAAGACGCCATAGGAGCTCTGACGGAAGAGATTCAGGAACTCGCTCTCCTCGTAGTCGGCGCCGGCGGTGTAGGTGAAGTTGCCGCGGGTGTAGTCACCGGAGAAGGCGTAGTTCTTGGTCTCGACCTCGATCTTGTTGCCGTGACGGCTGTTTTCCGTGCCGAAGGCAAGGACGCCCGTGCTCGTGGCCGCGCCGCTCTGGAGGGTGCCAGGAACGTTGTAGATGCGGACCTCCGGGTAGATCACGTTGACCGTCGAGTCCTGCAGGTAGGACGTCTGGGAGTAGCTGAGCTGGGTGCGGAGGTCCGAGGTCCAGTTGCTGAAGACCTGGCCGGCCCAGACTTCCTCGGTGCGCTTGCCGCCGTAGGGGCGGGAGCTGAGGGAGGTACCCGCGCCGATCGAGGGAGCGCCGGTGAGGGGAGCGCCGCTCGAGAAGGAGGTGTAGCTGTAGGCGCCGGTGTTGGGCTGAACGCCAACGGTCTCACTCCAGCGGATGCTGGCGCGGTGGTCGCCATTGATCTGCCAGTCGAGCTTACCGACACGCTTTTCGTCGGTCTCGATGTTGGCGCCGGGCGAGCCGAAGGAGCCGAGGTCGCCGTCGACGCCGTCGGCCGCCTCGATGGCGGCGATGCGGGCATCAATCGCGGCGAGCACGGTGGCGTCAGGCGTGAAGCCGACGTTGCCGGGGACGCTCTCGCTCTTGTACTTCTCGTAGTTGATGAAGAAGAACAAGCGGTCCTTGAGGATCGGGCCACCGAAGGTGAAACCGCGGGTGGACTCGTCGTTGAAGGTCTTGGTGCCGGCGGTGGTGCCGAAGACATCCTCACCCTTCAGGCCGGAGTTGGTGTAGATGTAGTAGGCGGTACCCTTGAACTCGTTGGTGCCGGACTTGGTGACGGCATTGACCGAGGCGCCGGTGAAGCCGCTGCGGCGAACGTCCGTGGGGACGAGCGACACGCTGAACTGCTCGAGGGCGTCGAGGGAGAACGGGTTGTTGTAGGAAGCGAGACCGGAGGCATTCAGACCGAACTGGTCGTTGATGCGGGCGCCGTCGACGGAGATGCTGTTGAACTTGTTGTTCGTACCGAGGGCGACGAGCTGCGAGCCGGCGCGGATCGAGACGTAGGAGTTGGTCTTGATCAGGTCAGCGAACGAGCGGTTGCCCGTCGGCTGGGCGGCCATGCGGGCGGCGTCGAGCAGCGAACTCGAGCCGGCGGCGCTGGCGTCGAGGTCGGTGCGATCAGCTTCGGCGACGAAGGCCTGCATCGTGATCACGGTCGAGGTGAGCGTGACGGAGACATTGGTGTCTTCACCGAGGACGGTGGCCAGGCCCTGGACCGAGGCGTCGGCGTAGCCGTCAGCTTTCACCGAAACGGTGAAGGGACCGCCGGCGGGGAGACCGCGGAAAGCGGCCTGACCATTCGCGCGCGTCGTGCCCGTCGTGGTGGCGTTGGTCGGCACGTGGACGACGGTGACCGTCGCACCGGCGACCGGCTGGCCGTCGGTGTTGCGCACCGAGGT
>DASWVY010000008.1:0-108160 GCA_036401075.1 Opitutaceae bacterium
CACGCAGGCGGCCAGGCCCTCGCCGCCGCCGATGCAGATGGCGGCGACGCCGCGCTTGAGGCCGCGTTCCTGCAGGGCGGCGATGAGGGTCACGAGGATGCGCGCGCCGCTGGCGCCGATGGGATGGCCGAGCGCGATCGCGCCGCCGCGGACGTTGACCTTGTCGTGGGCGATGCCGAGTTCCGCCATGAACGCCATCGGCACGACGGCAAAAGCCTCGTTCACTTCCCAGAGATCGACGTCTTTCACAGACCAGCCCGCCTGCTTGAGTGCGGCCTGCGTGGCCTGCACCGGCGCGGTGGTGAACCAGACCGGGTCCTGCGCGTGGCCGCCGAAGCCGGCGAGACGCGCGATGGGCTTCAGGCCCTTGGCTTTCGCGGTGTCGGCGGTCGCGAGCACCAGGGCGGCGGCGCCGTCGTTGATGGAGGAGGCGTTGGCCGGCGTGATCGTGCCGTCTTTCTGAAAGGCGGGCTTCAGGGCCGGGATCTTGTCGTATTTCACCTTGGCCGGGCCCTCGTCGTGCTCGACCTTCGTGACGTTGCCCTTGGCGTCGGTGGACTCGTAAGGCGTGATCTCAGTGGCAAACTTGCCGTCCTTTTGGGCGGCGTTGGCGCGCTTGAAGGATTCGATGGCGTAGGCGTCCTGCTGCTCGCGGGTGAACTTGTATTTCGCCGCGCACCGCTCGGCGCAGTTGCCCATGTGAATGTTGTTATACGGGTCCCACAGGCCGTCGGTGATCATCGAGTCGATCACCTGCTGGTGGCCGATCCGGAAGCCGTCGCGCGCCTTCGGCAGCAGGTAGGGCGCGAGCGTCATGTTCTCCATGCCGCCGGCGACGGCGATCGTGCCCATGCCGCCGGCGAGGAAGTGCGCGGCGCCCATGACGGTCTGCAGGCCCGAGCCGCAGACCTTGTGCACGGTCACGCAGCGCACGGACTGCGGCAGGCCCGCGCCAAGCGCGGCCTGGCGGGCGGGTGCCTGGCCGATGCCGGCCTGGAGCACGTTGCCCATGAGGCAATCGGTGACGTCGGCGGGATTCACGCCGGCTTTGGCGAGGGCGCCCTTGATGGCGGCGGCCCCGAGCTTCGGGGCCGGCACCCCGGCAAACGCGCCCTGGAAGGCGCCGATCGGCGTGCGGGTGGCGGATAAAATTACAACTTCAGTCATGGGATGAGGGAGAATACCAAGAAGCCAAGGAGTGGGCTTTGTTTCTTTGTGTGGAATTAAGTGGGACGCTTGATTTCGAACAACTCGGTGGTGCGGGTGTAATAGTTGCCGCCCATGCGGCCGATGGTGTCGAGCTTGCGCGGGTCGAGCGCGCCGTCGGTGATGACGGACTCGTCGATGTGTGCGCAGAGGATGGTGCCAAACACGACGTTGCCGGCCAGCGGGCCCTCGCCGATGCGGACGATGCGGTCGAGCTTGCACTCGAAAGACACCGGCGACGCGGCGGCGCGCGGCGGCCGCACCAGCGTCGAGGGCGCGGTGGCGATGTTGAACTTCTCGAACTCGCTCTCGCCGTGCGGCAGCGGGGCCGAGGTGAGGTTCATCGGGTCGCGCAGGGCGTAGGGCACGATGTTGACGACGAACTCCGGGACCTGCTCGACGTTGACGACGCTGTCCTTCTTTTTGCCGGTGCGGTCGTTGGCGCCGGTGAACATCAGGGTCGGCGGGTTGGCGCAGATGCCCATGAAGAAGGAGAACGGCGCGAGGTTTGTCCGGCCGTCGGCCGAGATGGTGGAAACCCAGGCGATGGGCCGCGGGTTGATCGCATTGATCAGCCACGGATAGGATTCGCGCGGCGGGAGTTTTTGGAAATCGACGATCATGAATGGGACGGGATTGACCGAAAGGGGAGCGGCCCGGGCAGGCAAGCCGCCCCTTCTGGTCATAGTGGGTAACAAATCAACCCAGCCATGACAGCGGATAATTCGGATCATCCATCGCCAGGGCCTCGGCGGTCAGCTCGAGCGGATACTGGGTGTCGAACATCACGGCGAGCTCCTCGGTGCGGGTGTGCTCGAAGCTCTTCAGCGTCGTGCCCGGGTGCGGGCCGTGCGGGATGCCCTGCGGGTGCAGCGTGAACGAGCCGGGCTCGACGCCCTTGCGCGAGCCGAACTGGCCGCGCACATAGAAGAGCACCTCGTCGGCCTCGGTGTTGTCGTGCGCCCACGGCACCTTGATCGCCTCCGGGTGGTGGTCGAGGTAGCGCGGCGCGAAGGTGCAGATGACGAAGCCGTGCATCTCGAAGGTCTGATGCACCGGCGGCGGCAGGTGGACGGTGCCGGTCAGCGGCTCAAAATCATTCGCGTTGAACGTGAACGGGTAGAGATAGCCATCCCAGCCCACGACGTCATGCGGGTGGCCGGCCATGATGTTGCGTGTAAAACGGGTGCGGTCCTTCGTCAGGATGGCGAAATCACCTTCCTTGTCCTGCGCAATGATCTCGGTCGGGCCGTGGAAGTCGCGCTCGCTGTAGGGCGCGCCCATGCGGATCTGGCCCTCCTGGTGCAGGTAGCGCGCGGGCAGGCGGACGGGGTGCGTCGACTCGATGATGAGGTAGTCCTCCTTCGCCACGTCGTCCGGCACGAGGCGGTAGATGGTGCCGCGCGGGATGACGATGTAGTCGTCCTGCCTGTAGCGGAGCCGGCCGTATTGCGACTCGAGCCAGCCGCCGCCGGCCCAGACGAAGATCACGTCGTCGCTCTGGCCGTTGCGGTAAAAGTCATAACCCGCCGCCATCGCCGTCGCCGGGCGGCAGCGGTAGGCGCCGATGTCGGCGTTGAACATCAGCGGCACGCGGCCGGTGTAGGGATCACCCGCGCGGGCCATGCCGGCGGACTTCAGGTGGTGGTGGCGCAGCGGCGTGGGCGCGCCGGGCTTGAGGGCGAACTCCCGGAACAGCTCGACGCTCTTCACCAAGGTCGGCGGTCGCAGGTGGTAGAGGATGCTGTAGGCGCGGTCGAAGCCCTCGGTCGTGACGACGTGCTCGTAGTGCAGGCCCTCGCCCTTGTAGCTCGCGGCGGGATCGCGCGGGAACCTGATGTGATGTTTCCGGGGCAGCGTGCCGAGCTTGAGGTATTGGGGCATGGGGGAAAAAATTAAGTGGGGGCAAGGGCCGGGGATGCAGGTGTCAGGTCTGCGGGG
Organism: Opitutaceae bacterium; assembly: GCA_036401075.1. GTDB lineage: Bacteria > Verrucomicrobiota > Verrucomicrobiia > Opitutales > Opitutaceae > CAMAXB01. The sequence goes on from DASWVY010000008.1 coordinate 3,148, forward strand.
TGGTCATGCCTTACACTAACCGCCCTCGCCCCCACTTAAAGGCTCAAAGCGTGCCGCGCCGGGCCTGTTCGCGCTCGATGGCCTCGAACAGGGCGCGGAAGTTGCCCTCGCCGAAGCCGATCGAGCGGCCGCGCCGCTGGATGACCTCGAAGAAAAGCGTCGGCCGCGCGAACACGCACTTGGTGAAAAGCTGGAGCAGGTAGCCGTCCTCGTTGTCGCGGTCGACGAGGATCTTGAGCTTCTTCAGGTCCTCCTTGTTCTCCTGGATCTTCCCGACACGCGCGTCGAACTCGCCGTCATAGTAGCTGTCCGGCACGTCGAGGAACTCCTGGCCCATCTTCCGCATCTCGTCGATCGTCGCGGTGATGTCGGGCGTGAGCAGCGCGATGTGCTGGACGCCGGCGCCGTTGTATTGGTCGAGAAACTCCTGGATCTGCGAGTTGGCGGACGAGGGCTCGTTGATCGGCAGCTTCACCCAGCCGTCGGTCGAGCTGACGACCTTGGACATGAGCGCGGAGCGGCCGGTGTTGATGTCGAAGTGCATGAACAGGTCGAAGCCGAACACCTGCTCGTAGAAGGTCACCCACTCGTCCATGCGCTCCACGTTGGCCACGACGTGGTCGATCATCGCGAAGTTGATCTCGCGGTCGTCGATGCCGCCCGGGACGTTGACGAAGCCCGGCATGAACTCGCCGTGGCCCTTGCGCTCAACGAAGCTGTGGATCGTGTCGCCGTAGGCCGCGATGGCGGCGTGAACGATGTTGGCGTCCTCGTGCAGCCCGCGCACGGCGTTCGCCCCGCGGCGCTGCGCCTCGGCGAAGGCATGCTTGGCATCCTTGACCTTGAAGGCCACGTCGCGCACGCCGCAGCCGTGCTTCTCCAGGTGCGCGCGGAGGAAATCGGCCTTCTCGCCCGCGCCCTGCGGCTCGCTGACGACGAAGTTGACGCGGCCCTGCCCCACGACGTGGGAGCGCCGGCCGGACAACCCGGTGGAGTTGTCACCATAGGCACGGGGCGACATGCCGTATTTCTGGACGAAGAAGTCGCGCCACTGGTCGGCGTTGTCGACGTAGAACTCGATGTGGTCGAAGCCGCGCAGGCCGAGCGGGTTCACGCCGGTTTTGCGCTCGACGGGCTTGTCAAAAAAAGTGCGGCTCATGCGTGGAGGGGCCCGGGCGGATGGAAGCGCGGGCGGTTTGGGTTGGTCCGACTCTACCCGCGGCGCCCCCGCGCGGCCATACGCCGGACGGAGTAAACGGCCTTGCACCGCCGGGCCGGGCGGTCATTTACTCCGTTCAGCCTATGCCCGCAGAGACTTCCGCCCCCCTCCTGGACCACGTGCTCGCCATGCTGGAAGACGTGCCCGTCGGCCTGCTCCTGCTCGACGCGGCCTGCCGGCCGATCTGGTTCAACCACGAGGCCGCGCGCGCCTGCGCGGTGTGGAACCACGGCGAGCGTCACGCCGCGGCGCTGCGCGCCCGCAACGCCTTCCGGGTGCCCGAGGCCCTCGTGGCGGCCTGCACCGAGCTCCGGGCCGGGGCGGCGCCGACCAAGGTGGTCAGCGACAACACCCGCGGGCTGCACGCGCGCATCAAGCTGCACCCCGCGCCCGGCGAGACCGTGCCGGCCTTTCACATCCAGCTCGACTACCGCCGGCCGCGCGGCGACCGCGACCGCCAGCTCTCCCCCGGCGCCGTGGCGCTGCTGGCCCGGCTGACCGAGCGCGAACGCGAGGTGGCGATGCGCGTGCGCGAGGGCCTGCGCACCGCCGAGATCGCCGCCGAGCTGCGCCGCAGCCCGCTGACGATCAAGACCCAGCTTGCCGCCATCTTCGCCAAGCTCAACGTCCGCGGCCGCACCCGCGTCGCCGCGCTGCTCAACCGGTGAAGGGGCGCGCCACCGACACCAAAATCCAACCAGCCTGAGGCAAACACCCCGGGCGTGACAACCGTCCCCGAGCCTGTCTTGCTGGCCGCCGCACCCGTATGAGAGCCATCAAGTCCACCGGCATATCCGATGAAAAATTCCGCCCGTGGCTGCGGCGCGAGCTGGTGCGCTCCCTCAAGCTCGGCCTGATCCTGCTGGTCGCCGGCGGCGCCCTCGTCTGGGGCCTGACCGCCGCTTCACCTTCCTTCGCCAGCGGCTGGACCAATTTCAACTACCGGCTGTCCGCGGCCGCCCTCGACGAGCATCCGGTGGCGCTGGTCCGCACCTTCGCCACGCGCCTGCGCGAGAGCGAATACGGCTGGGGTCCGCTCCGCCTCGCCGCCCCCTTCAACGTCACCGCCGCCCAGGAATCCCTCCGCCGCGACTACCCGGAGGTGACCGGCGTGTTCGACGGCGTGCCGCAGGTGCCGCGCGGCGCCCGGCTGCGCAGCGCCAACCCGGCGCTCTACGAGCAGCGCATGGCGGCCTACCTGCAGCGGCACCAGCAGATCCAGTCCGGCCGCTTCACCCGTCTCTACGACCGCGACGACGTGTTTTCCGCGCCGAACGCCAACGTGAAGCTCGGCCTCTTCGTGACCAAGGTGTTCGGCCTGCCCGACGCGTTCCTCTTCACGACCGGCACGATCCTCGGCAGCGGCGCGCCCGGGATAATCCTCTTTGGCACCGTGCTGGCGCTCACCGCCATGCCGCTGTGGCGCTCCCGCCGGCCGGCCCGCACCTGGCTGAAGCTCATCGCCTGGCCCACCCTGGCCAGCACGCTGGTCTGGGCGGCCATCTTCATCATGGCGGTCTCCGCCGCGCTGTTCGGCGGCCTGACCCCCAACACCTCCGCCCTCGCGCTGTTCGTCTCGCTACCCCTGCTTTCGCTGCTCGCCAAGCTGCCGCTGCACCTGGCCGAGACGCTGGTCGCCTCCCCGCCGCCCCCGCGCAAATGGGACGGCATCGACCGCCGCAAGAACCGGATGACCCCGCCCGGGCCGCCGCCGAAACCCGGCGAGACGATTCCGCCTTGGGGCGGCGCGTGAGCACGCTTTCGCCGGTGGGTGCGAGGGGCTTTATGCCCCGCCTGGAGCGCGACCTGTTGTCCGTCGGGGCGTAAAGCCCCTCCCACCGAAACGCCCTAACCCGTTCGGCGTAATTGACCGCTTCGGGTTCGATTCGCCGCGGGGACCCGGCAAAATGCGGGTATGCAGAATACCCCCACGCCCACCGCCACCCCGACCGGCGCGGATGATCCGCGCTGCATCCCGCACAAGCTGACGGCGCCGCTGCCCGTCGGCGCGGAATGCCGCTATCCCGCCTACACCGCCGACGAGCAGGATGTCTGGCGCACGCTCTACGCCCGCATGGAGACGCTCCTGCCTGGCCGCGCCGCCGACGAGTTCCTCACCGGTCTCGCGGCGCTGAAACTGGAAAAGGACCGCATCCCCGCCCTCGCCGACGTCTCGCGCAAGCTGCAGGCCGCGACCAACTGGCAAATCGCGCGCACCCCGGGCCTGCTCGATGCGCATGATTTCTTCTCCTACCTCGCGCGGCGGATCTTTCCCTGCACCGACTACATCCGCGCCCGCTCCGAGCTCGACTACACGCCGGCGCCCGACTGCTTCCACGACATCTTTGGCCACACGCCGATGATCATGCACCCGCGCTTCGCCAACTTCTACCAGAAGATCGGCCAGGCCGCGCTGGCATGCCGGGACCCGGCGGTCGAGGAGGGCCTGACGCGCATCTACTGGTTCACGGTCGAGTTCGGCCTGATCCAGAATCCCGGCGGCCCGCGCATCTACGGCAACGGCATCATCTCTTCGTCCGGCGAGACGCAGCATTCGCTCACGGACCAGGTGAAGAAGGTCGCCTACCGGCCCGAGACCCTCGCCGCCCAGCCCTACGACATCTGGCATTTCCAGGACACGCTGTTCGTCATCGAGTCCTTCGACCAGCTGGAGCAGGAATTTGTCCGCTGGGCGCGGGATCACAAGTTGCTCTGAAAGAGCGGCCGGGGGATCCGTCCGCCCCTTGACACAAGTCAAGGCGCCCGCCCGCGTTTGCGGCGATACTGCGGGCATGCAAGGCACCGCCCTCCTCGCCTCCTTCTCGAGCTCCACCGCCCCGACACGGCCGGCTCCCGCGGTCCGGGTCGCCTCCGTATTCCTGCCGAAGGAACACGGTTCCTGGTCGCTGGTGCTCGAGCCGCTGGCGCTGGGCCTGCTCGTCGCGCCCTCGTCCGCCGGCGGTGCGCTGGCGCTGGCCGCGCTGGCCGGGTTTTTAGCGCGCCGGCCCTTCAAGGCGCTGTTCGCACCCGCCGCCACCCGGCACCGGCTCGCCGGGCCGGCGGTCCTGGTCTTTTCCGTCCTCGCGCTCGCCGCCCTGACGCTCGTCCTCGTGCCCCGGGGTCTCGCCCCGCTCTGGCCGCTGCTGGTGGCCGCCCCGCTGGGCGGCTTGTTCGCCTGGTTTGATGCGCAAAACGGTTCGCGCGCCGCCGCCGCCGAGGTGGCGGGCAGCGCGGCCTTCGCCCTCGTGCCGGCGGCCCTGGCCACCCTCGCCGGCTGGTCCGCGGGTCCGGCCCTCGCGCTCGCCGCCCTCGCACTCGCCCGCAGCGTGCCCACGGTGCTGACCGTCCGGAGCGGCCTCCGGCAGGCCAAGGGTGAGACGGCCGGCTTCCTGCTGCCGGTGCTCGTCGCCGTCGTCGCGGCGGTCGGCGTCTCTTTGCTGGGCGCGTTCCGCTTCCTGCCGGCCTGGGCCGCGCTCCCGGTGTGGGCGTTGGTCGCCCGCACGTTATGGTTCGCCAGCCCCTTCCGTCCCGCCTGGCCGGCGCGTCGCATCGGAATGTTCGAAGCCGTTGTCGGCCTGCTCTATATCGCAGCGATCACTATCGCTTATCGCGGCTGACCTGATCACAATTCTAATGCCAATAACAAGAAATGCGCAGTCCCTGCCAACCCGCGCCACGCCAGCCCGCCCCTTTCCCGCTAACCTATGAAACCGTCCCCCATGAATAATCCACGCATTATCCCCGCTGTCGCGGTGGCCGGGCTCGCCTTGGCCGCAGCTTTGCTCACGACCACCCTGGTTCGCGCCAACGAGGGCCCGACCGACGTCCAGGGTCCCGTCATCTTGCCGCCCGAGGTGGCCAATCTTCCCGTCGAGCAGGCGATCCTCACCGCCCCGCCGCACGTGCCGCCGCCGATCAACCGCAAGTATGCCGCGCGCGTCGTCGTCAACCTCGAGGTCCTCGAGGTCGTGGGCCGCCTGGCCGACGGGGTGGAATACACCTTCTGGACCTACGGCGGCAGCGTGCCGGGCTCGTTCATCCGCATCCGCGAGGGTGACGTCGTGGAGTTCCACCTGAACAACCACCCGTCCTCGAAGCTGCCGCACAACATCGACCTGCACGCCGTCACCGGCCCGGGCGGCGGCGCGACCTCGACCTTCACCGCCCCCGGCCACACCTCGCAGTTCACCTTCCAGGCCCTCAACCCCGGCCTCTACGTCTACCACTGCGCCACCGCCCCCGTGCCCATGCACATCGGCAACGGCATGTATGGCCTCATCCTCGTCGAGCCCAAGGACGGCCTGCCGAAGGTCGACAAGGAGTTCTACGTCATGCAGGGCGAGTTCTACACCACCGGCAAATACGGTGAGGAGGGCCTGCAGTCCTTCGACATGGCCAAGGCCATCGACGAGCGCCCGCCCTACATCGTGTTCAACGGCTCTGTCGGCTCGCTCGTGGGCGACCTGGCCATGACCGCCAAGGTCGGCGAGACCATCCGCCTCTTCTTCGGCGTCGGCGGCCCGAACGTCACCTCCTCCTTCCACATCATCGGCGAGATCTTCGACAAGGTCTACCCCGAGGCCGGCCTCAGCCTGCCCAACAAGAACGTGCAGACCACCCTCGTGCCCTCGGGTGGCGCCACCGTCGTCGAGTTCAAGGTCGACGTCCCCGGCACCTTCATCCTCGTCGACCACTCGCTCACCCGCGCCTTCAACAAGGGCGCTCTCGGCATGCTCAAGGTCGCCGGCGACGCCAACCGCGTCATCTACTCCGGCAAGGAGATCGACGCCGTCTACCTCGGCTCGCAGGCCGACGCCGGCTCCGCCTCCGCCAAGCGCGAGGCCGAGTTGCGGAAGAAGATCGCCGCGGAGATCAAGTCCAACCCCGCCATCGCCGGTCTCACCAAGGAAATGCAGATCGAGAAGGGCAAGCAGGTCTACATGGGCCTCTGCTTCGCCTGCCACCAGCCCGACGGCAAGGGCCTGCCCGGCGCCTTCCCCCCGCTGGCCCGCTCGGACTACATGCTCGCCGACCGCGACCGCGCCATCCGCACCGTGCTCAAGGGCATGACCGGCCCCGTCACCGTCAACGGTGTCACCTTCAACAGCGCCATGCCGCCGCAGGAGGCCGTCCTCACCGACGCGCAGGTCGCGGACGTCCTCACCTACGTCTACAACGCCTGGGGCAACACCGGCGACGCCTTCAAGGCCGAGCAGGTGAAGGCCATCCGCAACGAGCAGCACTAATCCACCACCTGCCGGGCGGGGTCAACGATCCCGCCCGCAGCCCACCCCGATGACCATCTCCTCCCTCCTCCGTCTCGGCGCCCTCGCGCTCGGCCTGGTGGCGGGAGCGGTGCCGGCCGCCGCCCAGCCGGCGGCGCGTATGGTGCTCATCCCCGCGGGCACCTACGCGCCGCTGCTGCGGACGACCAAGGACGCGGCGCAGGTTCCCGTCGCCGCGTTCCTGCTCGACGAGCTGCCCGTGACCAACGCGGACTTCCTCGCCTTCGTGACGGCCAACCCGAAGTGGCGCCGCTCGCAGGTCAGCGGGCTGTTCGCCGACTCCTCCTACCTCGAGCACTGGACGGGCGACCTCGAGCCCGGCGCCAAGGCCCCGCCCGGCGCGCCGGTCGTCCGCGTGTCGTGGTTCGCCGCGCGCGCCTACGCCCGCTGGGCCGGCAAGCGCCTGCCCACCACCGCCGAGTGGGAACTCGCCGCCGGCGCCGGCTACACCCAGGCCGACGGCCGCACCGACGAGGCGCTCAAGCGCGACCTCTACGCCTGGCTCGCGCGGCCCGTGCCCGCCGTGCAGGCCGACGCCGCCACCGCCCGGCGCAATTTCCACGGTGCCCGCGGCCTCCACGGCCTCGTCTGGGAATGGGTCGATGATTTCAACACCGCCATGGTCACCGGCGAGTCGCGCGGTGACACCGGCCTCGAGCGCGACCTCTTCTGCGGCGCCGGCGCCGTCGGCGCCAAGGACACCACCGACTACGCCGCCTTCATGCGCGGCGCCCTGCGCTCCTCCCTCCAGGCCAAAAACACCACCACCGCGCTCGGCTTCCGCTGCGCCAAAAATCTCCCATGAAAACCACCGCCCTCTGCCTCCTGCTCGCCACCGTCGCCTTAGGCGCCGAAACCCCGGCCGCCGACTGCTGCAAGGAAAAGCCGGCCGCCAAGCAGGACGCCTGCTGCGCGGAAAAGGCCGCCCCGAAGCCCGACGCATGCTGCGCGGCGATGGAGACCGCCACCTTCAGCAAGGACTCGATCTACCAGAGCGACGTCACCTTCACCGACGACACCGGCCGGGCCGTCGCGCTCGGCTCGCTCCGCGGCCGCCCCGTCATGCTGGACATGTTCTTCGCCTCCTGCGGCTACGCCTGCCCGCTGACCGTCACGGATATGCTCGCCATCCAGGAGCGCCTGCCCGCCGAACAACGCAGCCAGGCCGTGTTTGTGCTCGTCTCGTTCGACACGGTCCGCGACACGACCGAGGTGCTCGCGAAATACCGCGCCCAGCGCGGCCTCGACGGCCAGTGGATCATCCTCCGCGGTGACGACGACGCCGTGCGCGAGCTCGCCGCCCTCCTCGGCGTGAAATACAAGCAGGAGGCCGACGGCATGTTCTCCCACTCCAACGTCGTCACCATTCTCAACCGCGAAGGTGAGATCGTCCACCAGCGCCAGGGCCTGAAGGGCGGCCTCGACGAGGCCGTCGCCGCGCTGGCCGGGTTGGCCGCGGCCAAGTAAGCCCGGCTCATCCGGCCGGGCTTGACCCGCATCAAGGTGGATCTGGGCGCGGCCTGCTAAGCTGGCGCCCGAATCCACCCGCCATGAAATTTCCGCTGCTCCTCCGTTCCGCCCTCGCCGGCGCCGCCGTGCTCCCGCTGGCCGCGGCCGACCACCTGGCCGACGCCTTCGCGCAGGGCCGGGTCACCCTCAATCTCCGCCTGCGCTATGAAGACGTGCGCCAGACCGCGCTGCGCGACGCCGGCGCGCTCACGCTCCGCCCGCGCCTCGGCTTCACCACCGCGCCGCTGCATGGCTGGCAGGCCATGCTCGAGGCGGAAAGCATCCTCGCCGCGGACGGCGACCGCTACAGCCAGTCCGGCCTGAACCCCGGCGGCGCCGGCCGCGCCGTCGTCGCGGACCCCGAGACCACGGAGATCAACCAGGCCTGGCTGGCCTTCACCACGGGCCGGACCACCGCCACCCTCGGCCGCCAGCGCCTCGTGCTCGACAACGCCCGCTTCGTGGGCGACGTCGGCTGGCGGCAGAACATGCAGACCTTCGACGCGCTCGTGGTGCAGGACAAGTCGCTCGCGCAGACCACGCTGACCTACGCCTGGCTCGACCGCATCAACCGCGTCTTCGGCGACCGTCACGCGCAGGGTTACTGGCAATCCAACTCCCATCTCTTCAACGCCAGCTACGCGGGCCTGCCCGCCGGCACCCTGACGGGCTACGCCTACCTGCTCGATTTCGCCGGCTCGCCCGCGAATTCCTGCGCCACCTACGGCGCGAGCCTGACCGGCACCCGGAAACTTACCGACCGGCTCAAGCTCGCCTACCGGGCCGAGCTCGCCACCCAGGCCGACCACGGCGCGAGCCCGCTCGATTACTCGACGCACTACCTCGGGCTGGAAGCCGGTCTCGCCGGCGGGTCCGGCAGCCTCACCCTGGGCCATGAGGTGCTCGGCTCGGATCACAACGTGGGGTTCAAGACCCCGCTCGCGACCCTCCACGCCTTCAACGGCTGGGCGGATCTCTTCCTCGCGACGCCGGCCGCCGGCCTGCGCGACACCTACCTCAAGGCGACCGCCACCCTCCCTGCCCAGCTCGCCCTGACCGCGTTTTACCACCGGTATGAAACCGATGCCACCGGCGGGCGCCTCGGCGCCGAGTTCAACGCCCAGCTCACGCGCAAATTCGGCAAGTCCGTGACCGGCCTCGTCAAGTTCGCCGACTTCCGGCGCGACAACGCGACCCTGCCCAACGTGCAAAAAATCTGGGCGCAGGTGGAATTCACCTACTGACCGGGCGCAGGTCCGCGACCAGGCGGTCGTTCCCTTGACCCACGTCAAGGCCGTCGAAGCGCCCCTGTGTTAGAAAGCCGTCATGCACTCCCCGGCTTTACCTGCGCCCGCCTTCGCCCCGTCCGGTCTCCGGCCGCGCACGTTGCCGGTCCCGGGCGCCCCGGCCGCGCGCCTTTGGTTTCTCTTCGCCATCGGCAGCCTCGTGCTCGCCGGGCTGCTGTCGCTGACGCTCGTCATCGGGCGGCTGCCGGGCATGGGCTGGCTGTTCACCGACCCTCTTTTCTTCAAGCGCGCGCTCGTCGTGCACGTGGATCTCGCGATGGTCGTCTGGTTCCAGGCCGGCACCGCCACCTTCCTCGCGTTTTCACTCGGCGCGGCGATCCCTCGCAACCTCAAGATCATCGCCGGGTGGCTGGCCTTCACCGGGGTCATCGGCTTGCTGGCCGGCGCGGTGATGCCCGGCGCCCAGCCGATCCTCGCCAACTACGTGCCGGTGATCGACCACCCGGTCTTCCTCCTGGGCCTGGCCGGCTGGTTTGCGGGCACCGGACTGTTTTTCGCCGGCGCGCTCACCGCGCCCGCCGGCGGCCCGGGCGCCCTGCCGGACGACGCGCTCGTCGCGCTGCGCGCCTCCGCGGCGGCCAACCTGATCGCGCTCGCCACCTTTGTCGCCGCGTGGCGCACGACCCTGCCGGGCCTGCCGGCCATCGGTTATTATGAACTCCTCGCCTGGGGCGGCGGCCATGTCCTGCAGGCGGCCAACGTCGCGATGATGCTCGGGCTCTGGCTGCTGCTGCTGCACCGCTGGTCGGGGCGGACGGTCGTTTCGCCGGGCGCGATCCGCTGGCTGCTCACGGCGCTGGTGCTGCCGCACGCCGTGATGCCGTTCCTCGCGCTCGGCGGCACCTCGGACCCGGCCTACACGGAGACGGCGACGCAGCTGATGCGTTGGACGATCTTCCCGGTCGTCCTGATCGTCCTCGGCCTGGGCCTCCGCCATGTGGTCCGGCACTGGGCGCAACGCCCGGCCGAAGGCAGCTGGCGCCTGGTCGGCCTCGCCGGCAGCGCCACGCTCACCGTGCTCGGCTTTGTGCTCGGCTCGCTCATCCGCGGCTCCAGCACGCTCGTCCCGGGCCACTACCACTGCGCCATCGGCGCGGTGACGCTGGCGCTGATGACGGCGGCCTATGATTTCTGCGCCGCCACGTCAGTGGGCGCGGCGCCCGCGATGCGCTGGCGCAAGGTGCAGCTGCTGTGCTTCGGCTGCGGCCAGGCGGTCTTCGGCCTCGGCTTCGCCCTCGCCGGGGCCTACGGGCTCGGCCGCAAGCAATACGGCGCGGAGCAGCACGTGCGCTCGCTCGGCGAATACCTCGGCCTCGGCGTCATGGGTCTCGGCGGCCTCGTGGCGGTCGCGGGCGGACTCCTCTTTCTCGCGGTCATGCTGCGCTGCATCGGCACGTGGCGCCGTCGCTCAACCCAACCGGCCTGAACCCATGAACAACGAACCCAAGATCCATCCGTGGCAGAAGTTCCTCGATAACCCGTGGCTGCTGCTCGTGCTCGGCGTCCTCATCCCCTTCCTGTCCTACACCGTGTGGGGCTGGATCGAACTCCTCCTCACCAAACCGGCCCTGCTGCCCTGACCGGAGCCCCCCTTTATGAGCCTGCGTCCCCTCACCACCCCCTGGTTCCATCCGCCCGCCGGCCACGAGAAGCTGTGGCTCGGGCTCGCCCTGCTCTGGTGCTTCGTGATGTCGCTGATGATGCCCTACTGGCATTTCCGCGGTAAACAGAACAGCACCGGCGAGGCCTACGCCGTGAAGCCCGCCGACTTCCTCGCCCGCACGGAGCGGTTCGTCGCGGCGAACCGCGTCGGCACCTTCAAGAATCCCGTCGCCGCCAACGCGATGCTGCAGGAGCTCCCCATCGCGGAGCCGCCGCCCGGCGGCGACGCCTACCTCACGGCCCGCATGTGGCAGTGGTGGCCGGCGCTGCGCCTGCGTGCGGGCGAGACCTACCGGCTGCACCTCTCCGCGCTGGACCTGCAGCACGGCTTCTCGCTCCAGCCGCTCAACATGAACTTCCAGGTCCTGCCCGGCTACGACCACGTCCTCACCATCACGCCCACCTCCAAGGGCGAATTCACCATCGTCTGCAATGAATTCTGCGGCATCGGCCACCACGCCATGACCGGGAAAATCTTCGTCGAGTAACCGCTCCCCGCCATGACCACCGCCCCCGCCTCCTCCTCGCACTCGCTCGCCGCGCCCGGCGTCCCCGGCCGCGTCTGCGGCACCACCGGCCTGAGCGTCTGCCTCGACGCCCAGCGCTTCATCAAGCTCAACGCCGTCACCGGCATCGTCTTCCTGCTGCTCGGCGGCATCGCCGCGCTGCTGCTGGCCCTCACCCGCTGGCAGACCGTGCACCTGCTGCCGGCCGACTGGTTCTACCGCATCCTCACCTTCCACGGCATCAACATGCTGATCCTGTGGATCCTCTTCTTCGAGGTCGCGATCCTCTACTTCGCCTGCACCACCCCGCTCAACGCCCGGCTATTTTCCCGGAAGGTCGCCTGGGTCTCCTTCGGCATGATGCTCACCGGCGGCGTGATGGTGGACTACATCATCCTCGCCGGCCAGGCCGACGTGATGATGACGTCCTACCTGCCGCTGCTGGCGCACCCGCTTTTCTACCTCGGCATCATCCTCGTCGCCGTCGGCACGCTCATCGGCGTGTTCAACTTCTTCGCCACGCTCTACGTCGCGAAGCGGGACCGGGCCTACACCGGCTCGGTGCCGATCGTGACCTTCGGCGCCACCACCGCGGCCATCATCGCCGTCGTGACGCTGCTCCACGGCGCGATCGTGATGATCCCGACCTTCACCTACTCGATGGGCTGGACGCCCGCGCCGGACCCGGCGTGGTATCGCCTGATCTGGTGGGGCCTCGGCCACCAGTCGCAGCAGGTCAACGTCTGCGCGATGGTGAGCGTGTGGTATCTGCTCTCGCACGTCGTCCTCGGCGCCCGCCCGGTCAACGAGGCCGTGTGCCGCACCGCCTTCGTGCTCTACATCCTGTTCATCAACCTCGCCTCGGCGCACCACCTGCTCGTCGACCCGGGCGTCGGCGCCACCTGGAAGATCTGGAACACCTCCTACGCCATGTATCTCGCCGTGCTGGCGTCCATGATCCACGGCTTCACCGTGCCGGCGGGCATCGAGATCGCGATGCGCGAGAAGGGCTACGTCCGCGGCGTCTTCGGCTGGGTCACGGCCCTGCCGTGGAAGAACCCGGCGCTCTCCGCCACCGTGCTGTCGGTCATCATCTTCGGTTTCCTCGGCGGCATCACGGGCGTCACGCTCGGCACGCAGCAGATCAACATCATCGCGCACAACACGCTGCGCATCCCCGGCCACTTCCACGTCACCGTGGTCGGCGGCACCTCGCTGGCCTTCATGGGCCTGGCCTACTACGTGATCCCGCTGATCTTCCGGCGCGACTTCATCTGGCGCAGCGCCGCGCGGGCGCAGCCGTGGCTGTTCGGCGGCGGCATCCTGCTGGTGTCGCTCGGCATGTCCTTCGCCGGTTCGCTCGGCGTGGCCCGCCGTGTCTACGATATCGAGCATGCCGGGGTGTACGGTCCGGCCGCGCATCTCTTCCTCGGCATCATGGGCATCGGCGCGATCATCGCGGTCGTCGGCCTGTTCCTCTTCTGCATCCTCTGCGTCGGCACGCTGCTCTTCGGCGAGCGCAACGACGGCCGCGCCATGGCCGACTGGGGCGTGGCCAGCACGCTCCCCGGCGCCCCGGGCGAGGCGATCTACCGCGACCACTGGGCGATGAAGGGAACGATCGTGCTCACCGGCGTGTTCCTCGCCTGCTTCGCTGTGTACTACTTCGCCAACTGGAAGGCGCTGGCGGACGTCTGGCACGTCCGCTGACCCCTCCCGACCCGCCATGTCCGGATCCCTCGCCCTCTCCGCCTCCCCCACTCACGCCGGCCTGCGCCGGCTGCGGGACGGCGCCTGCGCCTTCTTCACCGGGGCCGGGCTGCCGGTCTTCCTCGCCGCGGCGACGGCGGTCTACGAGCTCTTCCTGCTGCTCGTCGTCCTCGCCCCGCCGGGCTGGGGGGCGTGGAGCGCGTTTGCCGAGGAGTTCAAGATCTGGTGCTTCAGCTACGACCCGCGCACCGGCGGGATGGAGTGGATGGCGGTGGTGATCATGATGGCTGAACCGCTCTTCATCGTCGGCGTGGTCACGCTGATCTGGCGGTTCGGCGTCCGAACCGCTGGCCCCGCCGCCGTCCGGTGGCGCCACCATCTGCGGGCGGCCACGGTCGGCCTCACGGTCGGCGCGGCCGTCGCCAGCGGCCTGTATGCCTACGGCCGCCCCGCCGCCGGAGAGGAGGACGCGCTGCCGCCGTTCCCGGGCGAGCGTATCCGCACGCAGCTGGCGCCGCCCGACTTCTCCCTCACCGACCAGCAGGGCCGGACCGTGGCGCTCGGCGACCTGCGCGGCCAGGTGACCCTCGTCACCGGCGTGTACGCGCTCTGCTCGACCACCTGCCCCGACATCCTCATCCGCACCGGCGAGCTCCTGCGGGGCCTGCCCGCGTCAGTCCGCGAACGCCTCGGCGTCGTCGCGCTTTCGCTCAACCCCGAATACGACACCGCCGCGCAGATGGCCGCCATGGCGGAGGCCTACAGCCTTGAGTATCCGCAATTTCGCTACCTGAACGGTCCGCCCGCGGTGATGCACCCGCTGCTGCGCGACTTCCAGTTCGCCGCGCGGCGCAACCCCGAGACCGGCGCGATCGACCACGCCAACCTGTTCATCCTGATCGATGCGGACGGCCGCATCGCCTACCGCCTCAATTTGGACCGCCGGCACCGTGACTGGTTGCACGACGCCGTCCTCGCCCTCGCGGCGGAGATCCCCTCCGTCCGGCCATGAACGCCCCCGGCCCGTCTCCCGACCCCGGCGAACCGACGCGCGGGGGCGCGCTGCTCGTGCGGGTGGACAACCTGTTCGCCCGCCTCGACGGCTGGCTGGGGCGCGTCCTGCCCGCCGGGTCCGACCCCCTGGCCCAGGCCGGGCGCATGGCCAACCTCGCGCTGCTCGCCGCGGTGGCCTCGGGCGTGGCGCTGCTCATCTGGTATTCCTCGAGCCTGCACCAGGCTTACAGCTCGCTCGACGCACTCCGCGGGCGGACGCCCGGCGGCTGGGTGCGGGCGCTGCACCGCTACAGCTCGGATCTGGCGATGCTGTTCGTCGGGGTGCACGCCATGCGCATGTTCTTCGCCCGGAAATTCGCCGGGGCCCGCTGGCTGCCTTGGGTGTCCGGCATCGGCCTCGTCGGCGTCATCTGGTTCATCGGGTGGACCGGATTCTGGCTGGTCTGGGACCGCCCGGCCCAGGAGATCGCGGCCACCTCAATGCGCTTCCTTGACGCGCTGCCGGTCTTCGGCGAGCCGCTCAGCCGGCTCTTCCTCGCGGACCGCCTGGTGCCGAGCCTGCTCTTCTTCGTCGTCTTCTTCCTGCACATGCTCCTGCCGCTCGCGATCGCGATCGGGCTGGCGGTTCACCTGACCCGGCTGAACCGCGTGCGCCTGCTGCCGGACCGGCGGCTCGCCCTCAGTTTCCTCGTCATGCTCGCGGCCGCCTCGTGGCTGGTGCCCGCTCCGCTCGATGCACCAGCACGGATGGCGGAGAAGGCCGCCCACCTGACGGTCGACGCCTGGTACCTCACCCCGCTCGCGCTCGCCCTGCGCTTCCGCGAAGCCGGCCTGTGGCTCGCGCTGGGCGGGACCGCCCTGCTCGGCGCGGCCGTGCCGTGGTTGCTCGGACGCCGGCATGCGCCGCGGACCGACGCCTCGGGCGTCCGGCCATCGGCCGATTTCCAGACAGTCGTGGAGATCCCGCGCTGCCACGCCTGCACGCAATGCATGCAGGACTGCCCATTCGATGCGATCCAGATGGTGCCACGCACCGACGGGAAACGGCTTTCTTACCAGGCGTGGGTCGACCCCACGCGCTGTGTCGGGTGTGCGGTATGTGTGGGCTCCTGCGACTCCGAAGCCATGCACCTGCCCTGGTTCGACGTGCCGGACGCCGAGCCGCGCATTCAGGCCAGCGTCGAGGCGGCTCTGGCCCGGGGCGAGGCTGCCCGCGTGGCCCTCGTCGGCATGGACTGCGTCGGCGGGAGCGGTTACTTCGACGCGGCCCTGTGGCGCGGACGGTTGCCGGGCTTCCTGGTGCACGCTGTGCCCACCGCGAGTTGGGTCCGCCCCAAGTTCGTCGAGCGGCTGCTCGCCGCTGGCGCGCAGGGCATCCTCATCGTGCGCGACGCGCGGGCCGAGGCGGCGGCGCGTGACGGCAACCGCTGGATCCTCGAACGCCTGCAGGGCACGCGCGCCCCATCATTCCGCCCCGCCCGCGCCGGCGCCGGTGCGGAAAACTGGCGCGTGGTGGATTTCGATCCCACGGATCCGGGCCGCCTGCGGGCGGCGGCGCTCGCCTTCTCCGGCGGCCCGACGACGGTGTCCGCGGCGGTCTCGGGCTGGACTCCGGCCCGCTGCCTCGCCCTCGCCGCATGCCTCGCCTTCATCCTCACGGCGGCCATCGCCCCCAGCCATCTGCGGGTCGACAACCCCGAGTCTCCCGAGCCCGAGCTTGTTTTCTCCTTCAAGGCCTTCGGTGCGCACGAAACGGCGGGTGCGACCGTGCGCGACGAGACCAACGTGCCTGTCCACATGCGCGGTGCGCCTACCGGCAAGCCACGCCGCGCCGCGATCCGGGTCCGCCTGACGGTCGACGGTGTCACGGAGGAGCGCGCCTACGCCGCCAAGGGCATTTCCCACGACGGTCCCGCGATCGACGTCTGGCGCCGTCCCCTCACGCCCGGCACGCACGCTGTCACCATTGAGGTGCTGAACGGCGAAACCGGCAGCCCGCTGCAGTGGAGCGGAGTCGTCGAGGCCCGATCCCGGCACGTGCAGGTGCTGACCTACGATCCCTCGACCGGCTTCCGCATCGAGTAAGGCAACCTACGCCGCCGGCTGGCGCGAGGGGAGGAAGGCTGCGAGCAGCGCCATCGCCCCGGCGGTCATCACCACGGCGGCCCCAATCAGGCTGACCGCCAGCGGAAACGAGGCCGGCAGCCCGAAGGGCACGGCAATCAGCACCAGTTCGGTGAGTCCCGCCCCGGCGACCAGCAGGATGAGCCCAACGCGCGTGACGCGGCCGTCGCGTAGCCAGCCGAGCCCGAGCGCCCACGCGAGCAGCGCCGGGGTCACGACCCCGAGAAAGACGAGGTGCAGGAAGGCGATCACAATGAACCGGTGGCTGCCAAACGCGCCGAGCGCGGGCCAGGCGGCGGCGGCCTGCAGCGCGTGCTTGAGCAGAAAGGCCCCGGCCGCCAGCAGAGCGAGCAGACGCACGCTCCCCATGAGTCGCGCTCCCAGCCCGCGGAAACAACGCATCAGGAAAACGCACCCCGCGAGCTGCGCGAGGCCGCCCACGGCAGCGATCGCATAGACCCAGCCGGGAGGCGTCAGCCAGAGCGTCGACTGGGCAAAGGTGAGCACCGTGCCCACCGTGAGCCACACGAGGGCCCGGCGTGCATCCGCCGTCGGCACCGGGAGGCCCTGACGCGTCGCGGCCTGCAGCAGCGCCGCCTGCAGGAAAAACAGGAACCAGCCGTTGTACTGCGCATGCAGGTAGAAATAGACGGCCAGGTGGTACGCCGGCGTATCGCGCAGGCCGTTCGCCGCGAGCGGGCCAAGCGCGAGCGGGCCAAGTCCGGACGCCACAAGGAACACCAGCGCAACCCGCAGGGGTCCGCGCGCGACCGGCACCGCGAGATTGCGGCGCCAGAGCCCGCCCGCAAACACGAAGGACGCGCCCATGTGCAGCGTCGAAAAGGCGATGCTGACCGCCGCGTAGCCCTGAAGCGGGAACGCGACGAGCATGCCGAGCATGGCGACTTGAAACACGACGAAGAGCCGGCGACAGCCGCGCTGGCGGTCCTCGGGGATGAACAGCACGCACGCCAGCGCGACGAACGCGTTGAACACCCAGCCGAGAAATGCGGCGTGGGAATGGGCGTGGAGAAAATGCCCGTAGGTAATGCCGGCGATCGGCCGATACACCTGCCAGCGCAGCAGCGTGCCCAGAGCGGCGACCACCACGAAGAAGACGAGCGCGACTCCGAACGCCCGGCGCGGAAAGGCCGGGGATGCAGGCGGCACAGGGAGTGGATCGGAGGGCACGCCTCCATCCCAACGCGCGACGGCCGGATCAACAACCCGATTTCCGCCGGTGGCTTGATCGACATCAAGGGTTGCCCGAAAGCCGCTTTTCCCCGTGCCGCGGCTCGGGCTTGGTGATGTCACGCGCCCGCGGCCATGCCGGCGGCGGCCGCCCCTCTGCTGAACATGAATCAAGAAACCATCCACACCACCGTGGGCGAACTCGTCCGCGCCGCTCCCATCCGCGCCCGTATCTTTGAAAAGCTCGGCGTCGACTACTGCTGCGGCGGCAAGAAGCCGCTGAGCGAGGTCTGTTCAACCAAGGACCTCGACGCCCCCACCGTGCTCGCAATGCTCAAGGCGATCGACACCGCCCCCGATCCCACGCTGGTCGATGCCGATGCGATGAGCGTCGATGCGCTCTGCGCCCACATCACGCAGGTTCACCACGACTACCTGCGGCAGGAGCTGCCGCGCCTCCTCTTCATGACGCGCAAGGTCGCCGCCGTGCACGGAGCCGATGAGCCGCGGCTGATCGAGGTGCGGGATGTGTTCGCCACGTTCGCCAACGAACTGGCCGAACACGTGCTCGACGAGGAGCAGACCGTGTTTCCCCGGATCATCGAGCTGGTCCGCGCCGGCAGCGGCGAGGAGCGGGCCGCGCTGCGCGCATCCATCGACGAGCTCCAGCACGAGCACGAGTCAGCCGGCACGGCGCTGCTGCGCTTCCGCGCACTCACCGACGGCTACACCCCGCCCGAGTGGGCCTGCAACACGTTCCGCGCGATGTACGACGGCCTCGCCCGGCTGGAGCGCGACATGCACCAGCACGTGCACAAGGAGAACAACGTGCTCTTCGCCCGCGCCCTGGCCTGAGCCGTGCATTTCACCCCGGGCCTGATCCGGCTGGGCGGCGGTCAATCCCGGCGCAGCGGCCGCTCAGGCCGGGCGGAAGGTGATTTCCCATGCGCCGTCGTCGCGCAGGCGGGCCGAGGGCGTGAGTCCATGTGACGCGAGCAGCTGGTAGAGCGGCACGGGTTCGAAAGGCGCGATCAGACGGAAGGTCTGGCCTGGGGCCAGGCGCCCCACCGCATCGAGGATGGCCGCCATCGGCGGCTGCTGCGCGGCCACGAGGGGACGCACGTCCAGTTCAAGCACGGTGCGGGGATCGGAGGATTCCATGGGATTTGAGGTTAGGCGAATCCGGTCGCCATTGCCTTGATCAAAATCAAATCCGGGGCCTACGATGGCAAGATGCAGTCTGCCTCCAGCGGCTTGAATTCCTCTCGTCAGGTCGCGATCAGCGCGTCCCTGCGCCAAAGCCGGATGTTCGCCAGCCTCTCGCCGGGCGATCTCGCCGCGGTCGCGGAGGGGTGTTCGCTGCGCTCGCTCCAGAAGGGCGAGACCCTGTTTCGCGAGGGAGAGAAATCCGAGGGTTTCTACGTCATGCAGTCGGGCTCGGTGAGCATCTTTCGCCTGACACCCGACGGTCGCGAGCAGATCATCTGCGTGTTCCGCCCGCCGGAGAGCTTTGCCGAGGTCACGCTCGCGACGGTCGAATCGTACCCGGCCAACGCCGTGGCTCTCGAGCCCTCGCAGGTCATCGTCGTGAACAAGAGCCGCTTCCGCGACCTGATCCGCCGCCAGCCCGAGCTGTCGTTGCACATGCTGGGCTCGATGAGCATTCACCTGAAGCACCTCGTGCAATCCTTGCAGGACATCAAGGGCCGCCAGATCGAGCACCGCCTGGCGGACTGGCTCCTGCATCAGGCGCCGGGCGGCGCGGCCGGCTGCCCGGTCGCGTTCGAACTGCCGGTGACCAAGAAGGTCCTCGCCGGCCAGCTCGGCGTCACGAGCGAAACCCTCTCCCGCACGCTGGCCCGCTTTCGCACTGAGGGGCTCATCATCGTCGAGGGCGCGCACGTCCAGATCGTCGACAGCCCCGGGCTGCGCGCCTACGCGGCGCTCTGAGTCCGGCGCGCGGAGGGCGCATGGATGCACCGGCGCCGGTTTGATTTCCCACCGAGCGGCTTGATGCAGGTCAAGGACACCGGGGCGCCCACGGGTTAACGTAGCCGATGGCCCACTGCACCGGTGAAGGAATCGCCCGCCACACGATCATCCAAGGCGGGATGGGAATTGGCGTTTCCAACTGGAAACTTGCCCGCGCCGTCGCGCAAGAGGGGCAGATCGGCGTCGTCTCCGGCACGGCTCTCGGTTCGGTCCTCGCCCGGCGCCTGCAGGACGGCGATCACGACGGCAGCCTGCGGCGTGCGCTCCGCCACTGCCCCCTGCCCTTCGCAGCGGAGGCCATCCTCCGCCGCTACTGGATCCCCAATGGCCGCGCGGCCGGGCGCCCCTACCAACTGCCACCCCTGCCCGCGCTCGATTCGCCACGGGAACTGACCGCGCTCACAATCGTCGCCAATTTCGTCGAGGTCTTTCTCGCCAAGGAGGGCCACTCCGGCGTGGTCGGCCTCAACCTGCTCGAAAAACTCCAGCTCCCCACGATGCCCTCGCTCTTCGGCGCGATGCTGGCCGGGGTCGACTGCGTGCTGATGGGCGCAGGCATCCCCAGCGCAATCCCCGGCGCCCTTGACCGGCTGGCCCGCTGGGAACCGGCGGAGCTGCGCATCGCCGTCGACGGCGTGCCAGCCTCCGAGTCGCCCGTGATCACCTTCGACCCGGCCGAATTTGTCTCGCCGCCCCGGCCTGCACTCACGCGGCCGGCCTTCCTCGCCATCGTTTCGTCATCCGCGCTCGCGACGATGCTGACGCGCAAGGCCAGCGGGCGCGTCGACGGCTTTGTGATCGAGGGCCACACCGCCGGCGGCCACAACGCCCCGCCGCGCGGGCCGGCCCGCGATGCCAGCCGCGATCGGCCGGTCTATGGGCCGCGGGATACGACCGATCTCGCCGCAATCCGGGCCCTCGGCCTGCCGTTCTGGCTGGCGGGTTCCTACGCCCACCCCGACAAGCTGGCCGCGGCCCGCGCCGAGGGCGCCGCCGGCGTGCAGATCGGCACGGCCTTCGCCTACTGCGATGAATCCGGACTCGATCCCGTGCTGAAACACGCCGTGCTCCGGCGCAGTCAGGACCAGACGCTCACCGTCGTCACCGATGGCAGCGCCTCGCCCACCGGGATGCCGTTCAAGGTCGTCGCCGTGGAAACCACGTTGTCGGAGGACGACGTCTACCGGCAGCGGACCCGCAAATGCGATCTCGGCTACCTGCGTCAGCCCTACCGCAAATCCGATGGATCCGTCGGCTACCGCTGTCCGGCCGAACCGGAGGCGGACTACGTGCGCAAGGGCGGGGCGATCGAGGACACGGTCGGACGCAAGTGCCTCTGCAACGGCCTGATCTCCGCCATCGGTCTGGCCAACCCGGTGGGCATCGACCGGGTGGAGCCGGCGTTGCTCACGGCCGGCGAGGACGTGGTCCACCTCCATCGTTTCCTGCCCGCAGGGCGGTTCTCCTACTCCGCGGCTGACGTGCTGCACGCGCTGCTCGATGAGCCTGTTCCGGCGAAAACCGGCGCTCAGTGAAAAGGACAGCCCGACGGAGGCGTCACGCCGACAATCTCACGCAGCCGGCGGCCAATGGCCTCGGCGAGCGCGATCATTTCCTGCGCCTCGGCCGGCGCAAGGTGCGCCCGGCAGTGGCGCTGCCACAGATCGAGCCACGCCGCGAAATGGCGTTCCTCCAGGCCGAGTGGCATGTGTTTCAAGGGCATCGGTCCCGCGTAGCGGGCCGGTCCGCCGGTCGCGCCGGACCAGAAGTCGGCGATCTTTTCGAGATGGGCCGGCCAGTCAGCGATCTTCGCGGCGAAGATCGGTCCGATCTCCCGGTGCTGCCGCACGTCCGCATAAAATCGCCGCAGCAGGTGAAGCAGCGGTTCACGGCCGCCGATCCGGTCGAAGAGACGCGGCTGGGCGGGCGGCGGGTTGGCGGGATTCATGGCGGAAACAGGATTGGGCATCGGCGGGCTGCTGGCTAGCGAACAACAATGGACAAGGCGGGATGACGCAGGCGTTCGACCGGCGGCTCGCCGGCCGGGTGGGCGCGAAGCTCCGGATCGGCGCAGCCGTCGGGCCGGAAGCGCTGGATCACCCAGGTGCGCACGCCCTCATCGACCAAGGTCGACGCCATGGCCTCGAGGTCACCCGGGGCGAGCAGCTGAGGATGCCAGGTGGTGCGGATTTCGTGCGCGACGCCCGCATCCAGCAGGAGGCGAAGACTCGCCCGCGCCCGCCCGCCATCATCGGCGCCGGTAACGCCCGCATAGCGGGCAAAGGGTGCCTTGAAGTCGAACCCGACCCACGCCAGCCGCGGCAGCAAACGCTCCATCCGGTCAGGCCGCGGTCCGCCCGTGTGCAGCGCCGCCGCGAAGCCGAGCTCACGCACGGCCTCGACCGCAGCGCCCAACCCCGCCTGCCAGGTCGGTTCTCCGCCGCTGAAGACAACGCCGTCCAGCAGGCCACGCCGGCGCGAAAGCCAGGCAAGCACCGACGTCCAAGTCGGCCCGCCGCCCGGGGCGGCGGCGAACGGGATGAGGTGCGGGTTGTGACAATAGCGGCACCGCCACGCGCAGCCTTGCAGAAACAGCGTCGCGCTCAACCGGCCGGGCCAGTCGACCAGCGACAGTTTTTCCAGGCCGCCGATCCGCAGATCGGAAGCACGGGCGGTCGCGGACTCCGGCGTTTCGCTCAGTTCAGCCCGCATCGGTTCTCCTGGAAGAAGCGCCGCTCCTGGTGCTCCCCTTTCTTGCCGATGTTGAAGCTGGAGACCGGGCGGTGGTAGCCCATGACGCGGGTCCAGACCTCGCAGGGCTGGCGTTCGGCATCGGTGAGCGTGACGGTTTGGGTGCGGGTCGCGGGCAGGGTTTCGGTGGCGATCATGATGGGCGTGCTGGCAGGGTTGGGTTTTGGATGGGACGGACGGGGATGCAGAAAATCAGTGGGCGTGGACGAGCCGGGCGCGCTTCTCCCCCAGGCGCTCGTCGTCGCACTTCGGGCAGAAGGCATGCTCACCCGCGAGGTAGCCGTGCTGCGGGCAGATCGAGAACGTCGGCGTAATCGTGATGTAGGGCAGCGAAAAGCGCTCGAGCACACGGCGCACGAGCCGGCGGCACGCATCGGCATCCGTGATCCGCTGCGCCATGTAGAGATGGAGCACGGTACCGCCGGTGTACTTGCGCTGGAGATCGTTCTGGTGCTCGAGCGCCTCGAACGGATCGTCAGTGTAGCCGGCGGGCAGTTGTGAGGAGTTCGTGTAGTACGGGTTGTCGTCCGTGCCGGCCTGAAGGATGTCCGGCCAGCGCCGGCGATCTTCCTTCGCAAAGCGATACGTGGTGCCCTCGGCCGGAGTCGCCTCGAGATTGTACATGTGTCCGGTCTGATCCTGGATCTCCAGCATGCGGCCGCGCAGGTGGTCGAGCAGGCGTAGCGCCAGCGCGTAGCCGGCGTCGCTCGTGATGTCGTCGCGGCCACCGGTGAAGTTGCGGATCATCTCATTGATGCCGTTGACGCCGAGCGTCGAGAAGTGGTTCCGCAGTGTGCCGAGGTAGCGCTTGGTGAACGGGAACAGGCCCTGGTCCATCAGCTTCTGCACGACCTTGCGCTTCAGCTCGAGGCTGGTGCGGCCGATCTCGATCAGCTCGTCCAACCGGCGGAAGAGCGCGGCCTCGTCGCCGCGATGCAGGTAGCCGAGACGCGCGCAGTTGATGGTCACGACGCCGATCGACCCAGTCTGCTCGGCCGAGCCGAAGAGGCCGTTGCCGCGCTTGAGCAGCTCGCGCAGGTCGAGCTGCAGGCGGCAGCACATCGAGCGGATCATGTTCGGCTTGAGGTCCGAATTGATGAAATTCTGGAAGTACGGAAGGCCGTACTTCGCCGTCATGGCGAAGAGCCGCTCGGCATTCTCCGACTCCCAGGGGAAGTCGGCGGTCATGTTGTACGTCGGGATCGGAAACGTGAACACGCGGCCGCGCGCGTCACCCTGCGTCATGATCTCGATGTAGGCGCGGTTGATCAGGTCCATCTCCGCCTGCAGCTCGCCGTAGGTGAACGCCTGCTCCTCGCCGGCGATCACCGGCACCTGCTCGCGGAGGTCCTCGGGGCAGGTCCAGTCAAACGTGAGATTGGTGAACGGGGTCTGCGTCCCCCAGCGTGATGGCACGTTGAGATTGTAGATCAGTTCCTGGATGCACTGCCTCACCTCCGCGTAGGTCATCCGGTCCTTGCGGACATACGGTGCCATGTAGGTGTCGAAGGAGGAGAACGCCTGCGCCCCGGCCCACTCGTTCTGCAGCGTGCCGAGGAAATTAACGATCTGGCCGACCGCCGAGTGCAGGTGGCGCGGCGGTGACGCCTCGACCTTGCCGGGCACGCCGTTCAGGCCCTCGCGCAGCAACGTGCGCAGTGACCAGCCGGCGCAATAGCCGCAGAGCATATCCAGATCGTGGATATGGATGTCGCCGTTGCGGTGCGCCGCGCCGACCTCGGGCGGGTAGACGTGGTTGAGCCAGTAGTTGGCCGTGACCTTGCCCGAGACGTTGAGAATCAGCCCGCCCAGGCTGTAGCCCTGGTTGGCATTGGCCGACACGCGCCAGTCCTGGCGCGTGAGGTACTCCTCGACGGATTTCTCCACGTCGATCGTGGTGCGCCGGTCGGCCCGCGCAGCCTTGCGCTTCTCCCGGTAGACAATGTAGGCCCGTGCGGTGGCGAGATGGCCGGCGTGGAGGAGCGCACGCTCGACCTCGTCCTGGATCGTCTCGATGCCCACCGCCTCATTCGTCACGCGCTCCAGCAGACGGGCAGTCACGTCGGCGGCCAGGCGCGCGGCGACGATTTCGTCAAAGGCCTGGGTGGCGAGGCCGGCCTGGAGCAAGGCCTGCCGGATCTTGCGTTCGTCGAAGGCAACCAGACGTCCGTCGCGCTTGACGACCGTGAGCCCGGTTGCCCCTTCCGTGTCGGTTCCATCAACGGATTGGGGTAACATGGCCGGAACACCACAACCCGTAGTGTCCCGCGTCGAGTTCACGCAGCGTCCGGCTTGATCTAGATCAAGCCGGACGAGGATTATGCGGAGCGGAAGTGAGCGCAGAGCGCCGTGTCAGTAGCGGAAGTCGGCCTTGAGCCAGCCCGTGCGGCCCGGCTCGTTGACGCGCGTGCTCGGTGGCGGGAAGCCCGCGACCATCGCTCCGCCCCGACTGAGGTGCTCCGCGTAGGTGCGGTCGAGGACGTTGTCGATCCCCACCGACACCTGCAGCCAGGCCGCCGGCTTCCACGCTGCGTTGAGCGACCAGACCGCGAAGCCCGGCGAGCGGCCGAGATCCTGTCCGACGATGCTGCCCTGGCGGGCCGCAAAGCGATCCTGCGACGCGACGCCCCGGAGCAGGGTGCCGACGGACCAGCGCGGCGTCGCATAGGAAAATCCGAGCCGGCCCTCCAGCGGCGGTTGCTGCGCGAGTGGACGCGCGTCGGTGCGGTTTTGTCCGCGCACGGCCGCCACGCTTGCATCGACCGACCAGCCGGGCCGCGGGCTCCAGGCCAGGCTCGCCTCGCCGCCGAGGGACGCGGCGTCAACGTTCCGCACGATCGTGGCCAGTCGCACCGCCCCCATCGCGCCCGGCTTCGCCACACCGCTCTCGATGAGGATGAAGTCGTCGATGCGGTTCGCAAAAAGGGAGGCGGCGATGACCACCGTCCCGCGGCGGTAGTGCAGCCCCAGGTCGGCCTGCGTGGTGCGCTCCGCGCGGGTCGCAAAGGCGCTGAGGCTGCCGGTGGACTCGCGGCCGATCAGTTCCCAGTAGTCCGGGAAGCGCTGGACGTGACCCGCGCCGGCAAACACGGTCAGGCCGGAACGCGCCTCGCGCTCGAATCGCACGAAAGCCTGCGGCAGTACCGTGGCCCGCCGGCCGTCCGCCGTGGGGTTCGCCACCGTCGTCATGCCCGCCGCCACCGTCCGTCGGTGATCCTCGGCCTGCCAGGAATCCGCGCGGACGCCGGCCACGATCCGGCTGCGGTCGGAGAGATGCACCCGCGACTCGGCCATGAGGCCCGCGACCGCGAAGTCGGCATCGCGCACCCACGGCTGGCTCTCGTAGGGTCGGAGCGTTTCGTTCGACGTGCTGCGCGCGCGGTGGCGGTTCGCCTGAAGTTCCGTCCCCACCGTCAACTCGACGTGCTCCCCGACGGCCAGTTCCGCCGCCAGCCGGGCCCCGTGGGTGCGGCGATCGGGATTCGACGCCGAGCGGCCCGGCATCATCGCCGTCGGGACAAAGGTCCGCAGCGAGTAGTTGTCCATCACGTGGTCGATCTCATTGAAATAGGCATTGCCCTCGAGCGCCTGGAGCCAGCCGGCACCGAGATGGTGGCGGAAGCGCAGGCCGGCGTTGCGGCGGGTGAACGCGGCGCCGTCCATCGCGCGATCCGCATACGCCGCCTCGCCGTCGCTCACCATGCCCGTCGCCTCAACCCAGGTGGCGGAGTTGGGCGTCCACCCCAGCGCCAGCCGTGCGCTCCAGCGTTCATAGGCCGATGCCACGCGGCGGCCATCGCCGTCCGCGTAGTCGCCAGCGGCAGTGCGCGTCACACCGGCCTCGGCATAGCCGGCCGGGCGGCCGCCGCGCACCTGCAGCCATTGGTCGTTGCGACCCGCGCTGCCGACCGTCAACGCACCCTCGGCCTGCAGGATCGGCGCGGTCAGGCGGACGGGCGTGCGCTCAAACAACACCACGCCGGCGGAGTTGCCCGGCCCGTGGAGCACGGACTGCGGGCCCTTCAGCACGGTCACGACATCGTAAGCGGCGGGGAACACATAGGCGGTCGGTGGATCCATGCGATTGCTGCAGCCACCGAGGAGATTTTCGCCGTCAAGGAGCACACCCAGCCGCGAACCCGCCATCCCGCGGAAGACCGGATCGCCATCCGTGCCACCCTTGCGGATGATATTGAAGCCGCCGATCCCGCGCAGGGCCTCGGCGCCGTCCTGCGCCGGAAT
The DNA here is from genome assembly GCA_036401075.1 of Opitutaceae bacterium. Taxonomy (GTDB): domain Bacteria; phylum Verrucomicrobiota; class Verrucomicrobiia; order Opitutales; family Opitutaceae; genus CAMAXB01. The sequence goes on from DASWVY010000008.1 coordinate 29,660, forward strand.
CGGCTGCGCGGCCGCCTTGGGGTCCGTGCGGACCAGCAGCGGTTGCTCGCTCGGGCGCGCCATGACAACGACCGGGTCGAGGTTCACGACCTCCGGCGGGACCGGCCCCGGATCGGCACCGGCCGCGCGGGCCGCGATGATCAGGGCGGGAACCAGATGGCTCCAGCGCAGGATGCGAGTGAGAGGAGAAGGAAAAGATGAGTTCATGAGCGTTGGCCGCAGCCGTTGAGAGCGCAGGGTGGCCCGACGAATCCGTCAGGAGCCGCTGCAAGTGGAATCCAGGGAGGTCCGGCGCGAGGGCCGGGACCTTTCGCCGTCGTCGATCAGACGCGGGCGAAGCGCGGAGGCGGCGCCGGGGGTTCCGCCCGCGTCAACCCGGTGCGACCGGTCGACCAGACGCGCTGATGCGCCTCCGCGTCGAACCTCACGTCGCACCGCGGCTCGTCCGCCCAAGCCAGCAACACCGGCCGACCGACCAGACGAAGCAGGCTGTCGCTGGCCAGATCACCTGTCGTGCGACCTTCATCCACGGCCGCGCACAGGCGGCAGGTCGCACCCGGAGCAAAGGTCGAATCCAGCGCCGACGCGACCGTCTCGGTCTGCGCCGCCCGGTACCACATCCGCGACCACGCCGCGATCTGCACGAGATCCCAGTGCATGCCAGTCGCGCAAAGCCAGGCCAGCAACAGGACCAAGCCCCGCAGCGGACGGAACATCGATCGATGCCGGATGGTTACGTGATTCATCGGGTTCATGGTGACGCCACCTCCGGTTGCGCCGGGGCCGGGACCGCGGTCATCAAATCCGGCGCGGACCGCGGAAAGGCGGGATCCATCAGGACCGCCTCCAGCACGGTTTCCGCCTCGGTCGGGGAAAAATCGACATGCAGCTCCTTCTTCACTCCGAATCGCCGCAGCATGTAGTGCGCGGTCGGCGCGACGCCGTGGCGCTGCAGGATGTGCAGCGTGCAGTGCAGGGCGCAGCCGTCGAGCGCCACGATCGGACGACCCGACTTCGCAACCCGCACCAGCGACGGCACGTCGCCACCCACGCCCGCGATGCACGACATCTCCGCATCGCCCCGCCGGTCCATCCGCACCGCAAGGTGGTTCGCCATCTGCGCCGCGCTCGAGCAGCCGGAGCAGGCGTAAACGAGCGGAAGTGACGAGGCCGGGTTCATGCCTCAATCAAGCCGGCGACACGGCCGGCCCTCAAGCCGCCACGCCCAATCGGTTGATCCAGATCAAGGCCGGATCAAAGATAATACATCCCCTTGGCAAGCAGCACGATCCCCACCATCAGCGCCGCGACGACGCGGTGGGTGTAGCGAAACCGACACGGGTCCATCGTGCCCTTGATTGAGGCACGAATCGCGCCAACGAAGACGCCAAGCACAATGAAGGTGAGCACAACCTTGGCGGTGAGGAGCAGCCCGAAGCGGGTCTGAAAGAAATCCGGCCGGCTCGAAAACTGGATCCAGAACATCGCTCCCCCCGTGAGGAAGAGAAGGGCGACCACCCCCGGCATGAACCGCCGCACGCGGGTGGGAATCGCCGCCGCCAGCCGCTCATGTTCGTCGATCGGCAGGTGCTTCTCCAGGGGCTCGATGACGAGCACCTCGAAGAAGACGGCGCCCACGAACGTGATGGCGCACAGGAGGTGCAAGGTCACAAACAGTCCGTAGTACGCAAGCATGAGCGAAGCCGGTTTGGATCAGCGGACGTACTCGACCTGGATCCACCACTTGGTCACGTCCGGCCACCCGGCCGCATCCGGCTTGAAACGCGCGTACTTTACCAGCGCGGTCACGCCCGGCGCGAGCAGGCGGCTGGCCTGCAGATCGAGTTCCCGGCCGTAGCGGACATCGCCGTTCTCCGATGCGAACCAGTGGTGGCGCGCCGCAAACTTGATCTGCGCCGGAAGGGTCGCGGTCCCCCGCAGGGAGACATCGCGCAGGCCGGCGGCCGGAGTCGTGGTGAAGAGATCCGCCCAGCCATTGAACGCATGCAGCGTCGCGAGCGGCGTGCGGAACGCGGCGCCGCCGTCGGCACCGAGCACTTCCGCGACCACGCCGAGGCTGCGGCCGTCACGCTGCACCGCGAATTCCGCCGCCCCGTAGCCGGCGCCGTAGTCGAGCGCGCTGGAACCGTGATCGGTCTGCCAAGCGAACTCGGCGCGGTAGCTGAGGACGGCTCCGTTGCGGAGCTTGGGCGCACCGGTCACGCTGGCGCCGTAGGTCGCCGTGCCCTGCGCCGCCGCCTGGTCGAAATCCAGGAGGTAGGCGTAGCCGGTGAGCACGGTCTTGGCCGGCAGGCCGGCGTAGGCGGCATGCGCGACATAGGATTCCGAATCCCACACCCCCTGCGCATGGTCGCGGCCGAGGATGCGGTTGACCCGGTCGATGTAGGCCAGGGTCAGCGTCGTCTGGTCGAGCGAACGATCGACCAGCGTGACCGCGTCGAAGGTCTGCGCGTTTTGCCGCCAGCCGACGTCGCCGATGAAGCGCGCCTGGTCGAGCACGAGTCGCTGGCGCCCGACCGCGACCGCGGTGTCGCCCGCCCGGTAGCGGACGAACGCCTGGTTGAGTTCGGTCACCTCCGGATCGGCGATGACCACGCGGCCCGCGCCGCCCGGATTGAGCCCGGACTGGTTGTAGGCATCGCCATCGGCGGCGACGATGTTCTCGGCCTCGATCGTCGCCTGCCAACCGCGCCACGGCGTGGTGGTCAGGCCAAGACGCGTGCGCAGCGTGAGCGCGTTGGCGTCGCGAAGGCCGGTCTGTTCGGCGTGCTCGTGGCGCGCGCGAAGATCAAGCGTGACGCGCTCGATCGGAGATGGAGACACGTCGGCTGCCCAGGCCGGCGCACTGAGGGCGCAAGCCAGCAGCCACCCTAACGGGGGTGTTTTCATGACAGAAGAAGGTTCGGACGTTCAGCGCGACGCGCGGGCGAGTGCCACGGTCGCGTCCTCAAGGCCGCCCTTGAGGCCGGCACGCTGGTGGATCACCTCACCCTGCGCATTGAGGATCGAGATGATGTTCGAATGGGCAAACTGGCCATCGGCCTCCTGCTTGAACTTCACGCCGAGCAGGGCCGCGAGTTCGCGGACCGCGCCGTCGTCGCCGCGGAGCAGCGTCCACTGCTGGTTCAACCCACGGTCCTTGCGATAACGCGCCAGCACCTCGGGCGTGTCGCGCTTGACGTCGAACGACACGAGCACGAGCGCGGCGTTGGCCCGGAGCGACTCCGGCAGGCCGTCGCGGATGCGGGCCATGTCGGCCACGATCATCGGGCAGGCGTAGGTGCAGGTGGCGAAGAACATCGCGAGGACGACCGGACGGCCCTTGAACTGGCCGAGCGTGACCGGCTTGCCGTCGTCCCCGGTGTAGCTCGCCTCGAGCTGATAGAGGGAGCCCGCGCTGAAGCCGTCGCCCGCGAGCTCCTTGTGATTGGCGTGACCGCCGGAGGACGCCGCCGGCGCGTCCGGTTCAGCGTGATGGCCGGCGTGCTGCGCCGGCAGGAGGCTGGTCGCGAGCACGAAGGCGGGAACGAGGAGAAGGCGGGTGTTCATGGCGATGAGGGACGAATCAGGGTTCGACGGGAAGATCCTCGACGCAGCGGAAGCCGAGCGAGGTCGTGGTATTGTTGCCCTTGAGCGAGCTGCGCAGGGCCTGGCGCATGAAGGCGGCGTAGTCGGACGTGTCCTTGGCCGCCACCGCGCCCGCGCCGCAGAAGAGATCGCGATCCAGCCCGCTGTCGGCCCGGGATTCACCCGTGACCATGGCGGTGTTGAAATCGTCGACCCACTCCCAGACGAGACCGTGGAGGCCGCGCACCCCGTAGAAATTCGGACGCGCAGAGGCGACCGGGGGCAGGACGGACGGCACGGGCTTTGAAAGCCAGGCGTAGAGATCACTGGTGAACGCCGGCTCGGTGCGCGCATCAGTCGTGGTGTAGCCGGCGGCAGCGGCGTGCTCCCACTCGGCGATGGTCGGCAGCCGCTTGCCCACCCAGCGGGCATAGGCGCGGGCCACGAACCAGGAAACGTTCACCACCGGCGCATCGGCCGGAGCGCCCGCGCCCGGCTCGAGATCGCCGGTCCAGTTGCGCAGGTAGGACGCGTCCGCGAAGAGCGGGCTGACGCGCGAGCGCCGCCACTTCGGGTTGGCGGTGACGAATGCGAGGAACTCGGCATTCGTCACGGGATGGACATCCAGCCGGAACGCCGGCACCGCCACCGACGCCGCATCCAGCACCGAGCGCGAGAGCGGCACGTACACCCCGGCCGGGATCGTCACCATCCCGTCGCGCGACGCCGGGTTCGCTCCGGCCAGGGCCGGGGCGACCAGGAGAAGGAGCAGGGAGAGGAGACGAGACATGGCCGGGGTGTAGACGAAAGGTGGCGGGAGAGCGCGGAAGGATGGATCAGCGGGTTTCGTTCAAGGCGCGACGGACCTCGTCGACCGTGAACGGTTCGCCGGTGTTGCCCCACTCGTTGAACGCGTAGGTCAGGACATCGGCGACCTGCTCCTCGGTGAGGCCGGTCGGCGGCATCGCGCTGTCGTAGGTCTGGCCGTTGACGGTGACCGGACCGGTCATGCCCTTGAGGGCGACGCGGACGGCGCGGGCGCGATCGCCCAGCATGTAGTCGGAGCCGGCCAGCGGGGGAAACACGCTCGGGAGACCCTTGCCGTCGGGCATGTGACAGGCGAAGCAGAGCTGCATGTAGACCTGCTTGCCGCGCTCGAACTGCATTTCCTTCGTCAGACCGGCGATAGTCGGATTGGCACGGATCTCGGCCGCAATCTGCTCGCGCAGCACAGCCTCACGCTTGACCGACTCAGAGCCTTCGGCGGCCTGCGAGCCGATGTAAACCGCGTCCACTTCCTTACCGGAGTAGATCACGCGGTCCTCGGGACCGGTCACCTTGAGCATGCCGAGCGCGCCCTTGTTGAACGCGCGGCTGAGGGAGTGGTCGACGAGGACGAAGGTGCCGGGCACGTCGACCTTGAAGTCGACGATCGTGCTGCCGCCCGAAGGCACCATCGTGGTCTGCACATTTTCCTGCGCGACGCGGGTGCCGCCCTCGAGCCAGACCTTGTCAAAAATCTCGCCGATGACGTGGAAGGAGGAGGTCAGGTTGGGACCACCGGCGCCGAAGTAGAGGCGGACCGTCTCACCCACGTTGGCGGTGAGGGCCTTGTCGCCGACGAGCGAGCCGACGGAACCGTTGAAGAGCACATAAGTCGGGTGCTCATCGATCGACTTGGCCATATCGAAGGCCTGCAGGCCGGGCTCGCCGTAGCGGCCCTGGGTGTAGAAGTCGCCCTGCATGACATAGTACTCACGATCGACCTTCGGCAGGCCCTCCGGCGGCTCGACGAGGATCAGACCGTACATGCCGTTGCCGATGTGCATCGGGACCGGCGCGGTCGCGCAGTGGTAGACATAAAGGCCAGGATTGAGCGCCTTGAACGTGAACTGCGAGCTGTGGCCCGGAGCGGTGAAGGTCGAGGAAGCGCCGCCACCGGAACCGGTCACCGCGTGAAGGTCGATGTTGTGCGGGAGCTTCGACGACGGGTGATTGTTGAGGTGGAACTCGACGACGTCACCGGCGCGGATGCGGATGAAGAGGCCGGGGACGGTGCCACCGAAGGTCCAGAAGGTGTACTCGGTGCCATCGGCGATCGGCATCACGACCTCCTTGACCTCCAGGTTCACGATCACACGGGCCGGCGTGCGTCGGGTGATCGGCGGCGGGACGTGCGGCGGCGCCGTGAGCACGGCCTGCTCGACCGGCAGGGCGAGGATTTCCGGAGGCAGGTTGACCGGGCCGAGCGCAGTCGAGGGTCCTTCAGCCGCGCGGGCGACGGGTACCGCGAGCAGGGCTGCGGCAAGAATGGCGTAAACGTTGGGCTTCATGGTAGGGTGGGTTTAGGTTCAGAATAGCGTCGGTGGGAACGGAAACGAATCGTTTTTTCTGAGCGGAGTGTAACGAACCGGCGGCATTCGCGCCTTGACCTGCATCAAGAGGCACACGGTTCCGGCAGGTCGCTCCTCCCTTGACCTGCATCAAGGCGCCGCGCGGGACGGCGGACTAGGCTCACCGCATGACTCTCCGAACCCTGCTCCCCGCCACCGAAGCCCAGGTCCTCGACCTCGCAACCGCCGCCCAGGCCTCCGAGGCCGGGATCGTCAGCCGCACCGTGCTGCAGACCCCCGAGGTGCGGGTCATTCTCTTTGCCTTCGCCGAGGGTCAGGAACTCACCGGCCATCGCAGCGCTCGCCGTGCGATCATCCAGGTGCTGGGCGGGAACTGCGAATTCCAGTTCAACGGGTCCTGGCAGACCCTGGCCGCCGGCACGTTGCTACACCTCCCGCCGGATCATCCGCACGCCGTCCGCGCCGCGCACGGTCCGTTCACCATGCTGCTGACGCTGACGGCCGAGCCCGTCGCGCCCTCGACCGCGACCGCTTGACGATGGCTGCGGCGACGATCAGCCCCGCTCCCCGTCCGGCAGCCATGCCGGGCGCACCCGGGCCGATGGCCCTGGTCGACGGCGCGCGCCTGCCGCTGGTCTTCATCGGATTCGGACTCGCCGCCTTCGCCGCGGCCGCGTGCTGGCTTACGCTCGAAACGTGGCGCGGCATCCCGTCCCTCCACCACCCGCGCATCGTCGGACTCGCCCACCTCTGGCTTCCCGGCTTTCTCCTGAGCATCTGCCTCGGCGCAAGCTATCAACTGCTCCCCGTTCTGCTCGGTTCACCGCTGCCGGTCAGCGCAACGTGGCGCTGGATTCATCTCCTCCTGCACACCGCGGGCGTGCTTTCGCTCGTGACCGGGCTCGCCACCGGAAACTACGTCGGCGCCGCCATCGGTGGATCCGCCATCGCCGCCGGCGCATGCGGCCTGCTGATCGTCACCGTGCGCACATTTCGCGCGTCCCGGCGACGCGATGCCGTGGCGTTGAGCCTGCCTCTTTCCGCCGGCTGGCTGGCCGCCACCACGAGCGCCGGCCTCATCCTCGCCGCGAACCGCCATCACCCGTTCCTGCCCTGGTCCGTCCTCGACCTGCTGAAGGCTCACGCTCACCTCGGGCTCGGCGGCTATTTTCTCACGCTGATCCAAGGCGTCTCCTTTCAACTCGTCCCCCTGTTCACGCTCGGACAATTGCAGCATCCGGAGCGCGTGGCCCGCGGGCTTCTCGCCAGCCAGGTCGGACTCGCGATGCTCATTCCCGGCCTGGCCTGGGCCCAGCCGGGACTTCGCATCGCAGGCGCCGGCCTGGTGATCATCGGTCTGGCCTTCTCGGGTTCGGCCCTGGTCCGCACGCTGGCCGCCCGGCGCCGCCAGCCGGTCGACGCCAGCCTGCGCGGTTATCTCGCCGGACTCGGCCTGCTCGCAACGGGCGCCATCGGCGGACTTGCCCTCCTGTTTCCCGCCGCGACCACTCATCCCGGCACCACCCTCGCCTACGCCCTTCTGCTCGTGACCGGTGGACTCACCTGCACCGTCCTCGGCATGCTCGGGCGGATTCTCCCGTTTCTCGTCTGGATGAAATGCTACGGACCGCGGGTGGGCCGGGGCCCGGTCCCACTGGCCAGTAATCTGGCTCCGCCCGGACTCGAGTCCACCTGGTGGAGGCTCCAACTCGCCGCCGTCGCAATCCTGACCACGGCCGCAGCGCTGGGATCCGAATCCGGCTTTGCCGCCGGCGGCGCCCTGCTCCTGCTCGCCACGGTGCTGTGGCTGGTCCACGCCGCGCGCATCCTTCGTCACCTCGTCAACGCCGGCGAGTCCGGCCCGCTCCCGGTTCCCACCGGCGCCTCCCACCCCTCGCCATGAACCATCCCGTCTCCCACTGCGACCGCGAACACCTCCTCAACGCCTGCCGCCAGGTGTTCGATCCGGAGTTTGGCATCAACGTCGTCGACCTCGGACTGATCTACGCCATCGACCTTGAGGCCGGCGGTCACGTCCGCGTTCGCATGACGCTCACGTCCTTCTATTGTCCGGCCGGCACGATCATCATCGATGGAGTACACCACGCGCTCGCCGCCGTTCCGGGCGTCACCTCGGTCGATGTTCAACTCGTGTGGGAACCCCTGTGGAATCCCGATCGGCTCTCACCGGACGCCCGCGAGCGGCTGGGCTGGGATGAGACGGCGTTCTCCGAGTGAAGCGAACTCAGCCGATCACCTCATGGATCAGCGCCAGGGGTGCGACCGGCTCGTCACCGATCGCGATCGCTTTCGCCAGCAGCGCATTCGCCTCGGCCAGCGCCGCGTCATCGTTGGCGTGAACCACGCACAGGGGCTGGCCGGCGGAGACGGATTCGCCGATCTTGACCAGCGCGGAAACGCCCACCGCCGGATCGACCGGGTCCTCCGCGCGCGCCCGGCCGGCGCCAAGCCGCAGGGCGGCGAGCGCCACGCCCATCGCATCGACGTCGGTGACAAAGCCGTCGCGCGGACTCGCCAGCGCCACTTGACGGCGCGCCGCCGGCAGACGGGAGGGGTTCTCGACGACATGCGCATCGCCGCCCTGGGCCGCGATGATCGCCGCAAATTTTTCCAAAGCCGCTCCGCTGGAGACGGCGTACTCGAGCTGTTTCTGCGCGTCCTTCGCGTCCACCGCCACGCCCGCAAGCATCAGCATCTGTTCGCCGAGCGCATAGGTCACCTCCATCACATCCGCCGGCCCCTCGCCCCGCAGGCAGGCGATCGACTCGGCGACTTCCAATCCGTTGCCCACGGCCCGGCCCAGCGGCTGGTCCATCGCGGTAAGCAGCGCACGGACACCCTTGCCCATCGACTGGCCGATGCCGACCATCGCCGTCGCGAGCGCGCGGGCATGCGCCTTCTCCTTCATGAACGCACCGCGCCCAAATTTCACGTCGAGCACGAGCGCATCGATGCCCTCGGCGAGCTTCTTGGACATGATCGACGCACAGATCAGCGGCTGACACTCCACCGTGGCGGTGACATCGCGCAGCGCGTAAAGTTTCTTGTCCGCCGGCGCGAGTTCGCGCGTCTGGCCGATCAGCGCGCAGCCGATCCTCTCCAGCTGCTTCCGGTATTCATCAAGCGACAGCCCCGTACGAAAACCCGGGATCGCTTCCAATTTGTCGAGCGTGCCGCCGGTGTGACCGAGCCCACGCCCGCTGATCATGGGCACGGGCACGCCGCAGGCCGCAACCATCGGAGCGAGCGGCAGCGAGATCTTGTCGCCCACGCCGCCGGTTGAGTGCTTGTCGACCTTGGTGCCCTGCACCGACGCGAGGTTCGCAACGATGCCGGAGTTCATCATCGCGGTGGTCAGCGCGACTGTCTCGTCCTGGTTCATCCCACGGATGAAAATCGCCATGAGCAGCGCCGAAAGCTGGTAGTCGGCCCACGACCCGTCCGTCGCCCCGCGCACAAAGGCGGCGATCTCGTCCTGCGACAACGCCCGACCATCCCGCTTCTTCGCAATGATGTGCTGGGGAAACATGCCGGGAGGTTCGCAGGCCGGCGCTGCGGCTGCAAACCTGGATCGAAGCGCGGAGGCGAAGGATAGGACCCATGGGACGGAGGGGACCCATGGGACCTATAAGTCTTATCCGTCCCATGGGTCCTATCGTCCTATGCCTTGCCGCCCGCTCCGTAGGCGCGCTCGACCTTGGCGATGCGCACCTGAAAGGCGGAGTACCAATCGGCGTGGCCGCGACGCTGGGCTTCGCGGTGCTCGCCGTTGGCTTTCCAGGCGCGGATCGATTCGAGGTCGCGCCAGTAACTCACCGTGATCCCAACCCCGTCGGATCCGCGGGCGGAGTCCGCCCCCAGATAACCGTCCGACGCGGCGGCGAGTTCCGCCATGCGGATCGCTGTCGCGTCGTAACCGGCATCAACAGCCGTGCGCAGCGAACTGAAGATCACCGCGTAGTAGGGTGGCTCGGGGGTGGACGCGAGGATGGCATGGGCGGAGTTCATGACGCTTGGTTCCTCCGGAGGACCAGCATCGTTCCGCTGCCCGCGAAGAACTCGTAGTCGACCTTGCGGACTTCCGAGTCGATGTCGTTCGCCGCAAGGTCGCGGCGCAACCGGTTGAGTTCCGGATAGGGACGTCCATCGGCGCCGCAGACGGGGTGGATGCGCACTTCCTCCTTCGCCACGCGCGACAGTTCGCGGCAGGCGGCGAGGTGAAAGGCGTAGTCGAACTGGCGGGTGTAGATGAAGAGCAGGTGCGCGCAGAGCACGAGGTCGAAGGCCGCGTCGAAAAAGGGCAGATTCGGCAGCTGGGCGCCGAAGTACCGGCCGTGCGCGAAGTGCGCGGCGTAGTCATCGAGAAACCGCCGGGCCGCCGCCGACCGGTCGCGGTCGGCGGCGTCGAGCGACGGGAACGAGCGAAAGCGGAACATGCCCGGGTTGGCCCGCATCCGCGCGCGCATGCGGCGGTAGTCGAGCTGCACATGCGCGGCGAGGGCCTCCGGGGTGCAGCCGTAGAGGGGATCGACCGCGACGGCGTCGATCCGTTGCCGGCAGGCCTCGGCGGTGAACGAGGACGGACCCGCGCCGACGTCGAGGACGGCACGGCCGCGCAGGGCGGTCGGGTTGAGGGCGAAGAAGCGGGTGTATTCGTCGAGCGATCGCCCGAAGAAGGCGACGGAACTGAGTTCAAACGCAGGCGTGGGTGCAGGAGCAGCGGTGGTCATGGCAGGGCGGGGAATGGCGGGAAATTTGGGCACAAAAAAAGCCCGACTCAGTGAGTCGGGCTCGGCAGTGGTGGAAGAGGGTGTCGTTTCTTTATGCACCCGGCGCGCAGTCTGCGCGCCACCATCGCCGAGCCGTCCCGCGCCAAGCATGGACGCGCACGACCGGAAGTACGGCGGCGACGGCGGCTTTGGAGGAACGGGCGATGGACATGGTCAACGGAGATGAAGGGCTGGAAACGCGGGCGCAAGACGAAAACCGGCGCCGTCCCTGTGGAGCGGCGCCGGCAACACCTGCCAACCGTGACTACCGGGGCTAGGCCTTGCCCTTGCCCCAAATGCTAAAGGGAGACCGCGTCAGCGTGGGCGCCGGTGGTGGCGGCAGCGCGCGCAGGCGCTTGTCGAGCTCGGCCTGCTTCGCCTCAAGCTGGCGGAGGGCTTCCTCGCGTCGCTTGAGCGACGTCTCGAATTCGCGCAGCGCCATGCGTTCGTCGCGAAAGACCGCACGATCGGCCTCGAGCAACTCAGTCGCCCGCTGGAGCTTTTCCCACAGCAAACGGACCTCGGTGTCGTCCGCGAGAGGCGACCGTGCCGACACATCCTTGGTCTGGTGCCAAAGCACGCGGTCGGACTCGAGCTTGGCCTGCACCCGACGCAGACGTTCCTCATAGGCGCGGAGATTGTCCTCCTGCGCCGCAAGCAGATCGAGATCCTCGTGCCAGCGGCGCCGCTCCTGGGCGATCTGCGCGGCTTCCTGACGATTGCGGGCCGCCTCGTCGCGCAGGCGATCCTGTTCCTCATGCAGATCCTGACGCAGGGCCTCGAGCGCATCGCGCTTCGCCTTGAGCTCACGCTCGGCCGGGCTGGGAAACGGGACGGTGGTCTCGAGCTGGCGGCGCGCCTCGTCGACGGCGGCGCGCTCTCGCGCAATCTCCTCTCGGGTCGCCGCGAGGCGGCTGGCCTTGGCGTCGATGGCGGCCTGGGTCGCGGCGGCGAGCTCGCGCTGCGTCCGCAGTTCGGCGAGTTCAGCCTGCAGGCGTTTGCCGTCCGCCGTCTGCGCGAGCAGCGTGCGCAGCTCGGCCTCGAGCGCACCCTTTTCATGGTTGAGGCGTTCGAGCCGGAGTTCGAGGGCGGCCCGATCGCGGGCGGCGCGCACCAGTTCCTGCCGAAGGTCCACCGCGGAGAGGTCGTCGCGCACCGGGGCCTCGCTGGCCGCGAGCCGCGCCAATAGGTCTTCCACCTCCGCCAGGTCGCCGGCGGTCAGTTCGTCGTCAACCCCGTCCGGCACGGCAGGCCGCAGAAGGCTGTGCACGCGCTTTAGGATCACACGGGGATCGGCCGCATCGGCCACGACATCGGCGAGACCGGCGCGGATGCCCTTGATGACGAGCGGGAGCTCGAGCTCCGGCACCAGCAGCACGACGGGGACCGTGGGCTGGGTCTTTTTGAGCGCCTCGGCGAAGCTGAAGCCGGCGGTGCCGTTGGCCCCGCCATCGATGAGCGCGAGGTCGAACCACTCCGACCGGGCTGACTCGAGTGCCGGCTCCGGCGCGGCAAAAGCACGCAGGTCGTAACCGGAGTCGGCGAGCGTGAGCACGAGACGGCGGCGGGCCTTGGCCTCGCCGTGGACAACTAAAATCTTCTTCACGAGGTTCATGAGCAAGCGTGGGTTGTCTGTCGCGGGAGACATAGGTTGTTCCCCCACTCCAGCCGCCGCCATTCCAATCACCCCGCACCCGGGGTATTTACCCCGTGTTTACGTTAAGAAGTTTTTTACGACTGCGTAGTGCGCCGGTGGTTACGTCCGGAAGATCACGTCCTCGCGGTTGAACATGCGTACGGCCAGCGCCAGGGCGGCGGCGGCGTAAACGCAGGTCGAGCCGAAGATCAGCGCGAGAAGATCCCAGTGAAAGACACCCGAGACGAGTTCCTTGCACACCAGCGAGACATTGAGCAGCGGCACGAGCGCGAGCTTCGCGTTGAGTTCCACGCCGGGCAGCATGCCGGCCAGGGCGGGCAGGATCACGACGACGATGAGGGGTGAGACCGTGCTCTGCGCCTCCTTATAACTCTTGGCGAAGAGGGCGATCGTGAAGATCGCCGCCGCGAACAGCACCGCCACCGGCAGGACCATGACGAACGAGGCCATCAGACCGAGCGGGTCGATCAGGGGCATCGTGCCGCCGGATGCAGCCGCATTCGCGGCCACCGCGCTGGCACTGCGCGAGAAGAACATGCCGCCCAACGGAATCGTGATGGCCGACGAGACACCGGCGAGCACGACCGTGCTCAGCGAGCCGGTCAGGACCATGAGGAACTTGCCCAGCACCAGCTCGGTGCGCCCGATCGGGCTGCAGAGGATCGTCTCCATCGTGCCCCGCTCCTTCTCGCCGGCAGTGAGGTCCATCGCCGGGTACATTGCACCGGTGAAGCAGAGAAGGATGATGATGTAGGGAATGAATCCGCCGATGATGGCGCCGCCGACCTTCTCGGGCGGGGCGACATTCTGCCGGGCCACATCGAACGGCTTGATCAGGGCCGCGGGCAGGCCACGCGCATCGAGGCGGGCCTGGATGGCCTTCTCGCGGTAGTCGCGGAAGAAGCGGTCGAGTTCGCCCGCGGCAAAACCCGACTTGATCTCGCCCTCATAGTGGTAGATGCGCACCTGGGCCGTCTCTCCTCGCGCCAGCGCGGCGTCGAAGTCATCGGGCAGCTCGACCGCGGCCCGCAGGCGCTTCTCCGAGATGCGCACGCGGTAGTCGTCACCCGCAGGAACGATGCGCAAGCGGGGACTGGCCTCGAGCGCGGCCCGCACCTCCGGGGAGGCAGCGGCACCGAGGATCATGACGGTCGGGGTCTCCGCCCGGGCCTGGCGCACGACCTTCGAGGCCACGAAGCCGAAGCCGAAGATGATCGCGGGCATCACGACCGTCGGGATGACGAACATCGTGATGATGGTGCGCTTGTCGCGCAGCGTATCGCGCAGCTCCTTGAAGTAAACCGTGAGGATGTCGCGGGTTTTCATGCGGCGGCCTTTCCGGATCCGGTCACGATCTTGACGAAGATCTCCTCGAGATCGTTCTCGGCGAAGCGGGTCCGTAGCTCCTCCAGGGTGCCGGTCGCCAGCAGGCGGCCGTCGTGGATGATGCCGATCGTATCGCACAGTTTCTCCACCTCGCTCATGATGTGGGTCGAGTAGATGACGGTCTTGCCGCGGGCGCGGCAGTCGCGGACGAAGCGGACGATGGTGCGGGCGGCCATGACATCCAGCCCGAGGGTTGGCTCATCGAAGATCAGGACGGCGGGATCGTGGATCAGCGTGCGGGCGATCGAGGTCTTCTGCTTCATGCCGGTGGAGAACTTGTCGACGCGGCGATCGAGGAACTCGTGCATCTCCAGCTCGTCGGCAAGCAGCTTGGTCCGGGTGGCGATGAGGGCATCGTCCATGCCGTTCAGTTTTCCAAAGTACGCGATGGTCTCGCGGGCAGTGAGGCGGCCATAAAGCGCGGTGCTCGCGGCGAGGAAGCCAAGCGAGGCACGGACCTTGGACGGCTCGGTCATGACCCCATAGCCGGCGACGGTGGCATCACCCACGGTCGGCTTGAGCAGCGTCGCGAGCAGGCGGAGCGTGGTCGTCTTGCCGGCGCCATTGGCTCCCAGCAGGCCGTAGATGCGGCCCGGTTCACAGTGGAAGGAAACATCGTCCACGGCGCGGATCTCCCCGCGCTTCTTGTCGTGGAAGACCTTGGTTAGATGGCGGGCGTCGATCATAGGGGAAGGAAAAGAGGTTGCCCACGAATCACGCGAATGAACACGAATATGAGCGGGCTGCGGTCAGTTGAATGATTCGCGCAGATTCGCGTGATTCGCGGGCGGGCTTCACAGACTCATCTTGTCGCGGAATTCCTGCGCCTGACGGCGGCTGAGTTCGACCTTGGCGCCGCCCTTGAGCTGGACGAGGAGGCCGCCGCTGAACCAAGGCTCGATGCCCTCGATCCACTGGAGATTGATGATCTGGCGGCGGTTGGCGCGGAAGAAGCAGCGCGGGTCGAGACGTTCCTCCATCGCGTTGAGCGAACGGAACAGCTGCGGCTGCGCGTCGGCGAAGTGGACGCGGGTGTAGTTGCCCTCGCTCTCAAGGAGGCGGATGGACTTCACCTCGACAAACCAGCAGCGCTCGCCCTCGCGGACGAAGACCTTGTCTTCCGGCGCGAGGCGCGCGGGCCGGTCAGCCGAAGCGGCGGGGGCACCAGAGCCGGTGCGGTCGCGGATCTTCTCGATCGCGGCGGCGAGCCGTGCGGGGTCGACGGGCTTGAGCAGGTAGTCGAGCGCGTTGAGGTCAAAGGCCTTCACCGCAAACTCGTCATAGGCCGTGGTGAAGATCACGTGCGGCACGGGCGCCTCAAGCGACGCGAGGAACTCCAGACCGTTTTCGCCCGGCATCTGGACATCGAGAAAGATCAGGTCGGGCTGGAGCGCCGCGAGCTGCTCGCGGGCCTGCTTCGGATTGGCCGCTTCGCCAGCGATGGTGATCTCCGGGTGCGCCGAGAGCAGACGGCGCAACTCGCCGCGCGCGAGGCGTTCGTCGTCAACGAGGAGGGCCTTCATCGGACGACCTCCGCCGGGGGGGTTCCTGTCGCGGGCACCACCAGCGGTGCGCCAGCCCGGCCGCGTTCAATATGACGCAGGCTCGCCGCAACCTGCAGATCCAGCGGCATGGAAACCAGGGCGACCACGGTGCCGGCCGGTTCTTCGCGCAAGGTGCAGGTGGCCTTCTCACCAAACAGCAGACGAAGGCGGTCGGATGCATTGCGCAGGCCGAGTCCGGTCGACGCGGCGGAAGGGGAACGCGCGGCGTGCGAAAGCTCTCCGGGGTTGGTCACGCGCAGTTCGAGGCGGCCGTCCGTGCAGCGCGCCGTGATCGCGATCTCGCCCCCCTCGGGTCGCGAGGAGATGCCGTACTTGACCGCGTTCTCGACCAGCGTCTGAAGCAGCATGGGCGGGACCGGCTGACGCAGGGCCTCGGGCGCGATGTCGAGCCGCAGGCGCAGACGTTCCTCGTGACGAACCTGCTCCAGCGCGAGGTAGTCGTTCACCGTGCGCAGCTCCTCCTCGAAGGGCACGGTCTCAAGCTGGCCGCTCTGCAGCGAGTAGCGCAGGAGGTTGGCCAGCTGGGTGACCGACTGGCGCGCGCGGGCCGGATCCTCGTCGATCAGGGCGCGGACGCTGTTGAGCGAGTTGAAGATGAAGTGCGGGTTCACCTGCGCCTTGAGCGCCCGTAGTTCGGCTTCCTTGACGCTGGCAAGCAGACTCAGGCGCTCGACCTCGAGCCGGTTGAAGCGGTCGAAAAGCTGGTAGAAGAAATAGAGGCAGAACCAGGCGACGTAGACAAAGGCGCCGTTGACCACGCTCAGGGTCATGCTCAGGCCGGGCGAGTACTTGGAGGTCCAGGTTTCGCCCAGCAGCCCGTACGTGTAGCCAAAGCCCAGCGCGCTCCAGAGCGCGGAGAGCACGACCGAGGCGAGGAGCAGGCGCGGGAGCAGGCGTTTCCAGCCAAGATGGGTCCACTGGCGGCGGGCGATGAAGGCCCGGGCTCCATGGGACAGGAGCAAACCGATCGCCCCAATCATCCCGATCAGGCAAACGAGGCGAACCACGTTGGGCGGTTCCGCCCGCTCGGGAAAGGCGAGCGAGAAGAACAGCTGCATGCCAGTGAACAGCCCCCAGCCAATCACCTGGCAGGCCACATACAGCTGACGCTTGGCCCGCTCGCGACGGGCGGGATCGGTCAGAAGCGGGGTGGGACTGGATTCGACGGGCTCCATGCAACGACCCCACCTTACAACAGGACCCACCCGCCGGGGCAAACTTTGGACAAGCGGTTGCGGCTCCGGGACGAACGGCGGCGCGGTGATTGACTCCCTGCAAGCAGACGGCGACAAGCGAGCCATGTACGTTTTTCCCCCTTTTGTGTCCCGATTGGTCATCGCCTGCGCGCTGGTCCTGCTCGCTGCGGCGGGCCGCGGCGAAGAGCCGTTCCGCTTCGAAACCACGCCCGGGCAGCTGCCGAAGAATACGGTTCCGCGCCACTACACGTTGCGTCTTACACCCGACCTGGAAAAGCGCACGATCGCCGGAACCGCGCGCATCGACTTCGAAGTCCGGACGCCCGTCACCGAAATCCTGCTCAACGCGCTGGAGCTGGAGATCGACTCGGCGGCGCTCGTCCGCCCCGACGGCACGCAGACGCCCCTCACCCACCGGCTGGATCCCGAGAAGCAAACCCTCGCACTGACGCTGACGAGCGGCCTGGCGGCGGGCGACTACACGGTCGAGATCGCCTACCGCGGCAAGATCAACGACCAGGCCCAGGGCGTCTTCATCGACAAGTACCCGACGGCAACCGGCGACAAGTTCATGATCGGAACGCAGATGGAGGCGACCGACGCGCGCCGGGTGTTCCCTGGTTGGGACGAGCCGGTCTTTCGCGCCACGTACGATCTGACGCTGGTGTTGCCGGAAAAATTCATCGCCTCGGCCAACATGCCCGCGCTGCGCGAGACCACCCTGCCGGACGGACGGAAGGAAACGGTCTTTGCCCGCACGCCGAGCATGCCGACCTACCTTGTGGCCATCTTCGCGGGCGAGTTCGACGTCCTTGCGGAGGAGCACGACGGCATCCAGCTCCGCATCCTCACGACCGAGGGCAAGCGCGAGAGTGCTCGTTACGCGATGGAGGTGACCAAGCAGGTACTCGATTATTTCCACACCTACTTCGGGCTCCGTTATCCCCTGCCCAAGCTGGACCAGATCGCCGTGCCCAATGCCTTCTCCGGCTTTGGCGCGATGGAGAACTGGGGCGCGATCAGCTACATGGATACCTACATCCTCGTCGATCCCGCCGCGAGTTCGCAGACCACGCGCGAGGATGTCTACAAGACCATCGCGCACGAGATCGCGCATCAGTGGTTCGGCAACATCGTGACGATGGCCTGGTGGGACAACCTCTGGCTAAACGAGGGCTTTGCCTCGTGGATGGAGATGAAGGCCACCGACGCACTCAACCCCGAGTGGTCCGTCTGGCTGCGCGCCAACGCCGAGAAGGAAGCCGCCATGGGCCTCGACGTGCGCAAGAGCACCCATCCGATCCAGACCAAGGTTGAGACGGAGGGCCAGGCCTTCAGCGCCTTCGACACGATCTCCTACCTGAAGGGTCAGGCGTTCATCCGCATGCTCGAGGCCTACCTCGGCGAAACGGCGTTCCGCGATGGCATCCGGCTCTATCTGAAACGTCACGCCTACAGCAACACGACGACCGCTGACCTGTGGGCGGCGCTCTCCGAGGCCTCGGGCAAGCCGGTCGCACAAGTCGCGGCCGAGTGGACGGAGCAGCCCGGATTCCCAATCGTTTCCCTGCGCGCAATTGGCGAAGGCGCGCAGCGCAAGCTGGAGGCGACGCAGACGCGCTTCACCCTCGGAGCGCCCCACACCGAGATCCCGACGTGGAAGATCCCGCTCACCTCCGCGCCGCTGGAAGCAATTTCCCGCACTCAAGTCGACTTGATCACGGAGCCAAAGGTCACGCTTCCGTGGCCGGCGGGCGCCAAGGCGATCAAGGCCAACGTCGGCGACACCGGCTTCTACCGCGTGTACTACGATGAGCCGCTCCTGGCCGCGCTGCAGGACGCCATCGCCACGCTGCCCATCGCGGACCAACTCAACCTGCTCTCCGACACGTGGGCGCTGGTGCGCGCCGGACGGACGACGACCCCGGCTTACCTGACGCTCGCCGGAAAACTCAACGCGAGCCAAAGCGAGCCCGTCTGGACCAATATCCTGACGACTCTCAAGTCCATCGACGCCTACCAGCAGGGTCAGCCGGGCCGGCGCGCGTTCCAGGCCTGGTCCGTGCGCACACTCACGCCGCTCCTACAGCGACTCGGCTGGCAACCCGTGCCGGGCGAATCCCCCCTCACCGGCACGCTGCGCGCCGATGTCATCGATGTCCTGGGCTGCTTTGGCGACGAGACCGTCATCGCGAAGGCCAACCAACTGTTCCAGGGCTATGCCCAGAACCCGGAGTCGATTCCCGGCGATCTGCGCGAGCCGGTTCTCTTCATCGTCGGCCGCTACGCCAACCAGACGACCTACGACCAGTTGCATGCCTTGGCGAAGCGCGCGCTCACCACGGAGGAGAAGCGCCGACTCTACCGGGCCATGCAGGCCGCCCTCGATCCCGCCCTGGCGCGCCAGACGCTTGCCCTCTCGCTCGGCGACTCGATGCCTGTTTCCGAGCGCAACCACAACGTCCGGCGGGTGGCGATCTTGGGCGAACAGGCAGCGGTGGCTTGGGAGTTTGCCCAAGCGAACTTCGATACCTTGGCGAAGAGCCTGACCTCCTTCGAACGCTACGATTACGCCCCGGACATCATGAACGCCTTCTACGAGGCGGCGCGGGCCGACGAACTTGAGGCCTTCATGAAGGCAAACTTCCCCGAGGAAGCGGCCGCCAGCGGCGCCCGCGTGGCCGAGGCGATCCGCGATCGCGCCGCCTTCCGCGCCCGCGAGCTGGCGGCGTTGGATGCGTGGGTGAAGACGCAGGCGCCGGTCCCGGAACGGTAGGCCCTCTGAATCGTTCTCATTCTTCGTTCTCCGGCTCGGTTGGACAGTCCTTCCGGACGAGAACGATGACTGTGAGGCGGACGCTGTGACGTCCGGCTTGTCGGGAGACCCAACTGCCGGCAATCTCCCGTCATGAAACCCCAGGTCGTTGTCGTCGGCAGTTTCGTCCAGGACCTCACGTGGAAATGCCCGGAGTTTCCGAAGCCGGGCGAGACGGTGGTCGGCACGTTTGTCACCGGCCCCGGCGGCAAGGGCTCCAATCAGGCGGTCGCCGCTGGCCGCACGGGTGTGCCGACGATGTTCATCGGGGCCGTTGGACAGGACGCCTTTGCCGAGGACGCGCGACGGTTTTATCGGGCAAATAAGATCGGCGCCCGCTTCATCGAGAAACCCGGACACGCCACGGGCACAGCGGGGATTCTCGTCAGCGCCGCCGGCCAGAATGAAATCATCGTCGCGCTCGGTGCCAACGCCGTGATCGCCCGGCGTGACATCGATCCGCGCCTCATCGCTGGAGCCCGGGTGGTCGTGTCCCAGCTTGAATCCAATCTCACCACCGCCGCTCACGTCCTGCGCTCCGCCCGCAAGGCCGGCGCCTGCACCGTGCTCAACCCTGCGCCCATGCGGCCCGATTTCGATGTCCGCCTGCTGCGCGACGTGGATGTGCTGATCCCGAACGAAACCGAGTTCACCGCGCTGGTGAACCGGCTGCCGGCGACGGGCCGCACGGACTTCACCGAGGGCGAACTCGCCGGACTCACCCCGGCAGAGCTGCACACGCTCTGCCGGGCGCTCGGGGTGCCCGTGGTGATTGTGACCCTCGGCGCACGCGGATGCCTGGTGTCCCAGCCCACCGGCCATGCCTTCATTCCCGCGTATCGGGTCAAGGCGATCGACACCACCGGCGCGGGCGACGCGTTCGTCGGCGGCTTTGCGGCCGGTCTGGTGAAATTTGACGGCGATCTTGAGCAGGCGGCCCGCTTCGGCAACGCCGTGGCCGCACTCTCCGTGACCAAGTTCGGGACGGCCCCGTCGATGCCAACCGCGAAGGAGATCGCGTCCTTTCTGCGCAAGCAAAGGACCTGAGCAGCGGTTGCCCGCGAATCACGCGGATCGATCCGAATCCGGAGAGAGACCACGGAATACACCGAACACACGGAATTTCCAAACACAGACTCGGTCTGAATTCCGTGTGTTCGGTGTATTCCGTGGTGATACGGTTTGAATTCGCGCGGATTCGCGTGATTCGCGGGCGGTCAATCCGTCCTCACGCTTCGCCCACGTCGACCTCGAGCGTGAAGGTCGCGCCGTGACCGGATTCGCTTTCCAGCACGATCATGCCCCCCAGCAGACGGGCCAGGCGCTGGGAAATCGCTAGGCCGAGGCCGGTGCCGCCAAACTGGCGGCCGATGGAGGCGTCGCCCTGCTCGTAAGGCGTGAAAAGCCGCGCCTGCCGCTCGATCGGGATGCCAATCCCCGTGTCGCTGACGCGAATGCGCAACAACCGGCGCCCCGCCGCGGCAGGCGCGGAGGAGACGTTCACGCTGATCTCGCCCTTGGGCGTGAACTTGACGGCGTTGGCGAGGAGGTTGCTGAGGATCTGACGAAGGCGCTGCGCATCGCTGACCACAAAGGCCGGTGTATCCGCGGTCACGGCGTAGTTCAGCGTCAGCCCCTTGGACTGCGCCGGGATCCGGAACAATTCGCACAGGTCACGCACGAACTCACGCACCGCCAGCGGCGCGGATTCGATCTCAACCCGACCTTCCTCGATCCGGGAGTGGTCAAGCAATTCGCCGATCAGGCGCAGCAGGCTCTCGGCGGAACGCTCGATCAGGCCGAGGGTCTCGCGCTGGTGAGGGGCCACCGCCTCGGCCTGCAGCAGATGGACCAGGCCGACGATCCCGGCCACCGGCGTGCGCACCTCGTGGCTGATCACGGCGAGGTAGCGGCTCTTGGCCAGATTCGCCGACTCGGCGGCGTCCTTGGCGTGACGCAGCTCGTCCTCGGTCTGGCGGTGCGCCGCGATTTCCTGCTGCAGGCGGCGGTTGAGCCGGACCAAGGGCAGCGCCCAGGCCAGCGCGCCGAAGGCAATGACTCCGAGCACGGCGAGCGACCAGTAGACCCAGCGCAGATTCGGCTGCGGATCCGGGTTATAGATGAAGCCGGTCAGATCGAATTCGCGCGGCAGCATGCCGAACTCGGCATAGGTATCCGCGATGTGCCGCCAACGCCCCGGATTGAGGTGACCGACCTCGATGATGCCGGGGTGCATGAGCTCGGCGGTCTTCGCCGCCTCGAAGATCAAATGCTCCCGACTGAGCCGTTCGGGATGCTGCCGGCGGATCAGATCGACGATCTCCTCCTGATGCGCGAGGGCATACTCCCAGCCGCGCAGACTGGCGGCGCGAAAGGCGCGCACGCGCTCGGGAAAACGACGGATCTGCTCCTCGGTGGTGAAGAGATTGTCGCCGTAGAAGTCGATGCCACCCGAGCGGGCGGTGAAGGCGTGAAATTCGACCCCGGCCGCGCGCAGCTCGAAGGGTTCATCGGTGCCGTAGGCTGACATCGCATCCACCTGGCCATTGATGAACTCAGCCAGCCGCAGCGTGTGCGGACGGACCCGCAGGCGGCTGACATCCACGCCCTCGTACTTGAAGTAAGCGAAGAGTTCGGCCTTCTCCGAATCGATGATCATCATCTCCCGGTCCTGCAGACCCTGCAGATCGCTCACACCGCTCGCGGCCCGCGTCACGAGCAGCAGCGGAGAATGCTGAAAGATGGCGGCGAGCACGACGACCGGACGCCCTGCGGCGCGCAGGAGCAGGAGATCCGAATTGCCCACACCAAACTCCGCTCCCCCGTTGAGCACGTTTTCAACCGGATCTCGCTCCGGGACGGCCTCGATCAACTCCACATCGAGCCCCACCTCGCGGTAGTAGCCCTTTTCGACGGCGGCATAGTAGCCGGCAAATTGAAACTGATGCTGCCACTTGAGCTGCAGGCGGACCTTCTCCAGCGGCGGCGTCTGCGCGAGGAGGCCGGCCGAAGCAACGACCGCCGCAAAGGTTAGCCGGACAAGGAGACGTACGTTCATGCGAGCAGAAAACGGCATGGGCAGCAGGAGGTTGCCGGCCAGCCCACGGGACGCCAGTACGTTTACGCGCCGACCGGATGCCAGGTCGTCTTGAACTCCACGAAGTCGCGGAGCGCATAGAGTCCCTGCCGGGATTCATCGAACCAATCCAGCGCTTCCTCGGCCGGCAGCAGGCGCACGCGCTTCACACTGTCGGCCGCGCCGGTCTCGATGGTCTTGCGGTCCGCCGCCGTGGCCACGCCCGCGACCGCGCGCAGGTGGGCGTGGGTCGCGAAGGTCGGGACCATTTCCTTACGGAAGCCGGTGAGCAGATTGACCACGCCACCCGGCAGGTCACTGGTTGCGAGCATTTCGCCGAGCACCACGGCCGGATAGGGCCGGGCCTCGGAGGCGAGCGCGACAACGGTGTTGCCGCAGGTGATGGCGGGGGCGAAGAGCGAGACGAGGGCAAGCAACGGCGCCTCGTCGGGAGCGATCAGGCCGATCACGCCCATGGGCTCGGTCACGGTGAAATTGAAGTACGGCGCGGCCACCGGGTTCACGGCGCCGAGCACCTGCTCGTACTTGTCGGTCCAGCCCGCGTAGTGCACGAGCCGATCGACGGACGCGGCGACTTCGCGCGCGGCGGCCGCCTTGGTGGCCCCGCCGGCCGCGAGCGCGGTGGTGAGTTCGCCCGTGCGGGCCTCGATCATTTCAGCGAGGCGGTAAAGGATCTGTCCGCGGTTGTAGGCGGTGCGCTTCGCCCAACCCGGGCCGGCCTTCGCGGCGGCCTCGACGGCATTGCGCAGGTCCTTGCGCGTGCACTGCGGGATGTGCCCGATGAACTCGCCCGAGGCGGCATCCTTGAGCGGAAACGTCCGCCCGCTCTCCGAGCGAATGAACGCCCCGCCGACATAAACCTTGGGCGTCTTGGTGATAGGTAAACGGGTCATGAGATTTCAATCATGAATGGACACATAACGAAGCGATCCTCGGATCCAGTGAACCACTGATCTTCACTTACGGACACTGATTTGGACGGGATCCGGATCCGTGATGGTAAGTGAAGATCAGTGGTTAAATTCCGTTGGCTTGAATTCAGATTCATGGGTCCGCTCCTCATGGTAGATTCAGGTCAGTTTGACGTAGTCGGCCAGGCCCTGTTTGCCACCCTCGCGGCCGAAGCCGCTTTCCTTGTAGCCGCCGAACGGGGACGCGGGGTCGAACTTGTTGTAGGTATTGGCCCAGACCACACCAGCCTTGAGCTCCGTGCTCAGCTTGAGGATGCGCGAACCCTTGTCGGTCCAGACACCGGCGCTCAGACCGTAGGCGGTGTTGTTCGCCTTCTCGATCGCCTCGTCGACGGTGCGGAAGGTGAGGATCGAGAGCACCGGGCCGAAGATCTCCTCGCGCGCGATGCGATGGCTTTGCTGCACACCGCTGAAGAGCGTCGGCCAGAAGTACCAGCCCTTGGCCGGCAGCTTGCACGCGGGCTGGAACAGCTCCGCACCTTCCTTCACGCCGGCGTCGACCAGCGTACGGATCTTGTCGAGCTGGGCCTTGGAATTGATCGCACCGATGTCGGTGTTTTTGTCGAGCGGATCGCCCACGCGGAGCTGGCGCACGCGCAGCTTGAGCTTGGCGAGAACTGCGTCGGCCACGCCTTCCTGCACGAGCAGGCGCGAGCCGGCGCAGCAGACGTGGCCCTGGTTGAAGAAGATGCCGTTGACGATGCCCTCGACCGCCTGATCGAGCGGGGCGTCGTCGAAGACGATGTTCGCGGCCTTGCCGCCGAGCTCCATCGTCATCTTCTTCCCGCTGCCCGCGAGCGAGCGCATGATGAGCTTGCCGACCTCGGTTGAGCCGGTGAAGGCAACCTTGGAAGCGAGCGGATGCGCCATCACGGCGGCGCCGGTCTCACCAGCCCCGGCCACGAAGTTGACCACGCCGGGCGGCAGCCCCGCCTCCTGGATGATCTCGGCGAATTTCAGCGCGGTGATCGAGGTCGTCTCGGCCGGCTTAAGGACCACGGTGTTGCCCGCCGCGAGGGCCGGGGCGAGCTTCCAGGCCAGCATCAGCAGAGGGAAATTCCACGGGATGACCTGCCCGACCACCCCGTGCGGCGCGACCGTGGCGCCCGGGAAGGCGTAGGCCAGCTTGTCGGCCCAACCGGCGTGATAGAAGAAATGCGCGGCCGCCATCGGCACATCGAAGTCACGCGATTCCTTGATCGGCTTGCCGCCGTCGAGCGTCTCCGCGACCGCGAACTCGCGCGCCCGGTCCTGCAGCAGGCGGGCGAGACGATACAGGTACTTGCCGCGCTCGGCCCCGGGCAGCTTCGACCACGCGGGAAACGCCTTCGCTGCGGCTTGGTAGGCGGCATCGACATCCGCCGCGCCCGCGAGGGCGATTTCGGCGAGGGTCTGTTCGTTGCCCGGGTTGATCGACGCAAAGTACGCCGCCTTCTTCGGCGCGACGAACTGCCCGTTGATGAAGAGGTCGTAGCGCGCCTTGAGCTTCGGATCAGCCGTCTCGGGCGCCGGGTCAAAAGCCCAGAGATCGCCGAAAATCAGTTCAGGCGCAGGTCGGCCGCGGCGGGGTTTGGATTTCAGAACAGCCATGTTGGGAAAAGGGTGAAACCACGAATAGGCACGAGTTCGTTCAAGCAAACGGAATCGAACCGCAGAACGGGGCAACCACCGATGAACACAGATCCACACAGATTAGACCCCGGCGGGGTTTGAGATCGGATCTGTGTCTATCTGTGTTCATCGGTGGTTAACTTCAGTAACTCTCGGCGGCTTCGCTGAAGTGGTACGGGGCCTGGTAGGCGCCGGTGCGCTCCTTCTCGAGCTGGCGAAGGAGATCGTTGAGGAGGGATGACGCGCCAAAACGGTAGCGCGCATTCGTGAGCCAGGCGTCGCCCAGCGTTTCCTTGATCGCGACGAGGAAGGTCAGCGCCTGCTTGGCCGTGCGGATGCCGCCGGCCGGCTTCATGCCGATCGCGATGTTGGTATCGAGGTAGAAGTCACGGATCGCGTCGATCATGACCTGGTTGTTGCCCAGCGTCGCGTTCGCCGAGGTCTTGCCGGTGCTCGTCTTGATGAAATCGCCCGGCCGCAGAACCTCCATCGCCAGGAAGGAGGCGGCGCGGATATTGTCGTAGGTTTCGAGTTCGCTCGTCTCGAAGATGACCTTGAGCACGGATTTTCCGCAGGCCTCGACGACGGCTGAAATCTCGTCCTGCACCTGGGCGAATTCGCCCGCGAGAAAGGCGCCGCGGTTGATCACCATGTCGATCTCGTCCGCACCGTCGGCCACGGCGGCCCGGACCTCGGCGAGGCGGGTGCGCAGCGGCGCCTGACCCGACGGGAAAGCGGTCGCGACCGAGGCGATCTTGACGCGGGAGCCCGGGCCGAGCGCCCGGCGGGCGTGGCGGACCATCGACGGATAGACACACACGGCCGCGACGGGCGGGATAGTCGGATCGTCGTGCGGGTGGACCGCCTTGACGCAGAGGGAGGCGACTTTGCCGGGGGTGTCCTTGCCCTCGAGCGTGGTCAGGTCGACCATCGTGACGGCCGTGCGCAGCCCCCAGAGCTTTGCCGCCTTCTTGATCGAACGCGTTCCGTATTTGGCCACACGTTCCTCGACGCCAACGGCATCGACCGTGCCGATTTCATCAAACAAGCGGCGAAACGCCACGGAGGAAGACAACGCCATGATGCCCGGCATTATCCGCTGGCGGCCGGGTCTTGCCAGACGAAAGAGGGGCCGGCGTCAGCGGCTCCGACCGCTTCCCGCCTCCACCCCGCCACGTCGGTCCAAGGCGACCCACCACACGGCGGCGATGAACACCAACTGGAACGGCAGACGCAGCCACAGGACGATCGGCGGAAGGTCAAAACCCGGCATCTGACCCTGCATCGCCACGTGGAGATTGGCGGGGAAGATGGCGATGAGCAGGAGAATAAGGCCCACGCCCGCGGCCCGTCGCAACGGCGGCAGGGCGAGACCGACGGCGCCGGCCATCTCCGCGATGCCTGCGATCCGTTGCAGCAGGTCCGGCCAGGGCAGCCAGGGTGGCATCATGCCCAGGTACAGGGCCGGGTCGCGGAAATGGTTGAACCCGGCGGCGGCAAAGAACGCCACGAGGATCCACCGCAGAGCGGTCCGCGCGGCGTTCACGCGACCTGCACCTTCGCGGCGCTGCCGCCGAAGAGCTCGCGCAGCACGCTCCACGCCTTGCGCAATCCGGCCGGTTGCACGCCGCACCAGCCGTAGGCCTTGACCAGCTCGTCCTCGTGTCCGCGGTAGCG
The DNA here is from genome assembly GCA_036401075.1 of Opitutaceae bacterium. GTDB lineage: Bacteria > Verrucomicrobiota > Verrucomicrobiia > Opitutales > Opitutaceae > CAMAXB01. The sequence goes on from DASWVY010000008.1 coordinate 56,367, forward strand.
CGGCGGGAGGATGAAGTACGTCGCATCCTTGCCCGTGATGACGGTGGAGAAGAACAGGCCCTTGCCGACAAAGAGCGTCGGATCGGTGATCGTCACGGAACGCTCCGGCAGGACCATCCAGGGTTTGTAGGTGAAGACGACCGCAGAGTCAGTCTGACGGAGCCGGCCGTAGGTGCGCACCGGAACCTCGGGCAGGTTGCCGCCAGCGAACACCTTGTTCTCATCGGGCTTCACCGTGTAGCGCGAGCGGCGCAGGGTGAAGAAATCCCAGCTGAAGATGCTGCCGTAGATGAAAAGGCGGAAGGCCCAGCCCGAGACGAAGTAGGCAATCACGATGATCACCAGCGAGAGCGCCGCGCTGATCCAGGGATTGAGCATCGACGAAAGGGTCAGCAGGCCGAGCACGGCCGTGCGGGCGCTCTTGAGCACCGCATCGATCGCCCCCCACGGACTGAGGAGGATCAGGGCGTTGATCGCGTGCGACGCCATCCAGACCATCGCGAACACCGCGATGCCGAAGGGCACGGTGAGAATATTAAGAAGCCAGGAGACGTCGAACGCAGCAACGTGGATCGAGGCCACGCCGGTCGCGACCAGCGGATCCACCGCGGTCGACGCATCGCCCACGATCATCTTGGACACGGCCGCCATCGTGAAGGGCACCACCGCGCCCGCGGCGACCAGACCGGTGGCCTTGTTCTCCACCGTCTCCAGCACATCCAGGGGCTTTTTCCAGCCGGGCGGCAGCGCTGCCCCGAGGGCATCCTTGGCCGCACACGCGCCGACAATCAAAAGTGCGGGCAGCCAGAACGACGCCTGCGCATACCACGGCAGCGCCGCCCGCTGTTCTTCCGAGGCCTTGAAGTACTGGTAGGCGCCATACGCCCCCGTCCCCAGCAGCGGCGAGATCGCCATGCCGGTCACGGTCGAGATTGCGCCCGCGATCGGGGCCGCAGGCGACTTGTCCGAGGCGGAGGACGCCGGAGCGGTGGCCGTCGCCGCCCAGAGCGGAACGGCGAGCAGGGCCAGCAGCGAAACGAGAGCAACAAGCGGGAGGAAGCGTTTCATGATGAGGGGCTGAGCACCTCACCCTTAGCAGGCCCGCAGAAATTTGCAGGATGTTTCTTTAGGGCGTGGGCCCGGCCGGCAGGCCCGCGGCGGCCGCGAGATCGTCCCAAGCGTAGAAATGAAACGTCCGGTCGGTCGACATCGCCACAAAGAGGCCGCCCGGGAAGCCCGGCAGGGCGACGCGCGTCACGTCACTGCCGTCGCTATCGAGGGTGGAGGTGCGCACGCTGGAGACCAGCGGATGATCATGCGGGTTGGCCGCCGTGCCCTCGCGCGGAAAAATCCGGAAGGTGTTCGCCTGCTGATTGGAGACCAGGAGGTAGCCCTTGCCCGGAGCGGTCGGATAAATCGAAATCCCCTCGTGATCCTCGGCGAAGCCCGCCGTGCCGAAGAACGCGAGTTCGTCCTCGGCATCCTCCGCCGCCGGATCGGCCAGGTACTTGCGAATGCCTGCCGTCTCGTCGCTGTAGTAGACAAAGCCGAGCTCCTGGTCGACCGCGATGGCCTCGATCTCCTTCTTGCCGCTCCACGTGCCGAAGGCCCGGGAAAACACGCCGCGCAGCGTGCCGGTGCCGTCATCGACGAGACGGTACTGGTGCAGGTAGCCTTCGCGCGGCGCGCCGGCATCCGATCGGCTCACGATCGCGAAGACCGCGCCGTCCGCCGGACGGGTGTAGAGCGCGATGCCCATGACATCACGAGCGCGCTCGCCGGCAAAGACCGGGATGCCGCCGCCGTCGATCGGCGCCATGTCCGGCAGGCGGTAGACCCGCAACCGATGGGCGTAGCGCTCCGCGACGACCGCGATGTCGACCTTGCCGCCGGCAAACGGAACATCATAGGCGATGTCGACGTTGTTGGGACGGACGATCCCACGGACGGAAAGATCCTTCTTCTCCTTCCCATCGAGACCGAAAACCAGCAGCGCGCCGTCCACATCCTTGTCCGTACCGATGACCAGACTCTCCGCCGGATTGGCCCGGTTGATCCAGATCGCGGGATCATCGGTGTCGTGTTTCGACTCGGTGGTGACCACGCGCGGCTTGAGCGGGGTCGCGTTGCGGGCATCGGGATCGGGCTGCTGCGCGAGCAGACCGGCGGCAGAGGCCATCAGCAGGATCGTCGCGAGAACGGGAGAAGGAGAAATCATGACGGGAATGAAGAACGGGAAATTGCGGGGAGAGGAAACGAACAAGCCGCCCGGCGCGGAGCCGGGCGGCGTTCACTCAGAGGAAGACCGGGCGCGGGATCAAAGCTTCCAGCGCACGCCGACGTAGGTGCTCACGTCATACTCCTCGATCTGCACGAGGCGCTTGGCCGGAGCGGCGTCGCCACCCTTCTGATAAACGCGGAAGGGTTCGTCGTTGAGGTTGGTGAACTCGGCGAAGATCTCGGCGCCGCCGCCGAGCTTGTAGGCCAGGCTGAGGTCGAGCTGCTTGAAGTCGTCGATCCAGAAGTCCTCGGTCTCGCCGCCACCGATCGGCTCATCCTCGCGGAGGTGCTCGCTGCGGTAGTTGAGGGCGAGGCGGGCGAAGAAGCGGCCCTTTTCGTAGGTGAGGGCGACGTTGCCGGTGGTGTCAGACTGGCCGATGAAAGGCAGTTCCTCGCCCACGCGGGTCGGATAGGTCGCGCTGCTGTCGACGAGCGTCAGGTTGGCCATGAAGCCGAGACCATCGAAGGGCGATGGCAGGAAGCGGAGCTGCTGCTGGTAGGCGAACTCAACGCCGCTGATGTCGCCATCGCTACCGTTGCCGATGGTGGACAGCTCGTAGGCCGTCCCGCCGATGACGAGCGGATCATCCGCGGTGTACTCGTAGCTGAAGTTGTCGACCTGCTTGTTGAAGACCGAAACCGAGGCGACGCCGAGCGAAGGCAGGTAATACTCGAGCGAGAGGTCGTAGTTGACCGACTCGAGAGCCTCGACGTTCGGATTGCCCTGGAAGACCTCGAGGTCGTCGACGTTGATGTTGCGGCGGATCGCGCTGTCGCTGAATTCCGGGCGCATCATCGACTTCGAAATCGAGGCGCGGAGCACCAGGTTTTGCGCGAAGTCGTGGCGGAGGTGGACGCCGGGCAGCCAATTCGTGTAGTTGTGGGTGGCCGAAATCGCATTGCGCTGGAGCAGGACGCCGTCCTCATCGAGGCGGAGATCGTTGCCGCGAGTCAGGAAGTAGGTCCGCTCGCCGCGCAGACCGGCGATGAGGTTCGTGCGGCCAAAGGTCGCTCCGCCCATCACGTAGGCGGCCGCGATCTCCTCCTCCGAGGTCCAATCATCGAAGAGGCTGTCCGCGGGAACGGAACCGCCGGCGAAGGTCGGATTGGTGAACTGCGCACGATTGGCGAAGAAGTAGGCCGAGGCGGCCTCGGCATTGATGCGCGGCGCGCGGAAGTAGGGATAGTCACCCTGCTCGGTCGCGACCGAGGCGAAGGTGAAGGCGGCGGGTGCGGCGCTGTATTCCCAGTAGTCAACCGCGGAAACCTTGTCCTTGGCGCGGTAGCTGGCGCCGGTCTTGAGGTAGCGCGAGCCGCCGAGGTCGTAGCGGGCATTGAAGGCGAGATTGGCTTCCTTTTCGTCGCCCATTTCGGACGTCAGCGAGGCGCGGTTGAAATTCGTGTAGTACGTCGCGTCGTTCGAGCTCGGGCCGGCGAGCTGGGTCACGTTGAGATCATAGGTGTCGGTGATCTCGTAGCGGAACGAGCTGTCGGCCGCATTGCGGCGCCAGCGGAAGACGACCTCCTCGGGCTTGTCTTCACGACCGCGCGACCAGGCGGCGCGGCCATCGAACGTCCAGGCGCCGACCTGCTTCTCGCCGCTGAACTCGAGGCCGGTGAGCGTCTGGTCCTTGGCGCGGTGGCGGACATCGCGACGGGCGCGGCGCATCGAGGTCACCGTGGCGGAGCCGGCGTCAAGCGCGCTGACCGTGCCTTCGAGGAAGGGGACGAAGGACACGTGGCGGTCCTCGGTGTCGGTGAAGCGGTTGTAGACGGCCTTGAACGAGTAATGGGTGAAGGCGTCGGGCTTGAAGTCGATCGCGGCGTTCAGGCCCGTGCGCTCGCGGTCGATCACGTAGTCGCGGAAGGCCACGTCCTGAAGGAAGTAGACGGGCTGCGTGCCGCCTGGGGGCGTACGCTCGGTCCAGCCATCGTCGATCTCGTAGTTGTGGGAACCAAACTTGCGCTCCTGCCAGGTGAAGCCGAGCAGCAGGCCGAGCTTGCGGTCGCCCTCGCCGAAGGCGTTGGAGACGGAACCGTTGACCTTGTAGCCGTAGGCGTCACGCAGGGCGCTGTGGATGGTCTGGGCGCTGAACGAGGCGTTGGCGCCGCTCGCATCGAGCGCGCTCTTGGTCTTGATGTCGACCACGCCACCGAGTCCCTCGCCGTCCATGTCGGGCGTCGGAACCTTGGTCACGGTCAGCGTTGCCAGCGTATCCGCCGGGACGACGTCGAGCGCGATGAACCGGCCGCCGACCTCGGGGCTGGCCATCTTGGCGCCGTTGAGCGTCACCGAGGTGTAGATGTAATTCAGGCCGCGGAGATTCACAAACCGGCCCTCACCCTGGTCGCGATAGAGCGAGACGCCCGGGAGACGCTGGAGCGACTCGGCGGCGTTCTGGTCGGGAAAGCGCCCGATCTCGTCAGCCGCCACAATGTTGGTCAGCGTATCCGCCGCGCGCTGCTGGTTGATCGCGCGGGCCGAGCCGACCGCCGAGCCCTCGATCACAAAGCGCTCCATCTGGATTGCGTCACCGCCGAAAGTGGCATCGACCCGCACCGACGAGCCGGCGCCGATCGTCACGGTCTGCCGCTCGGTCGGGTAACCCACGTAGCTGATCTCCAGCGTCTGCGTGCCGGCCGGGACATTGGCGAGCACGTAGGAACCGTCCGAGCCGGTGTAGGTCTCGAGCGTCGATCCGATCACGGTGATCTTCGCGCCGCCGAGCGAGAGGCGGGTCGCGCCATCGGACACGCGCCCGGTCACGAGGGCGGTGTCGCCGGTTTGCGCGGAAAGCGCCGTTGCGAGAACGGCACCCAGAAGTAACAACGAGCGAAGCAGGGAGTTCATAAGCGGGAGGAAGTAAGTCGGTGGCCACGCTGCGGAGTCCGCAAAACAACCGTCAACGCACCACCGCCGGCGCCACCGGATCTTAACGCGGCGGACACATGGGCGTGACGTAGATGGCGTTTGCGTGACAAATCCGTGCCGCAGGTTGGCTTTGCCAAGCGCGCGGCGCGCGCCTTGTCTGGCGTCATGCCGTTGACCAAGGCCGACATTTCCCGCCTGCGCTCGCTCCAGGAAAAGAAAGCGCGCGAAGCCGCCGGCGTCTACGTGGTCGAAGGCGTCAAGGTCGTGGCCGAACTGCTCGCCGCGGATGCCCCGCTGCTGGAACTCTACGTCACCGACGACTGGCAGGGACCGCGCCAGGACTCGCGCGTGCGGACGGTTTCTCCGGCGGAGATGGAACGCATCAGCCACTTCCCCACTCCGTCACCCGTGCTCGCCGTGGGCCGGATCGACCGGGCCGTGCTTGCCTCCGGTGAACTCAACCGCGGCCTGACCCTCGCGCTGGATGGCGTGCAGGACGCCGGCAACGTCGGCACACTGCTGCGCATCGCCGACTGGTTCGGGCTCGACCGCGTGCTGCTCTCGCCCGATTGCGCCGATCTGTTTTCCCAGAAGGTCATCAACGCGAGCATGGGGTCGTTCAGCCGCGTGCGTACGATCACGGTTGCGCTGGAGCCTGCGCTGGCCGGCCTCGCCGTCCCGGTGCTGGGCTGCGATCTCGGGGGAGATGACGTGCACACTCTCCCTGCGCTGCGGGATGCCGTCATCGTGATCGGCAGCGAGGGCCGCGGCCTGACCGCGCCGGTGCGCGCGCGGGTCAGCCGACTCGTCACCATTCCCCGCATCGGCGGAGCCGAGTCGCTCAACGCCGGCGTCGCTGCGGCCATCGTCTGCGACAATCTCCGGCGGATTCAGGCGCGCGCCTGATCTGCGACTTGCCCGCCAAGCGCGCTTATTCCCCCTCAAGTCGCAGGATCGGAACCGGAATTCACGGAGGTCGCGCAGAGGCGCAGAGCCGCAGAGGTTTAAAACGGGATCTCTTCTTCAGGCGGTCTTCTCTGCGGCTTCGCGTCTCTGCGCGACCTCTGGATTGGATCGATTGCTTCCAGCCTCGACGCCGGGCACTCCGCAGAAGTTCACCGCATAGTCACCGCGCCGCAACGCGGTCTTCATGGGAGCGTCACATTGCTCTGCGAAGGTAGTCGCTTGGATGCGATCCGCATTTCGCCACGTGGGCGGGCGCGGCGCAGCCACCGACCAAACCAACCATGAAACTGGCCTCCGTTATCCTTGTGCTGGCCCGGCGAGCGCCCCTCGCCGTCCTTGCACTCACCGCTCTTCCGCCGGTCGCCCTGCACGCGCAGGTCGCCACCGGCACGCTCACCGGCCGTGTCTCCGACGCGGCGACCGGCAAATCACTCCAAGGCGCGATTGTCTGGATCGCCACCACGACGATCCGCGGGACGACCAACGCCGAGGGCCGCTACACGCTGCCCGGCCTCCCAGCCGGCACCCACCGCCTCGAAGTCGACTATGTCGGCCTCGATCCCTATGTTGAAACGGTGACGATCACCGGTGACGGGATCCAGACCGTCAATGCCTCGCTGAAGAGCACCGTGCTGGAGATGGAGGCGGTGACCGTCGCTGCCACCGCGCGCGGCCAGGCCCTCGCGATCAACCAGCAGAAGACCGCGGCCGGCATCGTGAACATCGTCTCCGAGGAAACCTTCGGCCAGATGGCGAACGGCAACATCGGCTACGCACTGCAGCGCCTGCCCGGCCTGAGCGTGAACGAGGGCGAGGACGGCACGCCGAACGGCGTCAACATCCGCGGCCTCGAGTCGAAGTACAATTCGTTCCAGATCGACGGCAACCGCACGCCGACCTCGAGCAACAACCGCGGCTTCGCCACCAGCCAGCTTGTGGCCGACGGCGTGAGCAACATCGAGGTCATCAAGGCCCCGACGCCGGACCGCGACGGCGATGCGATCGGCGGCATCATCAACGTGATCAGCCGCTCGCCCTTCGAGCGCGACGGTCGCGCGATGAGCCTGACGACCTCCGGAGTCTACTACGACTTCGACCAGGACCTCGGCTACGACACCGCCTTCATGTTCAGCGACCTCTTCAGCATCGGCGGGCAGGAGCGCAACCTTGGCGTGACGTTCACGCTGTCGGCCTACGACACGTCCCGTGGTTACGACAACCACGACATGGACTATTTCTTCCTCACGCCAGCGCAGCGGCCCGACCTCGGCCTGACCGAGCCGGTCTACTTCCACAGCAACGGCACGGTCCAGACGAACTTCCGCTCCACCAAGTCGATGGGCTTCAGCGGCTCGATCGACTACCGCCTGAGCGACCGCGCGAGCATCTATTTCCGTCCGGGCTACAGCTACACCGACACGTTCGGCGAGAAGCCCGAGGAGCGCATCTACATCGTGACGAGCGGCGGGGCCGCCAATGTGCTCAACGCGACGGACCGGACCGGAACCGGCCGCCTGACGAACAACGAGCGCCGCTACCAGAATCGCATCAGCGACACCCTCACGCACCTGACGTCACTCAATGCGGGCGGCGTGATCCAGATGGATACGATCAAGCTCAGCTACGACGCCTACTACGGTGACAACGAGCGCAACGTGGAGAACACCTACAGCTATTCCGTGCGCAACACGGGCTTCCAGGTGGCCTACGATCGCACCAACCCGTCGCAGCCGGTCTACACCATCCTCAACGGCAAGAGCCCCTACGATGTCTCCGCCATCACCCGCGGCGACCTCACCGTCGCACCGGTTGACTACGTGGAGTCCGTCTACACGGGTAAGGTTGACCTCGAGAAGCAGTTCTCCGGCTCCGAGCTCTCCGGTTCACTCAAGGGCGGCGTGAAGACCTACGTCAGCGACCGCACGCAGGACCAGTCGAGCTTCGTCTACCAGACTGGCTCCAACGCGAGCGGCATGCCGTACGCCGACATCCTGCGCCGCAGCAACCGCGTCTCCAATGGGGTCGAGATGACGCTTGAGCCCGACATGAACAAGGTGGTCGCGCTGCTCAAGAGCCGGCCCGAACTCTTCACGCTCCAGGCGGCCGACGCCTTTCGCAACCAGACGTTCAACGACTTCGAGACGACGGAGACGACGAACGCCGCTTACGTCATGGGCACGGTTACTCGCGGTCGCACCAGCCTGATCACGGGCGTGCGCGCCGAGAACATCAACCTCGAGACCAACGTCTACGAATTCGTGCCCGCCGCCGGCTCACGCCCGGCCAGCGCCAACCGCGTCTCGCGCGAGCGTGACTACACCGTCTGGCTCCCCGGCATCCACCTGCGGCACGAGCTCAAGGAGAACCTGATCCTCCGCGCCAGCTACAACCGCAGCTACGGCAAGCCCGACCTCGATGACCTCATCCGCGGCCGTCAGGTCACGCCCGAGACGAACACGATCGCCGACGGCAATCCGGACCTCGAGCCCAGCCTCGCGAACAACTTCGACGCACAGCTCGAGTACTACACGGACCGCGGCGGCCTCTACTCGGTCGGCTTCTTCTACAAGGACATCAAGGGCTTCTACTACGACGCGACCACGAACGAGACGATCGACGAGGACGGCGTGCCCACGGTCTACAGCGTGACCAAGCCCCAGAACGCGCTCGGCGCGGAGAACTACGGCGTCGAGCTGATCGCCCGCCAGAGCCTCTTCTTCCTGCCCAAGCCCTTCGACGGCTTCAGCGTGGATGTCAGCGCGACGTTCACGGAGAGCGACGGCAAGTATCCTGGCCGCCTCGCGGAGAAGCTGCCGACGTACGGTTTTTCTGACTACATCTTCAATTCGTCGCTGGAGTACGCCATCGGCCGGTTCAAGGCGAAGATCAGCTACACCTACCGCTCCGAGTACCTCGAGGGCCTGGATGTCGACTACACGTTCGACGACATTTATGGCGCCTCCGAAAACGTGGATCTCGAGACCAGCTACGAGGTTTCGGACAAGCTGAAGGTCTTCATGAACATCGACAACCTCACCGAGCGCCCCCAGATTTCCTATCAGGGTTTCTCGTTCAATCCCGAGGACTCGACGTTCTACACCTACCGGCTGACGGCGGGTGCGAGCTACAGCTTCTAAGCCCGCTTTCTTGTTCACCGCCCGGCGCGGATCTCCGCGCCGGGCTTTCCCTACCCCACCCGATTTCGGTCCCGCGACAAGCGGGACACCCGACAACGCCTCCGCATGGGCCATCGCCTCCGCATCCTGGGCACCAGCCTCGCGCTGCTGCTCCCCGCCTCCGCGCATGAGGAGAGCGTGGCCCGCCTGGCCGAGTTGGAGGCCCTGATCGCCACCCTGCCGGATCAGCCGCTGCTGCTGGTGCGCCGCGCCGACATCGCGATCGAGCATGGTGAATGGGATGCAGCCGAGCGCGATCTCCGCGCCGCCACCCGGCTCGATCCAGCCCTGCCCGAACTCGCGGCCAGTTGGGCCCGACTCCACCTTGGCGCCGGGCGGCCGGCGGAAGCCCGAGAGGCGTTGACGCGCGTTCTTGCGCAACGACCGGATGACGCCGAGACGCTCGTGCTGCGCGGCCGCGCCTCGGCCCAGGCGGGCGACGCCGCCGCTGCCCGGCTCGACTACGATCGCGCCCTCGCACAGCTGGCCACGCCGCCGCCCGAACTTTTCCTGGAACGCGCCCGCCTGCCGCTCGCGCCTGATGAGCTCCTTGCGGGTCTCGATCAGGGCCTGGCCACGGTGGGTCCGGTCATCGGCCTCCTCGAGCGCGCGATCGCGATCGAGCTGAGCATCGCGCGGTACGATGCCGCCCTGGCCCGCGTCGCGGCGCTGACCGCCGCGGCGGAGAGCAAGGCCCCGTGGTTGCGCCGGCGCGGCGACATCCTTGCCGCTGCCGGCCGGCCCGACGAGGCACGCGCGGCCTACGCGGATGCCCTTGCCGAACTGCGCCGCCTGCCCGCTTGGCTCCAATCTTCCCCTGACTCCCTCCGCCTTGCCACCGAACTGGTTCAACTCATCCCGCCTTCCACCTGATTTTCTCCATGACTCCACGCCACCTCATCGCCCTCGCCTGTCTCACGTTAACGGTTCCCTGCCTCCAGGCCAATGTGACCGTCGTGCGCGGGCCCTACCTGCAGCAGGCCACGCCCGAAAGCATGGTCATCCGCTGGCGCACGGATGTCGCCGAGGAATCGGTGGTCCGGTATGGCACGGAGAAGGACGCCCTGACGGAACGCAGCACCGCGCGCGGGCTGGTGACGGAGCACGTGGTCCAGCTGGCGGGGCTCAAGCCCGGCACGCGCTATTATTACCGGGTCGCCGCCACCCCGCCGCCCGAGCCGGGCAAGGCCGATCCCGGCGCCCGCGGCGCGGTGTACTCGTTTGTGACGCCACCGATTCCCGGTCCGAGCCAGCCGACGCGCGTCTGGGTGCTGGGCGATCCGGGCACGCGCGACCAGGATCAGATCGACGTCCGCGATGCCTATCACGCCTTCAACAAGGACCGTTCCACCGATCTCTGGCTGATGCTCGGCGATAACGCCTACAACTCCGGCACCGATGCCGAGTACCAGGGCGCGGTGTTCGACATGTACCGCGAGACGCTCCGCACCTCACCACTCTGGCCCGCCCTTGGCAACCACGACGCCGGGACGGCCAACTCGATCACGCAGTCCGGCGTGTACTACGACATCTTCACCCTGCCCACCCGTGGCCAGGCCGGCGGCGTCCCGTCCGGCACGGAGGCGTATTACTCCTTCGACTACGCCAACATTCACTTCATCTGCCTGGATTCCCACGACTCGGACCGCTCGGCGGATGGAGCCATGGCCCAGTGGCTCAAGGCCGACCTCGCGGCCACGCAGCGCGACTGGATCATCGCCTTCTTTCATCACCCGACCTACACCAAGGGCACCCACGACTCGGACAAGGATGACGACAGCGGCGGGCGCATGAACGACATGCGTCGGATCTTCCTGCCTATTCTTGAGCAGGGCGACGTGGACCTTGTCCTCACCGGCCACTCGCACGTTTACGAGCGCTCACCACTGATCGACGGCCACTACGGCAAGAGCGACACCTTCAATGCCACCGTGCACATCAAGCAGGGTGGCGACGGCCGGGCGCAGGGCGGCGGCGTGTACCGCAAGAATCGCCAGCGCACGCCCCACTCCGGCGAGGTTTCCATTGTCGCCGGCAGCTCGGGTCACGCGAGCAGCAAGCCGGTGCCGCTCAACCACCCGGCCATGCTCGTGTCGCTCAACGAAATCGGATCCGTGGTCATCGACGTGGACGCGCTTCGGCTCGACCTCACCTTCATCGACGGCAAGGCGGCCGTGCGTGACTCCTTTACGCTGATCAAACAGTAGGCGCTGGACCAGAAGCGGTCCGCTGTCCGGCCAACCGGCCCGGATTACCTCCAGGGGTGATCCGGGCCTTTTTATTTCCGACCCGATGGCTCCCGGCGCGCATCTTCGCCAAACCGGCATGCGGGAGCCATCCAAACGTAACCTGAAGCCTGTAGGCTGATGCTGAACTCCACCGCCTATTCCTGCTCCATGAAATCTGTTCGTTGTCTCCTCCTCGCGTTCGCCCTGGCGCTCCCGGCATTTGCCCATGAAGACGCCATCCACACGCCCAAGCCCTATCCGGAAAAGGCGGCCCACGCGCCGCGACCGCTGCCGGACCGCGTTATCCTCACCTGGGCGGGCGATCCCGCGACGTCACAGGCCGTCACGTGGCGCACCGACACCAGCGTGCTCTCCTCACTGGCCGAGCTGACGCTCGCGACGTCGGAGCCGCTCAAGGCCGAACCGCGCAAGCTGCCGGCGCAGACCCGCGCCTTCGACAGCGACCTCGGCTCCGCCCACTACCACAGCGTTGAGTTCACCGATCTCCAGCCGGACACGCTCTACGCCTATCGCGTCGGCGACGGCGCCAACTGGAGCGAATGGTTTCAGTTCCGCACGGCCAGCCGCGAGGCGAAGCCGTTCAGCTTCGTTTACTTCGGCGATGCGCAGAACGACATCAAGACCCACTGGTCGCGCGTCTTCCGCGAGGCCGTCCGCACCGCACCGCGCGCGGCGTTCACGCTGCACGCCGGTGATTTGATCAACCGCGCCAACCGCGACGCCGAGTGGGGCGAGTGGCATGGCTCACCCGCGTGGGTGAACGGGATGATTCCCGCCGTCGTCACGCCCGGCAATCACGAGTACGCCAACCTCGGCGCCGGCCCCGAGACCGAGCGCATCTGGACGCGCAAGGATGGCAGCACGGTCCCGGTCACGCTGGCCCAGTCACGCCCGCTCCGCGACGCGAAGGGCGAGAAGATCGGCGAGGAGTGGACGGTCAAGGCGGCTGGCGCCGAAACAAAGGTGTCGGTTGATGACGCGACGCAGATCACGGCCGCCGATGCGGCGTTCGCCACCGTGACCGGCTTTTCCATCGCCGAGGCGCTCGGCAAGCAGCCGGCCAACCTGCTCAAGGACCGCATGGCCCAGCCCGGCGTGCGGTCGATCAGCCTGCATTGGCGGCCGCAGTTCACGCTCCCTGAGAACGGACCCGACGGCCTGAAGGAATCCGTCTACTACCTCGATTACCAAGGCGCCCGCATCATCTCGCTCAACTCGAACGAGCAGCAGGAAAAGCAGGTCGCGTGGCTGCGCGGCGTACTCGCGAACAATCCCCAGCGTTGGACGGTGGTCACCTTCCACCACCCGATCGTTTCGCCTGCCAACGGCCGCGACAATCCGCGGCTGCGCGAGCTGTGGCAGCCGGTGCTCGATGAGTTCAAGGTCGACCTCGTGCTCACGGGTCACGACCACACCTACGCCCGCGGCGGCGACCTCTCGGATCGCGTCGGCACCGACAACGTCCCGACCGGCCTGAAGACCTACGATCCCGCGGTCGGCACGGTGTACGTGGTCTCGGTCAGCGGACCCAAGATGTACAACATCACCAACGAGGACTTCGTGCGCACCGCGGAGGACACGCAGCTCTTCCAGGTCATCACGGTCAGCGGCGACGAGATTCACTACGAGGCCCGCACCGCCATCGGCCAACTCTACGATGCCTTCGTGCTGAAGAAGCGCGGCCCCGGCCAGCCCAACGAACTGCGCGAGACGCTGCCGCCGGAGAACCGCCGGACGAAGGCGGCGGTTGCGACGAATTAATCGCTGACGTTCAGCAAGGTGGAACGCGTTGCCCTCAACGCGTTGGATTGAGGTTTTTCAACCCAGCGTCTTGAGGGCAAGCCGCTCCACCTCGATCTCCGGGCTCAGCGAGCCCGGCTACATCGAACAAAAAAGGCGCTCCGCGACTGCGGGGCGCCTTTTGCTTTTTCAGAATCGGTCGGACGGGCTCAGGCGCTCGGCGTGGTGAGCTCGTCGTACGTCGCCCCGAGATTGCCCGGGAGGCGGCTGCCGCGCTCGACGTGGAAATCGGTGAAGCCAGGGAGATTTTGCAGGACCACAATCTCTTCCTTGGTCTTGCCGGCTTTGATCTCCTTCTCGACGTGCGCGAGCATGGCAGCGAGGTAGTCGCGGAAGACCAGCAGGTCGGCGCGCGTGCATTTGACCGTGAACTGCGGGTTGTTGGCCGCGCTGTGGCCGGCGATGTAGATCGTGTCGGCATCGTGGTCGGCCACGGCCTTTTCCATGACGGAGATCCAGCCCTTGGTGCTCGCGCCGCCCGGACGATCCATGACCGGATAGACGCGGTTGAACATCAGGTCGCCCATGTGGACGACGTTGGCGCGCTCGAAGGTGACGACGATGTCGCCCTTGGTGTGCGCCGCGCCGTAGTACTTGGCCGAGACGATCTCATCGCCCAGCTCCTTGCGCCAGGTGTCGGTGAAGGTCGCGTCGGGCAGGACGAAGTTGGTCTGGGGCGGGTTGGCGCGGGCGCCGGCCGCCTTCATCAGGTCGGGCACATTGGCGTGGGCGACGATCGACTTGGTGACCGGACGGAAGACCGGGTTGCCGCCAACATGGTCACCGTGGTGGTGTGAGTTGATCAGCAGATCGAACTGACGGCCACCGCGGTTGGGAAATTCATCCAGAAAACGTTGGGCCGCATCAGGAAACTGCGTGTCGACCGCGGCCAAAGCCGTGCTGTTGGCCAGCCAGCCAATGGTGCCGCCGCGACCCGTGAACAGGCCGACATTCCGGCGAAGCGGGGTGAAGGTCGTCTGGTAGGGCGCCGGGGCCGGCGGGCCGCCTGCGGGGGCGGCCGGGGGCGTCTGGGCCCGGAGGAGCGAGCGGGAAAGCAGGCCGGCGGAGACGGCGACGGAGGACTTAACGAGGAAGGAACGACGATTCATAGGGTGATTGGGGGTTCGCGCAGAACATGCAGATTTTACGCAATATGGCAAAATCTCTCAGTAACCTTTTCGCACCGGTCCGGTTATCCCCTGCGTCCAGACCTCATGCACCTGAATCGCCGTGATCGCCGTCGCACCAGAAATCAATGTCCAACCGCCTGCCGCCATGGTTGACTCCGCCGTGGCTAGCAACGTGGACACTCCCACCGACCACGAACTGATGATTGCGGTCCGCGCCGGCGAAATCGCCCGGCTCGGCGATCTGTTCGAACGCCATCATGGGCCGATCTACGGGTTCTTCGTCCGCCTCACGGGCAACCGGACGGTGAGCGAGGACCTCGTGCAACTGGTGTTCTACCGGATCCTCAAGTACCGGCACACCTACCGCGACGAGGGCAAGTTCTCCGCCTGGATCTACCACCTCGCCCGCAAGGTCGCCGCCGATCACTTCCGCAAGCACGCTTCCACCCCGGTCCCGACCGATCCGACCGATCTGCACGACCTTGCCAGCGACGAGCCCCACGCCGCGGAACGCGCCGCCCAGTCGGATGACCTCGCGATGATGCGCGCCGCGCTCGCCGACCTGTCCCACGACCAGCGCGAGATCCTCACGCTCCACCGTTTTCAGAACCTCCGTCACGATGAGATCGCCCGGCTGCTCGACTGCAATGTCGGCGCCGTGAAGGTCCGCGTGCACCGCGCCCTCGGCGCCCTCCGCGACAGTTTTTTCCGCCTCCGCAAGGAGCGCACCGTCTGACCCTCGTCCCTCTCCCGTCATGAATTGCCAACGCATCCAGGAATCCTTCGTCGAACACCAGGCCGGCACCCTCGCCGCCGCCGAGTCGGCCGAGGTGCGCGCCCACCTCAAGACCTGCCTCACCTGCCAGCGGGAATGGGCCGGCCTGCAGGAAGTGCTGCTCAAGCTCGAGCGCCTCCCCTCCGAGGCGCCCAGCCCGCGCCTGCGCGCCAACTTCTACACCATGCTGGACGAGTTCCAGCGCGAGGCCGACGCGCCCAGCCCGTTCGCGCTCGCCCGCAGCCGGATCGACGCCTTCTTCGCCTCGCTCCTGCCGGCCCGCCCCGCGCTCCAGGCCGCCTTCACCCTCGCCCTCGCCGTCGCCGGACTCGCGATCGGCGCACGTTTTCTCCGGACCGAGGCGCCGACGGTCGTGGCCGCCACGCCGGATCCCGCCACGCAGAAGGAACTCGCCGATCTCCGCAGCAAGGTGGAGTCGATGAGCCAGCTTGTGACCTACTCGCTCCAGCAGCAGTCGGCCAACACCCGCCTCCAAGGCGTGCTCGCCGCGGTCGACCAGGGCGAGACCAACGAGGCCGCCCTCGCCCGCCTGCTCCAGACCCTCGCCTTCGATCCCAGCACCAATGTCCGCCTGAGCGCCCTCGAGGAGCTCTACGCCCACGCCAATCTCGACCCGGTCCGCGCCGGCGTCCTCGCCGCCCTCCCGCGCGAGAACTCCCCGCTCGTCCAGGTCGCGATGATCGACTTCTTCGCGGCCACCCGCGACCGCGCCGCAGCGCCGGTCCTCGAAGGCATGCTCCGCTCGACCACGATCGACGAAGCCGTCCGCCAGGCCGCCCAGCGCGCCCTCGCCCAGCTCTGACGAGCCACCTCCCTTTACGAACCAAACAACCTCAACTGAAACCTCCGTCTGGATTACTATTCCTGTCTGTCATGAACATCCGCTCTCTTCGTCTCCTCATCGCGCTCCCGCTCCTCGCTGCCGCCCTCCACGCGGCGGAGGAGACGACCGCCACCATCAAGTTCTCCGACCCGAGCAAGCCCGGCCTGCTCCGCGTCTACGTCAGCCGCGGCGACCTTAACATCAAGGGCGGTGACGTCGACACGGTCACCGTCACCTCCTCCGCCCAGCCCGAGGGCCGCACCGCGACCCGCCGCGACGGCCTGCGCGTGATCAGCACCGCCTCCAGCTTCGCCATGACGGAGAAGGACAACGTGATCGAACTCAACTACGGCAGCGGCGCCCATGCCGGCTCCGACAACGCGGACTTCGAGATCGTGGTCCCGCGCAACACCGCCCTCGACGTCACGACCGGCTGGGGCGGTGACATTGAAGTCCAAGACGTTTCCGGCGATGTGGAGGTCAAGAACATGAACGGCGAGATCGAACTCACCGGTCTTGGTGGCGGCGCGCTGGTCGAGACGATGAACGGCGAGATCACGGCCTCCTTCGCGACCCTGCCCTCCGGCAAGCCGCTTTCCTTCACATCGATGAACGGCGAGATCGCCCTGCGCCTTCCCTCCGACACCAAGGCCAACGTCCGCATCCGCACCCAAAACGGTTCGATCCTCACCGATTTCAGCGACACCGAACTCATCACCAAGAGCGAGGCCATGCCCACCGACCCCAAGGCCATGAGCGAAGCCGCCCGTCTCGCCGGCGAGGTCGCCCGCGAAGTGGCGGAAGCCGCCCGCCAGGTGGCGGTCGAGGTCAAGATCGCCATGGAAGCCGACAAGGCCAATGCCGAGCGCGCCAACCGCGACGGCAAGCCCGCCGCCGCGCCTCGGGCTCCCCGTCCGCCCCGCATCCCGCAAATCCCCGCCATGGCCGGCGGCAAGGTCGTCAGCGGCACGCTCAACGGCGGCGGCGCCGACATCCAGATCGCCACCATGAACGGCGACATCGTGGTCCGGAAGAACGCAACCGAGCGCCAGCGCTGATCTGGTTCACTGGCGAGTGAGCACGGCGAGCCCGCTGTTCTTGTAGGGGCGTGGCTTGACCACGCCCGGTTCGGAGGGCGCGCACGAGGCGCGCCCCTACGTCGATCCGCGACCATGCGGGCCAGCCCGCGCTCCCGAGGACACCCCGCTCCTTCTCTGCGCCGCGCCTCACCCGCGCGGCGCTTTTCTTTGCGGCCGGTTCCTGCTTCAGTCCAGGCGTGTCCAGCGACCACGACCACCCGATCCGCACGCATTGCCAGAATTGCGAAGCCGAGCTCAAGGGGCGCTACTGCTCCGCCTGCGGCCAGAAGGATTTCGATTTTCACCAGTCGTTCGGGCATGTCGTCCACGAGGCGCTCGAGACGTGGTTCCACGTCGACGGCAGCTTCTTCCGCGGGTTCTACAACCTCCTTTTCCGGCCCGGGGTCATGACGAAGGAGTTCAACGACGGCAAACGCGCCCGTCACGTTCCCCCGCTGCGTTTCTACCTCGTTGTCAGCGTGCTCTTTTTCCTGCTCATCCCGCCGCATGATGCCGCAAACGGGGCGATCGTGCTCGATGACCAGGATCGCGCCGAACTCCTGGAGAACGGGATCTCGGCGAACGGATCCGCGTCCCGTTCCGAGCCCGGAACCACCGAACGGATGATCGAAGATCGTGTGGGGCAGTTCATTCAGGACCCCGGGCTCTTCTGGAACGCATTTCTCCGGGCGCTGCCCAAGACCCTCCTCGCCTGCCTGCCGATCTTCGCCCTCATCACGCGCCTGCTCTACCGGCGCGGCGGATTGCGCTACCTCCAGCACCTCATCCTCTCGGTGCACCTGCACACCTTCGTGTTCCTGTGGTGGATGGTGGCCTATGGCTGGGTGAAGTTGATCGGGCTCTGGTCGGAGTCGCTGGCCGACCTCTCCGGCCTGGCGGCCACGGCCTACATTTTCTATTATTTCTATGCGACCCTGCGCCGCGTGTTTGGCGGATCGCGGCTGCGCATCTTCGTCAAGGGCACCTTCGCCGGCGCGTGCTACACCTTCGCCCTGACCTTCGCGATGGGCGCCACGGCCGTGATAGCCGGTCTGCTGGCCTGAGTCGCGGACCCGCTCTTGAAAAAGCGGTGCTGGACCGGCCGGCGCTGGTCGGCCGTGAGCGGAGGCAGGGTCGGGAGCGCATCGGCCTTGGCGTCGCCGAGCTGCGTCCGGCAGAGCGCGCGAAAATCGTTCCAGCGCTCCACGAGCAGCGGCGGCAAGCCGGCGTCGACCGCGAGCGGCGGGGCGGACACGATCTGACGCAGCAGGCTGCGCCACTCGGTCATGAGCCGGTCGATGTCACCGCGGCCGGCGTTCTCGATGTCGGTCAGGATGGCGCCGGCCCGCGCCGTCTTTTCCACCAGGGCCTGCACGACTTCGCTCGCGCCGTAGCCGTACTGCGGTGGCAGACCCTCCTCAAGGTAGCCCTCGATCGTGAGGCGGTGAAAGGCCTTTTCACACACCGCCGCCAGCCGGCCGAGGCGGCGCGGGTTGGTGCCGGTGAAGCGATCGGTGCCAAAAAGATTCGCGCAGTCGAAGACCAGCGCCTCGAGCGGGTAGCGCCGGTCCTCCAACGCCACGGCGAGCGCCAGCCCCTCAGGACCGAGAAAGGCGCCAGCGATCGCCCCGCGCGCGGTCAGGCGCAGGTCGCGATCGAGCACACCGGCCCGCTGGAGCTGCCAGAGGAGCGTCGGCTGGGGCGAGAGCGCGAGACACGCGGCGCGGTGCGCGCAGGTCGCACAGGCGGGAAACGGATTCTTTTCCCGGCGCACCAGGCGGGCGCGGCCGGTATCGGTGCGCTGGTGACACGGGAGCGACGCGGCATCGAGCGTCGACGTGCGCTCATCTCCCGCCGAGAGCGGAGTCTCGGTGAAGAACCGGCGAACGCCTGCGACCACGGCCTCGCGGGCGGAATCACCCGGCTTCAGGCCACGCAAGAGGACGGCCCACGGTGGCGGAGCCGCGCGTTTCAGGCGCTGCTGGGCGGCCCGGCGCACGCGCGGGGTCGAGGCGCTGACGAGCACGTAGCCGATCTCGTCCAGTCCGCGGCGCCCGGCGCGACCGATCATCTGCAGCAGTTCGTGCGGCGCGATCTCGTGCTCGAGCGCACCCTGCCGGTAGAAGGCCGCCGTGATCATGACGGAGCGCAGCGAGAAATTGATGCCGGCGCTCAGGCCCAGCGTGGCGACGACGGAGCGCAGTTGTCCGGCCTTGGCCAGCGGCTCGATCAGACCCGCCCGCTGACCATACGTCAGGCCGCTGTGATGGTAGGCCACGCGCTGCCGCAGGAGCTTGGCCAGGGTCGGACCGGCGAGAACCTCCTGTTCGGCGGTGAGGGTCAGGGGCTCGGCCAGCGGGAGTTCGCGCGCAAACTGCCGGGCGAGGCGCTCGGCATCCTGACGATGCGGGGCAAAGACCAGCACCGGACCGAGCCCTTCGCGCAGCGCGCCGGCCACGCGGCGCGACCAGAAGCCTTCGATCGTGCGCGGGAGTCCCGCGACGAGATCGTCGGCCTCGACCTCCTCGAGCGGCACCGGGCGCACCGAGGTCTGCACGACCTCGACGGCGCGGCCAAGCCGCCGCAGCCAGCTCGCGACCTCCTCAGGATTCCCCACCGCCCCCGACAGCAGCAGCAACTGCACGGACGGATCGAGCGCGAGCAGCGCCCCCTCGTAGTGATTGCCCCGGTGCGGATCCGCCAGCCAGTGGTACTCATCGACTACCAGCAGCTGAAACCGTGCGGGTGCATCCGGCATCTTGTGACCGGTTGGGTGACTTTGGGCCTGGGCGGCGAGGCCACCCTGGACGGCCTCAAGGGTGGCGACGACGAGCGGGGCGCCGGGGTCGATGGTGACGTCACCGGTGATGATGCCGACGCGCCAGCCGCGCTGGCGCCACTCGGCGTACTTGTCGTTGGCGAGGGCCCGGGTCGGGACGGTGAAGAGCGCACGGCGCGCGAAGTTGGTCTGCTCGGCCCAGCGCTCAAAGACGTAGGTCTTGCCGGCTCCCGTCGGGGCATCGATGACCACATCGCGCCCGGCCTTGAGGGCCATGATGGCGGCGGCCTGCCAGCGATCGGGCAGGAGGAGGGTTTGCAGTCCGCTGAACGCGTCGGAAAGCACGGCGCACCGTGATACGCGGGGGCCGACGCGTCAACCGGCGGGCGGAAATGAGCGACAAGACGCAACCCCCGTGAGTGGTTTCCGGCGGGCTGATTGGCTCGTTCTCGTTCTTCGTTATCTTTCTCGTTCTCGGTCTGAAGCGAGTGATCGAACCGCGAATTTCGAACCCGGGCTCGAGAATGAGAACGATTAAGAGAACGAGAACGACGTCAGCGCCGTCAACCGGCGGGCGGAAATGACAAGGCCACCCCTCGTGAGAAGGGCGGCCTTGGTTGGTTTCTTGGTTAGCTGAAATGAACTGAACGGATCAGTTCATGGCCAGGGTCGAACCCTCCGCGATGCGGAAGGGGACCGAGACCTTCATCGAGACAGCCTTGCCATCAGCCGTGCGCGCGGGAGCGAACTTCCACTGCGCAAGGGCGACGGTGAGGGCCTCGATGAGCTCCGGGGACGCCTTGGAGACCGGGGTGATGTCCGACACCACACCGTTCGCGTCGACGACGAACTGGAGCTTGACGGTCTTGCCGACATAGAAGGCGTTGACCGCGGGCTTAACGACCGCGACCGGCACCGGGATGTCAGTACGACCCTTGAAGGATTCGACGTAGGCCTGCTCGTTGGTCTTTGCCGAGACGGCGAAAGGGGCGGCGAGCACGCCGAGGCTGAGGATGAGCTGCAGGTAGGACTTCTTCATTTGAGCATAAACTCCGGGTGAGCGGAGAGTTTTTGTTTTCGGTTGATAAAGCATCACGCGACCACCGACCTCGAGGGCCGCAGGTCAACGCAATGTCTCGCCACCGGCACGGGTTGCGCCCCGGCGGCGAAAGGGATGGTTTTGGGATGACGGGAACGGGCAGCACCCGTTCAGGTGTTCATCAACCGGAAGTTCAGCTCATCGTGGCTGATCGGGTCCTTCGGACTTGTGCAAAGAACATCTCCCAGCCCGGGTGGGCAAGTATTGGGGAGGGTTCTAAGAAAGCACTGTCCTGCGACAGCCTCACTTTAGCAGAGGCCGTGCCGGATGTCCTGCAACGATCACGTGACGGTCAAAATCTATCAAATAATCTCCTATCTCTATCTCCTAGAGCAGTTTGATGTTTAGATGAAAGAAATTCATTTCTCTCATTTACCGCCGCCAGATTAGCTCACACTGGGCATTTTTCGCCAAATCGAACCGGGTCAGGTCTCAACCCAGCTTCGCTTGATCGAAAGCGGCAACAGGATCAACAAGCCAACCAGAAACAGGGCCGCCGTGGCGACGATTGCCACGCGGTAGTCCCAAAGGGTGGCCAACCAGCCGAAGACCAGCGGCCCGATCACGCCTGCGAGTTTGCCGAAAAAGCCCCAGTAGCCGAAAAATTCGCCCGCCCGGCCCGGAGGCGTGAGCGAGGACACCACGGCGCGACTTGAGGACTGCAGTGCCCCCATCGCAACGCCGGCCAGGGCGCCGATGAGGTAGAACTGACCCTTGCTCTCGCAGACCGAGCCCCACACGCAGACCGCGATCCACAGGAGAATCGCCAGGACCAGCGCGAGTTTCGAGCTGACGCGGTCCTGCAGCACCCCAAAGCCAAAGGCGCCGGCCACCCCAGCGATCTGGAGCAGGATGAAGAGCTTGATCACCTCGTCCTGGGTCATGCCGATGACCTTGGTCGCGTAGAGCGCGGCAAAGCCAACCACGGCCATGAGGCCCGAAAGGTAGAAGGTCAGCGCAATGAAGAAGATCGCGAGCGTCCGGTGCTGGGGCAGTTCCTGCCGCATCTTCCGAAGCTGGCGCCAACCGCGACCGAGGTACGTCTCACCCGGCGAGAGCGCGCACGGCCGCGCGCGTTCGCGCAGGAGCAGCAGGGTCGGCAGGCTGGCGCAGAAGAAAAACGCCCCGGTCATGAGGAACGTCCAAGACGCCCGGCCTTCGCCGCTTTGGATGATCACCAGCGCGAGCACGAGGCTGAGCAACCCGCCAAAGTAGCCGAAGCTCCACCCGAAGCCGGAGATGCGCCCGACATTGGCCGGGGTGCTGATCTCGGGCAGGAAGGCGGCGCAAATGTTCTCGCTCAGGGAGAAGGCGATGTTGGCCACGATCACGAGGCCCAAGGCCAGCGCGACCGCTCCTGGTCCGACGAAGTAGAGCATCGCCGTGGCCAGCGAGCAGACGACCGCCGTGCCCATGAGCAGGGCCTTTTTGCGCGCGGTCACGTCCGCGAACGCCCCCAGCAGCGGCGAGAGCAGGATCACCACCAGCTGCGACGAGGCCAGGGCCGAGCCCCACCACCCCTCCGCGCGGGGATCACCCGCGGCCACGACGTTGGCAAAATAGACCGCGTAAACGACGGTGATGATGATCGTCGTGAAGGCGGAGTTGGCGAAGTCGAAGCAGCACCAGCCAAAGATCTCGCGCTTCCTGACCGGAGGAAAACCGGACGAAACACCGGCCTCCGAAGACGGGGCGGCCGTGGGGGGCAAAGCGTCGCTCATGCGGGCGGCAGTGAACGTCACGCTTCCTGCTTAGGCAAGGTCCAGTGAACCAAATGCATTAGGTTGCGTCTAATGGGGGTAATCTTGCCCACGTATTGTAGCCAAACACGGCTTGCGCCGATAACTCCCGTGGGCTTTGCTGACCCTTCGTTTTAACCCGTTCCGCCATCGTGTCCGTACCTGTATCCTCCTCTCCCTCCCTCTTCCAACGCATGCAGACGGCTGTCGTGCAGTGGATCGACTCTGATTACTGCCCCGAAGGCGCCGAAAAGATGCGCGCGGAGCCCGACAAGGTCGATTGGGTTCGCGTCATGCCGTTCGTGATTCTTCACCTCGGCTGCTTTGGAATTCTCTGGGTGGGAACGAGTTCCTTCGCCGTCTGGTCAGCGGTTTTCCTCTATTTCATCCGCATGTTCGCGGTGACCGGCATCTATCACCGGTACTTCTCGCACAAGACCTACAGCACCTCCCGCTTCGGTCAGTTCCTGCTCGCGCTCTGGGGTGGCACGACCGTCCAGCGCGGTGGCCTCTGGTGGGCTTACCACCACCGCCATCACCACCAGCATTCGGATGATCCCGAGGATGCACATTCTCCTCATGTCCATGGCTTTCTGTGGTCGCACATCGGCTGGATCACCAGCCGCCGCAACTTTCCGACCGACTACTCCAAGGTCAAGGATCTCGCCAAGTTCCCCGAGCTGGTCTGGCTCAACCGGTTCGACCTCGTCGTGCCGATCGTTTTCGCCACCTCGATCTTCGCTCTCGGCGTCATCCTCGAGCGCTTCGCCCCCGGCCTCGGGACCAATGGTCCGCAGATGCTGGTCTGGGGCTTCTTCGTGAGCACGACCGCCCTCTTCCACGGCACGGCCTGCATCAATTCCATGGCCCACCTGATGGGCAAGCGTCGCTTCAAGACGGACGACGACTCCCGCAACAGCTTCATCCTCGCCATCATCACCCTCGGCGAGGGCTGGCACAACAATCACCACCGTTACCAGAGCTGCACGCGTAACGGCTTCTACTGGTGGGAGATCGATCCGACCTACTACGGCCTGAAGTTCCTGTCCTGGACCGGCTTCATCTGGGGTCTCAAGGCCGTGCCGAAGTCCATTCTCGAGGAAGGCGCCCACGCCGACCATCACCGCTCGGTCGAGGCCGCCCAGCGCTCCGTGCACGCCCACCCGGAGTACTCGTCGCTCAAGAAGGTCGTCCCCGCCGCCGCCGCTCTCGCGGTCGCCACCGCGGCCGCCGCCCAAGCCAACGTCCCGAAGAAGGCCGACGGTCCCGCCATCCACAAGGATGTGACTGAGCTCGCCCACGAACTGGGCGACGTGAAAGCCCCGGCCGCAAAGCCGGATGCGTCCAAGTAGTCGTCGTGGATCGTAGGAAGGGAGATCCGCGACCACCCGGGCGCGGCTCCCTTTCCTCCGACTTCCATTATGGCCCGTATTGCAATCATTGGGTCCGGCATCGCCGGACTCGGCTGCGCACATTTTCTCCATCGCGAGCACACGATCACCGTCTTTGAGCAGGACGCGCGGATCGGAGGCCACAGCCACACGGTCGACGCGACCGAACCCGGGACCGGCCGGCCCGTGCCGATCGACACGGGCTTCATGGTGTTCAACCGGGTCACCTACCCGCTGCTTTGCCGGCTGTTCAAGGAACTCGAGGTCCCGGTAAAACCGACGTCCATGTCGTTCGCCGTGCGCGACGACCAGACGGGACTGGAGTGGTGCGGATCCTCGCTCAACCACCTCTTCGCCCAGCGGAAGAATCTCTTCAACCTCCGCTTCATCCGGATGCTGATGGCGATCAATCGCTTCAACAAAGAGGCGGTGGCCGCGATCGATCAGCCGGAAACGGCCGAGCTTTCGCTCGGTGAGTACGTTCGCCGCCGTGGCTACGGGGATGATTTTTTCAATCTCTACCTCGTGCCGATGAGTTCGGCGGTGTGGAGCACGCCGCCCGAGTTGATGCTCTCGTTCCCGGCCGCGTCGCTGCTGCGGTTTTTCCACAATCATGGATTCCTCGGCCTGCAGACCCAGCATCCGTGGTGGACGGTCGAGGGCGGCTCGCGCGAATACGTGAAGCGGCTCACCGCGCCTTGGCAGGACCGGATTCGGACCGGCGATCAGGCGACCCGGGTCGTGCGGACGCCACGCGGCGTCGTCGTCATGACCGCAAAGGGCGTGTCGGAGAGTTTCGAGCGGGCCATCATCGCCACTCACGGCGACCAAGCCCTGCGCCTCCTCGTCAACCCGACCGACCAGGAAAGCCGGCTGCTGGGCGAGTTTCGCTACCAGTCGAACCTGGCCACACTTCACACCGACACCTCGGTGATGCCGCGCACCAAGCTCGCCTGGTCGAGTTGGAACTACCAGCTCGCGCGCAACGCCGAGGGCAAGCTGATGCCGGCCACGCACTATTGGATGAATTCGCTGCAAGGCGTGAGCGACCGCGAGAACTACCTCGTCTCGATCAACGGCGCCGAGGCCATTGATCCCGCCAAGGTCATCAAGCGTATCCCCTACGAACATCCGCTGTTCAGTCTCGGCGCCCTGCAGGCGCAGGCCGGCCTGCCCGGCCTCAACGCCGCCGCCCGCGGCACGACTGAAACCTACTTTGCCGGCAGCTATTTCCGCTACGGTTTCCACGAGGATGCCTTCATGAGCGCGGTCCAGCTGAGCGGCCTTCTCTTGGGTCGGGATCCCTGGGCGAGCTGAACCGGCCGCAAGCCGCTCCCGAATCACGCTCCGGATGCATCCCGGCAGGCAGCCCAGCCGTAGCATCCTCGAACAAGGACGACCCCAAGTCGGGACTCGTTAACTCTCCGGCTATCAGCATCCTAAACTCACCCATGCGCTCCTGTCTCTACGAGTGCCAGGTCATGCACGCTCGCTTCTGGCCGCGTGCACACCGGTTTAATTACCGGCTGTTCCTGTTCGCGCTCGATTTGGACGAGTTGGAGACGCTGGCCAGCCGGTTGCGTTTATTCTCCCTGAACCGGCGGACGCCCTATCGTTTCAACGAGGCCGACTACCTGCCCATTCAGGAGCCCGCCCACAACACGACCGCGGGCAATCCGCACTCCGCCCTCGGCACTTCGCCCTCCTCCCTCAAGGCGAGAGTCGTGGCCCACCTTGCCAGCCACGGCATTGATCTCACCGACGGTCGGGTCCTGCTCGTCACCCTGCCACGGGTGCTCGGCTACCACTTCAATCCGGTCTCGTTTTACTTCTGCCACGATCGCAACGGCGTGCCCGTCGCGGCCCTCGCCGAGGTCACGAATACCTTCCGCGAGATGAAGCCCTACCTGCTCGGACCGGACACCTTCGCGGCATCGACCAACGGTCGGGCGTCCTTTCACCTGCGCACGCCGAAGCACTTCTACGTCTCGCCGTTCTCGGACGTCGATGTCGCCTTTGACTTCCGGCTGCAGCTCCCGGGCGACCGCCTGAACGTGCAGATCGACGACTACGCCGGCGGCGAACGCACGCTCACCAGCACGCTGGTCGGTCCCGCGCGTCCCCTGACGGACCGCGCGCTGGCCGGATTCTTTTTCAAGTACCCGCTGGTCACCCTGCGCGTCATCACCCTGATCCACTGGCACGCCCTGCGGCTGTACCTGAAAAAAGTGCCGTGGTTTCGCAAATCGGCCCGGGCCGCGGATCAACGCGACCTCTACCGACCCCACCCGTCCATCGCCCCGGCCAAACTTTCCGATCCGGCATGAGCCAAGAACCCGTCACCTCCACCACCGCCAGCGCCAGCACCTTCGCCGGCGCCGCCAAACCGTCCTTCCACCAGAGCGCGGTCCTGCGCGCGTTCTCCGCCATGAAGCGGGGACACCTCCACATGGAGCTGCCTCAGGGCGGCGCGGTCGAGCTCGGCGAACCCCACGCCGCGACCCTCGAACGCACGCTGCCGCTCGGCATTCCCGCCGCCGCCCAGATCCGCGTCCGGCGCGACGCTTTTTTTCGCAAATGCATTCTCTCCGGCGACATTGGCTTCGCCGAGTCCTACCTCGACGGTGACTGGGACACGCCGAACCTGACCGCGGTGGTCGCCTGGTTCCTGCATAATCTCGATGACGCGCCCACCCTGTCCGGTTCGGCCCGCCGCCAGGCGCAGGACTGGGCGCTCAATCTCCTGCGCTTCACCAACCGCATCGGTCACCGCCTCCGCGCCAATTCGCGGGAGAACTCCCGCCGCAACATCCGCGAGCACTACGATCTGTCCAACGACTTCTTCTCCCTCTTCCTCGATCCGTCGATGATGTACTCGGCGGCGAAGTGGACCTCACCCGACCAGTCCCTCGAGGCCGCCCAGCGGGAAAAGAATGATGCGCTCTGCCGCTCGCTTCGATTGAAACCCACCGACCGCGTGCTCGAGATCGGCACCGGCTGGGGCGGCTGGTCGATTCATGCCGCCAAGCACTACGGCTGCAAGGTCACCACGCTCACGATCTCGCAGCAGCAGCACGACCTCGCCTGCAAGCGCATCGCCGAAGCCGGTCTCTCTGATCGCATCGAGGTGCGGATGCAGGACTACCGCGAGCTCACCGGGCAGTTCGACAAGATCGTCTCGATCGAGATGATGGAGGCGATCGGACACGCCTACCTGCCGCAGTTCTGCCAGGTCCTCGATCGCGTGCTCACGCGCGACGGCCTCATCGCCCTGCAGTTCATCACCTGCCCCGATCAGCGCTACACCGAGTTCCGCCGCGGCGTCGATTTCATCCAGAAACACATCTTCCCCGGCTCGCTGCTCCTCTCGCTCAACCGCGTCAACGAGCAGCTCGGCGCGGCCGGCGGTTTCTGGCTCCACCGCCTCGATGACCTCGGCCACGACTATGCGCGCACCCTGCGCCTCTGGCGCGAGTCATTCCACGCCCGGCTCGATGCGGTGCGCGGCCTCGGCTTCGACGACCGCTTCATCCGCAAGTGGGACTACTACCTGAGCTACTGCGAAGCCGCCTTCGCCATGCGCAATATCTCCGTCGTCCAAACCCTCCACACCCGGCCGAACAATCTGGCGCTGTGAGGGAGGCGAACCAGAGGTCAGAGATCAGATGTCAGAGGTCAGTTCAAACCGCCACCTCCACTGCCCTTCGGTGTTCCTGACCTCTGATCTCTGACATCTGACCTCTTTTCATCATGATCCTCTTCCTCCGCTTCCTCTTCATCACCATCATCGGCGCCATGCTCGCGGTCACCACGTGGGCGAGTCTCGACGAGGCGCTCGGTGATTTCGCCGCGGGGCCGATCATCCGCAATCCGTGGGTGGTCGCCACGCTGTTTGACGCCTACTTCGCCTTCATCACGGTCTACGTCTGGATCGCGTGGAAGGAACAATCGCTTGGCGCGCGCATCCTCTGGTTCATCGCCATAATCCTCCTCGGCAATCTCGCCACCGCCGCCTACCTGCTGAGCGAGCTGTTCAAGATTCCGGCCTCCGGTCCGCTCTCCGAGGTCTTCGCCACGCGCCGGCCGGGCAACCTCACCTTCCCCGGCATCCTCGTTGCACTCTCGGTCAGCGTGTATCTGCTGGCCTGAGCGTGACGAATCCGACCGAAGCCTCCGCGCCCGCACCTGCGCCCGTTCCCGGCTGGTGGCGGCGTCGCGCGGTTACACCGATCCTCAACCTGCTGACCCACGGCGTCACCCCCGACAAGGTGGCCGCCACCCTCGCGGTCGGCACGGTCTGCTCGCTGTTCCCGTTTCTCGGCTTCACCACGATGCTCAATCTCGGGGTCGGCCTGTGGTTGCGCATGAACCAGCCCATCATGCAGGCGCTCAACTACGCCCTCACGCCGGTGCATCTGGTCATGATCGTGATCTATGTCCGCATCGGGGAGCGCATCTGGGGCGCGACCGACGAGCGCTTCTCCGTGACCGAACTGATGACCACGTTCAAGGAGGCCTCCTTTGCGGATTTCATCGCCCGCTTTGGCTGGGCCGGCGTCCACGCGTTCACCGCCTGGCTCGTGACCGCTCCCGTGATCATCGCCTGCCTCTATTACCCGCTGCGGCCCGCGCTCCGCGCCGCCTCCCTCCGGCTCACAGCCGGTAAAATGGCTCCCAGCCCGGCCGCGGCGGGGGTCCGGCCAGCAGATCGTTCGCCGCCGGGTGATTCGTGACCCGCTTCGTCACCGGATCGAATTGCAGCCGCGCGTTCAGGCGCTGGGCCACAATGCCGAGGGCGAGCGCCTGACAGAGCGGTCCTGACACCGCGAAATTCGCGCGACACGTCTCCTCGCCCCGCACCGCGCGCAGGAAATTCTGGTAGTGGTCGGATCCTCCCGCCGGCACCTCGGGCAGGCGCGCGGCCACGTCCCGCGCCTTGGATTCCGGAATGATCTTCAGCGTCGTCGCATGCGAGCCGCCCTGAAACGTGAACTCCTCGCCATAGATGACTTTCCCCGGAGGCTGCACCGGACCGCTCAGCGAACCGGCTGACGGCAGCGGAATCTTGGGATCCCTCACCGGTTCGCCAAAATCGGCGGGCAAGGGAGGAAGGTTGTCCTGTCCGTCATACCACGTGAGTTCCACCGGCGGCTGCGCACCCCGGGCCGGAAAATGAAACCGCAGGGTGGTCGCCTGCGGAAAGATAAAGGGGCTGTGTCCATCAATCCGCACCGGGTCCACCTCGACCGGCAAGCCGAGCGCGAGAAATTCGTGGGCGTGATCAATGATGTGCGCGCCCCAGTCGCCGAGCGCGCCGTTGCCGAAATCATACCACGAACGCCAGTCGCCGTTCACATACCCCGGATGGTAGGCATGGTCCGCTGCGGTCGCGAGCCACGCCTCCCAGTCGAGTCCATCCGGCATCGGCTGCGCCGGCAGCAGGCCTGACACGGTCATTCCGTGCCAGCGGCGCGGGTAGTTCATGAACGCGGTGATCCGCGTGACATTGCGAATGATCCCGGCGTCGACCCAGGCCTTGAATTGGAAATAACCGGCGCCGGAACGTCCCTGGTTGCCCATTTGACACGCCACCCCGTAGCGCCGCTCGGCCGCCATCATCAGCTCAATCTGCCGAAAGGTGTGCGCCATCGGCTTCTCCACGTAGACGGATTTGCCCAGCGCCATCGCCTGCATGACGACCGGAAAGTGGGAGAAGTCCGGCGTGCTCACACAGACCGCATCGATGTCGTTGGCCATCCGGTCAAACATCCGCCTGAAATCGCGAAACGTCGCGGCCTGCGGAAACTCGCCCAGGATGGCCTGCGTGGGTTTCGCGCCGAGATCGGTGTCACACAGCGCGACCACCTCCGCGAGTCCGGTCGCGTGCAGCTCCCGGATGACTTCGGCGCCGCGGTTGCCAATGCCCACGGCCGCCAGACGGATGCGATCGCGCGTGGAAAAATTTAGGGACGCAGCTGGGCTTGCGGGGGAGTTCACGGGAAAATCGAGGGAGGACAGGACGGCGCAGAGTCTGTCGACCGACCGCCCGCCCCGTCAGCCACCCACCGCTGAAACGTTGCAGTCACCCGCAGCCGGAGGTGGTTGCAACGGTTGCAATCAGGCTCATTTGGCAGGAGATGACACGCTCGCTTGCCTTTCCTTCCTTAGCCCGCCTCTCTCCCGCGCACCCCGCCGACGTTTGCCCGATGACTTAGGGTCGACGGTTCCTTCCCTCGATGAAAGCACCCCCTTCTGGTCCGCCTGCCCTGGGCGTTTTCTTTTCCGCGGTCACCGCGGAAATCGGATCGTCGTGCGTGCAGTCCCAGCAGCGTGAGACGATCGCGCGCGGCAACCGGAGTCAGACCCCGGGCAAGGACGCCTCGTGATGTTCGCCGCCCTGCCTGCCGCGCGGACGCTTGTCCTCGCCGACTACCTGGCCCTCGCGACGTTTTTCGCGCTCAACCTCGGCATCGGCTGGTGGTGCGCCCGGCGCCGCAAATCCGGCAGCGATTTCTTTCTCGGCGGCAACCGCGTCGTCTGGTGGGCGGCGGGCATCAGCTTCTTTGCGACCGGCGCCAGCAGCATCAGCTTCATGGCGCTGCCCGCGAAGACGTTTCAGACCGACTGGCTCGTCTTCGGATCCGGTCCCTCACAATCGCTCGCCGGCGTCGTGGTTGGCCTCGTCTTCGTCGGCCTGCTCCGCCGACTGCGGCTCATCACCATCTTTGACTACCTCGAGCGGCGCTTCAGCCGGCCCGTCCGGCTGCTGGGCGCCGGACTCGCCGTCCTGCTGAAGATCTGCGGTCGCATGAGCGTGGTCATGCTCCTGCCCGCGATCGCCCTAGCGACCGTCACCGGCCTGAATGTCTACGTCAGCCTTCTCCTCATGGGAGTGGTGACCACGATCTATGCGATGGAAGGCGGCTTCGAAGCCGTGGTCTGGACCGACGTCCTGCAGGTGTCCGTGACCTTCGGTGGCGTCTTTATCGCGATCGCCTGCATGGCCAACGGGGTCGATGGCGGATTGGGCGGGATCGTGACGCAGGGCATGGCCGCCGGGAAATTCAACCTGGTCTCATGGTCGTTCGACTTCACGCAGCCCACGATGTGGGTGTTCATCGGCATGTTCCTCGGCTCGGTCTTCACCCAGGTGGCGGACCAGCCACTGATGCAGCGCGCACTCGCCACGCCGGACGAAGGCTCGGCCCGCCGCACCGTGGTGCTCGGCGCGCTCATGGGCATTCCCAGCACGATCATCTTTTTCTTCGTCGGCACCGCGCTGTGGGTGTTTTACCAGGCCCACCCGGAACGGCTTTCATCCGCGCTGCCGAACGATGCGATCTTCCCCTACTTCATCGCCAATGAAATGCCGCCCGGCCTGGTCGGTCTGGTGATCGCGGCGCTCTTCGCCGCCGCCATGGGCGCGCTTTCGAGCGCACTCAATTCCTCGGCCGCCATGATCGCGACCGATTTCATCGAGCACCCAAACCGGCCGCGCACGGACCGGCAGCGCGCCGCAATCGCCCGCTGGACGACCGTGATCGCCGGCGTGCTCGCGACGATCATGGCCGCCTTCATTGCCTCGCTCAACGTGGCTTCGCTCTGGGACCAGTACCTCAAGTTGCTCGCCCTGATCGGCGGCGGCTTTCCCGGCGTGTTTGGGCTCGGTCTCCTCACCCGCCGGGCCAACGCCCCGGGCGTGCTCTGCGGCGCCGTCGCCAGCATCGGCATCACGTGGTGGGTCCAGACCTACACCTCGCTCAGTGTCTTCCTCCACGCGTTCATCGCCATCGCCTCGTGCATGAGCATCGGCTACGTCTCCAGCCTGCTCTTCGGGCGCGCTCCGGCCGCGGGCTCGCTCGCCGGCCTGACGATCTGGGACCTGCCGCGCAAGCCATCGTCAGACTCCCGTTGATTGATCGCGGGGCCAAGGACGACGGCTACGCCAGCCAGCCGCGATACCCGCGCAGGGAGCGAACGCCGCCCGACGGCTGCGCCCACGGTGCGCCCACTTCGCTGAACAGCCGGCCCGACGCGAATGCCTCCGCGGCGAGCGCATCCAAGTCCCGCACGCGGCAGAACTGCCCTTGTGGCTCGGTGGTCTGCTCGAGCTGGGCGGCGGGCACGTCGTGGATCGGAAAGAATTCGTGCAGGGCGTTGATCAGCCGCGTGTGCTCCCGGACGCTTTCCGGCGTGACCACATACCCGGTGCCTTTTTCCAGGCGATCGAGCACCGCATCGAGGACGCGCAGGCGGACATCGAACTGAACGGGCACCGTTCCCGTCTCCGAGGCGGCTCCCCGCCGCGTCACCGTGAACGCCCGCTCGTACGTCCAGACCACCGTTCCTTTGTCTCCGCTCAGCTGCACTTCGGGCGCCACGTCGTCCCGGCCTGCGTGGGAGACCACCAGCAGGATGACCGTTCCGTTCGTGCAGCGGAGCCGCAGGCTCGCCGTGTCAAAGCTCTCGATCCGGCCGGCGCGATACAGCTCGGCCTCGAGGTCGACGATCTCCGCCGCGGATTCCGGCGTCTCCCCGGCCCAGAAGAGCGCGAGCATGAGAAAGTGCGCAAAGGCATTGTTCACGGGCGAGTCCAGAACCGTGGCTCCATCGACCCGCAGACGCCCGGCCCAGCTGTTGCGGGCGTAGTAGGCCACGGAGCGCGGCCACAGTCCCCGCACGCGCACCTCGCGCAGCGGACCTATCTCGCCGGCCAGAATCCGGCGCTTGATCTCATGCGTGGTCGGTTCGTAGAGGTCCTGATAACCGACGGCCACCAGCCGGTCGGCCCGGGCCGCGGCGGTCTGGATCGCATCGACTTCCGCCATCGTCGCCGCGACCGGCTTCTCCACCAGAACGTGTGCGCCCGCCCTCAGTCCGGCGAGGGTCATCGGGGCGTGCCACTGGATGCCCGTCGGCAGCAGCAGCAGGTCAACCTGACCCGACAGCTCCGCCATCATCTGCTCGAAGGAAGCGAACACCGGCACGCCCAGTCGCGCCAAACGCCGGCAGATCGCCTCCTGCTGCGGGCGGTCGATCACCGTGACGCCAACCAGCTTGAGCCGGCCAAGCAGCATCTGCTCCATGGCCATCAGCAGGTGCCAGCGGCCATAGCCGGCCACGCCAACCAAGGCGGCCCGGATCATGGCGTGAGGCTGCACCCGGCCCCGGACAACGCACGCGGCGGAAAGGCGGCTCGCGGACCACAGGTCCGGGAGGCGGAGATTGGGCCACGCAGGCGGCAGGCGATTCGGGGATTCATGGGCGGGGACAGGCGAGATGCGCCCCGGGACAGGAGCGCACCTTCGGATTTCGACAAGATTGCACTTGCGAAGTGGGTCAGCACTGCACGCTTGCATGCGTTGCAACGCTGACGATGCCCAAAGCCTCCCTTCGCACCCTCGCCGAGCAATGCGGCCTGTCGGCCTCGACTGTCTCGCGGGCCCTGTCGGGCCATCCCAATGTCCGTCCCGCGGTGCGGGCGCAGGTCGAGGCGGAGGCGCGCCGCGTCGGCTACGCCCGCAACCAGCTGGTGGGAACGCTCATGGCCCACGTGCGCGCCGCCCGCACCGAGCGGTTTCTGGGCAATCTGGCTTTTGTGCACGTCGCTTCGCCGGAGCAGCCCCGTCCACGGCCGATGCAGCAGCTCATGATCACGGCCGCCCGCGCCCGCGCCAAGGAGCTCGGCTTCCATCTTGATGTGCTGAGCTTCGACCGCGCGAGGTTGAGCGAGGCCGCCCTCGGCCGCATGCTGCATGCCCGCGGCATCCAAGGCGTCGTGCTCCTCTACTCCAAACCCACCGACGCGACGCAGGGTTTCCCGTGGCAACACTTTGCCTCGGCGGAAATCGATTACGGCGCCCACACGCTCTTCCTCCACACCATCGCCATTGAGCACCACCTCACGCTCACCGGCGCGCTCGCGCGATTGCGCGGTCTGGGCTACCGCAATCTCGGTCTGTTCATCGAGCGCTATAAGGACACCCGCCTGTTCAACAAATGGACCGCGGCCTTTCGTTCCTTCCAGGAGTTTCAGGGTGGCATCGGCCGGGTGCCGCTTCTGATCGAGGAGAGCATGACGTCGGCGGCGTTCCTCGACTGGCACCGCCAGCACCGGCCCGATCTCGTGATCGGTCATGTCGACGAGGCGCTGAACTGGCTGCGCCAGGCCGGCGTTGCCGTCCCGAAGCAGACCGCCTTCTTCAATCTCAACTGGAACGAGCGCTCACGCGCCTGCGCCGGACTCGACCTGCGGCCCGAACTGCAGGGTATCGCAGCCGTCGAGTCCGTCGTCGCCCAGATCCACCGCAACGAGCGTGGCCTGCCCAAGGATCCCCACACCGTCATGCTGAGCGGTCGCTGGGTCGACGGCCCGACCATCCGGAACAAGCCGTCCCGCAAGGTCGCCACCTGATCTTGCGGACACGCCGTGGCGTTATCCGCGTAGGAACGCCGACCGGCTCACTCACCTCGCCGGCACCGGCGCGAGCACATCCGGGATTGGCTCGGCCGCCTCCGGCGCAAACGCACGGAAATCCTCCCCCAGCAGCGCCGCAATCGTGGCGGCAATCTGGGCCTGGCGGACCAGCGGCGTGTCGCGACGCTCGCCCAGTGAAGGCGTGTCGGGCCCGACGACCGCAAACCAGGTCTCGTCGGAATGCGGCGTGGCGCGGTTGTGACGCACCCAGTCTCCGCTGTTGGGCCCGCGGCCGTGGTCGGTGGTCAGCACCAGGGTCGTGGTTCCGCGATACTCGGGCATGGCCTGGAGTTTTTCCCAGAGGGTCTGTATCAGCCGGTCACAGCGCCGGATCGAGTCGAGGTAGCGATCATAGCGGCGCGCATGCGCCCACTCGTCCGGCTCGCCGAGGGCAAAGAGGAAGACGCGCGGCTTCAGGGTGTCGATCATCTCCTCCGCCGCATGATGGACAAAGATATCAAAATGCTCGTCGGCCGTGATCGGCGGGATGTCCGCCATCCATCGCTCCAGTTCCGCGATCCGCGGAGAAACGGTTCCGGGTGGTGATGTCTGCGGCGTGATGAACAGCGGCAGCCCGCTGCGCTCGACGTTGAGAATCGAGCTGAACCGCCGCCACGCCGCGCTGCCCGCCACGCGCCCGGCGAATCCCGGACGGCCGTTGAGCCATTCGAGGACCGTGACGTTGGGATTGGGAATCGGCGTGTTGTCGACGATGGCCGGGTCGGGCCGGCCCGAAAGCATCTCGTTGTAGCCCGGGTAGGAACTCCAGGCCTCGTTGGTCACCCGGGCCGGGCTCCCGCGATCGCGGTTGCCGTAAGCCAGTCCCTGCCCGACGACGGTCGACCAGAAGAACGGCATCAGCCGGTGCCGGCGCTCCTCCGGCGTTGCCGCAAGGTAATCGCGCCGTAGCGCCGCCACGGTGTTGTCCGGCACACCACCCGTCTCGCGATCAAACAGGTTTTCGTCCGCGCCGCGAAACACCTCCTGCCACCGCAGGCCGTCGATCGTGACAATGACGACATTGCGCGTTTGCTGTGCCGCCGGGGCCGACGTCGCCAGCACCGCGAGAAGGAAGAGACCGAGGGGACGCAGGATCATGGGGTTAAGGGTGTTCGCCGACGCTGAGTGCGAATGCGGAGCCTCACCCGCGGATCACGGGAGGGCAAACTCCGTCAGCCAACGGGTCTGGGGCCAGGTATCGCCGATGGTAACCGGCTCCGCGGGGCCCGGCGTGCTGCGGCCGCGAAGAATCTCGTCGCGCAGTTGGCGTCCCAGCCGGCGAACCACGTCCGGATGGTCGGCCGCGACATTGCGCTGCTCGGCCGGATCCGCCGCGAGATCGAACAATTGGTAAGGCGGAAGCGAGGCAAGATCGGTGGCGTCAACCTTGAGCCAGCGACTGGGCGCGGGCGTGGGCGAACTCCAGCCACCGGAGCCCGGCCACAGCAGCAGTTTCCAGTTACCCTCCCGGATCGCGAAGCGGCCTTCGGCCGAGTGATTCACGATCGTCGTGCGGCCCGCCGTCGCCGGGTCCAGCAACGTCGGCAGGAAACTCACGCTGTCCTCCGCCGCTGCGGCCGGGAGACTTGACCCAACCAGGGCCGCGCCGGTTGCGAAGAGGTCGTGCTGACCGATCAGAGCGGCGCTCTGCCGGCCCGCGGCCAAGCGCCCGGTCCAACGCGCGATGAACGGCACGCGATGGCCGCCTTCGTAGAGGTCGGACTTGAAGCCGCGGTAGCCCGCGCTCGGGTCGTGACCGATCCGCTCGTGCTCGGGCACGCCGGTCGCGGGGGCAAAGCCGTTGTCAGAGGTGAAGATGACCAGCGTGTCGCGACCGAGGCCAAGGCGGTCGATCGCATCGAGCACGCGGCCCACATCGGCATCCACCTGGGTGACAAAGTCGCCGTACTCCGTGGTGCCGGTCTTCCCGGCAAAGGTGCCCGTGGGCAGAATAGGCGTGTGCGGCGAGGCCAGCGCCAGGTAGAGGAAAAAGGGACGACGCTCGGCCGCCGCAGCCTGCGCGCCCAGCCAGGCCACCGTTTCGTCGATCAGCCGGGGCTGCACGTCCTCCATCCTGAAGTCATCGCTGATCGGACCGGCTCGCCACAGCCGGGGCGGCTCGCTGTCCTCCACGCGCCCGGTCGGAACGCGGGTCGCGCGGTCGTCGCGCAGCCACACGTACGGAGGCATGTCGAGCGATGCGCTGATCCCGAGAAAGTGGTCAAAGCCATGGGCGCGCGGACCGCCCGCGAAAGGCTGGGCGAAATCCACGTCCTCCGGTCGCGGACCACGGCGCGCCCAGTCCAGCCCGAGGTGCCACTTGCCAAACATGGCCGTGGCATAGCCCTGCTGACGCAGGAACCCGGCCACGGTCAGTCGGCCCGGCTCGATCAGCGGAGCGTCGTACCCCTGAAGAACACCCTGCTTCAACCGCCCGCGCCACGCATAGCGGCCGGTCAGCAGCGCGTAGCGGCTGGGCGTGCAGAGCGACGAGGCCGAATGGGCATCGGTGAAACGCACGCCTTCCGCCGCCATCCGATCAATACGCGGCGTGCGCCACACACTTCGCGGGTTGTACACCGAGACATCGCCAATGCCGAGATCGTCGGCGTAGATAAACACGATGTTCGGCCGCAGGGCGGGCTCCTGCGCCCGGGCCGCCAGCGCCAGTCCCAGCAAGGCCAGGCCCGTCCGCAGATGACGGGTCAAAACCAAATGGACGCGGACGGAATGCGGCATCACTTCCCGGTTCGCTGCTTGTAAGCGGTCACGCGGGCCGCGGCGTCGAGAACCTCCGCGTCCTGATGAATTGTGCCGTACAGGCTCAGCGCCATGGCGACTTCAGTGTAGTTCACATTCTTGGCCTGACCCGAGAACGGATCGGCCTCCAGCCCAACGCCGGTGCGGGTGTTGCCGCGCACGTCGATTTCGCCGGAGGGCAGGACGCGCGTCAGCTGCCACTTGACCGCCGCGGGCAGCGCGGCCTCAAACTCAGGCAGCGGCACGTGCAGCGCCAGCACCTGACCGAACAGGATCGAAACCACGTTGTAACTCGAATCGCGGCCGCCGCGCTCGATGAACACGCCTTCGTCGTCGCGCGAGGTCAGCGCATGCGCGATCAGCTGGCGGGACTTCTCCACCATCGCCGGGTCGTTGAGCGCGATGCCGGTGAGACCAAATGCCTTCGCCGCGATGATGACGCGGTTCACCGTGTGACCGACCTTGGGAATGATCGTGTCATAGCCGGCCATGATGAAATCGGCGGCGCGGCGCAACTTGGGCTGCAGCGCGTCGAGGCGGGCGCGAAAATGCGCCTCGTGCGGGGACTGGCGGATGACGAGCACCGCACGGCTGAGCTCCTGCAGAAAGAAGTACGTCGTCTCGACCGCCGCGGGACCTTCGTTCGACGTGTTGCCGTTGGGCTTCACGATCGCGTCAAACCCGCCATCGGCACGCTGGTGCGCAAAGGCGGTTTCGATGCCGCGCCAGCAATCGTCCGCCAGCGCGAGATCGTCGAGCACCACCGCGGCGATCACGCCGCGGCAGGATCCGCGCTGCGGGCCGACTTCCACCCAGAAGCCGTTGCCGCGGTTGCCGCCGGTGAATCCTTTTTCGTCCGGGCGGTCGCCAGCGCTGAGAATCGCCAGCCGGCCAGCCGGAAAGGAACGCAGGACATCGTACTCACGCAGCGGGGCACGATCGGCAGCGAAGGCGGAAGCAGCCAGTAGCAGGCCGCCGAGGAGCGAGGCAAGGGAACGGAACGGGGAGGACATCAGGAGATTTCGAGGTTGAGACGGAAAGGGGTGAATCCGGTGAGGTAGACGCTCTGGCCGTCCCACTTGGGCAGGGCTCCGCGCAATTGAGTCCAGCGATGCTCGGCCAAACCCGGACCAAACGTGATCTGATCCGAGCCGAGACGGTAGCGACCCTGCGCACCCGACAAAAGAAACGCGTCCGACACGCCCGCCACCGGCTCGACGCCCTCGAGTTGGCCGCCGGCGCGGAAGCCGAGTTCAACCGCCACCGGCACGCCGTCCGTGCCGCTCAGGGAAATCTCCACCGTGAGACGACCGGCCTGCTCGGTGACCTCCACCACGGTCGTCAGTCGCTGCACATTGCTTTGCGCACGCACCGCGCGGCTGCCCTGAGCGAGCGTGCCGTTGGGCGCCATCCGCACCTGCTCGCCCGCCGCGATCTGCTCCGGCGTGAGCGGTTGGAAATAAGGTCCCTCGAGGACTTGCTGCGTCCGGTAACGATTGCCGGTCACCTCAAGCTTCTCGCCGACAAACTGCCCCTTGCCAAAAAACGCGCTGGCCACCCGCACCGCCTCGAGGGCCGCGAGGCCCTTGCGCATGGACACCACCGTCGAATTCTCGGCCAGAACCGTCGCGCTGAACGCCTGCCGGCGGATGCGGGCCAGACTCGAGTACGCGAAGACTTTCGCATAGTCGTCCGGCAACGGGCCGGACGGGGGCAGCGGACGCTGCAGGGCCGGCTCCTCCAGAAATGCCGGGAGATCGCCCACCAGCTGGGCGCGCGCGGTCTGCTCGATCTGCCTCGCCATGGCGGCAAACCGGGGATTGCCGTCGCGGAGCGCGAGCGAGCGATAACTGATGTAATAGCGCCCCATGCTGCCGCGCTGATACTTGTCCTGTCGCTTAGACGCCTCGGTCACCACCTCGCCATCCGGGTGCACGTAATACAGGGTCATCTCCAGGTTCTTGCGGACCGGCTCGCGCAGAGCGGGCCGGTCAAGGAGGTCCGCCACCGTGAGCAGCGCGCGGTCCACGACCGGCGAGTACACGGACGTGCTCTTCTCCGTGTACTGGCCGTCGGGATCAATGTCGACCGTCTCGGCCAGCCACTGGTCAATCCGGTTCACGTAACGTTGATCCGGATACAAGGCGTTCACCCGTGCCAGCGCACCGGCCACGACCCAGCGGTGGTTCGGCGTGTGGATGCCGCCGGTGACGAGCGCGCCGCCCGCCCGGACGATGAAGCGACCAAGGTCCTCCTCCAGCCGGCGGTGGGCGGCCCAGGACGCGCGGCGCAGGATCGTCGCGGCGGCGCAGATCGACTCGAGCACGAAGGCGGTGTCGGGCGGCGAATGGAAATTGGTGGCGACGAGATCGATCGTCCCGTCGTCATGCTGGGCCTTGAGTAGGTAGGCCGCCGCGCGCTCGAGCGGCTCCACCAGTTCGGCCGAGCGGTGATACGACGAGCCCGGCGCGTGGCTGGCGCTGACCAGCGCGACCACGAACTGCGCCGTGCCATTGGCCGTGTGAATCCCAAACTCGTCCGGAATGCCCCCGAGCCAGCGATGGCCGGGCCGGACCTCCTGACGCGCAAGCAAGGCCGGCACCCGCGCATCATTCGCCCGGATCAGTTCGGCCACGAGCGGATCGACCGCACCCGAGGCCGCCGCTCCCGCCGAGGTTGCCGCCGGGAGCTTGAGCGCACCCAGAGCGAGCGCACCGGCGGTGGTTTGGAGAAAGCGGCGACGGTTCATGGCGTGGGTGAACTAGATTACGCGCAAACGCCGCCGCCAGCAAGGGCTGGCGGCGGCGGCGATGGAGAGGTCTGAATTAGAAGGTGAACGTGGCCGTGAGGATGATCTGGCGCGGATCGATGATGCGGGAGATCGACGGCCGGCCCAGCGGGTCCACCGCAACCGTCTGTAGGCGGCCGTCCTCGAAGATGTCGCGGACATTCAACTGGGTCCGAACCCGGACGCGGTCACCCGCGAACTTGAACTTGTAGCCGAGGTTGAAGTCGAAGTGGAAGCGCGCGTCATCGAAGACCGGGCGGTCCGGATCGAGCTCCATGATGACACCGTTCGCGTCGGGAGCCTTGCCCAGGAAACCGATCGCGGCCTCGTCCTCCCAGCGAACGGCCCCACCGACGCTCCAGCCGGTCAGCTTGCCCTCGGTGAAGTCGTAGTTGGTGAGTGCGTTCCAGCGCCACTCGCGGATTTGGGAGCGCGGCTTGCCGTCGTTGGCGATCTCGAACAGGTACGGGGCCTGGATGCCGCTCAGGTAGCTGCTCTCCGCCGCGTTGTTGTTCGCCGTCCACCAGCGGTTGCCACTGTCGTCCACCGCCGTGGTCCAGACCGGCAGGCGACGGTTGATGTAGTCGGTGATCTCGCCGCCGATGTTGGAGTCAACCGTCTCCTGCTGCGCGAGGTTGAACTTGATACGCCAGTTGGGCGTCGGGTTGTAGGTGGCCTCGACTTCCCAGCCGGACGCGTTGCGGTCGCCGCCGACGCCGACGGCACCGGTCGTGCCGGTCTGACGGAGGAAGTCCGGATCCGCCTTCATGATGTCGGTCGCGGCCACATTGTAGATCTGGGTCTCGGACGCGGTGATCCCCTGGGCGGCATAGCGCTTGCGGATGACATCGCGGGCCCAGGTCAGGAACGAAGTCGCGTTCTCATCGCGGCCGCCCTCGAGGATGTGAATGCGGGAGCCAATCGTGCCGAGCTGGGCGATGCGGGCGTTGATCTCGTCCACCTCGTAGCGGTTGATCTTCAGGGACAGCTTCCCCTCCAGCAGCGTGAACGCCACGCCGAAGTCCTGGCCCTCGGCCGTGGGATTCTTCATGAGGATGCCGTCGATGTCGTAGCGGGTAGGCTCGGGCGTGAAGCTGTCCGCCCAGTTGTAGAAGAGCCGCAGCCAGGGCGTCACCTTGACGACGGCGCCGAACGTGACGGTCTCGCCTTCCTGCTCAACCGGGTCAGACGGGAAACGGCCCAGCTCGGGTGAATCGATATCGTAGAAGCCGGTGGCCGGATCGATGACCCAGGCGTCGGAGGTGTTCTCCTCCTGCTTGTCGGTGCGGAGACCGACGGTGGTGATGAGGCGGTCGCGGAAGAACTGACCCTGGTAGGTGACATTGGCCGAATCGATGTCACGGGTACGGGTGCGGGTGTTGCTGATCGGGGCCTCGGCCAGGGTCGCCTGCTCGGTGACCCACTGGCGGGTGACGCCGTTGTACCAGCGGAACGGATAGGTTCCGGCCGGGAGCGAGAGACTGGTCGGAGCGTAGTCCACATTCCCGCCCTGCGCATCACCGACATAGTACTGGTAGATCGTCTCGGTGGAGAGGGAGCGGTTGGACGGCGTGGTCCAGGAGTGATCCGAAACAATGTAGTCGGAGTAGCGGGTGTTGACGTTCTCGCGCTCGCGGCGTTCCGCGTGCAGGTTGACCGTCTGCTGGCCGAAGATCGCGTTGTCGCGTTCGGGCGTGAAACGATAGACGAGGTCGGCGCTCATCGTCTCCTCGAGTTCGGGTGTGCGGAACATCACGCCGTTGCCGGCCGAGTTGATGTAGGGACGGCGGAAGTTGGCGTTGGGCGTGCCATCGAGGTTCTTCTGGTTCACATCGATGTAGATGATCGAGTTGTTGGGCCCGATGAGGTTTCCAATGCGCTCATAACGCTCGAACTTCTGCCGGAAGTAGCCCGCGCGGGCCGCCAGGAGGTGGTTCGACGAGTCGATGAAGAACTGCTCGAGCTCCAACACGAAGGTGTCGGCGCTGTCCTCAATCATGTTCGGGGCCATGTAGTTCACCGAGGTCCAGTCGTAGATCGACTGGTCGGTGGTGCCGGCCTCGAGGAAGAGCGGGTACTGCGTGCGCTGGCGGGCCAGATTCGAACTGCTCTGCAGCAGGCGGAGATCCTGGTTGCGCGTGCGCGGCGTCGCGGCATTGCCGGTTCGCGCCACGCTCCAGTAGCTGACGGTGCCGTCCGGCTCGAGCGAGACAGGCGTGCGATTGTAATAGTTGGTGCCCGGGCCGATCAGCCCCAGCGGGATGAGCGCATCCTGGCTGACATTGAAGGGACCGGCGGTCCGGCCGTCAGCGTAGGTGACGATGCGCGTGGTCGGGTCCCACGTGGGCTCGCCCGCTGCACGCCAGTCCGAGATGTACTCGCGCGGCGTCACCGAATTCGGGCGCTGGGCATCGTTGTGATAACGTTCAAACGACGTCTTGATCGTCGTGTTCGCAAACGGCTTGGCCTGCGCAGAGACCTGCATGCGACGGATCTCCTCGCGGGCCGGCTTGCGCTCGAAACCCTCGCGGTCGTAAACCGCCGCGGCGCGCAGCGCGAGCTTGTGGGTGACCAGCGGCCGGTTGAAGTCAAAGGACGAACGGAATCCACCGCGGTCGTCGGCCCGCACCTGCACGGTCGAGATGTCGCGCGTCAGGTTGGCGTACGCCGGCACGAGGTTGACCGTGCCCGAACCGTTGCCGAGGCCGAAGATGTTCGAGTTGGGGCCGCGGGAGATCTCGATGGCGTCGATGTTGTACATATCGACCGGGATGAGGGCGTTGCTGGCAAAATTCCCGATCGCCACATTGGCCGAGCCGAGGCCGCGGATGCGGTTGGCGGTCGTGGGGTTCTGGGCGATGTCGTCGTTCACGCCGCCATCGCGGTTCGGGGTGACCGCCGTGTAGTTGCCCGTGCCCTCCGTGCTGGCCTCGTAGAGGAAGACGTCGTTCAGATCGGTAGCCGCGATGTCCTCCAGCTGCAGCTTGGTGACGACCGTGATCGAGGACGCGATGTCTTCGAGCTTGGTGTTCAGGCGGGTGCCGGAAA
This sequence comes from Opitutaceae bacterium, assembly GCA_036401075.1. Taxonomy (GTDB): domain Bacteria; phylum Verrucomicrobiota; class Verrucomicrobiia; order Opitutales; family Opitutaceae; genus CAMAXB01. Next base: position 99,619 of record DASWVY010000008.1, read on the forward strand.
GCGAGTTGGCCGCCTGGTAGCCCTCCTGCTCGGAGACCACCGTGAACGGTGACAGGGTGACCATCTCGCCCTCGGTCGCACTGGCAGGCGCCGACGGCGCCTGCTGGGCGTGGAGGTCGAGAAGCGGAGCTGAGCCGGACAATGCGGCCAGCACGGAGACGGCAGTGCGCCAAGGGCGGCGGGACGGCAGCAAGGACATGGGAAGACGGGGTTGTGGGGCTAGTCCGGAACGAACGGGGTGGACGCCGGATGCCGGGACGATGCGTCCGACGAGCGTCGTGTCAGGTATGAGACGTTGCAAGCGTTGCAAAACGGCCGCAGACCGGTCGCAATGGCCGGGACCAACACGCCTCCGCGTCAACCCACGCCACACGCCGCTTGCCAACCGGGTTGAAGCCCGCGATTGCGGTCGGGATCCCTGCATCTATTGCCGAGGGCGGACCGTAACACCTCACGCAACCTCCGCCCCCTCGCCATGACCCTCCCCGCCCTCCTTCTCCTCGCTACCCTGGCCCTGGCCGTGGGTTTTGCCGGGGTCTTTCTGGTGGCGCAACGAATCGACAACTACGGCATCGTCGACGTTGCGTGGTCGTACGCCTTTGCCGCCCTGGCCGCCTTCTATGCGGTGTCCGCCACCGGCTGGCTGCCCCGCCGTCTGCTGGTTGGACTGATGGTCGGCCTCTGGAGTTTCCGGCTCGGCACTCATCTCTACCAGCGGGTGATGGGCCACCACCCGGTCGAGGACGGTCGCTATCAACAACTCCGGCGCGACTGGGCGAACGGCTTTGCGCGGCGCATGTTCAACTTTTTCCAGATGCAGGCCGTCTCGGTCGTCATACTCGGGATTCCCTTTCTGCTCGCGACGATCAACCCGGCAGTCGGCTTTCATCCGCTGGAGATCGCGGGCGTCACGCTGTGGTTCATCGCCCTGAGCGGCGAGGCCCTTGCCGACGCCCAGCTCCGGGCCTTCAAACGCGACCGCGCCAACCAGGGGAAGGTCTGCTCCGTCGGACTCTGGCACTACAGCCGCCACCCGAACTACTTCTTCGAATGGCTCGTGTGGGTCGCCTACCTCGTCTTCGCCCTTGCCTCGCCGTGGGGCTGGCTGTCCGTGATCTCGCCCGCCGCGATCCTCTATCTCCTCCTCCGGGTGACCGGCATCCCGCTGACCGAGGAACAATCCGTGCGCAGCAAGGGCGACGCGTACCGCGCCTACCAGCAAACCACGAGCGCCTTCGTGCCTTGGCCGCCGCGGCGGCCAGCTCTCAGCAGTAAGCTCTAAGCGATAAGCGACTGCTCCTCATCCTCCCGGCTTAGAGCCTAGCGCTTAAAGCTTACCGCTCATTTATCCATGATCGATTTCCTCCTTGAGAAGAACCTCCTGCCCGACGCGGTGATCCGCTTCGGCATTCGCCGCCTGCTGGCCCAGCGTCTCCGCGAGGAGGCCAAGCCGTCGGAAGCCGAGCGCCAGGCCTACCTCGCCGCCTACGCCGCCGATCTGCGCAAGCGCCCGATCGCCGAGGACACGCGCGCGGCCAACGAGCAGCACTACGAGGTGCCCACGCCCTTCTACCAGTATTCCCTCGGTAAACGGCTCAAGTACTCGGGGTGCCTCTATCCCACGGGCCGAGAAAGCCTCGATGAGGCCGAGGAGCACATGCTGAAGCTCTACACCGAGCGCGCCCAGCTCGCCGACAGCCAGAACATCCTCGAGCTCGGCTGCGGCTGGGGATCGCTCTCGCTGTACCTGGCCGAGAAGTACCCGCACGCAACGATCACCGGCGTCTCGAACTCGCGCACGCAGAAGGCCTACATCGACGGCGAGGCCCGCCGGCGCGGCTTCACCAACCTCACGATCATCACCTGCGACATGAACGTGCTCGAACTCCCGGCCGGGCAGTTCGATCGCGTGGTCTCAGTGGAGATGTTCGAGCACATGAAGAATTACCAGCGGCTGCTCGCGAATGTCGCCCGCTGGCTCAAGCCGGGCGGCCAGCTGTTCGTCCACATCTTCACCCACCTGAAGTACCCGTATCACTTCATCGCCCGCGATCAGACTGACTGGATGGCGCGCCACTTTTTCACCGGCGGCCAGATGCCGTCCCACGATCTGCTCATGCAGTTTCAGGACGACCTCACCCTGGTTTCCGACTGGAAAGTCGACGGCACCCACTACCAGCGCACGGCCGAGCACTGGCTGCAAGCCATGGATCGCCACAAGGCGGAGATCCTGCCGCTCTTCGCCCAGACCTACGGCGCCGACCAGGCAACGAAGTGGTGGGTCTACTGGCGCGTTTTCTACATGAGCTGCGCGGAACTGTGGGGTTATCGTGGCGGTCAGGAGTGGATCGTCAGCCACTACCTCTTCCGCAAACCCTAAGCCGGTCCCGCCCATGTTGCGCGTCGTCCTTCTCCTCGCCTCCCTCGCCGTCGCCCCGGCGTTCGCCGCGACGGCGGAGGACCTCGTGCAGCAGGGACTCGCCGCCGAGGCTCGGCTCGAAACCAGCGCGGCCCTCGAGCACTTCCTCGCCGCGGACCGGCTCAAGCCGAACGACGCCTTCATCCTCCAGAAGATCGCGCGCCAATACTCCGACTCGGTCGTCGACACCGGCGACACGGAGGAGAAAAAGCGCCGGGCCCAGACCGCGCTCGACTACTCGCTGCGGGCGGCACGGCTCGAGCCGACGAATCCTGAAAACGTGCTCTCGGTCGCGGTCAGCCATGGCAAGCTCGCCGTGTACAGTGACACGCGCACCAAGATCGAGTACTCGCGCCTGATCAAGGAAGAGGCCGAGCGCGCCCTGGCCCTCAATCCGCGGTATGACTGGGCCCACCACGTGCTTGGCCGCTGGCACTACGAGGTCGCTTCCCTGGGGCCGGCGACGCGCTTCTTCGTGCGTCTGGTCTATGGCGGTCTGCCCACGGCTTCCAACGAGGCGGCGATCTCGCATCTGGAGCAGGCCGTCTCGCTCGCGCCCCAGACCCTTGCCCATCACCTCGAACTCGGTTTCGCCTACCTCGAGGCGGGACGGACAAGCGACGCCCGCGCCGCTTTCGAGCGCGGCCTTGGCCTGCCGTCGAAGGAAAAGCACGACGAGGACGCCAAGGCCCGCGCCCGCCGGGCCCTCAGCCGGCTGGCGGCAACCGCCTGAAAGGTGGAGCGGCTTGTCCCCAAGCCGCTGGATCGAATCACCGTTTACGAGCCCTCAAGCCAGCTCGTTGAGGGCAACGAGCTCCACCTCCATCCCCGGCATCTTGTCAGCGCGAGCGACCGCCCGCCGCGAATTTACGCAGATACTTGAGCGCGACGTCGAACTCATGCGGCAGCTCCGCGGTGATCGTCACGGGCTCGCGCGTCGTCGGGTGCTTCACCACCAGCCCACTGGCGTGGAGGGCGAGGCGTGTGATGAGCGGCTTCTCCTCGTCGCGGCCCTTGTAGCCGCGCTTGAGTTCGGAGAGTTTCAACTCGATGTCAGGCACGCCGTAGAAACGGTCGTTGAGAATCGGGGCGCCAATCGCCGCGAGGTGAACCCTCAGCTGATGCGTGCGGCCCGTGAGAGGCTTGCACTCGACCAGCGCGTAGCGGCCGAAACGCTCCAGCGTGCGAAACTCAGTCATGCACGGCTTGCCGCCGCGCTTCTTGAACACCCGCATGCGCCCCGGTTGCTCCTCGTCCTCACCCAGCGCAAGTTCGACCGTGAACGCATCCGGCAGCGCGCCTTGCTCATCCCGCACCGGCGCCACGACCTTCATCGCCTGGTCCACGGGCAGCACCACCACAATCGCATGGTAGGTCTTCGCGACGGTCTTGCTCTGGAACTGGCCACTGAGGAAATCGAGCGCCGGCTTCGTCTTGGCGCAGAGCAGGATCCCGCTCGTGTCGGCATCGAGCCGGTGCACGTTGGCGACGTCGTGACCGAAGCGGTCATGGACGAGCCCCATGAGGTTCTCGCGTTTCTTGTCCCAGCGATCCGGCGCGACCAGCAGCCCGCTCGGTTTGTCGAACGCGAGCATGGTGTCGTCGTCATGGATGATCGGAGGCAGCGGCATGTCCGCTCAGCCAAGCAGCTTTGGTCACGCCTGCGAAGCGAAGAATCCCCGGGGGAGGCCAAACGGCCGGATACGCCGTTAAAAAACGGATAAGCCGGGACGGGCTGCGTGAATTCGCTTGCGACCCGGTGCGCCGCGGACCTGCCTCGGTGCCGGTTATCACGACCCGTCATGCTGGCCCTGCCCAAAAGCCTGCTCCCCCTCGGCGTGAGCTTTCTCACGACCCAGGCCACCCGCCGGCTGAAAGCCCGGGGCCGCGCGATCAAGTCGCAGGAACAGGCGCTGCGCACACTCCTCACGAGCTTTGCCGCGACGGATTTCGGCGATGAACACGGGCTGACGGCGGACACGACCGCCGCCACATTCCGCACGGCGGTCCCGCCGCGGACCTACGAGCAGATTCGGCCCTACATCGACCGGATGAAGCAGGGCGAGGAGTCGGTCCTGTGGCCGGGGTTTTGTTCGTTTTATGCGGTCTCCTCCGGCACCACCGCCGGGGCGCGCAAGTACTTGCCGGTCACGGAAGCGATGCTGCGGCACTTTCGTCAAGCGGGCCTCGATGCGCTGCTGTACTACACGGCCCGCGTCGGGCACACGGCGGTGTTCCGCGGGCGCCACCTTTTCCTCGGCGGAACGACCACGCTGGCTCCGCTTGATGCGGCGAAGGAACCCCCGGCCTACGTCGGTGACATCAGCGGGATCGCGACGCTCAATCTGCCCGCCTGGGTCGAGAAGCAGCTGTACGAGCCGGGCGCGGCCATCGCCCACCTCGCCGACTGGCCCGCCAAGCTGAAGGCGATCGCGGAGCGCACCGTGACGCGCGACATCAGCCTGCTCGCCGGCCTGCCGAACTGGCTCCTTCCCCTCGCCGAGGCCGTGCGCACAGAGGCAGGTCGCCGGGCGGGTGCCACGACGCCGGCCAACCTGAAGACCCTCTGGCCGAATCTTGAATGCGTGGTCCACGGCGGCGTGCCGCTCGCGCCCTTCGCGGCTGAACTGCGCGCCGCGGTGGGACCCGGCGTGTCCTTTCACGAGGTTTATCCCGCATCCGAGGGTTTTATCGCCACGCAGGACACTGAAGCGGCGGCCGGACTCCGCCTGATGACCGATGTCGGGCTTTATTACGAATTCCTGCCCAAGCGGGACTTCGACGAAAGCCGCCTGGCCGCACTGGGCGACAAGGTCGTGCCACTCGAAGGCGTGCAGGTGGGCGTCGACTACGTCCTCCTGCTCACCACCCCGGCCGGATTGTGCCGCTACGTGGTGGGCGACGTGGTGCGCTTCACCTCCACCGAACCACCCCGCCTGATCTATGTGGGCCGGACCCACCTCCAACTGAACGCGTTCGGCGAGCATGTGATCGAAAAGGAGCTGACCGACACCCTGACCTCGGTGTGCCAGCGTCATGGCTGGACCATCACCAATTTTCATGTCGCGCCCTTTTTCGGGGCCGCGACCTCCGGGCGCGTCAGTGGCGGACACGAATGGTGGGTCGAACTTCGCCCGCGCTCGATCGAGACGCCGACCGGCCCCGTGCTGGCCGCCGAGATTGATCGCGAACTCCGGGAGCTGAACAGCGAGTACGCCGCCCGGCGGCGCAGCGGCGCGATCGACGCCCCGGTCGTCCGGCTGGTCATGCCCGGCGTTTTCGAAGGCTGGATGCGCGCCCGCGGTACCTGGGGCGGACATCACAAGATGCCCCGCTGCCGCCCGGATCGGAAAATCGCCGACGAACTCGGCCAGCTCGCGCCATTCTCACGGGATTGATCGCGGCCCGGTGGCCAAAATCGGCCACGCTTCGCGTCCTCGCGGGACGATTGCAGCCGCCCACCGCTTGGCACGAGCGATGCTTTCTTTACGCAACATGCAACCGCCGGCTTCCGCTGGTGGTTGGGGTAACATGGACGCCCGATCGACAGGTCGGGTACAGAAAATAGGGGGCCCGCCGTTAGGGGTTATCGGCGGGCCCTTCTTATTTTAGGACCTAAATCACCACCAACCCAATCGCCGCCAGCATCAGCAGCGCCCCCATCAGCCGGCGGCGCATCACCGCCGGACCAACCTGGCCCTCGGTGTTGCTGAACCAGTGACCGATCAGCCAGACGGCGGCCACGCTCCAGAGACCGCGCGAGCTATAGACAATGTTCACGGCGGTCGCATCGCCAAACACGCCGAGCACGTAAGCCATGCTGGCCGACTGACCAGCCAGCACGACCGATCCCGGGCCGAGCCAGCGCCAGCCGGCCGCCGGAATGGTGCTCAGTGGCGCACGAAACAGCGGAATCAGCCCGAACGAATAGATCGCCACGGAGGCAAACATCAGCGGCAGGAAGCGGCCGGCGCCCCACGCGGGCGTCCACTTCTGCACCACCACGTCGGACAACGCATAGAGGAAGGCCGCGGTCGCCGCCGCCAGCACGGTGGTGGAAACCTTGCGATGATCCTTCCGGCCCGTCGCGTTGAGCAGGGCGATCGCCGCTGTGCTGAGCGCCGCCGCGATCCACCATTTGAAGGGCACCGGATCCGAGAGGAATAGGGCGCTCGCCAGCGCCACCATGATGATCTTCAAGCCCAGCACCGGCGTCGCGATCGAGACATCCCCCGACATCGCCCAGAAGGTGCAGGCCTGCCCGAGGAAAAAGAGCGCGCCGGCCAGGGCCGGCTGCCAGAGCAGGGACGCCGGCTGCCCAGCGCCACCCAGCAGCCAGAGCGGCGCGAAGCAGATCCCCATGGTCAGGTTCGACACAAAGGTCGTGCGCCACAGGCCCACCCCATAGGCGGCCGACCGCTTGACCAGCAGCACGGCGATCACATAGCCGATGCTGCTCCCAAGCGGGAAGAGAAGGTGGGCCGGAAACGTCATCAGTCTCCCCACACTAAGCCCCGGCCCGCGGACGTCGATCCTCGGGTCGGTACAGCCGCCAACAATTACAGGATATCGGTGATGATCTTCTCGTACTCGGCCGTCTCCATTGAGCCGACCTTCTTGTGCCGGATCTTGCCATCCCGATCGATCAGGAAGGTCGTCGGGATCGCATCGATGCCGCCAAAGGCGGCCACGACGGCATCATCGCCCATCACCAGCGGATAGCTGATCTTCATGCTCTCGGCGTAGCGCTTGACGACCGGCGGGCCCTGCTGGTCGAGCGAAACCCCCACGATGACAAAGCCTTTGTCGGCGTACTTCTTCTGCAGCTCAATGTAGCCGGGAATCTCTTCCTTGCACGGGCCGCACCAGGTCGCCCAAAAATCGACGACCACAACCTTGCCCTTGTACTCCTCCGAGGTGACCTCGCGGCCGGTCAGATCGCGCATCTTCCACGCGGGCGCCGGCCCGATCACGGGCAGGGATGAAACCTTGGCCACCGGAGCGGAAGCCGCCGGCACGGCGGTCGAGCTCGCGGTCGACGTCGACTGTTCCTTGCAGGAGGCCAAGCCCCCGAGGGCGGCGGCGGTCGCGAGGATCACAAAGCGGCGGCTGATAGTCATAAGGTTGAGAGCCGGTTCCGGGCGCATCTATTCCAAGGGGCGGCGCGCCATCGTCTGGTCGGACGATGGCGCGTACGCTCACTGACCGCGGGCCTCGGGCAGGTCCATGCCGAGGGTATCGATGAACTTCTTCATGGCCGGGGTCAGCACGCGTCCCTTGCGATGGAGGATCGCGAGCGGACGGGTGAACTCCTTGCCCTTGAAGTGCAGGACCGCGAGGGTGCCCTGACGGGCCTCCTGCAAGACGGTGGCCTGCGGGACGATCGCGATGCCGTGGTCGATCTCGACCGCACGCTTCACCGTCTCGATGTTGTCGAACTCCATGACCGGCTCGATCTCGAGCTTGTTGTCGCGGAAAATCTGGTCGACCGCCTTGCGCGTCGGGATGTCGGGATCGAAGCCAATGAACTTGTGGCCGGAGAGCGTCTTGAGATCCACCTCGCCGGTCTTCGCCAGCGGGTGGTTCGGGTGCGTGATCAGCACCAGCCGGTCGTTGCGGAACGGCACCGTCTCGATCTGCCGCAGCTTCTGCGGGAAGGCCACCAGGCCGAAATCCACCGAGTTGTGCAGGATGTCCTCGTACACGAGATTCGAACGCCGGTACTCGATGCGCACGTTGACCGACGGATAGTCGTGCAGGAACTTCTTGATGTACGGCGGCAGCTCGTGGAGGCCGATCGAGTAGATCGTCGAGATGCGGATCGTGCCGCTGATGACCTTCTTCATCTCCTGCAGCTCGCTGCCGAGCTTGTCGTACACGTGCAGGATTTCCTTGGCCGCCTCGTAGATGCGCTGGCCTTCGCGGGTCAGATTGAACTGCTTCTGACTGCGGTCGATCATCAGCGTCTTGAAGTTCCGCTCCATGGAGCGGGCCTGCTGACTGACGGCCGATTGGGTGATCCCATTCAACTTCGCCGCCTTGGAGAAGCTCTTGGTCTCAACCAGGTCGGCAAAGATTTTGAAGTTTTCGATTTGCATGACTCCGCGATTTGGGCCGCCAATA
>DASWVY010000009.1:0-34162 GCA_036401075.1 Opitutaceae bacterium
TTCAGCTCCGTCGCCACCGCGCGCACGGCCTCCGGGTAGGCGCCGTGGGTATCGACGAGTTCGCCGGTTTCGTTCCAGCGACGACGGGCAACCGGGGGCGCGAGGATGGGCGTGGCGCCCTTCGCACGCACCTCCTGCACAAAACGCCGGAGGTTATCGCGGAAACCGCCGTCCGGACCGGCGTACCGCGTGGGATCCTCAACCTTCTGGTCGTTGTGCCCGAACTGAATGATCGCCCAATCGCCGGGACGTAGCGCGTCGACCAGCGTCTGCCAGCGGCCCTCGGCAATGAAACTCTTGGTGCTGCGCCCATTCTGCGCGTGGTTCACGATCATCGCCGGCTCGCGGAAGTAGCGCGGAAGGAGCTGGCCCCAGCCGCGTTCCGGGTTGGGTGGGTCGACCGGCTTGTCCGCCATGGTCGAGTCACCGGCGAGGTGAACCTTGGGCGCATCGGCGGCACGCAGCTCGCCCGCAAGCGACGGGACCAGCAGCGCCAAGGCCAAGGGGAGAACGCGGATCGCAAACCTGTTCCAAATTAACATGGCGGAGCCGAGCGTGGGCGCCGCGTCACGGATTGCAAATCCTCGGGAGAAACCCCAAGAACGACCCTCCTCCAAGCAGGAACCGCCGCCGGTTGCCTTGGTCGGAGCTCCTTTCTCTCTCTCTTCCATGACCCGCGTCCACGCTTCCCTCCTCGCCGTCTTGGCGCTCACCTTCGCCGGCTGCTCCTCGGCTTACTACTCCACCATGGAGAAATTCGGCTACGCCAAGCGCGAGCTGCTGGTCAGTCGCGTCGAGGACACCCGCCAGGCCCAGGGCGCCGCCAAGGAGCAGTTCGCCAGCGCGCTCGCCCAGTTTCTCGCCGTGGCGCGGATCGACGGCGGTGACCTCCAAAAAAAGTACGAGGAGGTGAGCCGCGCCTACGACCGCAGCGAGGCCCGGGCGAAGGACGTCCGCGCCCGCATCGACTCGGTGGAGGACGTGGCCGACGCGCTCTTCCGCGAGTGGAAGCAGGAACTCCGGCAGTACTCGACTGCCAGTCTGCGTGCGCAGAGCGAGCGTCAGCTCGAGGACACCGAGCGGCGCTACGAACAGCTCATCGACACGATGCGCCGCGCGAGTTCGCGGATGGATCCCGTGCTGGCCACATTCAAGGACCAGGTGCTCTTCCTGAAGCACAACCTCAACGCGCGCGCCCTCGCTTCGCTCGACGGCACGAACCGCGAGCTGCAGACGGACATCCGTCAGCTTATCGCGGAGATGGACGCCTCCATCCGCGAAGCCGATGCGTTTATCCGCACGCTCCAGTTGCCAGCTCCCGGGGAGTTGCCCTCGACGGGGATGCCGGCGTCGGGCGCGAGCCGCCAGCCGCCCAAGCGGCCTTGATCATTTGCTCGGCGTCGCAGGACGGCGAACCACGCGTCAGGTCGCGGCAGACCTGCGGGCGTTGCTCGTAGATCGAGCACGCAAACCTCCCGCGGCCATCCGGCGCAGGCGTCACCACCAGTGCGGCGCAATGGCCGCCAGTCATGCGCAAATACGCGCGGTGCCCGATGAAATGGGCGACGCGCTCCGCCTCGGCACCAAGCCGGGTCCAGTCGTCACCGGACACGCGCACGTAGGCATCCAATGAAGAAAAGCAGCACGCTCCGCAGGACTGACAGTCCAAACCGGGAGCGGGGTCTTCCATCTTGGGCCCGAAGGCTGGGGCCACGGCGTCGCAACCGCAATCGCCTGCCGGCCGGCTGTTTGTAGCCGGGGTCGCTGACCCCGGTCCGGGATTTCCGGGAGAGGAAACCAATCCCCGGGGTCAGCGACCCCGGCTACAACTTGATCCGCACCGACTCAGCGCGGACGCACCAGCAGCAGCGTGCGGTCGTCATGGCGCGGGGCGAGGGTGCAGAAGTTGCGAACGTAGCGGTCGACCGTGCGCACGACCTCGGCGAGCGGACGCTCGTCGTGGCGGAGCAGGGCCGAGGCGAGCCGGTCGCGGCCGAATTCCTCGCCGCCCGGATTGCAGGCCTCGGTCACGCCATCGGTGTAGAGCGCGAGCAGGTCGCCCGGTTGCAGGGCGATGTCACGCTCCTCCAGCATCGCATCGAAGAGGTCGCCCTCGTCGAGGCCAAGGGCGAGTCCGGCGCCCGGCAGGAGCTCGGGCGCGGTGGCACCGCGGCGAATGAGGAGCGTGGGTTCGTGGCCGGCACGGCAGAAACGCAGGGCGTTGGTGTCGAGATCGAGGATCCCGTAGAAAATCGAGATGAACATGCCCGGACGCATGTCGGGCTGGATCGCGCGGTTGACGCGCTTGAGCACCGCGGCGGGGCTCACTTCGCCGGCGGCGCAGAGCCGCAGCGTCGCACGACACTCGGCCATCATCAGGGCGGCGGCGGCACCCTTGCCGGACACGTCGGCCACCACGAAGCCCCACCGGCGGCCGTCGACCGGGACCACGTCGTAGTAGTCGCCGCCGATCAGCATCGACGACGACGCGAGCGCCTCGATCTCCACCTCGGTCAGATCCGGGAAGACGCGCGGACGCAGGTGCTGCTGGACCTCACCCGCCATGCGCAGGTCGCGCTCGCGAGCGACGCGCTCGCGCTCCTCCGCCTCGTGACGCTGGGTGATGTCGGTGATCAGACCCTCATGATGCGTGACCTTGCCGTCCGCATCGCGGCGGACGACGGTGTGGTCGTCGACCCAGCGGAACGAACCGTCGCCGCAGAGGATGCGGTACTCCTGATTGTACTCGTGATGACCCGCCTCGGCATGGGCGCGCACCTCGGCGGTGACGCGATCACGATCCTCCGGATGGGTGATGACCACGAAGTTGAGCTGGCGGCTCGTGAACTGCTCCGGCGTGTAGCCGAACTGGGAAATGCTTTGGGAGATGAACTCCACCGGCCAGTTTTCCTCGGCGCGCCAAAGAATGACGACCGACGGCGAGCGGTTGATGATGCGCTCGAGTTCCTCGCGGCGTGCGAGGGCTGCGCGCAGGTCGTCCTGCGCGCGACGGCGGATGCTGATGTCGCGGCCCACGCCGAAGTAGGCACGGCGACCGTCGCGGTCGGTGTAGGCGGAGCCCGACGAGGCGTGCCAGATCCAGCGACCGTCGCTGTGGCGCATGCGGTACTCGACCCCACCCAGGTCCGTCGCGCCGGCGAGGATGGCCTCGATGTAGCGACGACACTCAGGGATGTCGTCCGGATGGACGAAGTCGAAATAGGGCCGGCCGATCACCTCGTCCGTCGCATGACCGAGCTTCGCGGTCCAGGCGGGTGTCGCAAACTTGATCTGCAACTCTGGCGTGATCGCGTACAGGATCTCGCTCGCGATAGAGAGGTAGGTGCGCCAGCGGGCCTCGCTGCGACGGAGCTGATCCTCGGCGGCACGGCGCGCGGTGATGTCCTCCAGCATCGAGAAGTGATGCGTAACCTGACCGGCGGAGTCGCGGAGCACCGCGACCGTGAGCGTGCCCCAGACGATGCGGCCATCCGCGTGGACGTAGCGCTTGTCGATGGTGAAGCGATCGCGCTTCCCGGAGTAGACCTCGGTGATCAGCTTGTCCTGCGTGGCCCAGTCGTCCGGATGGGTGACATTGCGGATATTGTCGGATTCTCGCGCCTGCTCCGGGGTCAGCCCGATGAGCTCGCAGAAGCGGCGGTTCATGTGGTTCGCACCCGGACGGCCGGCGCCGGCGAACTCCTTCCAGCTGATGCCAATCGGGGCGTTGTCGAAAAAGAGCCCAATCTCCTCCTGCGCGTGGCGCAGCTCCTCGGCGCGCGCGGTCAGTTCGCGAACGAGGCCCGCATTGGTCTCCTCGGCCAACTTGAGCCGGGTGACATCGGTCCGCATCGCGAGGTGAAAGCGCGGTTTGCCGTCCTCGCCAAGCAGGGGGACGATGGTGCTTTCCACCCAGTAGGGGAACCCGTCCTTGGCACGGTTGCAGATGGTGCCATGCCAGACCCGGCCGGAATTGATCGTGCGCCAGAGATCGGCAAAGAACTCCGGCGGATGCATATCCGACCGCACCACACGGTGGGTCTGGCCGACGAGCTCGGATGCCGAATAACCGGAAATCTGGCAAAACTTGCGATTGGCGAAAACAATCACGCCCCGCGCATCCGTGATCGCCATGATGGCGTGCTCGTGGGCGGCGCGCTGGATCCAATGCAGCAGCTCGAGATCATCAATCACAAGAGCGGGTGGCGTGGACTCCGGTTCAGACATGGGATGAGGACAAGGACAGACAGGTTGAGGCATCGCAGGCCCGGCCTCCAGCCTGAACGGTCAGGTCCTAAAATCGCTCTCGTTCTCCTACTCGTTCTCCGTTCTCGATCCGAGAATGAGTAAGAGAACGAAGAACGAGAACGATTTTCCGTCCCGAATGGCCCGCCGGCCATAAGAAGTATCCGAATAGCGGATATTTCGGTCACCCCGCTCTTCGCGGTCCGGCCCCGACGCCGCGAAGCCGGGAATGGTTACCATCTTGGCGAAAATATACCCCGGCAAAAAATCCGGGCCCTTGAAACCGCACCCGGGAAGCGGGGCGTCTCGCCTCCTGTCACCCTTAACTCATCCGTCCATGAACAAGAACATCTCCCTCCACCTCGTCACCGCCACCGCCCTGGCCGCCCTGGTCCTTTCCTTCGGCCGCCTGGTTGACTTCACGCCCGATGCCTCCCCGCAGGCCCCGGCCACCGTCGCCGCCGAGTCCACGGCCCCGGCCGAAATCGAGACCACCTCCACAGCCAAGCCGGTCACGTCCAGTCACCGCGGGCCTTCCGGCCGTCCGTTCAACGTCTGAGCCTGCCGGGAATCAGCCCTTCACCGCTCCGGCGGTGACGCCTTTGACCAGCTGTCGTTGCAGCGCGATGAAGATGGCCAGGATCGGCAGGGTCACGATCACCAGACCCGCGAACAGCATGCCGTAGTCGCTGCGGAACTGCGCGGTGATCGCGAGGTTCGCCAGCCCCAGGGGCAGCGTGCGGGCCCCGCCGGTGCCGTCACCGCTCGCAAACATGAAGGCGAAGAAGTACTCCTTCCACACGCCGATGAACTGGAAGATCGCCACGGTCACCAGCCCGGGCCGCGCCAGCGGCAGGAGCACTCGCCAGAAGGCGCCTGCTTCCGTGCAGCCGTCGATCACCGCCGCCTCGTAGAGCGAACGCGGCAGCGCGCGGAAAAAGCCCGCGAGAATGAAAATGGCAAACGGCAGGCCGTTCGCCGTGTAGACCAGGACCAGACCCAGCCGCGAGTTGAGCAGCCCGAGCGCACGCAACTCGAAGAAGAGCGGGACGACCGAGAGTTGCGCAGGAATCATCAGCCCCGCGAGAAACAGCCAGAACGTGGTCCGCCCCAGAGGATGGGCGAAGCGCGAGAGCGCATACGCCGCCATGGCGCCGAGCAGGACGATGAGCGTCACCGAGGCGACCGTCACGATGACGGAGTTGAGGAAGTAATCGCCAAACTGCGCGCCGTCCCATGCGCGCACGTAGTTGTCGAAGCGCAGGTCGCCAAACGGCGGCAGCGCAAACGCATCGAGGAAAATCGCCTCATCCGCCTTGAGCGACGAGTACGCCAGCCACGCCATCGGGTACACGACCCACGCGAGGTACCCGGCGAGCACGGCGAAGGCCAGCAGGCGGGAGATCGGGAGATCGCGGGTACCTGATGGTTGTGGAAAGGGTTTGCTCACGGCGGGGCTTTGGGGAAAGAGGTCGGAGGTCAGAGATCAGCGGTCAATGATACCAACTGAAGACCCAGCGGTTCGATCGTTCTGACCTCTGACATCTGATCTCTGACCTCTCGGTTTTTCATCGCTCGATCGCCTCCCGTTTCAGGACCCGCATGACCACGGCGCTGCCGGCAAGGACGAGGGTGAAGAGGACGACCGCGATCGCGGTCGCGCGGCCGACCTGGAAATCCTTGAACATTGACGACACCATCAGCGTGCCGAGCGTGTGCGTGTCGCCGGCCGGGTCCTGCGAGGTGAGGAGCCAGATCATTTCAAACGCGTTGAGACCCGCGATGAGGAGAAACACCGCCGAGACGACCACAACGTCCCAGATCAGGGGCAGCGTGATCGAAAAGAACTGCCGCCAAGGTGGTGCGCCCTCGAGTTCCGCCGCCTCGTAGAGTTGTGGATCGATGCCCTCCATCGCCGCGAGGTAGAGAATGAGATTAAAACCACACGCCATCCAGAGGTAGATCGGGATCAGCGCCGAGTAGAGATTCGCCGGCGCGAGCCAGGGATACCCGGCGAATCCACGCAGCCAGGCGACCAGTGACTCCGGCGCAGGCGTGCGCGCGAGAAAATCACCGAGGCCGGTCAACGCGGCATTCACCAAGCCCCCGTGCGGCTCGTAGGCGTTGAGCCAGAGCAGCGTCGCCGCGATGCCGCCGAGCAGATTCGGGAACAGCAGCACCACGCGGAAAACGGAGGCGCCCCAGACGCCGCGATGAATCATCGTCGCGAAGAGCAGCGCCACCGGCACCACGACCAGGGCGGGGACGGCCATCAGGTAAACGTTGTTGCGCAACGCGAGCCAGAAGCCGTCGCTCTCAAAGAGCAGCCACTTGAAATTGAACAGGCCCGCCCACGACGCGCGGCTGAGACCATCCCAGTGCAGGAAGGCCCCGCCGAACGACGCCAATCCAGGCAGCAGGACCAAGGCGCCGTAAAGCAGGAGCGCGGGACCGACAAACATCGCCGCCACGCTCGGCCGCAGCGGTCCGAAGGCGGCGCTGTCACCGTCGGTTCCGCCCGCCGCGAGGGTGCGACGGCGGCGGACCGCCACGACCAGGGCCGCACCGGCGACAACACCCAGCCCAGTGAGCAGGCCGGTGCCGGCAATCGGGTGGCGCACATCAACCTTGTCCGGCTCGGCCGCCCGCGCGCGGTCGCTGGCCGCCGCCGCCTCGACGCGCGCACCGAACTCTTCAGGCGTGAGGCGGCCGGTCATGAGCGCGTTGCGCGCATCGACCAACGCCTGCCGGATCGCCGGCGGCTGCAGTGCGACCTGCGGCATGTTGAAGGACTCAGGGGCGCGCAGGATCAGCTCGGCCGTCGGTCGCATCAGCTCCGAGTAGGCCTCGAGCGGCACGCCGCGCACGGCGACCGGCGAATCCTGCCGCCGCACAAACGCCTCGGCGCGGGCCCGCGAGGTCAGGAAGCGGAAGAAGTCCAGGGTCACGCGCTCGCGCTCCGGATGCCCCGTGGCAAAGATGAAAAAGCTGTCGGCACCGGTCTGAATCGCGCGCGGATCGGCGGCACCCTCGGGAAAGACCGGGAAACCCATCGAGCCGAGCTCGAAGCCCGGCGGGAATTTTCCCGCCATTTCTCCAAGCATCCAAGAACCGGATACGACCATCGCGGCCCGACCCTGGAGAAAGGCGAGCTGGGCCGCGGTGTGCGTGGCGCCCTCCCAGCCGCGCAGCGTGTGGTTTTGGGTGATGCGCTGCAGGATGCCGGCGGCGCGCACGTAGCGGGGATCCGCGCGCATGCCTGGAGCGAGGGCGTTGAGGTCGCGCCAGCCGGTGGCGCCGGCCAGATTGTAGAACGCGGCGCGAATGAACGCGTCGGGATAATTCGGGTAGACCCCGGTCAGGCTGACGGGCGCGAGGCCGGTGGCCTGGATCCGCTCACACAACGCGAAGAACTCATCCCAGGTGCGCGGCTCGGTCCAGCCGTGCTCACGAAACAGCGCGCGGTTGTAGAAGATTGTCCACGCCGCATAGCCGAACGGCACGCCGTAGACGCCCTCGCCCACCCGCCAGGATTCCAGCGAACCGGGCAGAAAGGTATCACCCCAGGGCGCGTCGCCCTCCCAGTTGGGTCCGGCGAGGTCGGCGCGCAGATCGCGCACGCGTCCGGCCTTGATCAGCGCGGGCCAGAGCAGACGCGGGGCAAAGGCCGCGTCCGGATAGCCGCCGTCGATGGCGCGGACGCGCAGCTTGTCCTCGATGCGTGGATCGCCGTAGAGGCGGATGCGCACGCCCGGGCGTTCCTGTTCGAAGAGCCGGGCGGATTCCTCGAAGAAGGCCGTGCCGTAACCGCCGGAAAACATCGGGATCTCGATCTCAACCCCGGCCTCGGCCTCGGCCGCGCGGACAGACGCGGCGGCCATCGCCACAAAGACGAGCACGCCAAGCCCTTTGCGAAAAAGCCGCTCCAGCCTCCCTTGCATGCCGTGAGCTTCGAAGTCGGTCCGGGCGAACGCCACGCTTTTTTGGCGAGGGTGCGTGTAGCCGGGCTCGCTGAGCCCGGGGATCGCGGTGGAGCGCGTTGCCCTCAACACGCTGGTTTGAGGTCCAGCCGTTCGATCCAACGCGTTGAGGGCAACGCGTTCCACCGTTCCGGACCGGGGTCAGCGACTCCAGCCACAAGGAATCCCCACCGGGTTTTGCGTTGCTGCTGCCGGGGCCGCACCTAAATTGGACGCTTCCATGGCGACTCAGTCATATCGTTCACCCGGACTTCGGCTGGCGGGAAACTTCCTCCGCGGCTAAACCCACCCGTCTCTTACGATGTACCAAGTCACCTTCTCCGAGGCCGCCATGCAGGAGTTGAACAAGCTGGATAAGCTTTCTCAACTCACTGCGATCGAGCCGATTGGAAATCTGAAACCGGCGGATATCGAGAAGCCGCGCGAACCCCTCGGCCGCTTTCAGCGCGATGGTCATACGCTCTATCGCCTCCGCGCCGGCGACCATCGGTTCTACTTTGAGGTCCGGGATAAGGAGATTCTGCACGTCCTTTACATCCTCCACCATCGTTCGCTCGAGGACTTCCTTCTGCGCAACAAACTCCCGGTATCGGAAGAGCAGTTGGCTGAACAGCACTCGAAGTTCTGGAAATACCTCGAGACCCTGACTCGAAAATAGCGCGCCATGGTTCCCCGCCCTCCTTCTGACGACGACCGCGCGAACCCGTACACGGTCGCGAATGCCAGTCGTATCTACTTCCTGCCCAATCTGATGACCGCAGGAAACCTGTTTTGCGGGTTTGTGGCGGTCATCCGCTGCATCCAAGCGCACTACATCATGCGCACGGCTGGGACGGCCACGTTGATCACGCCCGAGGCGGCGCTGCTGTTCAAGGAGGCGGTCTGGTTCATCTTTGGCGCCATGGCGTTCGACATGCTCGATGGCCGGCTGGCGCGCATGGGTGGACGCGAGTCGCTGTTCGGCGCGGAGTTTGATTCGCTCGCGGACGTCGTGTCCTTCGGTCTAGCCCCGGCGCTGATGGTGTTTTTCCTGATCCTCTCGCCCAGTCAGGGCTACCCGATGTTCCAGAGCTTCGGCTGGCTGCTCGGGTTTATCTACCTGCTTTGCGCCGCCATCCGGTTGGCGCGATTCAATGTCATTACGAACCCTCTGCTGCATCGGGAGCAGAAGGATTCGAGCAAGGATTTCGTTGGCCTCCCTGTCCCGGCCGCCGCCGGGACCGTCGCGTCGCTCGTGCTGGCCCTCCTGAGCCTCGCCGAGCACGACCGGTCGCTGCAGCGGTGGGCGCTCGTGCTGCCCGTGCTGCTGCTGCTGATCGCCATCCTGATGGTCAGCACGATCCGCTATCCGAGCGGCAAGCAGATCGACCTGCAGACCCAGACGCGGCTCACGACCTTCATCCTGATTGGGGCCGGCGCGGCCGCGGTGATCGTGTTCCGCCAGTACGGCATGATCATCGCCTGCCTCGGCTACATCTTCTTTGGTATCATCCGTCACATCCGCCGCCGCCAGCAACGTTCTCCGGCCGGTCCAACAACCGTGTGAGCAACCGACCAACAGCTCACCAACAACCCGGTCGTTGCGCATAACCCCGAAGTTGCTGGTCGAAGACCAACAGTTGTTCACAGGTCCGACTGATCTCCGTTTTCAGAGGGAAAAAGGCCGGTGTGGAGCCCGGTTGCTGGTCTTTTTCGGAGCCATACTGATACGGATATAATTCCTTATTGAATAGCTTATCTTTTATCCTTTGTTAATTTCCCCGGTCGCAACGCCCGCGCGAACCCCTCGTCCATGAAATTCAAAATCAACCGCGATCATTTCACGAATGGCCTTGCCCAGGTCCTCAACGTGGTCGGCTCCAAAGCCACCATGCCGATCCTGAGCAACGTCCTGATCGAGGCCGACAAGGACCACATCACGCTGACCACGACCAACCTCGATCTCGGCATCCGCTGCAAGATCAAGGCGGAGGTCAAGGAGGGCGGCGCGGTCACCCTCCCCGTGAAGCGCCTCGCCACGATCGTGCGCGAACTGCCCAACGTCGACGTGACGCTGGACGCCTCGCCGAATCACCAGGTGAAACTTGCCTCCGGCGGCTCCAATTTCCGCATCATGGGCATTGGCAAGGAGGAGTTTCCCCCGCTGCCGGAGTTCGGCGACGAGAAGTCGTTCACCCTCGAGCAGGCCGAGCTCACCGCGATGCTCAAGAGCGTGTCCTACGCGCAGTCGTCCGACGAGACGCGTTACATCCTCAACGGCGTCTATTTCAACTTTCGTGACGGCAAGCTGGCCCTGGTGGCGACGGATGGCCGTCGTCTCGCGCTGGTGAGCAAGGAACTCGACGTCCCGGCGGCCAGCGCCGGAGCCATCATTCTGCCGGCCAAGACGGTGAGCGAGCTGGCCCGCATGCTGGACAAGGGCGAGAAGCTGAAGATCTCGTTCAACGACCGCCGCGCAGCCTTCCAGATCAACACCGACAAGGACGCGAGCGGCCTGATCGACTCGATCTACCTCTACTCGAAGGTCGTCGAGGGTAATTACCCGAATTATCAGCAGGTTATTCCCAAAGAGACGCACCAGCGCATCAAGCTGGAGCGCGAGCTCTTCCTGCAGTGCATCCACCGCGCGGCGCTGGTGTGCAGCGAGAAATCTAACTCGGTAAAGCTCAAGCTGACCTCGAACCTGCTCGAGATCACGGCGCAGAGCCCTGATTTCGGCGAGGCGCACGAATCGATGGCGATTGGCTACAGTGGCCCCGACCTCCAGGTCGCGTTCAACCCAGCCTTCATCATGGATCCGCTCAAGGCGCTGGCGAAGGACGAGGTGTTCTTCGAACTCAAGGACGAGGTGAGCCCGGGTGTGTTCAAGACTCTCGACAGCTTCATCTGCGTCATCATGCCCGTGCGGCTGAGCTGACCAGGCCCGGCCTGCATCATCATTGTTTCGAGGGGCCGGGCCTCGTGCCCGGCCTTTTCTGTCTCCGTCCATGGACCCCACCTACCCGATCCTGCTTGCGATGGTGATTTCGCTGGCGCTTTACCAGCTGAACCAGCGTTTCGCGTCGCCCGTGCTGTCGATCATCAATCGCTGGCTGCGGTGGATCGTGTTTGCGGCGGGTGCGGCGAAGATCTGCACCGACTTCGGCTGGATCGACCGCCCGTTTGGCGTGCAGGTGGCGATCTTCTTCCTCGTCTATTTTCTGGCCGAGACCGTGTACCGCTGGATCGAGATCCACGCGATCAGCGTGAGCCCCCTGCCCCTGTTTCCGCCGTTTGCGATCAATCGCAGCGGCGAGGAGTGGCCGACGCATCCGCGCCTGCTGAAGATCCGCGACTGGCTCCGGGCGAATGGCTTCAAGCAGGTGCAGGCGCTCAAGGCCGAGGTCGCACCGAGCGTTTATCTGCGCGTGTCGGTCTATCAGGACAACGATGCGAACCTGCGGCTGCAGGTCACCTTTCTGCCGCACGTGAACGGCGCGATCTCGGTCTGCTACTCGCTGTCGTCGCAGACGGTGAATGGATTCCGCTATGTGACCGACAATCTCTACCTGCCGTTCGGCGGATTCTATCCGGAAAACTGGCTGGTCGAGCGCAACCCCTGGCGGCGGTCGTTGCAGGGCCTCGTCGCGCGTCACCGCGCACGCCTGGCGCGCAATGGCGAACCGCTGCTGCCGTGGACGGATGATCCGCTGGCGGACCTGAATTTTCAGCAGCGCCAGCTCGAGCAGATCAACACCGAGCTCGGTTTCCTCCTGCCGTACAATGAGCGCGAGGAAAACGGGAAGATGACGACCGAGGGCCGCTATCGTGTGTGGAAGGAAATCTGGCTCCTGAATTACTTCGGCCGCAGCCAGCGGTACGAGTAAATGGTAGGGGCGTGGCTCGTCCACGCCCCTACAGGATTAGGATTTCGAGATGTCGGCCCGCGCTCCCGGTCTCGACGCGACGAACTTGGCTTGGCATGTAAGGCCGCATGGAACTCGCCGCCCTGTCCGAACGCGCCCTGCAGGTGCGCAATCACTTCGCTGCCATGGAAACCGCGCGCTCCGGCCGTGCCTGGACGCGAGAGGAAGTTGCGCAGGGCTTTGTCGTAGATGTCGGCGACCTCACCAAGCTTGTGATGGCCAAGGCCGGCGTACGTCGCGTCGATGACGTTGACGCCAAACTTGCACATGAACTGGCCGACTGCCTCTGGAGCGTGCTCGTCCTCGCCAAACTCTACGACGTCGACCTTGAGAAGGCGTTTCTGGCAACGATGAATGAGCTCGAGGCCAAGTTAAAGACGGCGGGTTGATCTGGGCCTGACTAAGAAGGTCGCGCAGAGACGCGGAGCCGCAGAGTTCTCAAACACGACCCGATTTCAGATCGGTTTTCTCTGCGGCTCCGCGTCTCTGCGCGATTTCTGGTTCCTTCCGATTCCTACCCGGTCGCGCGCGTGAGCGTGATCACGCACTCGAGGTGACGGGTCTGCGGGAAGAGATCGAAGGGCTGGACCGCGGTCAGGGTGTAACCGGCCTCGGTGAAGAAACGGAGATCGCGCATTTGCGTCGCAGGATCGCAGGACACGTACACGACGGCGCGCGGGCCGTAGGCGAAGAGCTGGCGGAGGAAGGACTCGTCGCAGCCCTTGCGCGGCGGATCAATCACGACGGCGGTGTCGGCCGCAGGGAACAGGAGCCCGGCGAAAATGGCGGAGGCATCACCGGCCTGGAAGTTCGCATTCTTGATGCCGTTGAGTTCGGTGTTCTGCCGCGCGAAGACGACGGAGCTCTCGCTGATCTCGATGCCGGCGACCTTTTCAAAGGCGGGCGCGCAGGTCAGGGCGAAGAGGCCGCTCCCGCAGTACGCGTCAACGAGGTTGCGCGCGCCGCTGTCGGCGGCCTGGTCGCGGACATAGCCGGTGAACGCGGGCAGGATGTACGGATTGTTCTGGAAGAAGTCGCGGGCGAGGAAGCGCAGCTTCAGGTCTCCGACGGTTTCGGTCACGATCTCGTCGTAGTTGGTCGTGACCTTCCCGCCGGCGTCGCGCAGCAGCACGGTGGCGCCGCGCACGTACTTGCCCTCGGCGACGCCGGTGCGGATACCGGCGCGAACGTCGGGCAGCCGTGCATTGATCGCCTCGGTGGCGATGTCGCAGCGCGGCACGTCGATCAGGTCAAAGCGCGTGCCCTGGCGCAGGAAGCCAATGGGAAACGACGTTGTAGCCGGGGTCGATGACCCCGGACCGGCCTCAGCGAGGGCGGCTACATCGCGCGGTGTGGCGAAATGCGGCGTGATCTTCGAGCGGTAGCCGTACTCCTTGGGCGAGCCGATCACTGGGGCGACCGGAAACTCGATTCCTGCCATGTGTTTGAGGAGTTCCTCCACCTGGCGGCGTTTCCAGCTGAGCTGCTCACCGTAGGCGAGATGCTGGTACTGGCAGCCGCCGCAACGGCCGTAAAGCGGACAAAGCGGATCCACCCGTGCAGGCGACGGAGTCAGGACGGACACGAGGTCGGCCTCGGAGAAATTCTTCTGGTTGCGAAAAACCCGGGCGCGCACGCGCTCGCCGGGCAGCGTGAACGGCACCATGACAACCCA
Source organism: Opitutaceae bacterium (assembly GCA_036401075.1). Classification (GTDB taxonomy): domain Bacteria; phylum Verrucomicrobiota; class Verrucomicrobiia; order Opitutales; family Opitutaceae; genus CAMAXB01. Next base: position 13,806 of record DASWVY010000009.1, read on the forward strand.
CTTGGCTTCCGTTTCGCCCGGTAGGGCCACGCGGCCGAGGCCCGAGCCCAGGTTGGTCAGCGTGGTGATTTCCAGCTCGATCTCCTGGTGGTAAGCGAACGGGTGGTCGTTGAACTTTTTCTTCTTTTTGAACACGTGGGAGGAAGAGAACACGGAGCCGGACCGGGAGTCACCCGGATTTTCTCCGTGCGCTCTGTAAACTCCGTGTTCAAATCAGCCCGATGGCCGCCGAAAAGATCACCAGCCTCCAGAACCCGCGCATCAAGCAGCTCGTGAAGCTGCGCGACCGCCGTCCGCGCGACGAGGCCGGGGTCTTTCTGGTTGAGGGTTACCGGCAGATCCGGCGGGCGCTCGAAAAGGGCATTGTCCTGACGGAGCTGTACATCGCACCGGATTGGTATCTCGGCGAAAATGAGCCCGCTCTGATTGCGCAGGCCGAGGCCGCCGGGGCCAAGATTTTCGAACTGACTAAGGACGCTTTTGCCAAGGTGGCGTACCGCGAGCGGCCAGACGGCCTGCTGGCCGTGGCGCCGCAGTGGAAGCGGACGCTGGATGATCTGGATCGTCTTGTCGCCGGGGTCGCTGACCCCGGTTCTGGTAAGCGCAACCAACCGGGGTCAGCGACCCCGGCTACAGCTAAGGCGCCGTTTCTTCTCGTGGTTGAGGCGATCGAGAAGCCCGGCAATCTTGGCACGATCCTGCGCAGCGCGGACGCGGCCGGAGTGGACGCGCTGATTGTGTGCGATCCGGTGACCGATCTATTCAATCCGAATGTCGTGCGCGCCTCGACGGGCGTGCTGTTCTCCGTGCCGGTCGTGATTGCGAGCAGCGCGGAGGTGCGTCCGTGGCTGAAGCAGCGCGGGATTCGCGCCGTGGCGACTACGCCGGCAGCGACCGTGTTGCACACGGACACCGACCTGCGTGGTCCCCTCGCGATCGTGATGGGCAGCGAGCAGTATGGGTTGAGCGATTACTGGCTGCAGGAAAGCGATGCGCAGGTGCGCATCCCGATGGCCGGCCAGGCGGATTCGCTCAACGTCGCGATGGCGACGATCATCACCCTGTTCGAGGCGGTGCGTCAGCGCGGCGCGTGAGGTGTAGCTAGCCTCGCTGAGGCCGGTCCGAAAGATGGAACGTGTTGCCCCCAACGCGTTGGATCGACAGTCTTCAAACCAGCGCGTTGAGGGCAACGCGCTCCACCGCTTACGCCGCGGCGAGGGTCTGCAGCGTCGTGCGGGCTTCGGACAGCGAGGATTCGCGCAGCGGGTTACCGTCGTTGAGGCTGTGGGCGTAGACGAACGTGACATCCGTGATGCCGATGAAGCCGAGCACAGCGCGCAGGTAAGGCTCCACGAAGTTGTAGGCGCCAAACGGGCCGGTCGGACGGAAATCGCTGCCGCTGGCGACGAGGACGCGCACGCGCTTCGTCTTCAACAGACCCTCAAATCCGTCGGGTCCCATCGCGAAGGTGCGACCGGCGCGGACGATCTGGTCGATCCATGCCTTGAGGACTGCGGGAATGCTCAGGTTGTAGATGGGCGTCGCGATCACGATTTCCTCGGCGGCGATGAGTTCGTCGACATAGCGATCCGAGACGCGAATCGCGGCGCGGGCCGCATGCGAATGGCCCTCGGGCGCCGTGAACGCGCCCTCCACCCACGCTTCGCTCACAAACGGCGGCGGCTCGTAGCCAAGATCACGGACGGCGGCCTGGCCGGTGGGATGCGCGGCTTTCCAAGATTGGAGAAATTCGTCGGCCAGACGACGGCTGTGGGAACGCTCGCCGCGCGGGCTGGCGTGAATGAGGAGGATCGACGGGGACTGGGTGGTGGAGCTCATGGTGGTGTTTCTTGATGGGAGGGTTGTGGTGGTGTGGAGAAAAATGTAACAAAATGTGTTACAAAAAGGTTCAAAAAAAGGGTCAGTGTTTGGCGGTGCAGACGCTCTTCAGCTGCTGGTGCACATCGGCGAGGGATGTCGCGGCGAGCTGGGCTTCCATGCTGGTCTGGGCCTTGAAGAAGGCGGTGCGCAGGATGGTTTCGATGCGCGAACCGACCGGGCACTTGGTGTTGGGGGTAAAGCGGTTGAGTCCGTGATCGGGCTGCGGCTCCACCGCGCGGTAAACATCGAGGAGCGTGATGTTGGCCGGGGCGCTCGCGAGGGAGAAGCCGCCGGAGGCGCCCTTGTGCGCAATGACGAGACGACCTTTGACCAAGGCGGAGAGCAGGCGGCGAATGACCACCGGATTGGTGTTCACGCTCGAGGCGATCTCCGAGGACGTGGTTTGCCCGCCGTCCTTGAAGGCCAGGTAGGCCAGGACGTGTACGCTGACGGCGAAGCGGGTGTTTCCAGTCATCTTGTTATGTAACCAATCAAGTTACTCTAACCAGATTTGTCAAGCCCGTGCGCAAACTCGGGTGCGGCGGGCCGCGCAGAGGCCGGACTGGGTAGCTCAAGGCGACCGCTTCGGACCGGGCTCAGCGAGCCCGGCTACACCGCATCACGCGGTCGGCGGGGCCAGCCGCGCGACGAGGATGCGGTACGGTGGCAGGAGGACGAAGGCCATGCCGAGCTTGATGCCGAGGTCGCCCACCGCGAGGTGCAGCCAGCTGATTTCGGTGCCGCTGAAGGCGAGGCCGAAGAAGATCGCCGTGTCGACGATTGAGGCGGCGGCCGAGCCAAGGAGGGGCGCCTTCCACCAGCTCTGTTGGCGCAGTCGGTTGAAGACGGCGACATCGAGCAGCTGCGAAACGATGAAGGCCGTGCCCGACGCGACGGCGATGCGCAGCGGTGCCATGAGAGCGGAAGCGATGAAGCCGACCGCGAACCCGATCCAGGCCACGCGCCGGGCCAGTGCGGCTCCATAGGCGCGGTTGCAGACATCCGTGACAAGGTAGGCGACCGGGTACGAGAACGCGCCCCACGTGAGCCACGCGTTGATCGGGTACTGCACCAGGACATTGGACACCAGGACGATGGCCGCCATCGCCAGCGCGGAGAGAAGCAGGGAGCGGTTCATCGTGATCAACGGGAAGGTTGGCGGCGCTGCTGCTGGTACCAGGCCACCAGCTCGTCGGTGCCGGCAGCCATGGTCACACGCGGCTGGTAGCCGAGATCGCGCCGCGCGGCCTCAATGGAGAACCAGTGATCCTTGGCGAGCTCGTCGGCGATGAAGCGCGTCATGGGCGGCTCACCGAGAAAAGGCAGCGCGCTCCACACGCCCTCGCAGATCGCGCCCATCCGTCGGGCCGCCGGGAGCGAGAGTCGCTTGGAGATCGTGGGCTCACCGAGCGCCGCGAGCAGCGCGTTGATCCACGCCCAGAGGACGACGGGCTCGCCGTTCGTGATGAAGTATGCGCAGCCCGCCGGGCGGGCGCCGCGCGCGGTGTCGACCGTGCGCTGGCGCGAGAGGAGCGCGCGCTCGGCGTCGAGGTGGGCGTCGACCGCGTTGTCGACATGGACCATGTCGACGCGATTGGTGCCCTCGCCGACGATGCGGAGGCGGCCGCTGCGGGCGCGGGCAAGCACGCGCGGGACGAGGTGCGGATCACCCACGCCCCAGATCAGGTGGGGCCGGAGCGCGACCGTGGAAAACCCGTCGGTGTTGGCGGCGAGGACCGCCCGCTCGGCGCGCGCCTTGGTCAGCGGATACGGACTCGGGCAGTCGGTCGTGAGCGGGAGCGATTCGTCGGCGCCCGCGAGGTCGCGGCCATTGTAAACGACGCTCGGTGTGCTCGTGTAGACGAACTGCCCCACCCCAGCCTTTTTGGCGGCGGCGAGCAGAGCGAGCGTGGCGTGCACATTATCGCGCTGGAAATCAGCGGGCTTGCCCCAGACCCCGACGCGCGCGGCAACGTGGAACACGGTGCCGATGTCACGACAGGCTTCGGCGCACACCGCGGGGTCATGCAAAGGGCCGACGACGACGCGGAATCCCTCCTTCGAGAGCTTGGGCTGGGGGCGGCGCGAGACGATCGTGACCGCGCGGCCGGCGGCACGCAGACGCGCGACGAGACGGGAACCGAGGAAGCCGGTTCCACCGGTGACGAGGACGGGTGACGTGGGAGTGACGGGAGGAGGCACGGTCAGGAAGAAGCGGGTGGCACGTCGATCGCGGCGGCCGTCTCGGCCCAGCGGGCGAGCGTGAGGCGGTGAATCTTGGCGTTGTGGCGCACGTCGACGGGAAGCGACGGATGCACGAAGAACCGGGTCACGGCCGCAGCGTAGGCATGTCCTTGCACGTGCCGCGTGAGTTCGGCGACAAGGCGGGTGGCTGCCGTGCGATCGTTGGCGATGGCCGGATCAACCGGCTCGATCACGAGCGCGGGCTGTTGGTGGCCGGCGGCGCCGATGCTGACCAGGGCGGCGCGACGGACGGCGGGATGCGACGTGAAGGCGGGTTCAACCTGCTCGGTGAAGAGCGGACCGGCCGCGGTGGTGACACGCTCGGCCTTGCGTCCGCAGAACCACAGCCGGCCTTGGGCATCGAGATAACCGGCGTCGCCCATGCGATGCCAGACGGCGCCGGCGGCGTCGCGGACCTTTGCGGCGGCGGTTGCGACGGGTAGTTCATCGTACTCCGTCGTGACCGTTGGGCCGCGGACGATGATCTCGCCGATCTCGCCGCGGGAAAGTTCACGGGCGTTCGCGAGCGTGGCGATGGGCGCATCGGTCAGGGCGATGATTTTGGCCTCGTTGCCGGCAATGATGGGTCCCACGCAGGTGCCGCGACCGGCCAGCGTGGCAGCCGCGGTCTCGGCGAGGACGTCGCTCGCGCGGATCGAACTGACAGGAAGCACCTCGGTCGCGCCATAGGGGCTTTGCAATTCGCCGTTGGGGAGGATCGCACGCATCGCGGACCACAGTCCGGGCGGAACCGGCGCACCAGCGCAGAGCACGCGTTTCATCGTGGGCAGCGTAATCTGGTTCGCCTCGGCATGGCGTGCGATCTTGGCCCAGAGCGTGGGCGAGCCAAACGAGGTGGTGATGGCTTCCTGTTGGATCGCTTGGACGATCTTTGCCGGGTCAACGGTCGCCGGACGGGCGGGGTCGAGTTCGGGCACGACGGTCGTCATGCCGAGGGCGGGATTGAAGAGCGCGAACACCGGGAGCATCGGCAGATCGCGTTCGCCCGGCGTGATGCCGTACGTCGTCCGGATGAGCTCCACCTGCGCGGCAAACATGCCGTGGGTGTAGCGCACGCCCTTGGGCGCGCCGGTTGAGCCGGAGGTAAACAGCACCGCTGCCAGTTCGTCGGCGTCACTGGTGACAACGGTGAACGGGCCGGTTGCGGTCCGCGGCTGGCGCGCGACAGGGGAGCCGCTGGCGGCGACGCGAACCTCGACCGAGCCGAAGGCGTTGCGAAACAGATGGCTGATGACGCGCGCGAGCGGGATGCCCACCAGGGCGCGAGGGCGCGAGCGGCGGACGCAGGCGAGAAAACTCTTCAGGCCCATGCCGGGATCGATCACGACCGGTACGGCGCCGAGCCCGAACAAGGCGAAGACGGCGGCGATCAGCGGCAGTCCGGGGCGGACCATCACCAGCGTGCGATCACCGCGGCGGACACCGCGTGCCGTGAACTCGGCCTGCCACGCGGCCGCCTCGGCGGCGAGGTCGGCAAACGACAGCGTGAGGTAGTCGATGCGGCCGTCGCGCCGGCCGCGCGGGACGAGTAGCGCGGCGGTGCCCGGCTGGCGAGCGGCCATCGCCGGCAGGTGTTGGGCGATGTTGGCGTTCTCGGCGGCCGTCGGCACGACGCGGGAGAGGTCAGGCTCCGCTCAGGGCGGTCTTGAGGGCGGGTTCGTTGCGCAGCAGGTCGGCCTGCCACGGCAGCAGAATCTCGTCGATCTTGGCCGGCGAGCGCGCGATGAGCGCGAGCTGGGAACGGTTGGCGATCAACGTGGGCTCGAGCTCGACCTTGGCCGCGACGCGGTCGCGATCGGCCTTGAGGCGGTCCTGCAGCGCGAGTTCGTCGTTGCTCAAGGGCGCGTAATCACCCGAGCGCTTGCGGCGCGGGAGGGTCTGCGGGTCCTTGGCGAACCCGGCGCGCACGGCGGCGGAAAGGGAGCCGATGAGCCGGTCCTGGCGGCGGCCGAGATTGACCTTGGCGAGGATGGAGGCCTCGGCGTCACCGTCTTCGGCCGCGTAGGCGATGGCAAGGAGGAGGTCGTTGTTGCAGACCTTGAACGGGGGCGTGTCGAGACGGCGGGCCTGCTCCTCGCGCCAGTGCCAGACGGCGTGAAGCACGCCGAGTCCGCGACCGCGGAGACGCTCGGACTTCCCGATGCGCCAGGCCAACTCGTCGTCACGCGGGAAACCGACCAACGCGGATTCGATCTGACGCTGGCACTGCTGGTCGAGCCAATCGAGGCGATCGAGTCGCGCGAGCTGGCGGGTCAGGAGATCGCGCAAGTCGGGCAGATGCCAGACGTCGAGCGAGGCGTAATCGAGGAGCTTCTGGGTCAGCGGGCGCTTGGACCAGTTGGCCTTTTGCGATTCCTTGGAAAGGACGACCCCAAAGTGCTCCTCGAGCAGCGCGGCCAGACCGATCCGCTGGCGATTGAGGAGCTGGGCGGCCAGCATCGTGTCGAAGATGCTCTTGGGCCGGAATTCGCAGAGGTCGAACAGCAGCCGGAGATCGTAGTCGCTCCCGTGCATGACCAAATGCTTGGTGGCCATTCGCTTCCAGAGCGGGTCGAAGTTCAGGGGCGCGAGTGCGTCGACGAGGAAGACCTTCCCGTCCACGAGAAACTGGAGCAGACAGACCCGCGTGCGATAGCGGTGCATGTTGTCCGCCTCGGTATCGACGAAGATCTCGTCGACGCGATCCATCGCCGCGAGCAGGGGCTCGAGCTGCCCCGGCTGGTCGATGAGTTGGTAGGACGGCGGAGACGGCTTCACGCGGATGCCGAGCAAACGTCTAACCGGAAGCGGAAGGAAGCGCGAAATCACGCGCCACGCTCCTCTCCGGCCCATGCGGCAACGAACGCCTCGGTCAGGGCGGGAAGATCGCGGCTATAGCCGCCTTCCAGCACGGCGGCGGAAGGGAGACGGCTGGCGTGGAGCCAGGTTCCAAGGGTGGCAAAGTCGTCGCGGACAAGCGTCATGGCAGTGATCGGATCATGGACATAGGCGTCGAATCCGGCCGAGACGAGCACAAGCTCGGGTTTGAACGCCAGCACCTCAGCCCAAGCGTCGGCCAAGGCCGCCAGATGCCCCTCGCGAGGGGTGTGCGGGGCGATGGGAAAGTTGCGGCAGTTGTCGAATGAGGCCGTTCCGGTGCCGGGATACCCCGGTGATTGGTGGACTGAAACGAATAGGAAGTCGTTCTGGCCGTGGAGGATAGCTTCGGTCCCATTGCCGTGGTGGGCGTCGAAATCCCAGACCGCAATCCGGCCGGCCCCTCGGGCGCGGGCGGCAAGCGCGGCAATCGCAATATTATTGAGATAACAAAATCCCATCGCCTGATCCCGGGTCGCATGGTGTCCCGGCGGGCGCATGAGGGCGAAAGCGGGCTGTCCAGCTAGCGCGCTTTCGGCCGCAAGGATGGCCGCGCCGGCGGCGCGCAGGGCGTGTTCACGGATCGTGGGAAAGAACGGGGTGTCCTCGTCGAAGTCCGGCCGTTGACCGAGGCGCTTCAGGTGCGCGGCGGTGTGGGCGCGCAACACGTCGGCCTCGGTGGCTGCCTCGGGCACGCGCCAGGTCCAGGCCGGGTGCGTGGTTTTGAGGTGGGGAACGGTCGCCGTGATGCGGGCCGGCTGTTCCGGCCGGAGCGAGGAGCCGTAGTCGGCGCAGCGAGGATCATGAAGGATGAGCATGGGTTAAGTCGTTCTCGTTCCTCGTTCTCGTCATCTTTCTCCCGCTTGGCCGGCTCAGAGAAGAACGAGAACGATAAAGAGAACGAGAACGATTTTGCGTAAGCGCGGGCGGTCGAATAAGGTCCGCAGATGAATGTCGTCGTGCTCTGCTCCGGCGGAATGGATTCCGTGACTGCGCTCCATTGGGCGCAGGAGAACCATACCGTGGCCGGAGCCCTGAGCTTCGACTATGGGGCGAAGCACAACGCGCGGGAAATCCCGTTCGCCGCGGAGCATGCGACGGCCCTGGGCGTTCATCACCAGGTGATCGCACTGCCCTTCATCGATCAGCTGTTTGCCTCGGACCTGCTCGCCTCGGGCGGCGCGGTGCCGGACGGGCACTATGCGGACGAAAACATGAAGCGCACGGTGGTGCCGTTTCGGAATGCGATCATGCTGTCGATCGCGACGGGCTATGCCGAAAGCCGCGGTGCGGAGGGCTTGGTGATCGCCGCCCACGGCGGTGACCACGCGATCTATCCGGACTGCCGCGAGGATTTCATGCGCGCGATGGGCGACGCGATGAAGCTGGGCACCTACGCCCACATCGCGCTGATGCGGCCGTTCATCTGGACCGACAAGGCGGGCATCGCGCGCATCGGAAAGGATCTCGACGTCGACTACGCTCGCACCTGGTCGTGCTACAAGGGCGGCGCAATCCACTGCGGCACGTGCGGCACCTGCGTGGAGCGTCGCGAGGCGTTTATCATGGCCGGAATCGCGGATCCGACTGCGTATAGCGATCAGGGACCACTCCCCGCCAAACCTTTAACCACGGATTCTCACTGATGCGCGCTTATCCGATCATAATCAGTGAAGATCCGTGTGAATCAGTGGTTGGCTGGACTCCGTCATGCTAATCGCGGAGACATTTTATTCCATTCAGGGCGAAGGTGAGCTCACGGGCGTGCCGTCGGTCTTCATCCGCACGAGCGGATGCAACCTGCGGTGCGCGTGGTGCGACACGCCCTACGCCTCGTGGAATCCCGAGGGCAAACCCCGCACGGTCGAGGATCTCGTGGCGGAAGTGATCCGCCATCCGGCGCGCCATGTCGTGATCACCGGTGGCGAGCCGATGATCGCCAAAGGCGTGGGCGAACTCGCGGCGGCGTTGAAGGAACTCGGCTATCATATCACGATCGAGACGGCCGCGACGGTTCCGCCCGCCGGCATCGCATGTGACTTGGCCTCGCTTTCGCCCAAATTGCTCAACTCGGCGCCCGATCCGGTCGCGCATCCGGAGTGGCGGCGGCGCCATGAGGCGACGCGCTGGCAGCCGGCGGCGGTGCGCGAGTGGGTCGATCACCACGCGTACCAGTTCAAGTTTGTCGTGGCCCGACCCGAGGATGTGGACGAACTCGAGGGCATGCTGGAAAAGCTCGGCCGCGACATCCCGCGGCACAAGGTGTTGCTCATGCCCGAAGCCACCAGCCTCGTGCGCATGCGCGAGCGCGCGACCTGGCTGGGCGAACTGTGCAAGGCGCGCGGCTATCGCTACGCGCATCGCCTGCACATCGAGCTCTACGGGAACAAGCGCGGCACATGAGCGACGCCTCCCTGCCTCCTGAATCGGCCGCGCCGTCACGAGCGCCGCGCCGGTTGGCGCTCACTCCGCCGCGCAAGCTGTCGGAGGAGCTGGTCATGCTGCAGGCACGCTCACGCGAGCACACGCTGACGCTGCGCGACGTGATCCATGCGCTGGGTGGTCGTGCCTACTCGCTGCTGCTGATCCTGCTGGCGCTGCCCTTTATCACCCCGATTCCCCTGCCCGGCTTGTCGACGCCGTTTGGGCTCGCGATCGGATTGATCGCCCTGCGGCTGGTCCTTGGCCAGCGGCCGTTCCTGCCGAAAAAACTGCAGCGCCGCGAAATCCCGGCGGGGTTCTTCGAAAAACTGGTCAAGGTCGCCGCGGGCGTGATCCGGTTTCTCGAGAAATTCCTCCGCCCGCGTCTCGCGATCATCACCGAGTTTGGGTGGACGCGGCAGGTTCACGCCCTGCTGATGCTCCTGGCCGCGCTTGCGCTGCTGCTGCCGTTGCCGATTCCGTTCACGAACTCGTTTCCCGCCTGGGTGGTCCTGCTGATGGCGGGCGGTCTGCTCGAGCGCGACGGACTGGTGGTGATCCTCGCCTACGTGGTGTTCGCGGCGGGCATTGCCTACTTCGTCCTGCTGGGCGAGGCCGCCGCGCAGATCATCGAGTCGATCCGTCAGTGGCTGATGGGCTGACGGCGCGCGGCGGGATCGCGAGGGAGGCCACGATGCTGGCCGTGAGCAGCACGCCGATGATGCCCAGCGACCAGCTGACGGGAAACTTCCCGCCAAAGGCGTCGTTGAGCCACACCATCTTCAGGCCGACGAAGACGAGGATGAGGCCGAGGCCGTACTTGAGGAAGCGGAACTTGTGCATCACGCCGGCGAGCAGGAAGAAGAGCGCGCGCAGTCCGAGGATCGCGAAGACATTCGAGGTGAAGACAATCAGGGGCTCCTTGGTGATCGCGAAGATCGCGGGCACGGAGTCGACCGCGAAGATGATGTCGGTGACCTCGATGAAGACGAGGCACACGAGGAGCGGTGTGCCGTAGAGGATGCCTTTTTCGCGGACGAAGAAGGCCTGGCCCTCGATGCGCGGGGTGATGGGCAGCAGGCGCTTGAGCAGCTTGATCACCGGATTCTTTTCCGGATCGATCGGCTTTTCCGGAGCGAACAGGATCTTGATGCCGGTGAGGATGAGGAAGCCGCCGAACAGCCAGATGACCCAGTGGAACTGCATCAGCGCGGCGCCGAGTGCGATGAAGATGATGCGGAAGACCAGCGCGCCCAGAATGCCGAAGAACAGGACGCGGTGCTGGTACTTCGGCGGGATCGCGAAGTACGAGAACACCACGACAAAGATGAAGATGTTGTCGACCGAGAGGGACTTCTCGACGACGAAGCCGGTCAGGAACTCGAGCGCCGACTGGTCGGCCAGCGCCGCGGCCTGCACGGCGGTCATGCCGGCCGCCAGCAGACGCGGATCCTGGGGCAGTTTCCAATGGGCGTACTGCCAGAATGCCGCACAGAAGATCAGGGCGAGCGAGATCCAGGCTATGCTCCAGCCGAGCGCCTCCTTGAACTTCACCTCGTGCGCGTCGCGGTGGAGGACACCCAGGTCAAGGGCCAGCATGCCGATGACGAAGAGCGTGAAGAGGCCGTAGAACCACCAGTAGTCGGCGAACGGAAAAAGGATGAGCGTGTCCATGCGAGGGGGTGGACCCAACCCGCGCTCAGCGGATGCGACAAGCCGGACTGGATTAGAATCCGGCCGCGTGTTTCCACCCCACGCCGTTTACAGGCCCGGATCGAAACCGCCGTAATCCGGCTGGGCGCCGTCGCGGCTGGCGACAAAACCGCCGAGCCGGCTCGCTGTCCGGAGGATCCGTTCCCACGCTGGCGCGCCGGAAGCGCGGAGGCGGCCGGCGACCAGTGCGGCGGTGAACGCATCGCCCGCACCAACCGTGTCGCGCACGACCACCGGCTCCGCTTTGATCGGAAGCCAGCAGCCGTCGACGAAGAGTCCGGCCCCGTCGGCCCCGAGGGTGATGCAGAGAAGGGCCCGCGGGAACCGTCGGGTGATTCGTGCGGCGACGTCGGGCCAGGCCGGTTTGTCCTCCGGCTTAAAGCCGCCGAGCCGTAGCGCCTCGTCGGCGTTGACCTTGAGCAGGTCAGCCCGCTCGAGCAGGGGCCAGAGCGGATCGAGGTCATCGAAGGGCGGGCGCAGATTCACGTCGCAAACGCACCAGGCATCCGGCGAAGCATCGAGCAGGGTGCGGAGCGCCGTGCGGTTGGCGGGCCCGCGTAGGGCCAGCGTGCCGAAGACGATGGCATCGACGCGTGCGCCGGCGGGCGTGTCGGCGGGGATTTCGTCCCAAGCGACCGGCTGCGGCAGGGTGAAGCGTGCCTGGCCCAGAGCGTCGAGCTGCACGACCGCGGTCCCGGTCGGGAGCGAGGCATGCACGCCCACCCGACCAGCCGACAGGCCGGCCATGGCCATGGCCGCAAGCGCGTTGTGGCCGAGCTGGTCGCGTCCGACGGCCGAGACCAGCCGGCCGTCGCAGCCCAGACGCGAAAGATGGTAGGCCACATTCAACGGGGCGCCCCCGAGGAAGTGACCGTGTGGAAACAGGTCCCAGAGGATTTCGCCGAAACAGAGCACGTGCGGTTTCATGGCGGGTTTACCCTATCCCGGACCGACGCCGGCTTCAAATGAAACCGATGAATCCCAACAGCGGGGGCGGGCCGAAAATCCGGTATGCTGTATCGGTTGGCTTGCGGCCCGCGTCTTGCGGCGGGGCGGGGGTCGTCGTTTGATTCCGCCATGTCGATGACCGTGCGTCCCCGCCGTTTCCACTATGCCTGGATCGCCGCCGGGGTGACGTTTGTCGTCCTGCTCGCGGCGGCCGGCGCGCGGGCGGCACCAGGCGTGATGCTGCTGCCGCTGGGCAACGAATTCCAGTGGAGCCGCGCGACGGTGTCGTCGATCGTGGCGATCAACATTTTTCTCTATGGCCTGATGGGGCCCTTCGCGGCGGCGTTGTACCAGCGCTTTGGCCTGCGGGCGACGATGATGGCGGCGATGACGCTGCTCGCCGTCGGTTACGGGCTGTCGGTCTTTGCGACACAGTACTGGCAGTTCATCGTGCTGTGGGGCTTCGTGGTTGGCATTGGCTCGGGTCTGGCGGCGACGGTGCTCGGCGCAGCCGTGGCGACGCGCTGGTTCACCGCGCGCCGCGGGCTGGTCATGGGCCTGCTCACGGCGAGCACTGCGACCGGGCAGCTGGTGTTTCTTCCGTCGCTGGCCGCCATGGTGACTGAGCGCGGCTGGCGCGCCGCCCCGCTGATCGTGGCGGGCGCCGCGGCGCTGGTGATTCCGCTCGTGGCCTGGCTGATGCGCAACCGTCCCCAAGACGTTGGCCTCCGGGCTTACGGCGAAGAAGGCCCGGTCACGGCCGACCCAGCGTTGGTCGCCGGAAATCCCGCGAAGCGGGCGATTGATGTGCTGTTCGAGGCCGTGCGGGTGCGCGATTTCTGGCTGCTGGCGGGATCGTTCTTCGTATGTGGCGCGAGCACCAATGGATTGATCGGCACCCACCTGATCTCGGCCGCGTTCGACTGCGGCATCCCCGAGGTCACCGCGGCAGGGTTGCTGGCGATGATGGGGCTCTTCGACCTGATCGGCACGACCGCGTCGGGCTGGCTGAGCGACCGCTACAACTGCCGGTATCTGCTTTTTGGTTACTACGGCCTGCGCGGCCTGTCCCTGCTCTTCCTGCCCACGGCACTGCTCGGCCCGGCGGCGGGGCTCGGGGTCTTCGCCGTGTTTTACGGGCTGGACTGGATCGCGACCGTGCCGCCGACGGTGCGTCTGACCGCGGAAGTCTTCGGCCGCGAGAAAGCCAGCATCGTCTTCGGCTGGGTGGTCGCCGCGCACCAGGTGGGCGCGGCGTTTGCCGCGTACTTCGCGGGCGTGATTCGTGCGAATGCCGGGAGCTACGCGCCGGCGTTCATTGCCGCGGGCGTGCTCTGCCTGATCGCCGCGCTCGGCGTGCTGCCGATTGCGCGAAGCCGGCGGCTTGCCGCGGCTTGATGTAGCTGGCCTCGCTGAGGCCGGGTTTGAGTTATGATCAGCGACGATTCCGGACCGGCCTCAGCGAGGCCGGCTACACGGGGCAATCAGCGCTGATTCAGCTTCGCCTTGAAATCGGCGGTGGGGCACCCGCACCCGCCGCTGGCGCAACCCGTGCCGGCGCGCTTCTTCTTCAGCGCGGAGCGGATCAGCAGAACCACCGTGAGGGCGACGATGCCGAGGGCGAGAATGGTCTGAAGTTCAGCGGACATGATAGAAGCTAACACTTAAATCCTAATGACGAAACCAGAATGACGAAATTCAGAACCTCGGTAGCTGGTGGATAGGTTCGTCATTCGTGCTTCGTCATTCGGATTTCTCTAATAGCCCATCGCGGTGCCGACTTGGTACACCACAAAGCAAAACAGCCACGCAAAGCCGCTCATGTAGCCAAGTTGGAAGAGCGGCCAGCGCCAGCTGTTCGTCTCGCGCTTCACCACGGCGATCGTGCTGATGCACTGCATGGCGAAGACGTAGTAGATCATCAGGTTGAGGCAGATGAGCGGCGTAAAGAGCTTGCTGCCATCGGGGCGTTCGGCCGCGCGGAGGGCGTCGCGGAGGTGGGTCTCGTTTTCGGCCTCATCGTCGGTCTCCTCGACGGCGAAGATGACGCTCATCGAGCTGTTGAAGACTTCACGGGCGGCGAAGGACTGGATCAGGCCGATGCCGATGCGCCAGTCAAAGCCGAGCGGGGCGATCACAGGCTCAATCGCGTGACCGGCCCGGCCGGCGAAGCTGTAGGCGAGCGGATCCTGCTCCGGCTGTTCGGCCGGAACCTTGGGATAGGTGGCGAGGAACCAGAGCACGATCGAGAGGCCGAGGATGATCGTGCCTGCGCGCTTCACGAACAGGCCGGCGCGCTCCATCATTTGCAGCACCACGTCGCGGATGCGTGGCAGGCGGTAGGGCGGCAGCTCCATGATCATGAGCGGCGGCGCACTCTTGAGCAGGGTCTTCTTGAAGAACCAGGCGAAGCCGAACGCGCCGAAAGTGCCGAGCGCGTACATCAGCAGCATGAGGCCGACCTGGGTGCCGACCGGAACGTCGTTCGTGGAGACGAGTGCGGCGATCAGGAGCAGGTAGACGGGCAGACGCGCCGAGCAGCTCATGAGCGGGGCCACGAGAATGGTGACGAGCCGGTCCTTCGGCTGCTCGATCGTGCGGGCGGCCATGATGCCGGGAATCGCGCAGGCGTAGGAGCCGAGGAGCGGGATGAAGCTGCGGCCGTTGAGCCCGACCTTGCTCATGAGCCGGTCCATGATGAACGCGGCGCGGGCCATGTAACCCGTGCTTTCCAGCAGGCCGATGAAGAGGAAGAGGATCAGGATCTGGGGCAGGAAGATGATGACGCCTTCCACGCCGGCGATGGCGCCGTCGATGATGAGATCGTGAAGGTCGCCCGGAGGCAGCAGATCGGAGACGGCGCCGGAGACGGCGGCCATGAGGCTCTCGATCCAGCCCATCGGGATGCTCGCAAAGCTGAAGATGCTGAGGAACATCACGGCCATCAGCGAACTGAGGATGACCCAGCCCCAGATGGGGTGCGTCACGACGGCATCGATCCGGTCGCTGCGGCTCGGTCCACTCGCGGAGGTGCCATCCGTGGTGCGCACGATCTCCGAGGTCAGGCGCCCAATCGCGTCGTAGCGTGCGGCGACGAGGCTGCCGGCCCAGTCGATGCCCTCGCCTTCCCAGCGCTTTTGCCAGGTTTCGAGAATGGTGGTGGTGCGGGACGAGAGCGGGGTCGATCCGGCGACGCGCACGCTGTCCTGATCGGTGAGGAGGAGGAGCGCCTCGGCGCGCGCGATCAGGGGTGGCTTGCCGTCATCCTGCGTGAGCGAGGCCTGCAGTTCGGACACGGCGGCGGCGATCGGCGAAGGGACATCCCAGCTGTGGCGCGGGAGCGGGAGATCGGTCCGGCTCATCGCGAGCTTGAGTTCGATCAGACCGCGGCCGTGCACCGCCTCGCAGGCGATGACGGGAATGCCGAGTTCCTGCTCGAGGCGATCCGCGCGGATTTCGAGGCCGGCCTTGGCGGCCAGGTCCATCATATTGAGGACGAGAATGACCGGCCGGCCGAGATCGAGGATCTGGTGAACGAGGTAGAGGTTTCGTTCGAGATTGGAGGCATCGACGATGCAGACGATGCGGTCGGGCATCGCGGTGTCGGTGCGGCGGCCGAGGAGCACGTCACGCGTGACGGCCTCGTCGGGCGAGCGTGCGGCGAGCGAGTAGGCGCCGGGCAGATCGATGACGGTGATGGGCTGGCCGTGCTGCGAGTAGGCGGTGCCGACCTTGCGCTCGACGGTGACGCCCGGGTAGTTGCCGACCTTCTGTTTCAGGCCGGTGAGGGCGTTGAAGAGGGTCGACTTGCCGCAGTTGGGATTGCCGACGAGGGCGTAGACGGGGTTGCGCGAGCCGGACGCGGGCGCGGACTTGATGTGCGCAGGGAGACTCATGACCGCTTCGCGGAATGACCAATGACCAATGAGCAATGTCCAATGGAGCCGGCAAGCGCGACGGGAGTGGTCAGTTCATTGGTCATTGGAAATTGGGCATTGGTCATTTCGTCGTCGTTTCGACGACGATGAACTCCGCCTCGCTCTTGCGGAGCGTGAGGTTGTAGCCGCGGACCTTGATCTCGATCGGGTCGCCCATCGGGGCGATGCGCACGAGGGTCACGGTGGTGCCGGGAAGCACGCCCATTTCGCGGAGGCGGATGAAGGCGGGGCCGCTGCGGGGAAATTCACGGACGACCGCTGAGGTGCCGACGGTGAGTTGAGCCAGGGTTTGTGGCGCGGACACGGCGGGAAAGGACGGGCTCAGCGCAGCCCGGCGAGCTGTTCGACAAGGATGTTCATCGCGGCTCCATGACTGAGCGCGATGCGGGTGCCGTTGACCTGACAGAGAATCGTGGAATTGCCGGAAACCTTGGTGACGAGCGAGGCCTCGCCGAAACCCATTTCCCGCACCCGCTGGCAAAACTCGGTCTCCCCCGTCAGCTCGCAGACCCGACCGGTGGTGCCAGCAGGCAGCTGACAAAGCGGGAGGCGGTGAGCGCGGGAGAGGGAGGCGGACGCAGGCATCAGAAGGGGTGATGATAATGACTGAGACTCAGTTTCAAAGTCAATCGATGGAATCGATAAAGCCGTTGTTTTAGAGGCGGAAAGGGAGCGTTGGGCCTAATTTACCCTCAATTCGGGGTGCGCGCTCGGCGTGGATTGTAAAAAAGGCCCCGGATTTTGTCCGGGGCCTTGAAAGGCAATCGAGTGGGCGGCTTTTGCTCAGCGCCGGCGGCGCTTGAGCGCGAGCTGGGTGCTGGCGAAGCGCATGACGCTGAGGAGGTGCTCCTGCTCGTTGGGATCGAGGTGGGCACTTTCCTTGAGGTCGGCTTCGGCGCGCTTGAGGGCGGCTTCCACGACGGCCTCGTCGATCTTTTCCTCGGTGATGGCGCGCTCGGCGAGGATGGAGACCTTGTCACCCTCGATCTGGGCGAAGCCGTTGCCGACTGCGAGCCAGGAGGTCTGGGCGCCCTTGGTCACGCGCAGCTCGCCGTGCTCGACCTGCGTGAGCAGCGGGATGTGGCCCGGGAGGACGCCGATCTCACCGTCGACGGTCGGGATGACCACGGTGTCGATCGTGTCCGAATAGACGCGGGCTTCAGGAGTGACGATTTCGAGCGTGAGGGACATGGCGATGAGGGAGCGAGTAGCGGGGAGTGAGGAGCGAGTAGAGCTGCAGGCGAGGGAGGTTTGGTTATGCTCGCTACCCGCTACTGGCTACTCGCTCCTTCTGGGATCACTTCTTGCCGGCGGCGGCGATGACCTCGTCGATGCCACCCTTCATGTAGAAGTCACCCTCGGCGATGTGATCGAGCTCGCCGTCGAGGATCATCTTGAAGCCGCGGACGGTGTCCTTGACGGGCACGTACTTGCCGGGCGTGCCGGTGAAGACTTCGGCGACCGCGAACGGCTGCGAGAGGAAGCGCTGGATCTTGCGGGCGCGGTAGACGGTGAGCTTGTCCTCAGGGGAGAGCTCATCGAGACCGAGAATCGCGATGATGTCCTGCAGATCCTTGTAGCGCTGGAGGACGCGCTGGAGTTCGCGGGCCACCTTGTAGTGCTCCTCGCCGACGATCGAGACCTCGAGCGCCTTGGAAACCGAGGCGAGCGGATCGACGGCCGGGTAGATGCCGAGCTCGGCGATGGAACGCTCAAGCACGATGGTGGAGTCAAGGTGGGCGAAGGTGTTCGCCGGGGCCGGGTCGGTGAGATCGTCCGCGGGCACGTAGACGGCCTGCACGGAGGTGATCGAACCCTTCTTCGTCGAGGTGATGCGCTCCTGGAGCTGGCCCATCTCGTTGGAGAGCGTGGGCTGGTAGCCTACCGCGGAGGGCGAGCGGCCGAGGAGGGCGGACACCTCGGAACCGGCCTGCGAGAAGCGGAAGATGTTGTCGACGAAGAGCAGCACGTCCTGGTTCTTCTCGTCGCGGAAGTACTCGGTCATGGCGAGCGCCGAGAGGGCGACGCGCATACGGGCACCCGGGGGTTCGTTCATCTGGCCGTACACGAGCGCGACCTTGGACTTGGAGAGGTCCTTCTGGTCGATGACGCCCGCCTCGGACATCTCGTGGTAAAGGTCATTGCCCTCACGGGAGCGCTCGCCGACGCCGGCGAACACGGACATGCCGCCGTGGGCCTTGGCGATGTTGTTGATGAGCTCGAGAATGACGACGGTCTTGCCGACGCCGGCGCCGCCGAACGCACCGGCCTTGCCGCCCTTGATGAACGGGCAGATCAGGTCGATGACCTTGATGCCGGTCTCGAGGATCTGCGCCTTGGTGTCCTGATCGGCCAGCGCGGGAGCCGCGCGGTGGATCGGGTACTTCTTCTCGTGCGGGACCGGGCCCTTGCCGTCCACGGGGGCGCCGGTGACGTCGAAGATGCGGCCGAGCACGCCGTTGCCGACGGGCACCGAGATCGGCGCGCCGGTGTCGGTGACGTTCATGCCGCGCTTGAGGCCCTCGGAGGAGGACATCGCGATCGCGCGGGCGACGCCGCCGCCGAGGTGCTGCTGCACCTCGAGGGTCAGGAGCTCCGACTTGCCGGAGACGGTGAACTCGACGGTCAGCGCCTGGTAGATGGGCGGGATCGCGTTTTCCGCGAACTGGACGTCAACGACGGGGCCGATGACCTGGACGATTTTGCCGGTGTTGCTCATGGACGGAGGAGGAGGGACGGGTTTTGGAAAGTATCCGAATTCTGGTTATGCCGCGAAGGAGGCGGCGGCGATCTCGAGGATTTCCTGCGTGATCGCGGCCTGGCGGGCCTTGTTGTACTCGAGGGTCAGCTCGCCGAGGAGCTTGGTCGCGTTGTCCTTGGCGGTCTTCATCGCGACCATGCGGGCGCTGTGTTCGGACGCGCGGGCGGAGAGGACCAGCTGGTAGACGTAGCGGTTGACGTAGAACGGGATCAGGGCCTCGAGCACCTGCGGCGCGCCGGGCTCGAAGAGCATCTGGCGGTCGTCATGGCGCGTGTCGCGGACCGTGCCGGTGTCGGCGTGGAGCGAGGCGATGAAGCCCTTGACGTTGCTCAGCGGGAGGACTGGACGGACCAGCGGCTCCTGCACGAGGGTGTTCTTGAAGCGCGGGTAGATGACCTCGATCGTGTCGATCACGCCCTCGAGGTACTGCTTCACCATGAACTCGACCGCGACCTTGACCTCGGCGAACGGCGTGCGGTCGGAGACCTGGAAGTCGGCGACGAGATCGCGCTTGGTGCGGGCGAGGAACTGCGCGCCCTTGCGGCCGACCGCGAAGTACTTCGCGGGGGTCTTGATCTCGGTGACGAGCTTGAAGAGGTTGGCGTTGAGCGGTCCGCACAGGCCCTTGTCGGTAGTGACAAGAAGGATACCGCGGGTCTTGACCTCGCGCTGGACGAGGAACGGATGCTGGGCCTCGTCCACGCGCGTGGCGAGGGCGGCGAGCATGTCGGCCATGAGCTGGGCGTAGGGCCGGCCGGCAAGCGCGGCCTGCTGCGCCTTCTTCATCTTCGACGCCGCCACCAACTCCATCGCCTTGGTGATCTGGCGGGTGTTTTTGACGGACTTGATGCGCCGGCGGATGTCGCGGGTGGAAGCCATGTAGGAGGAGAAGTTAGGAGCTAGGATCTAGAATCTAGGAGGGCTGAATTCTAACTCCCAGATTCTCGCTTCTAGATTCTTTTGATCAGCCCTGGAACGTGCCCTTCCACTCTTCCATCGCGGCCTGGATCTTGGCCTCGAGGTCCTTGTCGAGGGCCGCCTTGGTGCGGATCTCGGTCAGGAGCGCGTCCTTGCGGGTGGCGAAGAAGTCGCGGATGGAGACGGCGGCGGCGGTGACCTTCTTGATCTCGAGGCCGTCGTAGTAGCCCTTCTGGATGGCCCAGAGGGTCACGACCTGCTGCTCGATCGGGGCCGGCGCGAACGCGGGCTGCTTGAAGAGCTCGACGATGCGGGCGCCGCGGTCGAGCTGGGCCTTGGTCTTGGCGTCGAGGTCGGAGCCGAACTGGGCGAAGGCCGCGAGTTCGCGGAACTGGGCGAGCTCGCCCTTGAGTTTGCCGCCGACCTGCTTGGTGGCCTTGATCTGGGCGGACGAGCCGACGCGCGAGACGGAGAGACCGACCGACACGGCGGGGCGGATGCCCTGGTTGAAGAGATCGGTCTCGAGGAAGATCTGGCCGTCGGTGATCGAGATGACGTTGGTCGGGATGTACGCGGAGACGTCGCCGGCCTGGGTCTCGATGATGGGCAGCGCGGTGAGCGAGCCCTTGCCGTCGAGGCGCGCGGCGCGCTCGAGG
>DASWVY010000010.1:0-10851 GCA_036401075.1 Opitutaceae bacterium
CCTGCTCTGCGAGACGATCTACCAGAACGAGAGCGGTGTGCGCGGCATGCAGCCGACCCGCGCGTTGCTCGACGGCATCCTGAAGTACAAGAAGCTCTACACGGAGTTTCCCACGCCGCCGCTGAACCACTTCATCTACGATTCGCAGGAGCCGGTCCGCGCCTGGGTCTTCGGCGGGGAACGCATTCCCGGTTCGCTCCTGCGCGGCGGCACGCTGAACGACTTCAAGAGCGTCGAATGCCAGATCATGGACTGGGCCGACGACGCCGCTTACTCGCTCAACGACATTGTCGATGGAGTGAAGGCCGGTTTCCTCACGATCGAGCGCATCGAGGCCTGGGCGGCGGGCCAGCCGATCGATGCCGAGCGGCAGAGTCACCTCGACACGGTTTTTGCCGCGATCCGCGGGGATCGACTGGAGAGTGAATTTTCCCAGAAGATCGGGCGGTTTATCACGGCGTGCCGGCTGCGCGAGCGCGACAACTTCATGGCGAAGCGGACGAACCGCTATCGTTTCGAACTGGTGGTGGCGCCGGAATCGGAGCGCGAGGCGCAGTTCTACAAGCAGATGGCCAACGACATCATCTTCGAGAGCCCGCAGCTCCAGCAGATGGAACACAAGGCGCGGCAGGTGATGTTCAGCCTGTGGCAGGCGGTGTGGAGCAACTACGTCGACCGCGGCAGCCGCGTGATCAATCTCCTGCCGCCGCGGGTCGGCGCGCTGATCCACGCCGAGGAAACCACCGCGGGCAAGGCCCGGCGAATCTCCGACTGGCTGGCCGGACTCACCGACGGGATGATCGTCCGCACCTACAAACGGCTCAGCGATCCGGAGTTTGGCTCGATCCGCGATTTGAGCTGATTCGGTTTGCTGTGGCTGGAGTCGCTGCCCCCCGGTGCATCGATCTTTCGCGGACCGGCCTCAGCGAGGCCGGCTACACCGATCCACGGATCAGCGCCGGCCCACGAACGACCGGGCCTGCGCGGCAAGGGCGCGGTTTTTGGCGGCGAGTTCGCTCCGGTTGGACGCCTCCTGCAGTTCGGCGATCAGGTCGAGGGCGAGCGCGGTTTCTGCGAAATAGCGGTGGGTGGCGGCAACGTCGGCCGTGCTCTGCAACCGTTTCTCGGCCGCGAGCGTGTCGCCCGCCGCCGTTTGGAGTTCGCCCAAGGCGAGTCCGGCACTGAGGTAGCGCGGCATGAGCTCGAAGTCGCCGGGATCTTCCTCGAAGAGCGTGCAGAAGAGATCGTACTGGCGGATCGCGGCAGTGGTGTCCCCAGCGGCGACGAGGGCTTGGGCGAGCAGGAGGTGGAGTTCCTTGCGATGGGGCGCCAACTGGAGGGCCTCGGCGAAGCGTTCTGCGGCGGCGAAATTCAGGCCGGCTTCGCTGGCGAGGAGTCCGCGATTGACGGCAACGGACACATCCGGCCGGAACAGCTGCGCCATGCGGTCATAGTGGGCCAGCGCTGCGGCGGCGTCGCCGGAGCGGAAGATGAGTTCACCCATCAGGTGCTGGGCCGGCGCGTTGCGCGGGTTGATCGTCAGCACGCGTTCGAGCTCGGTCCGGGCGGTGGCGGCGTCGCCCGCTTGCATCGCGAGCTGCGCCCGGCGGAAGTGCACGCGGGTGTCGCTGGGATTTAACCGCTCGGCAATGGAGAGGGCTTCCGGCCGGGCGCCGCGCTGGGTCTGCAAATACTGGAGTTGGTCAATGGCCCCGACTCCCAGAATCCCTGCGCCCAAGGCGTAGCGGGTAAAGCGGGCGGGTGACGTTGCCCCGAAGAGCCAGCCCAGGTGATGACGGAAGGCAGGGGTTTCGGCGTCGAGTTCATCCGGCGGGGGGGGCTGACGCCCCAGGAGCAGGCGCGCGATGCGGCCGTCGCGCAGCTTCCAGATCGCGCCATCGAGGATGAAGTGATGCAGGTTCACCAACGCCATGAAGATGAGAAAACTCTCCACGAAATCATGGCCGAGCATCCGGCTGGCGAGCCACGGTCCGGGAACGAAGAGCGCGATGCCCCCGATCACGAGCACGAGGTAGTAGCGAGCGAAGCTGAACGGAGGCTTCGGTTTCGTCGCGGCTGTCGGGGCATCGCCGGTCTCGCGTCGCGCGTAGTAGCTGGTGATCCAGAGGTACTGCGCGCAGTGCATGAACGCGAGCGCGCCGGCGCTGAAGTAGCTGGCGGGCAGCTCAACGAGGCCGGTGCTTGCGAGCAGGGTGGGGGCGACGAACCAGAGCGCCTGCGTGAGGGTCAGGACCATCGGTCCGACGAGCGCGCCGGCGGGCACGTGTCGGCGCAGCCGGACAAAGGCTGCGCCCGCGCATCCGAAAAACGCGAGGATGCCCACGATCTGAAAAGCGAAGGCCGGCTCGACGGGAATACCGAGACTGAGAAAATACGGATCGCCTTCGCGCGTGGTGTGCAGCGTGAGAAACCACACTGCGTAGGAGGCGACGTAGGATGCGTAAAGCAGCTGGCGCGCGGCCGGGTCAGGCGGAACGCCGGCGCGTCGAGCGAGCATTTGCGCGATGCCGAAATTTTGTCCGGTGTAGTGCCAGGGGCTCCATGTGAGGTACAGCGTCAACACCCAGGGAAAAAGTCCGGGCACGAAATGAACCAAGAGCACGGTCAGGCCGAGGAGCACCGTGACGTAGACCGTGAAGAATCGGTATTTTTTGAAATCCTCCGCGGTGTGATACGCCCGGTGGATCGTCGCCATGTAGTGCGGGTTGTTACAGAACACCGCGAGCAGGTAGAAGGCGAAGGCGACGGCGGCCCCGTTGTCCTGCTGCAGGAAATACGTGCCGGCGAGGAGCGGCAACGACCACGCGCCGCAGCCCACGAGGAGATCGAGGGCGGGGGAGAAAAGCCAGGGGCGCGGCGCGGGTGCGTTCGCGTGCATGGCGGTTGCTTGACCGGTCGCGCTCAGGCTTTCAAGTGCCCCTTCGCCACCGCCTCGCGGATCATGTCGGCCGCGTAGGTCCAGATCGCCTCGGCGCCGTCCGCGATGTGACGATTGCGCGCGATCACGCGGTCGCTGGTCACGCCGTGACGCTGCCACGCGGCTCCTTCCGTGGCACAGTTGAGCAGCATGGGCTGAAAGCGGTCGACCGCTGCGGCGAATTTCGCTTCGGGCGTCTGCCGGGCCTCGAATTCGTCCCACAACGCGCGGAATTCCGTCGCCTGATCGGCGGGCAGCAGGCCGAACAGGCGTTCGGCCGCCTTGACCTCACGTTCGTGCTGATCGGCCATGCGCGCGGTGTCGTAGGCAAAGGTGTCGCCGGCATCGATTTCGACGATGTCGTGGATGAGCAGCATCTTGAGCACCCGGAGCACATTGAGATCGGGGGTGTTGGCGTGTTCGGCCAGGACGAGCACGATCAGGCAGAGGTGCCAGGAGTGCTCAGCGTCGTTTTCGGCCCGGCGGCTGTTGATCAGCACGGTCTGGCGGAAGATTTCCTTGAGCTTGTCCACCTCCCGGATGAAGCGGATCTGCTGAGCCAGTCGCGAGTTATCCATGTCCGACCGTGGCCCGGCGAGGGCGGGGAGGCGAGCGCGGACTGGGTGAATCCGGCCAACCTTTTCCTTGCGGGTCGGGGCTGGGACCTCTTCGATGGGATGCATTTGCCTCATGAAAATCCTCGTTGCGGACAAGATCTCACCCAAAGGAGTCGCCTACCTGCGTCAGCAGCCGGGCTTCGAAGTCGTCGAGGCTTACGGATCCTCTCCTGAAAAGGTGCTGGAACTCGTCAAGGATGTGCACGCCATCGCGGTGCGCTCCGAGACGAAGATCACGCGTGAGGTCTTCGCCGCTGCGCCGCTGCTCAAGGTCGTCGGCCGCGCCGGTGTGGGCGTCGACAACGTCGATGTCGAGGCCGCCACCGAGCGCGGTGTCGTCGTCATGAACACCCCGGCGGGCAACACCATTGCCACGGCCGAGCTCACCTTCACCCACATCCTCTGCGGCGCACGTCCCGTGCCCCAGGCCGCCGCCTCGATGAAGGCCGGCCAGTGGGACCGCAAGAGCTTCAGCGGCATCGAGCTGTTCAAGAAGACCCTCGGTATCGTCGGTCTCGGTCGCATCGGCGGCGAGGTCGCCAAGCGCGCCCAAGCCTTCGGCATGCGCGTGCTGGCCTACGATCCCTACCTCGCGCCTAGCCGCGCCAAGGCCATGCAGGTCGAGATTGCGACCATGGACGAGATCATCGCCCAGGCCGACTACATCACGGTCCACATGCCGCTGACCGATGACACCAAGTACATGATCGACGAGGCCGCCTTTGCGAAGTGCAAGAAGGGCCTGCGCATCTTCAACTGCGCCCGCGGCGGCATCATCAAAGAGTCCGCCCTGATCGAGGCGCTCAAGTCGGGCAAGGTCGCGGCCGCCGGTCTCGACGTGTTCGAGGACGAGCCCCTTGCCAAGGACAGCGAGCTCCGCAGCCTGCCCAACGTCGTGCTCACGCCGCATCTCGGCGCCTCCACCGCCGAGGCCCAGGAGTCGGTTGGCATCGAGATCGCCGAGCAGATCACCGACGTCCTCGCGGGCGGCGTGATCCGCAATGCGGTCAACATGCCCTCGATGGACGCCGCGACCGTCAAGGTCCTCGGGCCGTACCTCGATCTCGGCACCAAGCTCGGCACGCTCGTCCAGCAGATCGCACCGCAGCAGATCGCCAAGCTGCGCATCACCTATTTCGGCAAGGTCGTCGATCTCGACGCCAACTCCATCACCCGCGCCATCGAGGGCGGTTTCCTCCGCCGCATCAGCGGCGAGGAGGTCAACTTCGTCAGCGCGCCGTTCTTCCTGCAGCGTCTCGGCATCCAGGCCGAGGTGATCAAGTCGAACAGCGACTCCGGCTACACCGAGCTGATGCTGGTCGAGGCGATCGCCGCGAACGGCGAGATCTTCTCGGCCCAGGGCACGCTCACCGGCAAGGGCAACCAGCCCCGCATCGTCGGCATCAACGGCCGCGAGGTCGAGGTCGCCGCCGAGGGCAAGCTCCTCGTCCTCGAGAATCTCGACCAGCCCGGCATGGTTGGCCAGGTCGGCAGCATCCTCGGCAAGGACAAGGTCAACATCGCCGACATGTCTCTCAGCCGTCTCACGCCCGGCAGCACCGCCTACATGGTGGTGCGCGTCGACACCGAGCCGAGCGAGGCCGCCCGCAAGGAAATCAAGAGCCATCCGGCCATCAAGGTCGCGAAGTTCGTCCAGCTTTGATCTCGGTCCTCCAACTCTGGTCCGCGCAGCCCGGGCCGTCCTCCCGCCGAGGACGAGCCCCGGGCGGGGCCTGAGCTGCGTACCTGATTCCCGCCATGCTCATCCCCGTCCTCATCGTTGCCGTCATCGGCTACCTGCTGGGGGCGCTCCCGTTTGGCTACCTTGTGGCCCGGGCCCACGGGGTGAACATCTTTGAGGTGGGGAGCAAAAACCCCGGCGCGACGAACGTCCGCCGCGTGCTTGGAGCTAAGGCCGGCAATCTCGTGTTTGCCCTCGATGCGCTCAAGGGCGCGCTCGCGTCCGCTTGGGCGCTGCTGGCGCGCACGGAGGGCAGCGTGAGCTATGATCTGGAAGAATGGGGCCTGAGCACCTCCGGCCATATTTCGGGTGGCACGTGGATCTCGCTCGGCGTCGTCGGCCTGGCCGGTTCGCTCATCGGCCACAGTTTCTCCTGCTTCACCCGCTTCAAAGGCGGCAAGGGCGTGGCCACCGCGGCCGGTGGCTTTCTCGTCGTAGCGCCCACTGTGGTGCTGGCGGGGGCCGCGGCCTGGGCCGCCACGTTCTACTCCACGCGCTACGTTTCGCTCGCGTCCATGCTCGCGGGCGCGGTCCTGCCGCTCGCCGCGTGGTTCACCGGCCAGCCGACCGTTGTGCTGGTCCTTACCCTGTTGGTCGCGCTGTTTGTGATCATCCGCCACCGCGCCAACATCTCCCGCCTGCTCGCCGGCACTGAGCCGAAGACGGGCGGCAACAAGCAGGCCTGAGCGGCCCGCTCTCGTGAATTTCAAGTCCATGACCGACCTCTCCGTCATCAACATCGGCATCTGCGGCCTCGGCACCGTTGGCCAGGGCGTGTGGAAACATGTCGAGGGCGCCCGCGCGGCGCTCGAGTCACGCCTCGGCGTCAAACTGCGTCTCCATCGCGCCTCGGTTCGCGATCTGCGCAAGAAGCGCACGGTGCGCGTGCCGGCCGACCGCCTGACAACGGATCCGCTCGCCGTCGCGACCGATCCCGCCGTCCACATCGTGTGCGAGCTGATCGGTGGCACCACCATCGCCCGCGAGGTCACGCTCGCCGCGCTGCGTCTCGGCAAGACCGTCGTCTCGGCCAACAAGGCGCTCCTCTGCGCGCACGGCCCGGAGATTTTCGCCGCGGCCCGCAAGCATGGCGGGCACTTCTTCTTCGAGGCCTCCGTCGCTGGTGGCATCCCGATCATCAAGGCCCTGCGCGAGGGCCTGGTCGCGAACCGCTTCGGCCTGATCTACGGCATGCTCAACGGCACCTGCAATTACATCCTCACCCGGATGGAGCGCGAGGGCCTGTCGTATCCCGAAATCCTCGCCGAGGCCAAGGCGCTTGGCTACGCCGAGGCCGACGAGTCGCTCGATGTCGAGGGCTGGGACACCGCGCACAAGGCCGCGATCCTCGCCTACCTCGCGCACGGCACGTGGGTTCCGACCAAGTCCATGCTGGTCGAGGGTATCACGCACCTCACGCAGGCCGACATCAGCTACGCCCGTGACAACGGCTACGCGATCAAGTTGCTCGCGGTCATCACGCGCGATTTCAAGTCGGACGAGCTTTTTGTGCGCGTGCACCCGACGCTGGTCCCGCGCACCAAGGCGCTCGCCAATGTCAACGAGGTCTACAACGGCATCTCCGTCACCGGCGACGTCGTAGGCGAGACCGTTTACATCGGTCGCGGCGCGGGTCAGGACCCGACTGCCAGCGCGGTGATCAGCGACATTGCTGACGCGATCATTCTCCTGCGCCGTGGCAACACGCCGCTGCCGGAGCCGGTGGAGCACCGCTGCCCGCTGACGCCGCTCGAGCACATCGAGGGCCGTTATTACATCCGCATGGATGTGAAGGACGAGCCGGGCGTGCTGGCCCGCATCGCGACCTCCACCGCGCAGTCGCACGTCAGCATCGCGAGCGTGCTCCAGCGCCCGAGCGAGCGCGCCGGCGCCGCGACGCTCATCCTCACTACCCATACGAGCAACGAGAAGGCGATCCGCGCGACCCTCGCGCGCCTTCGTCGCCTATCCAGCGTGCTCGGCGAGCCGCTGCTGCTGCGCATCGGTGACTTCACCGGCTGATTTTCCTTTCCGTCCCTTTCCCCTCCAACCCTACCATGGCCAGAATAGTCCAAAAATACGGCGGCACCTCCGTGGGTGACGTCGAACGGATCAAGAAGGTCGCGCTTCGACTCAAGTCGATCCGCGACCAGGGCAATGAGCTGGTTGTCGTGGTGTCGGCCCGTGCCGGCGTCACCAACGAGCTCCTCGCCCGCGCCAAATCGCTCGCTTCGAGCCCGAGTGAGCGCGAGCTCGACATGCTCCTCGCCGTGGGCGAGCAGGAGACGATCGCGCTCACCGCGATCGCCCTGCAGGGCGTGGGCGTCGACGCGGTCTCCTACACCGGCGCACAGGCCGGCATCTTCACCGACAAGGTGCACACGAAAGCGAAGATCAAGACGATCAACGCCAAGCCGATCGAGAAGGACCTCAAGGCTGGTCGCGTCGTCATCGTCGCGGGCTTCCAGGGCATCAACGAGGAGGGCCACATCACGACCCTCGGTCGCGGCGGCTCCGACCTCACTGCGATCGCGCTCGCCGCGGCTCTCCAGGCCGACAAGTGCGAGATCTACACCGATGTTGACGGCGTCTACACCGCCGATCCGCGTGTTGTGCCCGATGCGCGCAAGCTGCCGGAGATTTCCTACGACGAGATGCTCGAACTGGCCTCGTCGGGATCCAAGGTCATGCAATCGCGCTCAGTCGAGTTCGCCGAGAAGTACGGCGTCGTGTTCGAAGTCCGCTCATCTTTCAATTACAACCCAGGAACTATTGTGAAGCAGGAAGTAGCCTACATGGAAAAGGTCGTTGTGCGCGGCGTCGCCGTCGACAAGGACCAGGCCAAGATCATCGTCAGCAACATCCTCGACAAGCCGGGTTCGGCCGCGAGCGTGTTCCGCGCCCTCGCTGATGCGAACATCATCGTCGACATGATCGTGCAGAATGTCGGCCGCAACGGCATCGCCAACCTGACCTTCACGGTGCCCCAGGTGGACACCGGCAAGGCGCAGAAGGCCCTCGAGCCCGTGCTCGACGCGGTCGGTGGCGGCCATGTCGCGGTGCACGAGCACATCGCCAAGCTGTCGGTCGTCGGCGTGGGCATGAAGACCCACTCCGGCGTCGCCGCCACGCTCTTCCAGGCGCTGGCCGACGTGAACATCAACATCGAGCTGATCACCACCTCCGAGATCAAGATCTCGGTCGTGATCGACCAGGCTCGCGCCGACGAGGCCGCCCGCGTCGCCCACGCTGCGTTCAAGCTGCACGAGCTCTGAGCCGCGCCCTGCGCGCACTTAGAGCAGACGTCAGATGTCAGAGGTCAGAAGTCAGTCCAAGCCGGGATCGATCCGGCACTTCACGGACCTTATCGTCTGGCGTAAGGCCAATGAACTGAGCTTGGACGTCTTTCGTCTAAGTCGGAAGTGGCCGGTCGATGAGCGCTACTCCTTGACCGACCAAGTCCGGCGTTCTTCGCGATCGATTGGCGCCAACCTTGCAGAAGCTTGGGGCAAGCGCCGCTATGAGGCGGCGTTTGTTGCCAAACTGGTCGATGCTGATGCGGAGGCCCACGAAACGGAGCACTGGCTCATCAATGCCCACCAGCACGGTTACATCTCGGCTGACGAGTTCTCGAAGCTGAAAGTGCTGCTCGACGAAACAGGTCGTATGCTGGGAAGCATGATCGCGCGTCCCACGACCTTTATCACCAAGGCGACTCCGCGATCTGAAACGGGCTCGACTGACATCTGATCTCTGACCTCTGACATCTATGAAGTTTCTTTCCACTCGCGGCCAGACACCCGCCCTTGGTTTTTCCGACGCCGTGGCCACTGGCCTGGCGCCGGATGGCGGACTGTTCCTGCCGGAAACGCTGCCGCAGTTTTCGGCTCATGATCTCGCGACGTTCGCCTTCGCGCCGACGTACGCGGATCTGTGCGTGGAGTTCTTCAAGCGCTTCGCCACGGACATCAACGAGGCGACGCTGCGCGCGATCGTGCGCAAGTCCTACACGGGCTTTGCCCACAAGGACATCGCGCCACTTGAGCAACTGGGGGAGAACGTGTTTGTCCTCGAGCTCTTCCATGGCCCGACGCTCGCCTTCAAGGACTTCGCCCTGCAGCTGCTGGGCAATCTCTACGAGCACCAGTGCAAGGTGCGCGGCCAGTCGATCAACGTCCTCGGCGCCACGTCGGGTGACACTGGCGCGGCGGCAATCCACGGCCTGCTGGGCAAGCCGGGCACCGCCATCTTCATCACGTATCCCGACGGCCGCGTGTCGCCGCTGCAGGAACGTCAGATGGCCTGCACGGGTGCGGACAATGTCTACGCGCTCGCGGTTGACGGCAGCTTCGACGATGCCCAGGCGGCGCTGAAGGAGATCTTTGCCGATCAGGCCTTCCGCACGCATCACCGGCTGTCGGCGGTCAACTCGATCAATCTGGCACGCGTGCTGGCCCAGTGTGTGTACTACCTCTCGGCTTGGCTGCGCCTGCCGAAGGATCGCCGCAATGAGGCCGAGTTCGTCGTGCCGACCGGTAATTTCGGCAACGTTCTGGCCGGTTGGATGCTCCAAAAGATGAGCGTGCCGATCCGCGGCTTCAAGGTGGCGACGAACCAGAACGACATTCTCCACCGGATGTTCACGACGGGCGAATACCGTGTTGGCGACGTGCTCCCCAGCCTCGCACCATCGATGGACATCCAGGTCGCCTCGAACTTCGAGCGCTTCATCTACTACAGCGTGGGTCGCGACCCGGCAAAGGTTCGCGCGGTCATGCAGCAGTTCAAGGAAACCGGCGCGTACCGTTTCGAGAATTTCGACGCGGACACATTCTCAGCCTCGCGCTGCACCGATGCGGAGATTCCGGGCATCATCAAGACCGTTTACCAGAAGTACGGCTACATCGCCGATCCGCACACGGCGTGCGGCTTCAAGGACCTGAACAAGGATCGCTTGAGCGTGGTGCTGTCGACGGCGAGCCCCGCCAAGTTCCCGGACACGATCAAGGCCGCGATCGGCATTGAGCCCACGCATCCCAGTCTCGAGCTGCTCAAGAGCCGCCCGATCGTGAAGCACCGCGTCCCTGCGACGGCGGCGGCCATCCGTGCCTTTATCGAGGCGCATGCGGTGAAGGCACGCTGAATTGCGGATTTCGGAGTGCGGAATGCGGATTGATCGGCAGGAGGGGCTGGCGGACGCGGTGGGTCCCATGTAGGGGCGTGGCTCGTCCACGCCTTCGGAGGGCGCGCACGAGGCGCGCCCCTACATTTTGATCCAGATGCTAACAACGGGGGCACGCGTGCGGGTGCTTTCATTCCGCACTCCGCATTCCGAAATCCGCAATTCCGTCGAAAACACCCGCTTGCCAGCTCCGGGGCCGGCCGGCATGCTCTTCCCTTCATTCTATGAGCACGGCCGTCAAAATCTACGACACCACCCTGCGCGATGGCACCCAGGGCGAAGGCATTAGCTTCTCCGTGACGGATCAGTTGTTGATTGCCGAGCGCTTGGATCAATTCGGCGTCGACTACATTGAGGGCGGGTTCCCGGGCTC
>DASWVY010000011.1:0-112424 GCA_036401075.1 Opitutaceae bacterium
ACCGTACCGAGGTCGACGGACACATCCCGCGCAATCCACGGCAGCGCCGGCAGGTACATGTCGATCGCCAGCGGACCAAGCGTGGTCAGCGCCCCCAGGACGACCACCAGCCGCCGATGAACGGAGGCCGACAGGACAAGCGCGCGTGAGCTCTGGGTAGACAATGACATGCGAACCGGCGACTCAGCCGGTCCCAAGCCAGTCTGGCAATCCCCTCCTAAAATCGTGGGAATACAACAACCCGACAAACAGGTGGAACAGAAGGATAACCACTTATCGTCACTTATTTTCACTGAATCACCGAAGCGGGGGATGCGATGGGGGAATCGATTTACTCTGCATCAGTGAGGATAAGCTCCGATCCGTGGTGAAGGAGGGGGGATAAAAGCCGCACATTTTTATTGTAACTTTTATAGTTACATATGAGATTAACCCTCATGACAACACCTCTCCATCCTGCCGTGCGCATCGGGCACGTGCATCTCAAGGTCGCCGATTTGGAGCGCGCCCTCGCCTTCTACTGCGGCGTACTGGGCTTTCAGCTGACGCAACGTTACGGACGTCAGGCCGCATTCATCTCCGCCGGTGGCTACCACCACCACATTGGACTCAACACCTGGGAAAGCGCGGGCGGATCGGCTCCGCCCCCGGGCACGACCGGGCTCTACCATGTGGCCATTCTCTACCCGGACCGGGCGGAACTCGCCGACGCCTTGAAACGCCTCATCGCCGCCGGCGTCACGCTGGAAGGCGCCTCCGACCACGGCGTCAGCGAGGCGCTCTACCTGCGTGATCCCGACGGCAACGGGATCGAACTCTACCGCGATCGCCCCGAGGCCGACTGGCCGCGTCTGCCGGATGGCACGCTGGCCATGACGTCGCAACGTCTGGACCTGCAGTCTCTGCTCGCCGAGGCGAAGGCCGAGTCCATTCGAGAGTAACCCGCGCCTGCCGCCAGCCTGGTGTCGCTGGCCTCGCTGAGGCCGGTTCGGGATCGTTCCCCGGGGTCAACAACCGCAGCTACACCAGCCGCCGTCAGCCGAGCATCGCCTTGATGTCGCGTTCGATGTTCTCGCGGGTCTCCCCGGTTTTCTTTTGCAGGCGGCCCAAGAGCTCCTCCTCCTTGCCCTCGATGTAGGCGACATCGTCATCCGTGAGATTGGCGTACTTCTGGCGGAGCTTACCTTTGGCGATGTTCCAGTTTCCCTTCAGGGTGAGTTGATTCATGATGATGCCTTCCGATTGAGGTTTTTAACGAGCCTTCACCGGGCTGGAGCCAGCGGGCACGGCGATGGACCCTCATTCGAGCCGCTGGTGCCCGCGGAATTCGCGGAAGAACGCGGACCCGACCGCAATAGCTCCCGGTGTCCACACGGACACCCGGGTTGCCATCACCGTGCTCAGACCGGCCCCGTGATGGTGGCAACCCTGCCTTGATCTCTTTTCCGCGTCCTTCCGCGTGTTCCGCGGGCAGTCACGCCTTACTTTCCGATCGGCGCCGGATGAGCCACGGCCCCACCCGCCTCATCCGAGGCCGAGGCCGTGCGGCGGCCTCGACTAGTGATGAAGGTGTACATGGCGGGAATGACGATGAGCGTCAGGGCCGTGCCAACCGCAAGGCCACCCAACACCGCGATGCCCATCGAACGGCGGCTCTCCGCACCGGCACCGAGCGCCAGCGCAATCGGAACAATGCCAAGCATCGTCGCCAGACTGGTCATCAGCACCGGACGAAAACGCGCCACCGAGGCTTCGATCGCGGCCTCCATCGGCCCCATGCCCTTTTCGCGCTGCTGGTTCGCGAACTCGACGATGAGAATACCGTTCTTGGTCACGAGGCCGACCAGCATGATGATGCCGATCTGGCTGAAAATGTTGATCGTCTGCCCGAGCGCGACCAGCGCCCAGATGGCGCCGGCCAAGGCCAGCGGCACGGTGAGGAGGATCGCCAGAGGATCGCGGAAGCTCTCGAACTGGGCGGCCAACACGAAGTAGATCAGCACGAGGGCGAAGATGAACGCGAACGACGTGCCCGACGATGAATCGCGCAGGTCGCGGGCCTCGCCGACCAGGTCGGTCTTGAAGGTCTCATCCAGCGTCTCCCGCGCAATCGCCTGCATCGCCTCGACGCCCTGCCCCAGCGTATAACCCGGCGCGAGCGAGGCGGACACGGTCGCCGCCACGTAACGATTGAAGCGGAGCAGCTGGGGCGGGCTGATGCGCTCGCTCAGACTGACCAGATTATCCACGCGCACCGGCGCCCCACTGGAACTCGGGACCGAGAGATTGCGCAGGTCGAGGTTTTCATCGCGCTGCTCGCGCACGAGCGCCCCGATCACCTGATATTGGCGGCCTTCACGCAGGTAGTAACCAAAACGCTGCTCGGCCAGGGCAAGATTGAGCGTCTGCCCAATGTCGCGCGCCGAAACGCCGAGGGCCTGGGCGCGCTCGCGGTTGATGTCGATGCGGACTTCCGGCTTGTTGAACTTCAGGTCGACGTCGACACGGGCAAAGGCTGGATTGACCTCCGCCTTCTCGAGGAAGCGCGGCAGCGCCTCGCGGATGCGCTCAAACGACTGGCCTTGGATCACGAACTGCAGCGGGAGACGGGCACCACCACCCACGCCGACACTGATCGTCGCATCCTGCACCGCAACCACACGGGCCTCGGGCATGGTCGTGCCGATCTTCTGCATCGCCGCCGCCAGCTGAGCCTGCGTCCGCTCGCGCTGATCCGGCTCAGTGAAGAACAAGCGGAACCAACCCGTGTTGGCGACGCCCGTTCCGCCCATGCCGGGTGCGGTCTGCGCAATCATCGACGTCGTTTCCGGCAGATCTGCAATGATCCGCTCCGTCAGCCGGTCCATGTAGTCCAGCATGTAGTCAAAGCTGGCGCCCTCGGGCCCCGTGATCGTCACGCGCATGCGCGATCGATCCTCGATCGGGGCCAGTTCGCTCTTCAACCGTCCATAGCCGAGCCAGGCCACGCCGCAGGTCAAAAGCAGGATCACCATCGCCAGCCAGCGCCGGCGCATGAAACCGGTGAGCACCCGCCGGTAGAGCGTGGTCATGCCACGGAAGAACGGCTCGGTGCGGTCGTAGAAGCGCGAGTGCGCGTGCCCCTTGAGCACACGCGTGCAGAGCATCGGCGTCAGAGTGAGCGCGACAAACGCCGAGATCACCACCGTGCCCGCCAGCACCACCGCGAATTCCTGGAAAAGCTTTCCGGTGAGTCCGCCGAGGAAAAGAATCGGGAGGAACACCGCGACGAGCGCCACCGTGGTCGAGATGATCGCGAAGAACACCTCGCGCGTGCCTTCGACGCCCGCTTCGATGACCGACATACCCGCCTCCATCTTGGCAAAAATGTTCTCCAGCACGACGATCGCGTCATCGACCACCAAGCCAATCGCCAGCACCATGGCGAGCAGGGTCAGCACGTTGATGCTGTAGCCTGCGATGTACATGATGAAGAACGATCCGGTCAGGCAGATCGGGATCACCAGCGCCGGAATCATCGTGGACTTCCAGGAACGCAGGAAGAAGAAGATGATCATGACCACGAGCCCGAGCGCGATCAGCATGGTCTCCTGCACCTCGATGATCGAGGCGCGCACATACTGGGTGTTGTCAAAACCCACCTGCGCCTCGATATCGGCTGGCAGGTCGCGCTTGATCAGCTCCAGCCGGCGATAGGTCTCGTCCGCAATGTCGACCTGGTTGGCTCCCGGCTGTGGACTGAGGATGACACCCACGGTCGGGACGCCGTTGCGCTTCATCAGATTGCGATTGTTCTCCGGCGCTTCGGACGCGTAGCCCACGTCACGCAGGCGAACCACCCGGCCCGCCGTTGCCCGGATCACCATGTCATTGAACTCCTCGGCGCGACTGAAACGGCTGGCCGTGCGGATACTCAGCTCCACCTGCTGGCCGTCAATGCGGCCGGAGGGCAGCTCCACGTTCTCGCGATCGAGCGCATTGCGCACGTCGATGGGCGTCAGATTGTGCGCCGCGAGGCGATTGCGGTCGAGCCAGAGGCGCATCGAAAAACGCTTCTCACCCCAGATGCGGACCTCGGCCACGCCGGGAATCGTCTGCAGGGTCGGCTTGAACCGGCGGTCGGCAATATCGGACAGCTCCAACAAATCGCGCTGCGGACTGTAGACGGCGATAAAGACGACCGGCTGGCTGTCGGCGTCGGCCTTGCGCACGATCGGAGGATCGGCGTCGGCCGGGATGTTGCGGCGGGCGCTGGCGACCTTGTCGCGCACGTCGTTGGCCGCAATCTCAAGGTTCTCACCAACATTGAACTCGACCGTGATGTTGCTCTGGCCCTCACGGCTGGTGGACGTGAGCGTACGCACGCCGGGAACGGAATTGATCGCCTCCTCAAGCTGCTCGGTGATCTGCGACTCAATGACCTCGGCCGGCGCGCCGGTGTAGCTGGTGGTCACGCTGATAATCGGCGGATCGACCGAAGGAAATTCGCGGATGCCCAGCCGGTTGAAGCCGACGAGGCCAAAGATCACGATCACCACGGACATCACCGTGGCCAGAACCGGACGGTCGATGCTCAGCTTGTAGAGCGTCATGTCTGGGGAGTCGTCGCAGCCGCCGCCGGCCGGGTTTGAATCTTCAGGCCCTGACGCAGGAGGAGTACGCCGCTGGTGATGAGTTCATCACCCGGCGCAAGGCCATCCAGGATCTGCACGCCGGTCGACGTCCGCATGCCGGGCCGGACTTCGCGCTCCTCCGCCACACCGTTGCGGTGCACGAAGACCACCTGCCGGCTCAGACCCGGGACCAAGGCGATCGGGGGAATGATGATGGCGCTGGAAATTTCCTCTAGCGGAACCTCGACCTCGACAAACGCGCCCGGAAGGAGGCTCGCATTGTTCGCGGCGAGGACCGAGCGCACAAGGATGGAGCGCGTGGGCAGGTCGGCCGCCGGCTCCACCGCGATGATGCGCGCCGTGAAGACATCGTTGCGGCCGGACATCCGGAACCGCACCTCGCGGCCGGCGTTGAGAAAGGGGTAGTAGCGCTCGGGCACGCTGAAATCGAGTTTCAGGGACGTGAGGTCCTGCAGCGTGCCGATCGACGTGCCGGGCGTGAGGTAGGCGCCGACGCTCACCCGACGCAGACCGATCACCCCGTCAAAGGGCGCGCGGATGGTGCGCTTGGCCAGCTGGGCTCGCACCAGCTCAAGGTCGGCCTTGGCAATGGCCAGGCGGGCGGCGCTCTGATCGTAATCCGCGCTGCTGACGGCGCTGGCCTGCCTGAGTTCGCGCTGGCGCTTCTCCAGGGCGGTCGCGAGTTCAAGCTCCGCCTCAGCCCGCGAGGCCCGGGCCTGCAGCTCGACGTCGTCCATCGCCACGAGGACTGAACCGGCCTTCACCGGGCGGCCCTCTTCAAAGTTGATCGCGGTCACGATGCCGGCCGTTTCGGTCTGCAGCGTGATCACCTCGTTCGCAAGCAGCGTACCCGTGGCAAAAATCGTCTCCCGGAACGCCTGCGGCTGCACCTTGCGCACCTCAACGATGATCGCCGAGGTCCCCACTCCACCGGTCGCCGGTGGCGGCGCTTCCTTACAGCCGGCGAGCAGGGCCAGGCCCAGCAGCGGGAGCCAGCCACGCAGGCGGATGGCGGACACGACCGATCGACAGGAAAACACAGAAGAGACAGGCATGGGGCGATTCGCGGGGGGCACGCGGTCCGCTGATCCAACAGGCTGGGCGCCTGAAGTCAAAGCGTCCCGCCGGGCGGCGTGTATCATTATGATAACGCTGGCCTCGCCATTATTCCCGCGAATGCCCGGCCTTTCCTGCACACAACCCGCGCGGTACGTCCCTCATTGGCCAGACTTAGCTGCCAAATCGTTCTCGTTCTTCGTTCTCTTACTCGTTCTCAGACCGAGAACGAAGAACGATAAAGAGAACGAGAACGAATTGAGGACAGGACCGCCCCTACCGCTCACTGGCTACAGCGCAGCGGTCCGCACAAACTCCTCCGGCGCATACCGGCGGAAGGCCTCGATCGCCTCGTACTCCGCCAATCCGAGCGCGTTGTAGGCCTGGGCCAGACGACGGCCGCGGTCCTCGGTCCGCTGCCAGAACTCGCGGCGGTCCTCGCCAAGGAAGAGGGCCTGATCCTTCTGGGTCTCGTGACGGAAGATAGCCCGCCGACGGCGCAGCACTTCCTGCGGGCTCAACGGCACCGCGAGGTCGATCTCGTCGAGCGGCCACTCCGCCCACGCCCCGCGATAGAGCCAGAGTTCGGCGTCACGCATCCAGTTTTCGTGTCCCGACCGGGCCAGAGCGTCGCGCAGGACCCGCAGGCAAAGGCGGTGCGTGCCATGGGGATCATCAAGGTCACCCGCCGCGTAAATCAGGTGCGGTCGCACCGTGTTCAGCAGCGTGTACATGGCCATGATATCCGCATCGCCATAGCGGCGCAGACGCGGCGCCGCCTGGTAGAAAGGCAGATCGAGGAAATGCAGCCGGTCCTGGGGCACACCGCAGACCTGCGCGGCCGAAATCGCCTCGAGCCGCCGGATCAGCGCCTTCCATTTCAGCACGTCCCCGGTCTGCGGAGGAACGGCCCCCCGCTCGAACGCAACGCGCCACGCGCGCCCCGCGTCGCCCGCGCCGAGCCCGGCTCCATCAGCAAAGGCCAGCATGCGCCACAGGGCTTCATCCGGCACCGCGCCGGCCCCTGACACTTCGTAGGCGATGTGGACTTCGTGCCCTTGGTCAACCAGCCGGCACAGCGTGCCACCCATCGAAATCACGTCATCGTCCGGATGGGGCGAGAGCACCAGCACCCGCTTGGGAAAGACCCCGGCCGAACACGCGCGCAACGGGCGAACCGGGGCGTCACCGGGCTTGGTCTTCGCCGGATCCCGCCCGCCCGGCCAGCCGGTGATCGTGTACTGCAGCTGATAAAATCCCACGAGGTTGGCCTCATAGGCCGAGCCGTGCGCCCGCAACAGGTCCTGCAGCCCGGCCTCGTTGTAGTCGTCGTCGGTCAGCTTGAGCACCGCCTTTTGCTTCAGTTGCGACAGCCAAAGGATCGCCCGACGCGTCATGCGCTCGTCCCAAGTCAGTCCCTGGTCGGCCAACGGGCCCACCAGCCATGGCGCGCGATTCCGCGTGAGCGATCCCGCCGCCGCCCCGTCGAGCACGAAGAGCGCATGAGGGTGTTCCTGCAGAAACGACGCCGTGATCTGCGGCCCAACCTCACCCTCAATCGCGCTGCGCACGATGTCGGCCTTGTGCTGGCCCCACGCCATCAGGACAACCCGGCGCGCCTGGAGAATCGAGCGCACGCCCATGGTCAGCGCATGCCGCGGCGTATGCTCGTCACCGCCAAAATCGCCGGCAGCATCGCGCCGCGTCAGCGGATCGAGCGTGACGAGGCGGGTCAGCGAATGCCGCGGACTGCCCGGCTCGTTGAAGCCGATGTGTCCCGTCCGACCGATGCCCAGAATCTGAAAATCGATGCCACCCGCGGCCCGGATCTTTTCCTCGTAGGCCGCACAATGCGCATCGACCTCGGTTTTCGCCACTGTACCCAACGGCAGGTGGGTGCGGGCCGGGTCGAGATCGACGTGATCAAAGAGGTGCGTGCGCATGAAGCGCCGGTAGCTCTGAGCGTGGTCGGGCGACAGGGGGTAGTACTCGTCGAGGTTGAAGGTCGTGACCCCCGCGAAACTCAGGTTCTCCTCGCGGTGCAGGCGGACCAACTCGGCGTAGACGCTGACGGGCGTGGATCCGGTCGCGAGGCCCAGCACGCAGGGCCGGCGTTCACGCTGACGCTCGCGGATGAGACCCGCGATCTCGGCGGCCACCGCCCGGGATGCCTCAACACTGCCGGTGAACACGGCAATCGGGACATGTTCAAAATGACAGGACGGCAGCGTGGCGCGTGAAAGCATCGACAGGGGCAGGATTGACCGGTGACCGGGGTTGGTCGCACCCAGCCAAGCGACCGGCCGGCCACGGCGCAAGCGTTGCCACAGGCGGGTTTACCCTGATGTGGCTGGACTCGCTGCGGCCGGGGAGCCTGAGCCGTTTTTGGCTGCACAGATCGACCTCACAGACCGGCTTCGACGAGGCCGGCTAAATCAGCCTTATCCGTTGCGCGCGGCCTCGAGTTCTTCCCAGCGGGCGAAAGCCACGGCGTGCTCACGCTCGATCGCATCCAAGCGCGTCTTCACCTCCGCAAACTTGCCGGGTTCATTTTTGTAGAACGCGGGATCCGACAATTTGGCGCCGAGGGTGGTCTGCTCCTGTTCAAGCGCCTCGATGCGGGCCGGCAGGGCCTCAAGTTCCTTCAGCTCCTTGGACGAAAGTTTGCGCGCAGGCGCCGCCTTGGCGGCCTTTGGCGCCGCAGCTGGCGCGGCGGCGATCGCCTTGGGCTGGACGGCCGGAGTGAGCTTCGCCTTTGCCGCCGCCCGTTCTTTGTCGCGGACCCAGTCGGCGTAACCGCCAATGTACTCGCCGATACGGCCATCACCTTCGAAGACCAGCGTGCTCGTCACGACCTCATCGAGGAAATCGCGATCATGGCTCACCAGCAGCAGCGTGCCCTTGAACTCGACCAGCAGATCCTCGAGCAGATCGAGCGTCTCGGCGTCGAGATCGTTCGTCGGCTCGTCCATCACGAGAACGTTGGCCGGCTTGGTGAAGAGCCGCGCAAGGAGCAGACGGTTGCGCTCACCGCCCGAGAGCACGCGCGCCGGGGTGCGGGCGCGGTCAGGGGTGAAGAGAAAATCCTGGAGGTAGCTGATGACATGACGGCTGCGGCCGTCGACCGTCACCGTGGTGTTGCCGTTCGCGATGTTGTCCGCGACCGTGCGGTTGTCGTCGATCTGGTCGCGGTACTGGTCGAAGTAAACGACCTCCATGTTCGTGCCGGCCGTCAGCGTGCCACTCGTGGGCTTGAGCTGGCCGAGCAGGAGTTTGATCAACGTGGTCTTGCCCGCGCCGTTGGGGCCGATGAGACCGATCTTGTCGCCGCGGATGATCGTCGTCGTGAAGTCCTTCACCAGCACGCGGCCGTCGGGATAGGCAAAGCTGACATTTTCCGCATCGATGACCTTGAGGCCGGAGCGCTCGGCCTCGGACAGCCGCAGCGTCGCATTGCCGGTCTTGTCGCGGCGGGCGCGGCGCTCGGCGCGCATGGCCAGGAGGGCGTGGACACGCCCCTGGGCGCGCGAGCGCTGAGCCTTCACGCCGCGGCGGATCCACTCCTCCTCCTGCGCGAGCTTCTTGTCAAAGAGCGCCTGCTGGCGTTCCTCGGCCTCGAGCCGCTCCTGACGGCGGACGAGGTAGGTGTCGTAGTCGCAGTCCCAGTTCGTGAGAATGCCGCGATCGAGCTCGACGATGCGGGTCGCGAGTTTTTTCAGGAAAGCGCGATCGTGGGTGACGAAGAAGAGCGTGACCTTGGCCGAAAGGAGAAAGTCCTCGAGCCAGAGGATCGACTCGATGTCCAGATGGTTGGTCGGCTCGTCGAGCAGGAGCAGATCAGGCTGGCCCGCGAGGGCGCGCGCCAGCAGCACGCGGCGGCGCAAACCGCCAGAGAGTTCACCAAACGAGGCGCCGGGCGGAAGCTGGAGCCGCTCGATCAGGTCTTCCACGCGGACATCACGTTCCCAGTCCTCCTCATGATGGTCGTCGTTCGGGCGCAGGCCGGACGCGATGATGTCGTGGACCGTGCCCTCCATCGAGGACGGGATCTCCTGCACGAGGCGGGTGAACACGGCGCCGGGCTGGCGGAAGACCTGACCGGTGTCCGGTTTCACCTCGCCCGCGATGAGCTTCATCAGGGTCGACTTGCCCGCGCCATTGCGGCCGACCAGGCAGAGCCGTTCGCCGGCATCGACCTGGAAATTGACCCGGTCAAGAACGGGCGGACCGCCGAATGCGTGGGAGACCTCGAGTAGACTGAAAAGCGCCATGAAGCCCGCCACTCTGAAGGGTCGGACCGCCGCGCGGCAATCCTTCCCTTGAGGACCTAGGAGTTTAACCACAGATAAACACAGATACTCACAGATAGCCGTAAGTTACCCAATCACGGGGTCCGGTTTATCTGTGATAATCTGTGCAATCTGTGGTTCAAATCGCCCCGAGCTTTTGCGCGAGGTAGATCAGCACGCCGTTCGGGTCGCGGATAAGGAACTGGCGTTCACCCCACGGCTTGTTCTCCGGCGGATGACCAATCGGGACGCCCGCCTCCTTTAGCCGAGCATACGCCTCGTCGGCGTCAGGCACCTCCAGATTGATCCAGAAACCGGTGCCTCGGGTCGCGCAGATCAGCTCGGATTCCTGGCCGTCGGTTTCCTCGCGCAGCACCCCGAGTTGCGGTCCATCGGGATGAACGAGGTGAACATAGGTGTCGTGCTCGGCCAGGGTGCGGAAGCCGAGATGCGTGGTGTAGAAATCCCACGTGTCGTAGAAACAGCCGGTGACGATCCCGGGATAAAACGCCCGCGAGGGGGCGGAAACCGGTTGCACCGGCGGTTCAAGGGAGAGCGAGGTCATGGTCGGGGTGGGTTCGCGGTTCAACCGGCACGGCGGTGAATCGCGAGGGAGTTGCCGTCAGGATCGGCAATGATCGCCATGCGACACACACCACTGTCCATGGGTTCCAACACAAACGGCACGCGATACTCGCGCAGGTGAGCGATTGCCGCATCGAAGTCCACGACCTCCAACGCGACCGACGGACCATCGGATGAGGGTTTCCATTTGTCGGCGGACATATTGGAAATCGCGAGCGTGGCAGTGCCGATGTCGTACTCGATCCAGTGACTGCCTTCATGCTCGAAGGTCACACCGGTCTTGAGACCGAGCACGCCCTCATAAAAAGCGCGGGCGCGGACGATGTCCGTGATGGGGTAGCCGGTAAAGGCGATGTCTTTGATGGTGATCATGGGCGGCGAAGTTCCCCCATCCTACCACCCCTTTGTGACAGCAGTATGTCAGGAGGTTTTTTCGCCGTAGCGCACGGCGATGGCCTGCGCCTGCGTCACCACCTCGCGGCGCAGCTCCGGCGGCGAAACGGCCTCGGCCCGGTCACCGAATGACAGCAGCCAGCGCGCGAGCCACTCGTAGGAATGCGTCTGCATGGTCACTTCGGCCCCGCCGCGCAGCCGCTTTTCGTCGGTCAGGCCGACAAAGCTCTCACGCCTTGCCCGGTCGAGCGCGAGGTCCGAAAACCAGACGCGGGCGGAGAGCCACTTGTCCTTCGCCATGCCTTCGTCGAGGTGCTCGCGGAGCGAAAACCCCGGCCGCGGGGTAAAGCGCTCGGGCAAAATCTCGAGTTCGCGAATGCGCTCGAGTTTGAAGTGGCGGAAGTCCGTGCGCAGCCGGCACCAGGCGACCAAATACCAGGCCTCGGCGTAGCGCACCACGCCCAGCGGCTCGAGCTCGCGCGCCGTCTCCTCGGACCCGCGCGCGCAGTAGCGCATGCGCACCACGCGGCGCCCAACGATCGCCTGCTGCAGCGGCAGCATCAGCCGGCGGTCGAGCTCAGGGGGCATGCGCGCCCGCCCCTCGATCGCGGTCGATTTCGCCAACCGGTCGAGGTCATCCTGAGAGTCGCGCGGCAGGACCGAGCGGATCTTCAACAGGGCCGACGCCATCGGTGTGGCCAGCGAGCGG
Source organism: Opitutaceae bacterium (assembly GCA_036401075.1). Lineage (GTDB taxonomy): Bacteria > Verrucomicrobiota > Verrucomicrobiia > Opitutales > Opitutaceae > CAMAXB01. The sequence continues at coordinate 11,667 of DASWVY010000011.1, forward strand.
TCGGTGAACTGCTTTACCAAGTCCTCGCCGACCGCCAGCGCCATGGCTTCCTCCGCCGTGAACATGACCGGCGGCAGATGGTAGCCCTTCACCAGGCTGTACCCCACCCCGGCCTCGCCCGCCACCGGCACACCGGCCTCACTCAAGGCCCCGACATCGCGATAAACGGTGCGCACGCTGATCTCAAAATGCTCGGCCAATTCCTCGGCCCGGACCACGCGCCGCCCTTGGAGAAACATCACCATCGCCACCAGCCGGTCCGTCCGATTCATGCCCACCGTGACTAGGGTTCCTCCGCCCCGGCACAAACTTGTTTTGCGTACCTCAAGCGTTGCGCCCAACGCCGGGAACCCGGCCATCGATCTGGCCCCATACCCGGTCATCCAATCCTCGTGTCAACGATTGGTTGACACGAGGATTGGATGGCTGATGGGGAGCAATGCGGACTGTCCCAGTGCCTTTGGGGTTTCGCCGGATGACGGGTAAACGCAGGGTGCCGGATCGTCCGATTCGCACTTGCGGACCGGTCGACCCGCCGGAAACCTAACTCTCACCCGTTTTGCCGGGTCCTTCGTCAGTCTCCCCTCACCCCGTTTTTCTTTAGCGCATGTCAGAAGCCGTTCTCGAACTCCACCGGATCGCCAAGGCTTATGCCGGCGTGCGCGCGTTGCGCGGGGTGGACTTTGATCTTCGGTCGGGCGAAGTCCACGCCCTGCTCGGCGAAAATGGCGCCGGCAAGAGCACGCTGATCAAGGTCGTGACCGGCGCCCATGCCCCTGACTCCGGCACGATCACACTCGCCGGGCAAACCGTCGCCGGCCTGACCCCCGACGCCGCCCGCCGCCTCGGCGTCGCCTGCATCTACCAGCAGCCCGCGCTCTTCCCTGAACTCACGGTCGCGGAAAACATCGCCCTGCGCCTCGAACCCGCCACCGGCCTGCGCCGGATTGACTGGTCCGCGCGGCGCGATCGTGCCGCCGCCCTGCTCAAGCGCATCGGCGCGGCCATCGATCCCGAGGTCGAGGTGCGGCGCCTCTCGATGCCGGAGCAGCAGCTGGTCGAAATCGCCTGCGCCCTCGGCTCGGGCGCACGCATCGTCATCATGGACGAGCCGACCGCCTCGCTCACGCACAAGGAGCAGCACCTCCTGTTCGCCGTGGTCCGCGATCTCCGGGCGGCCGGCGTGGGCGTCATCTACATTTCCCACCGCCTCGAGGAGATCTTCGCCCTCGCCGACCGCGTCACCGTCCTCCGCGACGGCGAGAGCGTCGGCACGCACGCGGTCGGTGACATCAACGAGGCCGGCCTGATCCGGCTCATGGTCGGACGCGAAGTCGCCCAGGTTTACCCGCCCTCCGAGTCCGTCCCCGGCAACGTGGTTCTTTCGCTCAACGCGGTCGGCTGCACCGAGTCCGGCGTACACGATGTCAGCCTCGAGGTCCGCGCGGGTGAAATCCTCGGCCTCGCGGGTCTGGTCGGCGCCGGACGCACGGAACTCGCCCGCGTGATCTTTGGCCTGACGCCTGCCGATGCCGGTGAGATCCGCCTGAACGGCGAAGTGAGGTCGCTGCGCTCGCCGCGCGACGCCGTCGACCATGGCATCGCCTACGTGCCCGAGGACCGCCGGCGTCACGGCGTCGTGCTCGAACTGCCGGTCGCACAAAATCTCTCAATGGCGATCCACCGCACGCTCTTCCGCGGCTCGTGGCTGCGCGCGAAGGCGGAACGCAATCTCGCCCTCGAGTTCATCCGCGACCTCGCGATCAAGACCGACGGCCCCGACGCCGCGGGCGGCTCCCTCTCCGGCGGCAACCAGCAAAAGGTCTCACTCGGTCGCTGGCTGGCCACGAAGCCCAAGCTGCTCATCCTCGACGAACCCACGCAGGGCGTGGACGTCGGCGCCAAGAGCGAGATTCACCGCATCATCCGCCGCCTCGCCAAGGAGGGTCTCGCGGTGCTCCTTATTTCGAGTGATCTCCCGGAAATCCTCGGCATGAGCGACCGCATCGGCGTCATGCGCGCCGGCACGCTCGCCGCCCTGTTGCCCGGCGGCTCCGACGCACAAACGGTCATGGCCGCCGCGCTGGGTCAGGCCGGAAAGGGGAATGCGGCATGAGTTTTCTCCTGACCGTTTCACAGGAGGAAACAGAGAGAACAGAGATTCCGGTTTTCTCTCCGTTAACTCCGTTCCCTCCTGTTCAAGCAATGCGGTCCGGAGGCCGTTCGCCATGATGCGTCACTTCCGCGAACTCTCCGTCGCCGGCGTGCTCGTGCTGATGCTGGCCGCGCTGGCGGTCTTTGCTCCGGCGTTTTTCCAGCCGCAGCCGCTGCTCTCGCTCCTCACGCGCGAAGCGCCCGCGCTGCTGGTCGCATGCGGCATCGCGATCGTGATCATCGGGCGCCAGATCGACATCTCGGTCGGCTCGCTCTTCGCTGTTTGCAGTGTCGGCGCCGGACTCCTCGCCGCCGAAGGCTGGCCTCCTTTGCTGGTGCTGCCGGCAACCATGCTGCTCGGCGCCTTGCTCGGCGCCGTCAATGGCGCGCTCGTGGCCGGACTCGGCCTGCCGTCCATCGTCGTCACCCTCGCCACCATGGTGACCTGGCGCGAGGGCCTGCGCTGGTGGCGTCAGGGCCAGTTCGTCGACCTGCCGCCCGACCTGCAGTGGTTCGGGCTCGCCCAGACCAGCGGGCAACTCGTCCTCGTCCTCTCGTCGGTGGTCATGGTCGCCCTGCTCGCCTACGCGCTGCGCCGGCTGGCGGCCGGCCGCTTTGTCTATGCGGTCGGCGCCGACGCCGAGGCCGCGCGGCTCGCCGGCATTCGCCCGCGTCTGGTGACCTTCCTTACCTTTGTCGCGCTTGGTGGCCTGACCGGACTCGCCGCCATGATGAACCTCGTGCAGTCCCCGCAAGTCGACCCCAAGACCGGCACCGGCCTCGAGCTCAAGGCCATCGCCGCAGCCGTCGTCGGCGGTGTCGCCATCTCCGGCGGACGTGGCCGGCTCTGGGGCGTCCTCGCCGGCCTGCTTCTGCTCGCCTGCATCGCCCCCGCCCTCACCCATCTTCATGTGCAGGCGTACTGGGAGAAGGCGATCCAGGGCGCGGTCATCCTCCTCGCCGTCGTCGGTGACGGCCTGCGCCTGCGAAAGGAGCGGACAGGATGAAATTTCGTCGCGCCTTTCTCCGTCACGAAACCCTCCTCGCAGCCGTGCTGCTGCTCGAGTGGTTCTATTTCAACTCGGTCGGGCTGCGCTTCGGCACGCTCGACAACCAGTTCGACATCCTCCGTCACACGGTCGAGATCGGCCTCCTCGCGCTTGTGATGACTCCGGTCATCCTCACCGGCGGCATCGATCTCTCCGTCGGTTCACTGCTCGGACTGTGTGCGATCACCTTCGGCAAGCTCTGGCGTGACGCCGGCCTGCCCATCCCGGTTGCGGCCGCCTGCACGCTCGCGCTCGGCGCGCTGGCCGGCCTCCTCAACGCCTCGCTCATCACGCGCCTGCGGCTGCCTCCGCTCATTGTCACGCTCGGAACGTATTCGCTCTTCCGCGGCCTCGCCGAGGCCGTGACGCGCGGTGTCGACACGTTTACCAATTTTTCCGCGTCCTTCCTCTTCCTCGGTCAGGAGCGCTGGCTGGGTCTGCCCGCGCAGGCGCCCTTGTTCATTCTGGCGGCGACCGGCATGTGGCTGCTCGTGCACCGGACCACGTTCGGCCGTTCCTTCCGCGCGATCGGCTTCTCGCCCGAGGGTGCGCGCTACGCCGGCATCCCGGTCGAGCGCCGGCTCGCCCTCGCCTATGTGCTGGCCGGCGTCATGGCCGCGGCGGCCGCGATCATCTACACCTCGCGTCTCGGCCAGGCCCGCGCCGACGCCGGGACGGGTTATGAACTCTTCGCCATCACCGCCGTCGTCCTCGGCGGCACCAGCATCTTTGGCGGGATCGGCAGCATCCATGGCACGCTGCTCGGCGTGGCCGCGATCGCCGTGCTCAACAACGGCCTCGTCCATGCGCGGCTGCCGCGCGAGGCGGCCGGCTTGTTGACAGGCGCGCTGTTGTTGCTCGCATTGTCCGCGGAACCTCTCCTGCAGTTTTTCCGCGCCCGGCGCGCCGCGTCCTCTTCCAAGTCCACCGCCCTCACCCCGGCCAACCCCGCCCCTCCGCCCCCGTCATGAAACGCATCCTGACCCTCCTCCTCGCCACCGGTCTTCTTTTTGCCGGTTGCTCCAAGGCCCCCGAGGCCTCCACCGCCGGCGCGTCCGGCACCAAGAAGATCACCGTCGCCCTGCTGCCGAAGTCCAAGGGCAACGCCTACTTCATTTCCGTGAAAGCCGGCGCCGAAAAGGCCGCGCAGGAACTCGGCATTGATCTCCTCTTCGACGGCCCGACCGATCCCGATCCGGCGCGCCAGAACGAGATCATCGAGAACTGGATTGCCCTCGGCGTCGACGTGATCGCCGCCGCCGCGGAAAACCGCGACGGCATCTCGACCGCCCTCCGCAAGGCCCAGCAGCGCGGCATCAAGGTCATCACCTACGACTCCGACGCCGCGCCCGACGCCCGCACGTTCTTCGTCAACCAGGCCACCGCCGAGGGCATCGGCCAGACGCTGATGGACGAAGCCGCCCGCCTCATGGGCAACGCCGGCGAGTTCGCCATCATCACCGGCAGCCTCACCGCCGCCAACATGAACGAGTGGCAGAAGCACATCGAGGCCCGCCGCGCCTCGACGTACCCGAACATGAAGATGGTCGCGCTCCGCCCTTGCGACGACCTCAAGGACAAGGCGCAGGCCGAGGCCACCGCGCTCCTCAGCGCCAACCCGAATCTCAAGCTCATCATGAACATCTGCTCGCCCGCCGTCCCCGGCGCGGCCGAGGCGGTCAAGCAGGCCGGCAAGACCGGCAAGGTCCAAGTCATCGGTCTCGGCCTGCCCAACGAGAACAAGCGCTACGTCAATGAAGGCGTGACCGAGAGCGTCATCCTCTGGAAGACCGAGGACCTCGGTTCCCTCGCCGTCCGCGCCGCCGTTGCGCTCGCCAAGGGCGAACTCAAGCCCGGCGACAAAACGTTCGCGGGTGGCTCCCTCGGACAGTTCGAGATTCAGGGCGATAGCATCCTCCTCGGGAAGCCCTTCATTTTCAACAAATCGAACATCAACCAGTTCGACTTCTAACCCGAAGACCGAGCAAAACGTTTGAACCACAGATCAACACAGATGGGCACAGATAAGAGATCGAAAATCCGATCTGTGTGAATCTATGCCCATCTGTGGTTTCACCGGTTGGACTTATTCGTGTTCGTTCGTGTCCATTCGTGGTTATCTTTTCTGATTTCCCCACCTGCTCATCATGAGTTCCTCCGCCTACGCCCTCGCCCGTGAAAGTTACGCCGCCCTCGGCGTCGATACCGAGGCCGTGCTCGCGCGGCTCGCGACGATCCCCGTTTCGCTGCACTGCTGGCAGGGCGACGACGTCGGCGGCTTCGAGAACCCGGGCGCAGGCATCACCGGCGGCGGCATCCAGGCCACCGGCAATTATCCAGGCAAGGCCCGCACGCCGGACGAACTCCGCGCCGACCTCGATCGCGCCCTCTCGCTTGTCCCGGGCAAGCATCGCCTGAATCTGCACGCGTGCTACGCCGAGTTCGGCGGCCGCAAGGTCGAGCGCAACGAGATCACGACCGCCCATTTCGAGAACTGGATCCAGTGGGCCAAGGCGCACGGCATGGGGCTCGACTTCAATCCGACCTACTTCTCGCACCCGCTCGCCAACGACGGCGCGACGCTCACTCACCGCGATCCCGCCGTGCGCCAGTTCTGGATCGATCACGGCAAGGCCTGCCGCCGCATCGGCGCCGAGATGGGGCGTCGCCTCGGTTCGCCGACCGTGACCAATGTCTGGATCCCCGATGGCTCCAAGGACCTCCCCGCCGACCGCAAGGGCCCGCGCGCGCGCCTTGAGGCCTCGCTCGACGCCGTCTTCGCGGAAAAGCTCGACCCGAAGCATCATCTGGACGCGGTCGAGTCCAAGCTCTTCGGCATCGGCTCCGAGTCCTACGTCGCCGGCTCGCACGAGTTCTACCTCGGCTACGCCGTCTCGCGAAAGATCCTCGTCTGCCTCGACGCCGGCCACTTCCACCCGACTGAGGGCATCGCCGACAAGATCTCGTCCACGCTTCAGTTCGTGCCGGAGATCCTCCTTCACGTCAGCCGCGGCGTCCGCTGGGACAGCGATCACGTCGTGCTCTTCGACGACCCGACGCGCGCCATCATGGAGGAGATCGTCCGCGGTGACTTCCTCGCACGCACGCACATCGGCCTCGATTTCTTCGACGCGAGCATCAACCGCGTCGCGGCTTGGGTCATCGGCGTGCGCGGCACGCTCAAGTCCCTTCTCTGGGCCCTGCTCGAACCGTCGTCCAAGCTCCGCTCCTTCGAGGACGCCGGGGACAACACCTCGCGCCTCGCCCTGCTGGAGGAACTCAAGAGCCTGCCCTTCGGAGCGGTCTGGGACGAGCACTGCCGCCGCGCCAACGTGCCCGTCGGCCCCGCCTGGCTGCCGCTCGTGAAGGACTACGAGAAGACGGTGCTGGCCAAGCGCGGCTGAGGCCGGACATCCGGTGTAGCCGGGGTCGCTGACCCCGGGGCTCGAGTTTTTCCTCTCAAATCTCCCGGACCGGGGTCAGCGACCCCGGCTACATCGTTAACGGAACCGCTCTAACCAAGCCAGGAGTCAGGAGATTCGGATGCTGACTCCTGACGACTTCCCCTCCGTTCACTTCTTCGCCGGCTTCAGCTTGCTCGCACGCCGCGAGTTGGCCTGACCGTCGAGCGAGAACCGACCGCCACCCGCGAAGAAGAGGCCGACGTAGCCGATGAGGTAGATGAAAGCCAGTTCGCCATTGCCCTCGCCGGTCAGGCGCATGCCGTGCGCCGAGCTGAACGCGACGGCCATGGTCACCGCCCCGGCCAGCGCGGCGATGTGCGTGGACCAGCCCACGATCAGGAGAAGGGAGCACAGAAACTCGGCAAACACCGCCAGCGCCAGGCTCGGCACGGGCCCGAGGCCGATCGGATCACTGAACGCGAGGTTGCCCTCAACCAGCCGCATCAGCTTGCCCCAGCCGTGCAGGACCAGCATCGACGAGCCGAGTCCGACGCGCAGCAAGAGCAGGCCGATATCCACGCTGATCGGAGGAAAAGTGAGACGGAAGAAATTCATAGGGAGCCGCACGGTGGCGCGGAAAAGGGAAATGACAAGTGCCCATACGGACCACTGACGCCACCCCGCGGTTCCCGAGCCAAACGCGGTTGCCTCGGTGCGCCGCTCCCGCCACGGTTCCGCGCCATGGCCAAGGTTTACTTTTACTATGCGGCGATGAACGCCGGCAAAAGCACAGTCCTGCTCCAGTCGAGCTACAACTACCAGGAGCGCGGCATGCGCACGCTGTTGTTTTCCCCTGCCCTCGACCAGCGCTCCGGGATCGGCCGGATCGCCTCGCGCATCGGTCTGAGTGCACCGGCCGAGGCGTTCAGCGAGACGGACAATCTCTACGCCCGCATCGAGTCCGAGCACAAGCCGGCGACCGCCGTGGCCTGTGTGTTGGTCGACGAGGCCCAGTTCCTCACGCCGGCACAGGTGCGCCAGCTGACGGATGTCGCCGACGAGCTCCACATCCCGGTGCTGTGCTACGGGCTGCGCACGGATTTCCAAGGCCGGCTCTTTCCCGGCAGCGCCGAGCTGCTCGCCTGGGCCGACGATCTGATCGAGCTCAAGACCATCTGCCACTGCGGCCGCAAGGCCACGATGAACCTCCGCACCGGGCCCGACGGCAAAGGCCTCAAGGAAGGCGCCCAGGTCGAAATCGGCGGCAACGAGCGCTACGTGCCGCTGTGCCGTCGACACTACAAGGAAGCCCTGGCCTGAGGATCGTTTCGGAAAATCTTTCTCGTTCTCGTACTCATTCTCTTTCTTCCGGATCGAGAACGAGAAAGAGAACGAAGAACGAGTACGATTTTCAGGCTACACGATCACATCTTCCTCCGGCTCGACCGGCTCCGGACCGGGACGGAAGAAGATCATGCCGAGGCCGAGCGGTCCCACGCGTCCGATGAACATCAGAAGCGTGACAATCCCCAAACCGGCCGAATTGAGATTGCCGGTCAGTCCCCGGCTCAGGCCCACCGTTCCGAGGGCCGAGATGCACTCGAATACCTGATCGGCCAGCGCCGATTCGGGTTGAACCAGCGCCAGCGCGAAGATGCCCGCGGCCAGCGTAAGACTGTAGAGCAGCAGCGAAGCCACGGCCGACCGGATACGCACCACCGGGATTTCTCGTCCGAGCAGCGAAGGCCGCTCCCGCCGGCGCATGACCGCCAGCATGACGCCCCAGAGTGCGGTGAACGTAGTCGTCTTCAGTCCACCACCCGTGCCGGCCGGCGAGGCGCCGATGATCATGACCACGGTGAGTAGAAACAACGATGCTCCGGAAATCGCTCCGATCGGAATCGTGTTAAAACCCACCGTCGTGCTCGCTGACGCGACCTGAAACCAAGCCGCCATCCATCGCTCGCCGAGCGGCAGCGTGGCCAGCGACGGTTCACCGGCAACCAACAATCCGGTGCCGACAACCGAGATCGCCGCCGTGCAGGTGAGAATGATCTTCGTGGTGAAGGTGACAGCGGCCTTGCGCCGTACCAGTGACAGCCACGCGTCGTTGACCACCAGGAATCCAATCGCACCGAGGTAACTGAGTACGATGATGACCAGGTTCAGTCCATGATGACCGCGGTAGGACTCGAAGCTGTCGTTAAACAGGCCAAACCCGGCCGTGCAGAAGGACGAGACGCTGTGGAAAGTCGCCTGCCAGACCGGATTGACCGCCCCGCCGTCGCGAAAAATCGGGTACAGCAACACGGCGCCCGCCGCCTCAATCACCAGCGTGTAGCTCATCGTCAGAAGCAGAAATCTCCGGAAATCGAATCCTGGCGGAAGCATGAGCGACACCGCGCCCACCCGCTCTCGCCAAGGTGCGATCCGGCCGCCTGAAAAGGCCATGAGGAGGCAGGAGCTGACCGTCATGTAGCCGAGTCCGCCAAACTGGATCAGCGCGAGCACCACAGCTTCGCCGAACCACGTGTAGGTGTCGGCCGTGCTCACCGGCGACAGTCCGGTCGTGGAGACCGCCGAAGTTGCGATGAAGAGATGATCGAGCCAGTCGGCCGTTCCCGGCCGGTGCTGACTCCACGGCAGGCAGAGCAAAGCCCAGCCGGTAATGATGTACGATGCGTAGCCCAGAACCACTAGGCGCAGAGGATCCAGCGCCGTGAGTCCCCGTCCCAAGCGGCGCAAAGACGCCGCGAATGATGAGTTCATTTTTCCCCGATAAAGGTAGCTCCGCCGTCACCGGAGAGACCCGGTCCCGTCGCAGCCGCGGATGTGACTGTGGGGAGACCGTGATCCCTACGCACCGGCGCGAGGCAGAGGATCGCCCTTCCCATGAGGTCGACGAGGTTAGCTGACGGGCTCGGCCGGAAAGGTGGCCTTGGTGCCGGTTGAGCCGGCACCGTTCGCCCCAACCGCGGATCGCTCCGTGGTCGTTGGGTCCCCCGCAACGGTACCGAGGAAGCGGCACCGAATTAGACTGGTGCTACGATGGATCGGGCACCAACGCCGTCAATTGCGGTCATTATCACCGCTTCATCATCAACGATTTGGACCCTAAAATGTCACATTCCCCCCATAACTTGCCCCACGAGCAGGCGGGCGCCAAGCTCTCCCTATGCTGACCGCCATTCCTCGTGGACGCTACGTGGCCGTGTTGGGCGGACTTTTTGCGATCCTCTTCGCCGCCTCGGCCTATCGTCCGTTGGACCCGCACGCATGGTGGCTGGAGAACGTCCTCGTTTTCCTTTCGGTCGGCTACCTCGTTGCGACGTATCGCTGGCTGCCGCTTTCGCGCATCAGCTACACGCTGATTTTCCTGTTTCTCTGCCTGCACGAGACCGGCGCGCACTGGACGTACGCCGAGGTGCCGTACGATCGCTTCACCCGCGACACCTTCGGATTTTCGTTCAATGCGATGATGGGCTGGGAGCGCAACCACTTCGACCGGCTCGTCCACTTCCTCTACGGCTTTCTCCTCGCCTACCCCATTCGTGAACTCTTTGTCCGCGTGGCAAAGGTGCGCGGATTCTGGGGCTACTTTCTGCCACTCGACCTGACGATGAGCACCTCGATGCTCTTCGAGTTGTTCGAATGGATCGCGGCCGAGATTTTCGGCGGCGACCTCGGCATTGCCTACCTCGGTTCGCAAGGCGACGTCTGGGACGCGCACAAGGACATGGCCCTCGCGACGATCGGTGCGCTGATCGCGATGTTGATCACCGCGTGGATCAACGCGCGCCACAAGCGCGACTTCGCCGCCGAATTTGCGGAGAGCCTCAAGGTCAAGGGCGGTCCCCTCGGTGAAGAGGCGCTGGCGAAGCTGAAAAGGTAGCGCGCCTAAAGCGCCTTGAGGTTGCCCGCGCCGGGATGGATGGTGCGCAGCGCCTGCTGCAGCTGGCGGAGGTTATCCACGCTGAGCGCACGGGCGCGGAACGGGACGGTTCCGTAACCGGGAACATAGACGCAGAGCCGTCCGTGAAAAAGAAAGACGCAGGCCGCCCCGGCGAGCGTCTGCCCCGCGCGCACATAGGTGTATTCGACGAGATTCACCGGACGGTGCTTCGCCAGGCGCGCGGCGACGCGCGACGCCTCGCGGAGTGCCGCGTTGTCGGAAAGAGCCATCTCCGCCGGCGGCGAGGGATCGGGTTGCTGCTCGAAGTCGTGACGGTAGAGCGGAAACCGCGCAGTGATTGTCGGGTATTTGCCGGTCATCGGCGGCGCGACCGCCTCGGGTTGCTCCTTGAGCGCCGTTTCGACCGGCAGCGGAGCAAACCCGAAATTCACATCCCAGCCCCAGAGCTTTCCCTGATGCGTGAACACGGCCACCGCGTGGCCCACGACGACTTCCTCGTCCTCCTTCGCTCCCCATTGCAGAATCCGGCACCACGCCGTCGAACCCTGCCGCTCCCGCAGTGCATCATAGAAGGCGACAGATTCAACAAAGCACCCGTCGCGAACCCCAAGCGGAGCATAACGGAACGGCGCCGCCGGTTGCGCCGCCAACGAGGCAAGCTCGAAAAGCAGACGAAGGCGAGGAGACGCAGCGACAGCATCACCGTGGCAATCAACCGGCAACACGCTCGGGCGCCAAGCGGCATTTGAATCGATCCGTTTGCCTCCGGTTTGACTCCCGCGCCCACTAGGCCCATGGATCTCCCTCCCTGATGGCTGACTTTCTCGACCAGATTCCCGCGACGGATTCCAAGCGCTGCGAACGCGCCTTTCTCATCGGCGTGCAAACGCCCAAGATGACGCCCGGAGAAGGTCAGGAGCTGCTGACCGAGTTGGAGGAACTGGTGGAGAACTTACGCATCGCCGTCGTCCAGCCCACGCTCGTCAATCTCCGCGCTCCCACGCCCGCCACGCTGCTCGGCAGCGGCAAGACGCAGGAGCTGATCGACCAAGCCAAGGCAGCGAATGCCGACCTGATCGTGATCGACGAATCCCTCACCCCGGCCCAGCAGCGCAATTGGGAAAAGCTGTCGGGGCTCGCCGTGATCGACCGTGAGGAGGTCATTCTCGATATCTTTGCCGACCGGGCCCACACCCGCGAGGCCGTGCTGCAGGTCGCGCTCGCGCGCATGGAGTACTCGCTTCCCCGCCTGACCCGCGCCTGGACCCACCTGTCCCGCCAGCGCGGCGGTGGTGGTGGCGGAGGCGGCGGCATGAGCGGTGAAGGTGAAACCCAGCTCGAACAGGACCGCCGCATCGTCAACGACCGCATCACCAAACTGAAGCGCGAGCTGGTCGACGTGCGCAAGCAGCGCGGCGTCCAACGCCAGAAGCGCCAGCGCGTGCCCGTGCCCACGGCCGCGATCGTCGGCTACACCAACGCCGGCAAATCCTCCCTGCTCAATGCCCTCACCGGCGCGAACGTCATGGCCGAGGACAAGCTCTTCGCCACGCTCGACCCGACCACGCGGCAGCTGATGCTGCACGGCAACCAGAAGCTGCTCGTGACCGACACGGTCGGATTCATCCGCCGCCTGCCCCACCGCCTCGTCGAGGCCTTCAAGGCGACGCTGGAGGAGGCCATCATCGCCGATTTCCTCATCCACGTGCTCGACGTGACCGCCGCCAATCTCGAGGCGCACCATGAGACGACCCTGAGCGTGCTCAACGAACTCGCCGCAGGCGACAAGCGCATGCTCACCGTCTTCAACAAGGTCGACGCCGCGACCCCCGAGCAGATCAGCCAGGCGCGCCGGCTTTCTCCGGATGCGATTTTCATCTCAGCCCGCACCGGCCAGGGCCTGGATGTGCTCCAAGACCGCTGCATCGAACTCATCGCCGACGCCTTTGGGGCGATCGAACTGCTGGTGCCGCACGCCCGCTACGACATCGTGGCCAAGCTGCACTCGATCGGGCACGTGCAATTCGAAGAGCAGCGGGACGACGGCGTCTACATCCAGGGCCGTTTTCCGCCCGCCCAGGCCGCGCTTTACCAGCCCTTCGTGCTGACGAAGTGAACCGCCGCGCCAGCTATCGCGCCCGCGTCGAGGCGATCGCTTCCATCAGCTCTTGGCGGTTCAGGGGCTTTTCGACATAGCCGTCAAACCCATGCCCGCGGCAGCGCTCGCGGAGCTGATCGCGGGGGTGAGCGGACACGGCGAAGATCCGGCAGCGCGCGGAGGCGGCGGACTCTCCCAAGGCCTTGACCTGTCGCACCACTTCCGTGCCGTCGATCCCGGGCATCTCCAAATCAACCAGCGCGACGTCGAACGTTTCCTGCGTGAGGAGGGCGATCGCCTCGCGACCTGATCCAACCACCTCCAGCCGGGCACAACGATCCTCCAGCAAGGCACGCATGACCTCCTGGTTGGCGATGTTGTCGTCCACCGCCAGGATTCGCAGCTCCGGAAAGCACGGACTGGTCGCGGTCGAGCCACCCGCAGCGGAGACCGTTTCTGGCGGCTCCGCCGTCATGAGATGCAGATCGAAGAAGAACTCAGTGCCGCGGCCGAGGGTGTTCTTTACCTGGAGGTCGCCGCCGAGGAGCGCCACCAGGCTCTGGCTGATGGGCAGGCCAAGTCCGGTGCCGACCACGCTCTGAACGCGCGCGTCATTGCCGCGGTAGTACGGCTCGAAAAGCCGCGCCAACTTGTCGGCCGGGATGCCCGGACCGGTATCCAACACCGTGAAGTAAACCCGCGTCCGATCCTTTTCCTGCGTGGTTTCGCACCGCAGGACCACCGACCCTTGGTGGGTGAATTTCAGCGCGTTGCCCACAAGGTTGATCAGCACCTGGCGCAGCCGGGCCCCGTCCGTCTCCACCCAAACCGGACCGTCCGTCGCGAGTTCCAACCGGAGCGAGATTCCCTGCCGCTCAGCGCGGGCACTGAAGAGGCGGCCAATGTCCCGGCACAGTTCGCCAATCTCAACCCGGCCACATGACGCAGGATATCGTTCTCGCGCGGAGACAGCTCGACGCTGCACGCCGCGGCCTGCGGATTGCGCACGAGGCGGTGGACCACGGCCGAAACCGCCGTGCCCAAAAACACCTGGCCGGAGGCAACCTGACGGAGCGCGGCGGTGAAATCATCAAAGCTCGCAGTCTTTTCAATGTAGCCACGGGCACCGAGCGACAGCGCGGTGCGGACGGCGAGCTCGGTCGTGTTGGCCGAGAATACCAGCACCTCGGGCGCAGGCTTCTGGTCGCGCATCGCGCCGAGCACTTCCTGACCCGTGCCATCCGGGAGCATCCAATCAAGCACCACCACTTGGGGCCGCAGTTCGCGAATGCGCGCCAGCGCTTGCTGACAGTCCTTCGCTTCACCGATCACGGCAAAGCCCGGCAGCGCGGCAACGAACGAGGCAAGCATCTGCCGGATGGCCGTCTGGTCCTCCACAAGGAGGACACCAATTTTGGAGGAGGACGGTGAGGCCGGGCTGGTCATGGGATGAGTATGTCGATTGTTCGCTGCGGGTGCCATGAGTAGTATTCGTCATTCCCAGGCCAAACTGGAGATCCAAGCACGTAGCTTCAGGAGAGCGGATCGAGTAGATTCCTTCCGCAAAAACATGGTTTAAAGTAGGTTACGGAAACAGAAAACGCCATCCCGATCCACTCCCAGCGCGGCTCGAGGCAATCCACCCCGCGCCTTGCCCGGGAGAGCCTTGGTTACCAATGAGTTGGACCGGCATTGAGCCAGCGTAAGCCGCCCCTGAACCAGGGAACGGATAAGCCGAGGCAAGGGCGGTGTTCATGTCGACAGTTTGCCCGATTCCGACGCCCGCGACTCCGCACGCCTTGGCGGAAACCCCTGATTTATTGCCAACCGGATGCCGCTCAGGCCAACGCGACCAGGCGCTCCTGCGCCACAAACCAGACTGGCTGGGCGTCATCGTCGAGCACCGGAGCGATCGCCACGTCCGCGACGTAGCGGGTGCCATTCTTGTGATAATTGACGAGCGTCTCGCGACAGGGCTGGCGGGCCTGCACCGCTCCGCGAATCCGGGCCAGTGCCGCCCGATCCGTTTCGGGTCCCTGCAACCAGTGCCCGGGCTTGTGTCCCTTGAGCTCGTCCAGCGTGTAGCCGCACATCGCGGTGAACGCCGGGTTGACCCACTGGGTGATGCCAGCGGCATCCGTGACGACCACGGCCACGGGCGGCTCCTTCGCCGCGGGCTGCGCCGGGAGCGAGTTGAGAACGCGCGCCTTCAGCGTCGCCGGCGGTGCCGCACCCGACCCACTCTCCGCCACCATCGCAGCGGTCATCGCCTCCTCCAAATGGGTAACCAGGGCGCGAACCTCGTCGTTGAAGGTCAGGATCAGCTCAAAGTTCTCCCGCTCCGGGGCGGTCAGGACACCGGAAACGTAAAGGGCAGCGCGATCGTGGAGAAAGGGAGAGAGCATCCGTCAAATGAACCGTTCCAGAGGTAAGGGAGTTTACCTCGCAGTCAAAGCTACGCTTTGGCGCGGGTCGCGGATGCCTCGCGCCTTCGCGATCCGGACTCCGCGCCGGCAACTGCAAACGGCTGGAGCATTTCCGGTAAAGACGCAGCCAGCGTAGCTGACCCTGCTCTGGGAGATGTGAGAGGGAAAACTCGAGCCCCGGGGTCAGCGACCCCGGCTACACCCATCTAAACACGCTCGGCGCAGCCAGCCCGTATCGTGAGGGTGGAAACCCGTCGGCAGCCATCCTCGGACCGTGGCCCCTTGAAGGTCGCCTTCGGCCCACAACCTGCTGGATTCGAACCACTCCCCTCCGCCTCCCCCAAGCGGCCCCGGTTCTCTTCACCTCACTCCGGATTACCTCCTTTATGAAACGTCGTGATTTCCTCGCCTCGTCCCTCGTCGGACTCGCCGCCGCCACCGTGACCGCAAACCCGCTCCTCGCCCAAGCGACCGGCACCACCGCCCCGGCCGCCAGCAACCCAAAGCGCAAGATCCTCATCGCCGGCGGCGGCTTCAACACGCCGTTCATCCGCTACATGGCCGAGCTCACCGGCAAGGCGCGCCCGAAGATCTGCTTCCTGCCCACCGCCTCCGCCGACTCGGCCACAAACACCCTCACCTTCTTCCGCAACTGCGCTCCGCTCAACGTCGAGCCGTCCATGCAGGAGAGCTTCATCGCGAGCACGCGCCAGTCCAAAAGCTGGGAGGAAGTCTTCCTCTCGGTCGACGCCATCGTCGTCTCGGGCGGCAACACGCTCAACCAGCAGGCGATCTGGAAGGCCCAAGGCATCGATGTCGTCCTACGCGAGGCCTGGGACCGCGGCATCGTCCTCGGCGGGGCGAGCGCGGGTTCACTCTGCTGGTTCGAGGAGGGCACGACGGATTCGCGCCCGAAGGAACTCTCCGTCGTCCAGTGCCTCGGTTTCCTCAAGGGCAGCCACGCACCCCACTACGACGCCGAGCCGGGCCGCCGCCCGCAGTACGAAAAGCTCATCGGCTCGGGTCAGATGAAGGCCGGCTATGCCTGCGACAACAACGCCGGCCTTTATTTTCAAGACAACGAGGTCCGCCGCGTCGTATCGGCCCGTGCCGGCGCAAAGTGCTACCACGTCAGCCTCGTGGCCGGCAAACTCGTCGAGAAGGTGCTCGAGCCCGAAATGATCGCCTGAGTCCAATCCTCCAGCAAAGAAATCGCGCAGAGGCGCAGAGACGCGGAGAAATCAGAAGTCAGATGTCAGAGATCAGAGGTCAGTCTGATTTCACACTCGATCTGATTTCCATCGATACGGTCTGAGGTTTTCTCCGCGCCTCTGCGGCTCAGCGCGAGACCCGGTTTGGGCGGCCGGCCTCAGCGAGGCCAGCTACAACGATCGCTTCAGCGCGAAGGCCACGTACGCGTCGCCGACACCCGAAGCTCCGCCCACGCGACCACCGCCGGTTGCGGTGATGACGATGTACTGACGCCCATCGACCTCGTAGATCGCCGGGGCGGCCGTCCCGGCGAAGGGCAGCTTCGCCGACCAGAGCTCCTTGCCCGTATCCGCATCGAAAGCCCGCAGGCGCTCGTCCTGCGTGCCCGCGACGAACACGAGCCCGCCCGCCGTCACGGATGCCCCGCCGAGGTTCTGCGAACCCGTCAGCGGCACACCCTGCTTCGTCAGCTCCTCGAGTTCGCCCAGCGGTACGCGCCAGAGGATCTTGCCCGTGCTGAGATCGTAGCAGTTCAGCTGGCCCCACGGTGGCTTGATCCCGGGATAACCTTCATGGTCGACGAGAAACTGAAAGCCGTTGAACAGGTACTTGGGTTCCGGCGCGGCACCTGGTCCACCTCCGCCCGGACGGGACGGTGGCTGGTTACGGCGGAAGAGATAATCAAGGAGCTCGGTTTTCTCCGCGGCCGTGAGCGTGACATTCGGCGGCATCGCCGCGCGGCCATTCGTCACGAGGTCGAGGACCTGCGCGTCGTTCATGCGGTGCTTCAAGCCCAGCAGCGGCGGCACCATGCCGATCCCGGCGCGCGCGGGGCCATGACACGCAGCGCAGTGCTGCTGGTAGTGCTTCTCGCCCGCCGACGGCGGGAAACGCGGATCGCGTTCCTTGTCGTCGTTGGGCAGCACGGTGATGCGTGACACCCAGCGATTGGAGGTGATGTAGAGCCGTCCGGTCGGCACATCGACCGCCGCGCCCGACCACTCGGCGCCGCCGCGGCTGCCGATGAAGAGATTCGGCACGCCCGGGCGGAAGGGCTCGAAGAAACCGTAGGTCGACTTCGCCACCACGGCCTCGACGAAGGCCCGTGCCTCCGGCGTTCGGTCGGTGATCAGGTCGGGATGAAATTCCATGCGCGAAATCGGCTCCGGCAGTTCCGGATCCGGCTGGTACGGGGCCGTGCGCTCCCCCGGCAGCAGCGACACCGGCGCGCGGCGCAGCCGGAGCGGGAAGATCGGCTTGCCGGAGGTGCGATCGAGGAGCAGCAGATGACCGGCCTTCGACGCGGTGGTGACGACATCGATCCGGCGTCCGTCCTTCTCGATCGTGACGAGATTCGGCGGCACGCAGACATCGAGATCCCAGATGTCGTGGCGCACATCCTGAAAATGCCAGCGGCGCTCGCCGGTGGTGGCGTCGAGCGCCAGGAGACAGTTGGCGAACAGATTGTCGCCATGCCGGTCGACGCCGACCATGTCTGGTCGCGGCGCCCCCAGCGCGACAAAGACCAGTCCACGGCCCTCATCGAGGGAAAGCCCACTCCAGCCGTTGGCCCCAGCCTGCGGATCGTCCCAGGTCTCCGCGCCGAAGTCCGTCCCTTGCGCGACCGAGCGGAAACGCCAGCGCGGGGCGCCCGTGCGCACATCGTAACCGAAGACGTCGCCATTCAGCCCGGTCGTGATGAACACGTCGCGATGCACCACGCCGGCCGTCGTGGCGCCCGTCGGGATCGGCGTCCGGCCGCCCTCGCCAAACGAATCGAGCGGTTCGCCCGTGCGCGGATCGAGCGCGTAGATGAAATCCCCGGCCCCGAAAAGAATCCGCGCCGGCGCACCCGCCTCGCCCGGCCAGTACACCAGACCGCGGCGGGCCGGCACATCCTGCAGGCGGCGACCCAGGCCCTCGATTGGCCGGCGCCAGCGCTCGCGTCCGGTGGCAGCGTCGACGCCCACGATCGCGTTCCCTGGCGTGGGCATGACCATCAGGTCGCCCACAATGATCGGCGTGGCCTGGATGTTCGCCGCGCCGTCGCCCGAGCGATAGGTCCAGGCCACCTCGAGCTGATCGACATTGTCCTTGGTGATTTGCTTGAGCGACGAGTAGCGGCGCGCGCCATTGTCCCCGAGCGACCGCGTCCAGGTCGTGAACGCCGTCGCATCCACGGGCGCGGCGGGCGTGAGTTCATCGGCCGTGGCCGCCGGGATGATCATGAACTCGGGCAGGCGTGCCCGCGCCGCGGCATCTTCAAGCACGAGGGCGCTCGCATCACCAACGCGGGCCGAGCTCGGACGCTGCGCCCAAGCAGACGCGGCCAGGCCGGAGACCAGAACGAGGCGCACGGCGATGGGCATGCGCGCACCGGGAGTCAACGGAGACGAAAACATCATGGCGAAGAGGGGTAGACGGCCGACGACGCCATTGATCCTTGGACGTGAACCCGTGTGCCGCGAGCACTTTGACGGCGAGGCCAAGGACCGTCCGATTCGTTGGCAATCCCGCGCCAGGCGCGAACTATGAGCGGACAATCCAGCGAAAATTTGCTTCGCTGCCTGCACCCCTGCCCCACGCGCCCCATGAACACCCCACCCCGTTCGCTTCCATTCCCTGAGCGGCCACACACCACGATCCATGCGGATCGTCGCACGATGGGCGCAGCAGCGGCACGCCTCGTGCAGGACGAACTCGCACGTGTCGTCGCCGCCCAAGGCCGCGCCCGGATCGTCATGGCCTGCGCACCGTCGCAGGACGATTACTATGCAGCGCTCATCCCCTTGGCTCGCGCGACGCCCGAGATCTGGAGCCGGATTCACGTCTTCCACATGGACGACTACGTGGGCCTCACCGCGGCGCATCCGCAGAGTTTTCGTCACTACCTGCAGACGCACTTCCTCGATCACGTCGCGGTGGCGGCTTTTCACCCGCTGCAGGCCGAAGCGGCCGACATCGCCGCCGAGGCCCAGCGCTACGACGCCGCACTCGCAGCGGAACCCATTGACGTGATCAGCCTCGGCATCGGCGAGAACGGCCACCTCGCCTTCAACGACCCGCCCGTCGCCGACTTCGCTGACCCGGTGCGCGTGAAGATCGTGGAGCTCGACCCGATCTGCCGCCAGCAGCAGGTCAACGACGGCTGCTTTCCGAGTGTCGACGCAGTCCCGCGGCACGCCCTGACGCTCACGCTCCCGGTCTTCACCGCCGCCGGCCTCCTCGCCTGCATCGTCCCCACCGCGCGCAAGGCCCCCGCCGTCCGCGCCACGCTGCTCGACCCGATCGGCCCCGCCTGCCCGGCGACCCTCCTGCGCCAGCATCCCCGCGCGCACCTTTTCCTCGACGAACCCGCGGCTGCGTTGCTGCCCAAATGACCGCCGTCATTTTCCGTAAAGGACCGCGGAGAAAAGTTTCGACTACCTGACGTCTGCGCACGGAATGTCCGGCGCGGTGCACGATCACCAAGCAGGGGACCCGCCCACGTCCGACCCTTGGCTTTCCGTCTGTTCAAAGACGCGGACCGGGCAGCGTCTTCGGCCGCGACATGCGTGAGACGAGTTCACCCACGAGCGCATTCGGAAAGCGCCGGCTTGGTGTGATCGCGTAAAAGGTCTCGCGAATTTGGGGAATGCGGTGAGTCGCCACCAACAGGCCGTCTTCAATCTCATCGCGCACGACCACGGGCGGAACCAGCGCGAGGCCCTCGCCCTCCCGCGCGAGCAAGCGCAGCATCGCCATGTCATCCACCTCCGCAAGCACTCGGGGGCGCACGCCGCCTGCAGCCGCCAGCCGGTCGAAAGCGGCGCGCGTGTTGCTCTCCATGCTCGGAAGTATGACAGGGACGTCACGGAAATCGCGCGGGAAGTTGAGCCGTTTTCTCTTCCAGGCCGGTACGCCAACCAGGGCGACCGGTTGTTCGGCGAGCAGATGGCTGTGCCAAGGCGTCTCCGTGTCACGTCGCGCCGGTGAATTGGAAAGCACGACATCAACTTCGTGGGCATGGAGAGCGACGAGCAATTCTCGCTGCGCACCCGAGCGAATCACGACCTCGACCCCCGGGCGATGGAGAGCGGGCTTGAGGAAATCGACCTGGAAGTTTCGGGACAGGGTCGCCACCGCCCCGATCCGCAGAACCTGCCGCGTTGCCCCGGGCGCCCGGTTACGCATCACGTCAACCAGCTCTTCGCCAGCTCGGCCGATCGTCTCGGCGTAGTCAAAGGCGAGGCGCCCCGCTTCAGTGAGACGGAGTCTGCTGCGCTCACGCTCGAAGAGTTTTTGGCCCAAGCTTTCCTCAAGTTGGCGGAGCTGGATGCTCAAGGCCGGGACCGACAGATTCAGCCGTTCTGCGGCGCGGGTGACGCTCTGTTCCCGTGCGATCATCCGAAAATAGCGCAGGTGGTGGTAATTGAGGAAGACGGGCATTTTTTGTTAAATTAAATTTAACGATAGGTTCTAAACGATATCATCGTCTAAAAGACAAGCGGGCGCTATTCTCGCGCTCAATGAGCCTGTTGACTCTTCTTGTTGTGGTTGCGGTGCCGGGTCTGCCTGTAGCGGCCGGACTGATTGCCCGGTCATGCGTTCCGGCCACCGCTGGCCGGCTGACATTCTGGGCCACGGCGATGGCCACGGCGCTGGCCCTGCTCGGCATGGCCTCGCTGGCTTTTTCCGGTCCGCAAACCGTCCGGTGGGCACCGTTCGGGGTTGAATCGGCGCTGGCCGTGGCCCTGAGACTCGACGCGGTGTCGGTGGCGATGATCGCGCTCGTCACCTATCTTGGTGCGGTCGTGCTGCGTTTTTCACGCCGCTACCTCGAGGGTGATCCGGCGCAGGCGCGATTTTTCTCCTGGATGAGCCTGACCTTGGGTGCGGTCCTGCTGCTGGTGTTGGCCGGGCACCTGTTGCTCCTCCTCTTCGCCTGGGTCGCGACCAGCCTCTGCCTGCACCGACTTCTGCTGCATTACCCGGAACGAGCGGGGGCGGTTTTCTCGGCACGTAAGAAGTTTGTCTTCAGCCGAGCTGGCGACGTTTGCCTGCTGGCCGCCGCCGTGTTGCTGCACCGACACCACCACACCTTCGACATGGACGGACTGTTCACCGCCATCGCTGCAGGAGACACAGCGGGTCTCGGCCCAACGGCCATGCTGCTCGCGGTGTGCGCGCTGCTGAAGTCGGCGCAGTTTCCCTTCCATAGCTGGCTGCCAGACACGATGGAAACCCCCACCCCGGTCTCGGCCCTGATGCACGCCGGCATCATCAACGCCGGTGGCTTTCTCCTCATCAGATTGTCACCGATTATGGCGGCTGCCCCCGTGGCTTCAGAGCTCCTCGCAGGCGTGGGCGCGCTGACGGCGGCGTTTGGGGCCTTGGTGATGCTGGCTCAGCCGAGCGTGAAACGGGCGCTGGCCTACTCGACCATTGCACAAATGGGCTTCATGATCCTGCAATGCGGCCTCGGCGCGTACGGGCTCGCGCTGCTGCACATCTGCGCGCATTCGCTCTATAAGGCGCATGCCTTTCTCACGGCCGGCTCAACGATCGGCGCGGTTCCCCGGGCGGCACTGCCGCTGCGCAGCGGGGCGCTGACTGTCGGTGTTCTCGCCGGGGGCCTGCTCGCAGCGCTCGGCGCTACGGTCGTCCATGTCTTCGCACCGGGTTCAGCACCGTATTCGGGAGTCTTCGGATTCATTCTGGCTTTCTCTGCCGCCTATGTGATCGCTCGGGCGTGGTCGGCCGGGGGCGGCCTGCGGGTCATTGGCCAGGGAATCGCGGTTGCGGCACTGGTGACCGCCCTCGGTTTCGGACTTCATGCGGTGGCGGCGCTCGTCTTTGCCGGCCTGCCGGTGGGTAATCCGCCCCCGGCGTTGGTCATGGGCGTGGGAGCCGTCTTCGCCAGCCTGTTTGTGACGCAATCCCTGCTTTGGCGAGCCGGCCGCCACCCGATGGGACGCCGTCTCTACGTGCATGTGCTCAACGGATTCTACATCGGCACGCTGTACAATCGGCTGCTGGGCACGCTCTGGCCGCAGGAAATTCCGACCTCGTTTTCATCATGCAAACTCGACACGCCCGCACCCCTGCAACGGCCGATCTAAGCGCTGCCATCAGCGACGCCTTGGTGCGCATTGCACCGCTCTGGCCGCTGCGGCACTTCGTGGCCGTGAACCCGTTCGTCGGACTTGTTGACCGGCCATTCTGCGCGGCCGCTGAACTCCTGCAGCGGGTGGCGGGCACCGCGCCCCTCCAGAGCGCGACCAGCTACTTGGAGGCGTACCGGGCGGGCCGGATCGAGCCCGCCGACCTGGCCACGGCCGCGGATGCCGAATGGACGCCTCAGGCCCTGATCGAAGCACTGGAGAGACCCGCTTTCCAGGAACGCATGGAGACCATCTGTACCGTCGCGGATCTCCTCGATCGCGAAAGCCCCGGGTCGCATTGGAGCCGTTTTGTCGTCGACGAGATTTCCAAGTGGTGTGCCGTCTCCTTTGACGAGAACCAGACGACCTGGACCACACCTTGGAAGAACGACGGGCTCTACCGGGCTTGGAAGTCGGCAGCCGTGCATGATCGCGCACCTGAAGCGTACGGCTTGGCGGGCTTCCGGTCCTTTGTGGGCGACTTGCCGGATGAACCCGTCGCGGCAATCGCCGCCTGTCTGGACGCAATCGAGCGGAACGGACCTGAGCGGCCAGACTTTCTCCACCGGCAATTGCTGAGCATCGCGGGGTGGGCCGGGTATGTCCAATATCGCGTCCGCGAGGACACCCTGCGGGGCAGGAAAAATGAGATGCTGTCGGAACTGCTGGCCATCCGATTGGCTTACGATGCCGCGCTCTTCCGGGCCTTCGCCGCCAATCCTGAATGGGCAGCCGCCTGGCGTCGAGCGCTGCGCCCGGCGCAAAACTCGAGGCAACTCTCGGTCCTCGCGCGCTGGCAATTCGCCTATGAAACCGGCTATCAGCGGCGGCTTGCGCAGGCATTGGCGAAGCAGCCCGCAACCTCACCACCGGGACGCCCTGAGGTGCAGGCCGTCTTCTGCATTGATGTGCGATCCGAGGTCTTTCGCCGCCATCTGGAGGAAGCGCTTCCGGGAACACAGACCATCGGTTTTGCCGGATTCTTCGGCTTCCCGGTGACTCATCGGACCGGGATGGAGGGCACGTCGGACGCTCGCTGTCCCGTCCTACTGGTTCCGCCAGTCGATACGTGTGAGCCGCTTTCCCCCGTGGCCGAAGCCCACGGTCGGGCCGAACGCGCGGCCGCGGGCGCATGGAAGGCGTTCCAGAATTCAGCCGCGTCCTGCTTCTCGTTCGTGGAATCCGTCGGACTCGGCTTCGGGCTTCAGCTCGGCCGGCCGGCGCGCGAAAGCCGGTTGTCCTGCGCACGGATCGCGCCCAGCTTCACCGAGGCCTCAGTTGAAACCCGGGCCGCACTGGCGGCCGGAGCTTTGCGGAACATGAGTCTCGTTGGAAATTTCGCCCGTCTCGTCCTCATCTGCGGCCACGGGAGCGAAAGCGCCAACAACCCTTACGCATCCGGTCTCGATTGCGGTGCGTGCGGCGGCCACGCGGGCGACGTCAACGCCCGCCTCGCAGCCGCAACCTTGAATGACCCTTCGGTCCGCGCGCAGCTGGCGCTTCAGGGCTTGGTGATACCGGCTGACACCGTGTTCCTTGCCGGACTGCACAACACCACCACGGACGATCTGTTGCTCTTCGATCTGGACAACATCCCCGCAAGCCATCGCGCAGCGGTTGCACGGCTGCGGGACGCGCTCGGAAGCGCGGGAGCTGCCTCGCGGCGCGAGCGGGCACCCGCCCTTGGCTTGGCCCCATGGCCAGACGGCCAGCTCGACGCCGCCGTCCGCGCCCGGGCGACCGATATCGCGCAAGTGAGACCCGAATGGGGCTTGGCCAACAATGCGGCGCTCGTCGCCGCGCCGCGTTCCCGCACGAGAAACCTGAAGCTCGACGGGCGCGTGTTTCTGCATGACTACGAGGCCGGCGCTGATCCGGAAGACAAGGTGCTGACCTTGATCCTCTGCGCCCCCGTCGTGGTCGCGAGCTGGATCAACCTGCAGTACTATGCCTCGCGAATTGATCCGGCGCGCTACGGCTCCGGCAATAAGGTGCTGCACAACGTGGTGGGAGGCATCGGTGTACTGGAAGGCAACGCCGGCGACCTGAAGGTCGGCCTGCCGTTTCAGTCGATTCACAACGGAAAGGCCTTCACACACGAACCCAGACGGCTCGCGGTCTACCTCGAGGCTGAACCCACGCGCATCGAACGGGTGCTGCAGCAGAACCCGTCTGTTCGCCAGCTCTTCGATCATGAGTGGCTGCATCTCTTCTCGCTGCAAGGCAGTCATTGCCTGCGCTACCGGGCCGGACATTGGCACCAAGAAGCATGACCAAACCCATCGGCGGGCGAAGAGCCGACCCAGTCCCTGCGGGAGAAAATCGAGTGCCCCGATTGCCCGTGCTGATCCTTCTCTGTCCGCAAAGCTCGACCGCGAGTTGGCACACTTGTCCCTCAAGGTCGGAGACCTCACGACCCACAACCAGACGCACAAAGCCCTGCGCGTTTTGCTGCGCCCAGAGGCTTCCGCGCGGTTTGAGGCAATCGATTCAGACTCTCGCAAGGAGCTGTATCAGACGCGAAAGCAACCGTTCCCGCGCCTCCTTCCTTGGCTGCCCGTGGTGGGCGGCACTCCGAACTTTATGGAGCGAATCAGGGTGTTTTCGCCGGTGTTTCCCCAGGATGTGCACCAGATCGGTCAAATCGCTGGAGCGAATGCGGCGAGGCATCGGCTATTCCGTCACAGTGGATTCGCTCCATTCGCTTCAAAAATCTTAACCCTAACGGGCTCGTCGTCTGCCCCTAGCGACCCACGGAGATAGCGAACGGTCTTGTTTCCAAATTATTAGCTTGATGGAAATAATCCGCTTGCTTGTTTCCACCCATGAAATCCACCTCGGCAGGGAGCCCATCCGGGCGGTGGGTCAAGACTCTGGAAGGCTACCGAGCCTTTCAGCCCAGCCCGTTGCCCCCGGAGATCGTCTGGACACCCAAGCTGGTCCGGTCGCTCTCCCATGCGGATCGGTTGCTTGGCCGTCTCGCAGGCGAGGGTCGGCGGCTGCCCAATCCACACCTGCTGATTCGCCCATTCGTGCAACGGGAGGCGGTTTATTCGAGCCGCATCGAGGGCACTCAGGCGACGCTCGGCGAACTGCTCGCGGCCGACGCTGGCGTGAGCCCCGAGCGCAGTCCGGAAGACCTGCGCGAGGTCGGCAACTACGTGATGGCCCTCGAGCACGGCCTCAAACGTCTCGAGTCGTTGCCGCTGTCTCTCCGGCTCGTTCGCGAACTCCATGAAAAACTGATGACCGGGGTGCGCGGCGATCACGCCACGCCCGGGCAATTCCGTCGGACCCAGAACTGGATCGGTCGACCGGGTTGCACTCTGGCCGATGCCTCCTATGTGCCGCCACCGCCAGCCGACTTACTGGATCACCTCGGCCGGTGGGAGGACTTTCTACACGACGAATCGGTGCCGCCGCTGGTCCACGCCGCGCTGATGCACTACCAATTCGAGGCCATCCACCCTTTCATCGACGGCAACGGTCGCGTCGGACGCCTGCTCATCACGCTCTCGCTGTGTGCCCGCGGAGCCCTGACCGAACCGCTCCTCTACTTGTCGGCCTTCTTCGAGGCGACGCGCAACGACTACTATGACAGCTTGCGCGCTATCACCGAACGCGGCGATTGGGCTGGCTGGCTGGAGTATTTCTTCAACGGCGTCGCGCGGCAGTCGGAAGACGCCTTGAGCCGAGCCGAGCGCATCAACCAACAGCTGGCCGACTGGCGCGAGGCCTTCGCCGGGGGCGGGTCGAAGGTGCCGCTGCAGCTAATCGATCTCGTCGGTTCGAACCCCTTTCTCACGCCCCGCGAGACCGAGCGCCGCCTGGGGGTCGCCTACAACACCGTCATGCGCGCCATCACCGCACTGGAAGAAGGCGGCGTCCTGACCAAGGTCGGGGAAAGCAAGCGTGACCGCGTCTTCTGCGCCCGCGCCATTCTGGACATCCTCGAAGAGCCCGCGCGTCTCGTGCCGGAACCACCCGCTCCGAAACGCCGGGCCACCCGAGACTGATGGACTCCGCGCCACCGCCACGTCAGCAGCGCCTGGGGGAGTTGCGACGCAAGCTCACCGCACTCGCGGCCGAGACGGCACAGACAGAGGATGAAATCGCCGCTTTGGAATCGGATGCTGGCCTCGCATTCGAGGCGCCAAGCTCGACGCCCACACCTCCGCGCACGCCCGCGGAGAAAGTCGCGCTATTTCTCGACCTCTTCGGAACCCGCCGGTCCGTGTATCCGAAACGCTGGGAGAACCAGAAGACGGGCCGCAACGGATATGACTATGATCGCTCCCGCCAGCAGCTCATCCCTAATCCGGGTGAAGCGACCGTCCTGAAACGCATCTTCGACCGCGCCGGTGAACTCGCATCGCTCGGCCAAATCGCCGCCGAATTGACCCATGAAGGCGTGCGCAGCGGTGTTCGTTGGCAAAAATGCGGTCTGCGGGAACGCCGTAGCATCGGCGGGCGGGTGTTTCGCACCGATGTTCTCCGGAAAATAATCGGCAATCCACTCTACCGCGGCGTCATTTGCTACGGAGGCAAAGAATACACAGGACAGCACGAACCCCTCGTCGGCAAAGAGGCTTGGGAATTGGCCAATGCGGCGATTCTCGAACCGCGAAACAAGCGCGCAATCCGGCTGCGGGACCGCGACACGCATTCCAACCTCCTGAAGGGAATCCTTGTTTGCGAGGTCTGCCAGCAGCCGCTCTTGGGCAAGGCCAGTGGGAAGCCATCGAGATCCGGTTCGCATTATCGCTACTACCATTGCGCCGGGCGACCCCTGCAGCGTGAAGCAAAGCCGGCGTGCCAGGTGGGCAATTTGCCGGCTCCAGTGCTCGAGAAGTTGGTCGTGACCTTCCTCGGCTTGATCCCGAAGCAGTGATCTGACGTTGACGGATCGTCCGGCCGTTCTCTTTCGCGCAGAGATCACCAAGAGTCGAAAAAAGCGGGTCGTTCCGTTGAAGCCCGAACTCGCGGAGCTTCTGCGGGCAAAGTTTGCGGAAGCGAAAGCGACCTCTGGGACGAAGGGCTTCATCTTCTCGCCGTTTCCTTCAGACGATGCGCTGTTCAGTGACCTGGAGAAAGCAGGCATCGAGCGAAAGGACGCCGCCGGCCATATCGTCCATTTCCACGCGATGCGGAAGACGTTTCAGACGTGGGGTGCAGCCTCGGGGATGGGCATGCGCTCCGCGCAAGAATTTCTCGGGCATTCCGATCCTAAGCTAACCGCCAACGTCTACACCGATGTGGCCGGTCTGGATCTGCACGGTGAGGTGTCGAAACTCCCGTGGGTTCACGACACACAAATAGACACACAAAAACGTGTGTGCGAGGGGTCTTTTGGGCGGTTTCGGAGCGTTCTCACCGAGCTCGTCGCTCTTGCGCAAAAGGCTGTTTCAGAAGTAGAAACAGAACAAAATATACCCCCTTCACTTGGCTGCCCGACATGGATTCGAACCATGACTAGGTGAGTCAAAGTCACCTGTGCTGCCATTACACCATCAGGCAAGGAAGAGAGGAAGGGGCAGGTTGGGCTGATTCAGGTTCGGGTCAAGATTGGAGGTCCGGACGCGGTCTCGCGGAAAATAAAAATCCCACAAGTCCCCAATCCTAATGGAGATCGAAACGCGCCTCACACGTCAGGAGCGGGACATGCCCTCTCCGGCTGCGACTCACTCCGCCGCAATCAGCTGCAGCAGGTCGCCCACCTTACGGTGGGACTCCAACGGGTGGCGGAGCCGATAGGCTCGATTGATCTTGTAGCGGTTACGCTGGCCCTCGCGGGTGCGGGTCAGGACGCCCTCCTCTTCGAGGGCATTCACGATGGCGTGAACCGCCCGCTCGGTGATGCCAACCCGCTGGGCAACCTCGCGCAGCGTGATCGACTCGTTTTGCACCAAGCAAACGAGCACATGCGTGTGGTTGGTGAGAAACGTCCAGCCGGATGAATTCGGGGCAGCGGCCATTGTCCAAGGATGGCGGGATCACGACCCATGGATCAAGAATATTAAATTAAGAAGTTGACTTCATGTTTCATGAATCATGAAACAACAACCATGAAACGAGCCTCAGGCGACGCCCTCTTCATCTTCGCTCCGGCCAAGCCGGGCGATCTCAGGCCGCGTCGGGCGTGGCTTCCTTATTGACGAGTCACTTTCATGGACCTCCTCCAATCCCTGACCGAGAGCCTCCTCTCGCCGATGGTGCTGGCCTTCGGGCTCGGCATCGTGGCCACACTCGTCCGGAGCGACCTGAAGATCCCGGAGCCGCTGTATGCGGCCATGACGATCTACCTCCTGTTTGCGATCGGGCTCAAGGGCGGCGCCAAGCTGGACGGCGTGTCCCCCGCCGCGTTTGCCCAACCCGCGCTGGCCGCGCTGCTCCTCTGCCTGGCCATCCCGATCTGGTCCTTTGCCCTGCTCAACCGCTGGGGACGATTGAACCGAACGGATGCCGCGGCCGTGGCGGCTCACTACGGGTCCGTGTCGGTCGTGACGTTCGGTGCCGGCGTGGCCTATCTGGAAACCCAAGGCGTTGCCCACGAGGGCTTCCTCCCCGCGCTGCTCGCGTTGATGGAGATTCCTGGGATCCTCGTCGCCCTGCTCCTTGCCCGGATGGCGATGGCCCCGGCCCTGCCCACTCGCGCCCTCGGTTTTGTTTCCGCTACGCCTAACCACACGGCAGGGATGATCCGCGAGTTGCTCGCCAGCAAGGGCATCCTCCTGCTGCTCGGCGGCATGGTGATCGGCCTGGTGAGCGGACCCAGCGGCTACGCCCAGGTCGGACCTTTGTTCGACGCGCCTTTCCGCGGCGTCCTCACGCTTTTCCTCCTCGAACTCGGCCTCGTCGCCGGACGCCGGCTGGCCGACGCCCGTGCGGCCGGCGGTTTTCTGGTGGCCTTCGCCGTGGTCATGCCCCTGCTCCACGGCCTCCTCGGCGTCTGGCTCGGCCGGGAGGTCGGCCTGAGCGTTGGCGGCGCCATGATCCTCGGCACGCTCGCCGCCAGCGCCAGCTACATCGCGGCACCGGCGGCCGTCCGCATGGCGCTGCCCGAGGCGAATCCAGCCCTCTACCTCACCTCCTCTCTCGCGATCACCTTCCCCTTCAACCTCGTGCTCGGCATCCCGCTCTACCTCGGCTTTGCCCGGTGGCTGTTCGCCTAATCGCCGCCTTGGCAGCATGGCGGTACCGCGGCGCGCGCCCGAGACCCGGCAGCCTCAGGGCCGTCGCGCGAACCAGGCGTGAATCAGCAGGGACTGGGAAAAACGGACCGGGTCCGCGAACCCGGCAGCCTCGAGCAGCGCCTCCAGCTCACGTTCAGGCAGCAGAGAGACGTCGCGTTCGTAGGCCGCGAGCATCGCCTGGACTTGCTCGGCTGTCGCACCGGCATGGCGCAACAGCTGTTGCCAGACCGGGAACAGCCTGGCCTGCCGTCCGTCCGGAGCCGTGGTGAGATCGGCCGTGATGACCCAACCTCCGCTCCGGACCCGCACCGCGACCTCCCGGAAGAAGGCGGTCCGTGTGGCGCGATCGGTGATGAAATGGGATACCAGCAGCACCGTCGCCGCATCGAACGCCGCCGTCGTCACCGGCAACGTGTCCACGTAGCCACCATGAAACGTGCAGCGCGCGGCGATCCCCGCCTCCGTCGCCTTGCGCCGGCAGACCTCAAGCATCGGCAAGGATGGCTCGACCACGGTGAACCGCCACTCCGGATAAAACCGGGCCAGCGCCAGAACCTCCGCGCCAGTGCCGGCGCCGACGCAGAGCAGATGGGCCGTTGACGGCAGTTCGCGGAGAACCATGGCGATCTGCAGGTGCAGGCTGTCGCGCAGCGGCGCGAGCGGAGCCCAGCGATCGTCGTAATTCGCCGCCTGCTGCGCATCGAAGTGAGAGGGAGAAGCGGGTTGGGTCATGCGGTGATCCCAGCACTCTAGCAAAGTCGTCAAGGGCACCCGACAAACTCCCGGCCAGCGCCGCCGGATCCACCGCTGGTTCACTGCATGTCCACCGGCCGCACCATCACCAGATCGCGTTGCCGGTCAGCTCCGAGCGTAAAGACGTGCTCGCCGACCTCGCGGAAACCGAATTTCCGATAAAAGGCGATGGCGCGCGGATTTTTCTCCCAGACGCCAAGCCAAACCGCATCCGAGCCGCGGCGTTTCATCTCCTCGAGGCACGCCGCCATCAGGATCGGCGCGATGCCCCGCCCGTGCCACGCGCGGACGACATACAAACGCTGAATCTCCCCGGGAGCATCGGCCTGCACGCAGGTCGGAGCCCCGTTCCAGCGAAGCTGGGCGAACCCCGTCACAATGCCCGCCTCGAGACAGAGCAGCGTCGTCCGCTGCGGATCGCCGATCTCGGCGGCCTGGACGTGCTCCCCGTAGCTCGTCTGGCAATGGAGCGTCATGTCCTCAACGGAGTTAACGCTTTCAAACGTATCGCGAAACGTCGCTTCGGCGATCCGCGCGAGTTCCCGCGCATCACCGGCTTCTGCTTTTCGAACCATGGGCATCAGGGACTAAGTTCACGCGCATCGTTTCCATGCAAAGGCCTCGTGTCACGACCTGAGAGCAATTCCGGCAAGATGGAGCCGACGACACTTGCGCAACTCGGGAGAGCGGTCCCAGCCCAGAGCCATTGCAGAGCGATCATGCGATCCCCGGGGTCGGCGACCCCGGCTACAACGACCCGTGAATCGCTCGGGTGGCGCCGCAAGGGCTGCATGACCACCGTGACGGCTGCGGCCAGTTCCGCGTTGTCGCTCACGCGCAGCGGCAGACCGCGCGCGGTCTTGAGGCCGGTGACTTCGATGCGCTCGGTCAGGCGGTAGGGAAACGGGCGATCCGCCCGCGGAGCGCCGAGGGGATCGTTGAAATAGGCGATGCCAGGACCGTCGGCCGGCCGGGAGGCATCATCGACCGTCAGGCCCTCGATGCGGATCGTGCGTGGCATGAAGCACTCGTAGCCAAAGTCGTGCGTGCCGTCGTTGCTCAGGCTGAACATCGACAGTCCGCCGCGTCCCGCCGGCGGAATCCAGCGGCTGTTGCGCACGACCACCTCGCCGTCCCAAGTCGAGCCGTAGTCGGCGCGCAGGCTGATCAGGCTATTGCCGTGGAGGGTCGAGTCCTCGACCAGCAGAAGCCCCCGCCCGATGGCGTTGAGGCCCATGTGGCCAAGCGTGGAGCGGCGGACAATGTAGGAGCCCGACGCACCCATGTGCACGTCCATGCGCGAGAGCACGCAATCCTCGAGGAGGATGTTCTTCATGAAGTTCGTGCCGATCACGCCCCAGCGCGTGCGATCGAGGATGTTGTCCGAGCGGCAGCCCAGCATGCGAAAGTTCACCACGTAGCTGGCGCTGTAGCCGTAGGTGCCCATGGACACGGGTTTGCCCGCGGCACCGATCGTCTCGTACACCTTGCGGCCGTCGATCGCGCAGTTGCGCAGGGTGATGTTGGCGGCCATCTGCACATTCAGGAAACCGCTGTAGGGATGCCCAAAGTCCGTCTCGCCCGTGACCTGATGGGCGATGCCGTCGACCTCGGTGTTTGAGCGGGTGATGAGGATGTTGCGGCTCCAGTAGTTATACCCCACCTCCTGCTTCATCCGGTTGGCGATGTTGATGAAAATCCCGCCACGCAGGACCAGCGGCTCCGGATCGATCGGCCGCACCTCGACGCGCGTGATGACGTCGTAGTCCCAATCGATCGCCCCCTCGATCGAGCCATCCGTGCGCAGGATGAACACCTCTTTCAACGGCGTGCCGTTGTTCTGATTGAGTCCACGGCGAATGAAGATCCGCCGGTTGCTGTTCTCGACCAGCACGAGCGAGTCCTGCGCCGGTCGCACGTCGAGGCGCGGCTGACCGCGCGCCAGCCGTTCGATGGCGAGCGTGCCGGGTTTCAGGCGCGAGCGCACCTCGAAGAGCGAAAGGCGGTGATTCTCGACGCCCTGGCTGTCGTCGATGATAAAGCGCGAGGTGCTCCAGTCCGTGTTGGTCTGGATGATGGCGGTGAGCGCCCGGCGTCCCAGATGGTAGGTTGCCTCAGGGTTCGAACGCACCGGCAGGTTGTGCTCGTTGGCGTGGGCATGGGCGGCAACGATCGCGGCAAGATCGTCCGTCCTCCCGTCTCCGACCGCGCCGAATGCCTCGTAGGTGACGAAGTCCGGCTTCGCCATCCCCTGCCCCGTCTCGGCCGCCGCCCAACTGTGGGAAGACGGAACCAACAGCATCAACGCCACGATGACACAATGAGCTGGGATGAGATTTTTTTTCACGAGACAGAGGGACCTTCAAGGTGAGGGTGAGTCAGCCACCCCGAGGGGTTCGGGGCACATCGGGTTGTACATTCTTCGGACGCATGAGTGCCACGGAAAAATGCAGCACGACACGCCCCGATTCGTCGGTCTCACGCCATTTCATTTGACATCCTAATGGAATGCGTCGCCTCTTTATTAGAATGTCTAGTAAAGATACCTCCAAGGCGGAAATTCTCCGCGGCACGCTCGATCTGATGGTCCTGCAGACGCTCGTCTCGCTCGGGCCACTGCATGGTTATGCGATCGGCGCCCGGCTCGAGAAGGTCTCGTCGGGCGCCCTGACCTTGAACATGGGCACGCTGTACCCCGGGCTGATGCGCCTGGAACAGCAGGGGCTGATCGAGGCCGAATGGGGCGTGACCGATAGCAATCGCCAAGCGCGCTTCTACACCATCACTGCCGCTGGACGCCGTCGGCTCGCCGTGGAGAAGAAGGCGTGGGATCAGATGGTCTCTGTCATGCACACCCTTTTCGACGAGCCGGCATGAAGCTCCCGGAAATCTGGTCACTCCTTCGTTCATGGATCTTCCGGATCCGGAGCGCATTTGGCCTTCGTCGGTCCGACGCTGACCTGCAGCGCGAGTTGGAGGGACACCTTGCCCTGGCCGAGGACGAACTTCGGCGAAGCGGACACTCGGCCGAGGAGGCCTCACGCCTCGCCCGAGCGAACGCCGGCGGACACGTTCAGGCGCTCGAGGCGCTGCGCGACCAACGCGGCTTGCCCTGGCTCGACGCGTCGTGGCTCGACATCCGGCTGGGGTGCCGGCTCCTCGTCAAAAACTGGGGGCTGACCCTCATTGGCGGACTCGCGACGACGCTGGCGATCAGCATCGCCGCCGTCGTCTTCGCCGCCGTTGACGCCCTCATGTGGAGTTCACTGCCGCTCGAGGAGGGCGACCGGGTGGTCGCCATTCAAGTCTGGGATCGCGAACACGGACGGCGGCGCGACACGACGAGGCAGGATCTGGAGCGCTGGCGCAGCAGCCTGCAATCCGTCGACGACGTGGGCACCTTCCAGACGATCCAGCGGAACGTGATCACCCCTGACGGCTCGATCGAGCTCGCAACCGTCGCCGAGATCTCGGCCGCCGGTTTCCGCATCGCGCGGGTGCAGCCGCAGATTGGACGCGCCATCACCGACGCCGACAGTGCACCCGGTGCCGCTCCGGTGGTGGTCATCGGGCATGATGTCTGGCAACGGCGCTTCGGTGGCTCGCAAGCGGTCATTGGCCGCGAACTGCGGCTCGGTCGTGAAGTGCACATCATTATCGGCGTCATGCCCCAGGGTTTTCAGTTCCCGCTCAATTTCCGCTACTGGGTTCCGCTCCGTTTCGCGACCGATGGACACCTGCGCAACACCGGACCCGAGGGTGTCGTGTTCGGCCGGCTCGCGACCGGCGCGACACTCGCCCTCGCTCACGCCGAGGTGTCAGCGCTCGGCCTCCTTCCACCCGTCAACGCACAACCCGAGCCCGAAACGATCGGCGCGCGGGTGGTGCCCTATACGTTTGCCTTCACCGGAGACTTTGAGCCCGGTGAGCTGGGCTTCATGGGATCGCTGCTGCTCCTTGCCCTGGTCCTGCTTCTGCTGCCGCCGTGCGCCAATATCGGAATCCTGAACTACGCCCGCATCGTGACCAGGCAACAGGAGTTCGCCGCACGTCACGCCCTCGGAGGCAGCCGTGGGCGGATTGTTTGCCAACTCCTGATTGAGGCGCTCGTGCTCACGGCGGCGGCGGCGGTCGCAGCCTTGGTGATTCTGCACATCGTTTCGGTCGTGGTCACGGGACGCCTGCAAAACGTCCCAGGCGGTCCGCCGTTCTGGATGACGTTCGGTATTTCGTTCCGCACGCTGCTCTTTGTCGCAGGACTGGCTCTGATCGGAGCCGTCGTTTCCGGCCTTGTACCGGCGCTCCAAGCCACGGGCCGCCTCGCGCAGCTCGGCACCGGCGCGCTCGCGGGGCGAACCAGCGTGAGGCTCGGGGCCACCTGGACGACACTGGTGATCGCACAAGTCGCCTTCTCCGTCGGCTTGCTGCCCCTGGCGTCCGAACTCGCGTTCGGGACCTTGCGGACCGGGGTCGTGGGCCCGGGCTTTGCCGCCGAGGAATTCGCGACCGCGCGCATCTCGATGGAGGACGCGGAGGTTGGATCTGAGGCCAACGTGGCGCCACGGGAGACGGCAGGTCGTACTGAGACGGAGCGTCGGCAAAGCGCTACGCTCTTCGGTCAACGCCAGCGCGAGTTGACCGAGCAGCTGCGTGCCGATCCGGGGATTCGCGGCGTGGCCGTCGCCCTGCGACCACCGGGCGAGGAGCCTTGGGTGTTCGTCGACATCGAAGGCCAAGCCTTGCCGGCCGAGTCGATCGACGGCCAGGCGCGGGGATTTCGCGCACGGTTCAACCGGGTCGATGACGCTTTCTTTAACCTCTACCGGGTGCCCGGTCTCGCGGGACGCACATTCCAGGAGGGCGATGCGGCCACCGAAGCCAGAGCGGTCATCATCAACCGCAACTTCGCCGACACGATCGCGCCGGGCGGCAACGCGCTCGGCCATCGGTTCCGCTATGTCCGGCCGCCCGGGAGCAGCGGACAACCCGGCCCGCAGGCGGATCGCTGGTACGAAGTCGTGGGCGTCGTCGGTAACCTGCCGGTGACGACCGAAGCGCGGGTTGCCTACCATGCGACCGCCCCCGGACAGATCCATCCGATCCACCTGCAGCTCGGACTCCGTGGTGAACCGACCGGTCTCGCCGAACGGCTCCGCGACATCGTCGCCCGAACGGACCCGACGCTCCACGTCGACGAGGTCAGCACGCTAGCGGAGATTTATCGCGAGCACCGCTTTGGCGACAACCTCGGCGCGATCGTCATCATCGCGGTCACCGGCAGCGTCCTACTGCTCTCGGCCGCGGGTCTGTACGCGCTCATGGCCTTTACGGTCGCGCAACGCCGCCGCGAGATCGGGATCCGCTCGGCCCTCGGCGCACCGCCGGGCCAGTTGGTGGCGGCGGTGTTCAAACGCACGGCCCTGCAGATCGGCGCCGGGTCGGTCCTGGGCCTGCTCGCCGCCTACGTCATCGGCCGGTACATCCCGATCGAAAAGATCGGCGGCCTGCCAATCCCAGGCATTCTTCCGGGCGCGGCCGTGTTCATGCTGCTGGTCGGCGCACTCGCAGCGCTGGGACCCGCCCGACGTCTCCTCCGCATCGATCCGACCGAGGCGCTGCGCAGCGACTAGAATGATCGCCGGCTTGGTGAACGATCCAGGCCGGGGTGCTATATCCAGCTCCTTGTCGCACGATTTTGTGCGTTTTTCCGGCGACCGACGGTTTTAGGGTAAAGCCCATGCTCACCGATGCCGAACTGCTCCAGCGCTACGTCCGAGAACGCGATGAGCCGGCGTTCACGGAACTCGTGCGACGGCATCTCGGGGTCGTGTACGGTGCGGCGCTGCGGCGCACAGGCGGGCGGACGCAGCTGGCGGAGGAGGTCGCACAGAAAATCTTCACCGACCTCGCCCGCAAGGCAGCCACCCTCAGCCACCATCCAGCCCTGATCGGCTGGCTGCATCGTAGCACCCGCTACGCCGCCATCGATGCTGCCCGCGCCGAATTACGCGGACAGAAACTCAGCCAAGCCCTCGCCACCATGTCCGATATCGACGCTGTGAACGAGCCTCCGGTGGAATGGGAACGCCTGCGCCCAGTCCTCGACGAGGCGATGGACCAGCTCAAGGAACCTGATCGCGAGGCCATGCTCCTCCGCTACTTCGAGGGGCTCAGCTTCGCCGAGGTCGGCGCCCGATTGAATCTAACGGAAAACGCCGCACGCATGCGCACGGAACGCGCCCTCGATAAGCTTCGCCACCAACTGGGCCGGCGAGGCGTCACCTCGACCGCCGCTGCGTTGGGCGTGCTACTGGGCAAACAGGTCCTGGCCACCTCGCACGCCGGTCTCGTTGCCACAGTCTCCTCAGCTGCACTCGCAGCAACCCCCGCCACCCCCGCCCTTGTGGCCCTCCTGCTCATGAACAAGCTCGCCCTCCCCACCGTCAGCGCTCTCGTCGCGGCCGGAGTTACCACGCTCCTCTGGACATCCTTGGGCTCCACCGTTACCTCGGAAAGCCTGGCCGCCCTTCGGGCCGAAAACGCCCGCCTCGCTCTGGCCACGGCACCCGATGCCTCGGCCGAGGCGGTTGCCGCCGTCGCCGGCGAATATGCCTCGCGTGCCACGGCGATCGCGCAAGCGATGTCGCGGCGACCCACGGCACCCGCCGCTGGACGCACCGGCGGAAGTGGAGGCAGCCCCTCCACTTCCGCGGGTATCGCATCCGACGTAACCCCACGCGGCCATCGCGACCACGGCACGGTCACACCGCGCGACGCAGCGATGACGTTTGCGTGGGCCAGCGATGTCTGCGATCCGGAAGCGCTGGGCAGGCTGGTCTATTTCGACCCCACCGTCCGCGACCAGGCGCTCGCGGTGCTCGCGACCATGCCTGCGGCAATCCGCACGCAGTACCCCACACCCGAGGCATTTTACGGCCTGCTGCTCGCCGCTTCATGCACAGAGGCGCCCCCTCCGGGCGCCGACGTGATGGAGCAGCACATGACGGTGGTCGAGCTTGCGCCCGGCCGGGCCGCCA
Source organism: Opitutaceae bacterium (assembly GCA_036401075.1). Lineage (GTDB taxonomy): Bacteria > Verrucomicrobiota > Verrucomicrobiia > Opitutales > Opitutaceae > CAMAXB01. The sequence goes on from DASWVY010000011.1 coordinate 49,049, forward strand.
CGCGCCAACGCGGCAGCGAGCGGAATGTCCATGAATATCAACTCACGGCGGATGGCTGGAAGTACGTCCTGCCTGCCGCCGGCGTGAAAGGCCTCCCCGGCATCCTCAACAGCCCCACCCTCGCGAAGCTGGCCCAGCCCTGAGCCGCGAACCCACGCACCCTCGCCTGCCATGTCACCACTCAAGACCTCCCTCATCACCGCGCTGCTGGCGGGCTTCGCCACGATAGGTGGACTCGTCTACCTGCAACGCGGACGCGCCGAGGAGGCACGCCGGCTCGAGGCGCAGAATGGCCGGATGCGTCGGGAGGCCTATCAGCGCGATCAAACCCGAAACTCCGCCGCCGCTGAGTTCGCTCTAGCGGGCGGGTCGGTTCTCACAGGAGGTGCCCCGCCTCCTGCCGCCCGCGCTCCGGAGAGCTACTACCGCAACGAGGGCAACGCCACCCCACTCGCCTCCCTGCAGACCTTCGCCTGGGCTGGCGATCGCGGCGATGCCGGGCTGGTTGGTCGACTGCTTCACCTCGATCCAGCGGCAAGGTCCAAGGCTGAGGCTTACCGCGCCGCGCTTCCGGAGAAAGTCCGGGCCCAGTGGGAGACGGTCGATGCCATGGCTGCGAGCTTCCTCACGCTCGAAATGATGGCCCGGCCCTTTCCCTCCGCTGACGTCCTGGCGACCGCCTCAGCCGAGCCCGTCGATACGGACCGAGTCCGGCTGCGAATGCCCAGCGTGCCACGGGACGGCAGTGAATTTGTGCAGACCACCGAGGGATGGAAATTCGTCCTGACCGAAGCGATGGTGGACAACTACATCCGGCAGAGCCAGTCGCAGGCCCCAGTGGCGCGCTGAGGTCGCGCGAAAGATCAACTCCAAGGATTCAGGCCCGCGCGGAAAAAAGATGCGGGAAATCAGGGGGTTTTTGAAGGCGCGGGACTGAGGAAGCGCACGTAAGCAACTGCGGCATTCCATCGCATATGCCTTCTGGCCACGCATGATCCAATCGTTTGCCAACGCGGATACCGCAGAGCTTTTCCACACGGAACGAAGCCGTCGCTTTTCGGCCATCGCCCGCGTCGCGCTACGCAAGCTCATCCAGCTCAACTCCGCAGACCGTCTGGCAGACTTGGCTGTACCACCTGGAAATCGTCTGGAAGCGCTCAAAGGCGATCTGGCCGGTCTTCACTCGATTCGGATCAACGACCAGTGGCGCATCATCTTTCGCTGGGGCATACCCGGGCCAGGCGAGGTCGCCATCGTTGATTACCATTGAAAAATAACCGTAACGCCATACGTTATAGTCATGAATCCGCCGATCACTCCGGGAGAAATCCTATTGGAAGACTACCTGAAGCCAATGGGCATCTCGCAGAATGCGATGGCCCGGGCCATCGGCGTGCCTCCGCGGGCCGTCAACGAGATCGTGCTCGGCAAGCGAGCCATCACCCCGTCCATGTCTATCCGCTTCGGCGCATTCTTTGGTCAAACGCCTCAATTCTGGCATAGCCTACAAGTTGACTGTGACTTCCGGGCTTTGGCCAAAGCGCAGAAGAAGCTGACGGCAAACATCCGCCCCGCGTCGGAGCTGGCCAAAGTCGCCTGAGTTTTCGCTGATCCGAGGCGCAACGGGCCCTCGGACCATTCCATTCTCCCCATGACAGTCTGGTGCAACCCAGGAACGCCGAAACCCGTAAGCCACGCCTCACGGCATCGCGCGTATGAGGCCGCCATCCGCGCGCATAAGACGCGGGCGCAGTCTTCGCGGCACCCGATTCCATCTCAATCACCGGCCTCAGCGAGGCCGGCTACAAGTCTGCCATCCGCCGCGGCTTTAGGCTCACTTCACCGGTGCGGCCGATCCTGAAAACGGAGGCAGCCCGGCCTTGGCTTCGGCGAAACGCTGCTTCCCCGGCCCCTCCGGCGAGTACTTGATGCCATGGTCGGCCAGGGCGTGCGCAGACTGGAGGTCGCCTGTCTCCGCAGCGAAAAAGATGCATTGGTAGACAAGCTTAAGTCGTGACGGGAAGAGCATCGCGCCCTGAATCACGGCACGGGCGTCGTCCGGTGCGATTTTTGCCGCACTGCGGGCCCACGTTTCAGCCAGCAGATCGTAGATCGCATAGTTCGGCGGCGGCTGGCGGCGGGCGAGCAGCAGCGGATCAACAATTGATCGTACCTGGGCTTCGGACAAGCGCTGGCCTGCGCCCTCTGGCTTCGCCACCGCCTCCGCCGAGCGCAGGCGCGCCAGTTCGAGCAGCGCATCGGCCCGCGTGGTCTTCGCGGCGTAGGCCGCTTCAAGGAAGCCCCGCGCGCGTTCCCCTGACCCACTCTCGTTCTCGTAAAGCCCAAGCACCGCGAGGAGGTTCGGATCGCGCTCGCCGCGAAGGTAGGGTGCAATCAACTCGGTGCGCGCCTCGCCGCGGCGTCCGGCCAGAATCATCGCTTCGCCCTTGATCCGGCCAATCTCGGACTGGGTCGCCTCGCGCAGCGCCACCGGCGACGGTATCACGATCAGGTCCGGGCCGTCCTTCTTGGAGCGAAACTGCCGCGAGTCATAAAACGGCGAATCGATGTAGCCGCGCAGCACCACGAGCATTTCCTTATAGGTCAGGCCAAAGCACTCCTTGAACATGGCCTCCGTGACCGGCTCGCGCGCCGCGCGGACGAGGAATGTCTGGAACGCCTTCTGGTATTTTCCCTTGTGGCCGTAGAGTCCGAGATGAACGAACGCGTACGCCTGTTTTGCCCAGATGTTGCTTCCGAGCACGTTGTTGGCCTCCGGCGAATCATGCGTCACCGCGAAAAAGCGGTCGAGGCGCACGAGCCCGCGGCGGTTAAGCGCGGCAGTGAAATCACGGTCCTCGGCCGGCGCACCGGCCAGCAGCGGTGAATCCGGGTCGTCCGCCACGGCCTGAGCGTTGAGCTGGGCGGTCAGAGCGGCCGAGGCCGAGATGGCGTTCGGATCCTCCAGTTTCGCAAACTCGATCCAACGCCGGCTCGAGATGTTCATCTTCATCACGATCTGCGAAAGCCCTTCCTCAAACCAAGCCGGCAGCCGCGGCTCGCTCCGGCTGAGGAGAAAGCGAACGTACTCCCGGTAGAGCGCCTTGTCGTGTTCAACCGAGACCAGGCCCGCGTCAGTGCCTGTCTCCGTGCTGATCGTCCCGCTGACGTCGAGGACGTCCAGCGTGGTGGCCTGCAGGTCGACGACAATGGCGGTGCGGTTGCCCTGCTTGAGAAAGCGGGTGGCCGTCGCAACGTCAGCGCCCACGCTTCCGGTCGGCTTGAAGGCGTCGAACTTCCCGCCCCGACCGGAGATGATCAGTGACGTCGTCTGCGCGGTGTCCTGCGGAATCGGCCAAGCATAACCGAGCGCCTGCCGGAACTCGTCAAAATCCCTGAGCAGCCGTTGCGTGGCCTGGTTGGACGCATTGCTCAGGATCTCAAAGCCGGCGATGTTGCCGTAACGCCACGACTCCGGCTGCGGCAGCTCACGACTGTCGGTCACCACAAATTTTTCGAGCTCCACCACCGGATCGCTGGCTACGGTCGCAGCAGCGGCCCGACCTTGGGCAAGGGCGAGCACGGGAGCAGCGAGCAGCACACAAGTCGACGCAACCAAGCCGAACGGGGATTTCATGGGGAACAGCGGGGTGATAACCATTAGACGGTCGAGACGCGAAAAGGTTGCGAGAATAATCCCGATATCGCGCGGTAGACCGTCGAGGTGGAACGCGTTGCCCTCAACGCGTTGGATTGGGTGCCGACGGCAAGCGCTTCGATCCAGCGCGTTCGGGCAACGCGCTCCACCTTAGATCAATTCTCCATTACGGCGTGCCGGCCGATGCGCCGGCCCAAGGCCAGTCGCCCTCCGGCTTGATGCCGCGGGCCTCAAGCAGCAGCTCGAGCATGCGCTCGTACGATTCCCAGGAGGTGGTGCGCTCGTAAATGTTGTTCGTCTTGTGGGCCACGACCAGACCGACCGCCGGCAGCACCGTGATCCACTGCCCCACCGCGCCGCGCGCGGTGTAGGCGCCCTTGAACGCGCCGATCGCACGCGGGCCGTCATAGACCCACCACATGTAGCCATAACCAAAGTACCCCTGGCGGCGGCGAACCGGGTTCATCTCACTTCGCGGCGTCACCGGACGCACAATCTCCCGCGCCCACTCGCGATCAATGACCTGCCGCCCTTCCCACTGGCCCTCGTTGAGCATGAGCAGGCCGATGCGGGCCATATCCCGCGTGCTGAGCCACATGTGGTAAGCCGGATTACGCGACACCGTGAGGTCGCCGGTCTTGCGCTGCTCCGCGCGGTTCCAGTCCTGGAATCCGATGGGCCGCGCGATCTGCTCCTCCAATTCGTCGAAGATGTTGCGCTTCGTGATCAGCTCGAACGCCGCGCCCGCCGCGTTGAAATCCCAGTTGCTGTAGAGCATGTAGGTGCCGGGCGTCTGCGAGCCTCGCGCCGGCGCCGACGCGAGGTCATCACCGGAGTTGGACGCCGGGTGGTATACGCCGGAGCGCGCGGTGATCAGGTGATGCACTGTGGCCTGCTTCTCGACCGGCAGCAGTCCGCCGATATCATCCATGCCCAGTTGCTCCAGGGTCGCGTCGAGCTTCACCGTGCCGTTCCTGACCCACTTGCCATAGAGCATCGCCAGCACGCTCTTGCGGGCCGAGGCGAGATAAGAGAGCTCCTGAATATCGCCGTAGGTGAACACCGAGCGCCCACGGTCCACCACCACAAGGCCGGTGGTGTTCGCCTCATCGCGAATGTAGGTGCGGATCTCCGCGAGCTTCTTCGCGTCCCAGCCATAGCCCGGCAGATCGGCCACCTTGACCTGCTCCCACTCCTTGCCGGGAAACACGGGATTCACCGGGACGGCAGCGACGGCCGCGAGTTGCGTGACAAGAACCGTCAGCGCCACAAGGCGCAGGTGATCGAAAAGGCCGGAACGCGGAGACGGAAGAGAACGGTTCATGGGACCAAGGGACATCGGCGGAGTCGCATCGAAGCGGCGACACGAAAATCGCTCCGCAGTTCGTCCGCAAAGCTCAGCCCAGCCGCTCCCTCATCACAAGGCAATTGGCACCGGTCCAGCCTCAGGCCGTGCCGATCGCGCCGCCGCCCGGGTTCCCACCCTACCGGCTGAGGAATACACCCGACATCCCAATCCTCGCATCCGCGACCAAACCCATCATCTTAACGCCATGGCTGCCGTTATGCCAGGTGAAGATGCAGGCCTGGAACGCCGACGACTCGCGGCGTTGCGTCGCTATGATATTCTCGATACCCCGGCCGAAGCGGACTTCGACGACTTCACCCGCCTCGCCTCCCAGATCTGCGGCACGCCCATCGCGCTGATCAGTCTCGTGGAGCAGAACCGGCAGTGGTTTAAGTCCGAGTTCGGGCTCGGCGTGCGGGAAACACCGATCGAGGTTTCCGTCTGCCGTCACGCGATCCAGCAAAAGGATGTGTTTGTCGTCCCCGATATGATTCGGGATGAGCGCTTCAAGGACAGCGCGCTCGTGCACGGCGATCCCCACATGCGTTTCTACGCCGGAGCTCCGCTTGAATCGAGCGAGGGACTGCCGCTCGGCACACTCTGCGTGATTGATCGTGAGCCAAGGTCACTGACTGCGATGCAGTCCGAGGCCCTGCAGATTCTCGCCCGGCAGGTGATGGCCCAGTTCGAGCTCCGGCTCACCGCCCGCGAACTCGCGCGGCGCAATGCCGAACTGGAGGCCGCGCAAAAGGAGATCGCCACGCTGGAAGGGCTTTTGCCGATCTGCGCACAGTGCAAAAAAATCCGCGATTCCGGGCAGGATTGGGTGCCCGTCGAGGCCTACATGGCACGCCATGCGGACGTGACGTTTTCGCACGGCCTGTGTCCGGTTTGTGCCCAGGCTTTCATGGATCAGGCGAAACGGTTGATTCCTGAGGCGTAGTTCCACCCGTCGGATGGGCAGGCCCAAGCGCGCGAAACTACCCATGCCGCTACGTAGCCTCCCCGCTGTTCTCATGGAACCTTCTTTCGCAAGGTGGTTTCATGACCTCCGCAGAAGACCCCAACCTGTGGCGCAGTGCGAACAAACTTCCCAGCGCTCCCGGACAGTATCGTGTCATGCTCCCCAGCGGTAAAATCATCCCCGCCACCTGGCTCGACGGCCGCTGGTGGGAGCGCCAGCAGGAGATTGATCCCGTCGCCTGGCGCCAGATGGAATCCAGCACGCCCTTCGACCTGCGGCCGGATGCGGCCCGCAGCAGTCGAGTTTCGGGCTGATCGCAACCCCTCGTTGCTTGGCTTGAATCAAGTCCTTCCAACGAAGGATGCGAAGTCAGTCCGAGAACCCACGCCAGGATGAAGGCCGCCCACCCCGCGTCCCTCGCGCTTTTTTAGCGCATCCGCTTCTCAGAAAACACCGGAAAGCTTTCCGGGCGGTCCCGATCAGAGGTCGTCAGGCCGCACGACCGCCTGCGCAGCCTGCTCCGCGCGCTTGCGGGACAACTCCACCCCCACCGCGGCGAGTCCCAGGGCATTCGCGACCGCCGGGACGGTCCCGACCCCGCAAAAAGGATCGACGATCACGCGCGCCCCAGCTTGGTCGCGCGCAAAGCGCACCGCATGCGCCGCCGCGCGGATGCCCATCGCCCGTACCCAGAGCGCACGACCCGCATCCGTGATGACATCCGGAATAGGCAACACCTCCGGGCAGGCAAACACGCGCGAGACGGCGATCAAATGTGTGTAACCCGGCCGGCCCATCGTCAGCATGCCCGGCGGCCGGCGACAGACAATCTTGTGAAATAGCACGCGTGCCCCGGCATCCTCCGCCGCGCGAATGACCATCGCGCCCTTGTCGACCCACGCCCCTTCGCGCTTGATGTCCGACTGGAAAAACAGCGCAACCCCCGTCTCCGGCACGAGGTCGATCGTCGAGCGGACCGCGCCGAGGAACCACTCGCGCCAGACCGGCAGACTCTTGCCGATCTCCGAGACGTCGGGCAGCGACGTCACCACGCAGGCCCCGTCGATTCGTCCGCGCGCCCGCATCCAGGCGACGGCCTCAGCACAATGAATCTCGCGCGACGGCGCAGATTCGGCGGTGGGCGGGGATGAGGTCGAGCCTGACATGGATCCGAACTATCCGCCGCCTACCCTCCGCGTACAAGGCCGGAGCAGCGGCCCGGTCGCTATGCCGGAAAATCGTTCTTCGTTCTCGTTATCGTTCCTCGTTCTCCCTTTCCGGAGCGAGAACGAGAAAGATAAAGAAGAACGAGAATGATGCCGATCCCACTTCCGGGTAGACCTCCGCGTGTCAATTCGGCTGACTGACGGCTTGGCTCCCTCGCTCACGCTCCAGCCGATCGGCATTCTTCGCACCCGCCAGCTCGTGAAGTTTCAGGCCGGCCATCAACCCGTCGCCGCCGCCGAGGAGCGCAACGAGCTCGAGCTGTTTCCGGATTTCAATTTCGAGCAGGCCCTGCAGGACCTCGACGGCTTCGATCGCATCTGGCTGCTGTCGTGGTTTCATCGCAACACGACCTGGCGCCCGATGGTGCTCCCGCCACGCGGGCCGGCTCACCGGCGCGGCGTATTTGCCACGCGCTCGCCGCACCGCCCGAATCCGCTCGGGCTGACCGCCGTGCCGCTGCTCGGCATTGAAGGCCGTACGCTCCTGCTCGGGCCGTGCGACCTCGTCGACGGCACGCCGATTTTCGACATCAAGCCGTACATCCCTGCGTTCGACGCCTTCCCAACCGCCAAGGCCGGCTGGATCGACGAAATGGAGACGGCCCTCCGCGCACCCGCGGCGTATGCAGTGGAGTACGCGCCCCTCGCCCAGGAGCAGGTGCGCTGGCTGCTCGCGCATGGACCGATCGATTTCACGCCGCGTCTCGCCGAGCTGCTGTCACGCGACCCCACCCCTCATCGCACCCGTCGCATCCGCCGACGCGGCGACGCCGCGTTCACGATCGGCTGCGGAGCGTGGCGCGCGGTCTTCACGGTGCGAGATCACACCGTGACCGTGGTGGCAATCGAGGCCGGGTACCCGCAGCGCTTCCTTCTCCGGCCCGGCTACGAGCAGGTGCCCGATCGCGAAGCCCAGCTCGCGTTCATCGCGCAATGGGGCGAGCCGCCAGCGGGGGATTAAGGCCAGACGCGCTGGCGTGATGTAGCCGGCCTCGCTGAGGCCGGTCGGAAACGATAAAGCTGCACGAACAGGCCGGCCTCAGCGAGGCCAGCTACAACGATCCTCGGGCAAACTGTGGGTGCGACTCGATCATCTGCTCGAATGCAGGACGTTCGGCTTCCGGCAGATCCGCCGGATACTTCGAGTGACTCCGGCGCCAGCGACCGAGCCAGGCCGGCCCGAGCAGGTGGGCGATCCAGGTGGGATCGGGCTTGCCCGTAAAGGCCACGGTCGTCTTCGCCTTGGGTCCGGTCCCCACGCCCTCCGCAACTTGGAAGCCCGCGGTCAGCAGGGCAACGCGCACGGCCGTCGCCGCCGAGTAGGTGAACAGCTCCGCCGGTTTCGCCGCGCAGTGCGCGCGGATCCGCGCAAACAGCGGCGCATTCCAGAGACCCGTGTCCGTCTTGGCCGAGAAAGGATCGTAGTAGATCAGGTCGGGCGCCGGCGCTGACGTGAACAATTCGCGGAAATCGCCGTGCAGCAGTTCCCACGTGAGCAGACCCGAGGCATGCGTCCACCGGTTGGAGGCCAGCAGCGCATGCGGCGCGCCGTGCTGCAGATGAGGGAAGCGCGAGGATTTCTTGGTCGCCAGGATCAGCGGATCGAGATCGCACTCGAAGCTCACCACGCGCAACGGACGCAGCGCCGCCGCCCCGTGTTTTTCCAGGGCCTGCTCGAAGCAGTCGATCGCGGCCATCGCGTTCGACGCCGCACCCAGGCCCACGTCCCAGATGACCAACGGCTCGCCCGCCGGATCCGCTGCCAGCAGGCGCGCTGCGAGGCGGGACTGCACGACGTAGAGCGCATTGGCCTCGTCGCTCGGCCGGCTGACCGAATGCATCACCTCGCCGGAACTGATCTGGCGGATGCTAGAAAACCCCTCCGGTCCGGTCACGACTTCATAATCTCCCCGACGCGGCGGCACCACGGGCTTGGCCTTGGCGGGGTGCACGGCCGGATTGTCGTCATCGGTCCGCGCCAGCAGCGGACGCTGCTGCTCGTAAAACGCCGGAAAGTCGTCACGCAGGATGCTCGCACGCATCTCCGCCATCAACCGGTGATAGAACGTCAGGTTGTGAATCGTGAGCAGGTGAAAGCCGAGCGTCTCGTCCGCCTTGATCAGGTGATGGATGTAAGCGCGCGAGTAATCGCGGCACGCCTGGCAGCGGCAGTTGGCGTCAAGCGGCTGCTCGGCGAACTTGTAGACGGCACGGCGGCAGTGGAGCCGGCCGTGCGAGGTGAAGGCGGTGCCGCGCTGCGCAAGTTGCGACGGGATGATGCAGTCGAACATGTCGACGCCGCTGTTCACCGCCTCAAGGATATCAATCGGCGTGCCCACACCCATGAGGTAACGCGGCCGGTCCGAGGGCAGGTAATTCGTCACCAGGTTGGTGAATTCGTAGCGCTGGGCATGCGTCTCGCCGACCGCGAGGCCGCCGATCGCGAGGCCGTCGAACGGGAGCTTCGACAGAAACTCTGCGCTCTGGCGACGGAGCTCCGGATGACACGCGCCCTGCACGATACCGAACAGCGCCTGGGGTGAATCGCCGCGCGCAGCGAGCGAACGCTGCGCCCAGCGGTGCGTCAGCTTCATCGCCGCCTCGGCCTGGTCGTACGGCGCGGTCGAGGGGATGCACTGGTCGAGCACCATCATGATGTCGCTGCCGATGGCCTTCTGCATGTCGATGCTGCTCTCGGGCGAGAGCAGGTGCAGCGTGCCGTCGACGTAGCTCCGGAAGCGCGCACCGTCCTCCTGCATGGCCCGATCCTCGGACAGGGAGAAAATCTGGAAGCCGCCCGAGTCCGTCAGCACCGGGCCATCCCAGTTCATGAAACGGTGGATACCGCCGAACTTGCGAAACACGTCCGGACCCGGCCGCAGCAGGAGGTGATAGGTGTTGGCGAGGAGCACGCGGGAGCCGGCAGCCTTGAGCGACTCCACGGTCTGGCCCTTGACCGTGGCCTGGGTGCCGACCGGCATGAAGATCGGGGTCTGCACTTCACCATGCAGGGTCTGAAAACGACCGGCGCGGGCCTTGGAGCGCGTGGATTGACGGTCAACGGAGAAGGAGAGGCGGGACATGGAGGAGCGAAGCGGACGGACGTCCATGCCCAGTAGGCAAAAGCTTTCCCCTGCTGGCGAGGCCCTTTGTGCAGGCCTGGCCGCCGCACCGTGAATGACCCGAGCCCGGTCAGCGCCTAACCCCGTCCGTGGCGCAGCGGAGGACCGCAACCGGCGGCCGGCGGAAAGGAGGTCACGGCGAAAAGCATCCGACCGTCATTCGGCCGCCCTTCTGCGTTCGTGTCGTGCGGCGGCGTCGCGGGTGAAACGCGTCCACGGGAGGGCGCGCAGGCGCTCCGCCGGGATGGGCTCGCCGGTTTCCTCGCAACGGCCATACGTGCCCTTGGTCAAACGGATCAGTGCTGACTCGATCTCGTCCAGCAGACGCAGTTCGCCCCGGGCCTAGGCGAGCAGCGTCTCGATCTCGTTGTCGTCGGCGACCCGACCACCGTGGTCATCGCGCACCTCACCGAGGAGCTCATTGGCCTCTCGGCGATGCGCGTTCGCCTCGCGACTCAGCCTAACCCGGAGGGCGCGCAGGGTGCGCCGGTGCCAGCTCCACGGATCGCCGGTCGACGAATCAGGGGATAACGCAGGTGGGGTGAGAAGCGTACGGGAGGAAGTGGAGTTCATGGGGCCATTATGCCAGCCCGCGCCGGAACCGGCTGCGCACCCCTTGGCCATGACCGGGCCTTTCTTGGCGTGCCGGGAACCACGTACGCGTCGGGCACGAATGATGGGAACCACGGGGCGCCCCTGCGTTCCATGGCAGCTATGAACTCCTTCCCGCGACTCTTCGCCGTACTCGCCCTCGTCACCGCCAGCGCCCTGTTCACGGGCTGCGCCGGCACGCCGACCCGGGAGAGCACCGGCGAGTACATCGACAATGCGGCCATCACCGCCCGCGTGAAAACCGCCCTGATTTCCGATCCCGTAACGAAGGCCCGCGACATCACGGTCGAGAGCTTCCGCGGAACCGTGCAACTCAGCGGTTTCGTCAATTCGTCCGAGGAAAAGGCCCGGGCCGAACAGGTCGCCCGCGCAGTGGACGGCGTGGTCGCGGTGCAGAACAGTCTGGCGGTCAAGTGACCTCGCCCTTTCGCCGGCACCCGAGCTCCGGCGCTGTGCTGCGGGAGATCTCGCAGCCGAAATAAGCCGTCGCCTCACCGTCGCGGCGGTCGGACCACGCAGCGTCCCGATTGAAGGCGCTCCGAACTAGGGAGCCGCTTTCGCCTCGGGCGTGCGGACCGGCTGGCCGGCGGCTTCCCAGGCGGGAAATCCGCCCGCGTTGGCCGTGGTCTTGCCCTCGGCCGCCAGCAACGTGGCGGCTTGGCCGGCACGGTTGCCCGAGCGGCAATAAATGATGATTTCCTTGCCCTTGTTCGCCTCAAGGAAGGGTGCCCAGGCCTTGCGATCGCCGCGCAGGTCGCTGAGCGGGAGCAGGGTCGCCGACGCGACCACGCCACTCGCCCACTCCGCCGGCTCCCGACAATCCACCAGCACGGCGGTGCCCGCCGCAACCCGCTTGGCTGCCTCGGCCGGATCGAGGGTCTTGACGTCAGCGGCAGAGAGCGAGGTCGCCACCAACGCGGCGACGATTCCAAGGATGCGAACGAACATCAGGCGAGGTTTCATAGGGAGACGCTAACGCCTCCGTGCGAATTTGGCAATGGCGCCGATTCGCTCAGGGACGTGCCGCCAACCAGAGCGTGAACCGGGATCCGCCTGACACGGGGCACTCGACCGCCGCGCGCCCGGCATGCGCCTGCATGATGGCCCGGACGAAACTCAGCCCCAGGCCCAACCCGCGCTGGCTGCGGCTCTTGTCCCCACGGAACAGCCGGTCCCAGATGCGCGGCCGATCCTCCACCGGGATGCCCGGGCCCTCATCCGTGACGGAAATCTCCACGCCGCCGCCCTGACGCCGTGCGACGACGCCGACCCGGCTGCCCTCCGGACTGTACTTGATCGCGTTGTCGACCAAGTTGGCGATCGCCTGCTGGAAGCGCACGCGGTCTGCGGTAACCTCAAGTCCGGGCGGACATTCGAGCTCGATCCGGATCCTCTTCTCCTCCGCGGCAAACTCGTACAGTTCGGCCACCCCGCGCAACAGCGAGTCCACCGCAAGCACCTCCGGGTGCAGCTTCATCATGCCGGCTTCGGCCTCGGAGACATCCATCAGCGTGCGCAACATGAGGAGCACGCGCTCCGACTCCTCCACCGCATCCGCCAGCGCCTCCCGGGCGGCCACCGGGTCGTCCGGGCGCTCCAACGCGACCTCCGCCGTCGTCCGCATTCGGGTGAGTGGCGTGCGCAGGTCATGCGCGACATTGTCGAGCGCATCGCGCATCCCGGCGATGAGCGCCTGGTTGCGGTCGAGCATCCGGTTAAGCAGCGTGACCAGCTGATCGAGTTCATCCTCGCTCCGCCGGGCCGGCACCCGCGCGCCCAGATCGCCGGTGTCGAGGATGGTGCGGACGGTGGCCAGAATCTTACGTACCGGCGCCATCGCCCTCAGCGTCAGGATCAGGCCGCCGACCAGACCGAGGACGATCGCAGGAGCCACCGCCTTGAGGAAGATCGCCACAAAATCAGCCCGCAGATCCTCGCGATCCGCAGTCCGGGCTCCGACCTGCAGACGCGTTCCATCCCCGAGCCGGGTCGTCACGATCACCCAGCTTCGGGTCCGGTCCGGTGCGTCGACCTCGTCCCACTCTTCCTCCCCTCGATCGACCGTGGGGAAAGGGATGGCCGTCAGGTCGAGATCCTTGCCCTCCCGCGGCAGCACGACCCAGGGCTCGGCCAAACCACGGGCCTGTAGGCGGATAAAAAAGAGATTCTCCTCGAGGTCATCGGCGTCGGCGTAGGACGCCTGCAGACCGGACAGACCGGCCCGCGCGTAGAGTCGTTCCAGGCGACGAAGCTCCGCCTCCGCGGCATCACGATCCTTGTCGCGCAGCGTATCCACCAGCGTCACGTAGGCAAAGAGACTGAAGCCCAGCGCGAGCAGCAGAAAGAACCCCGCGTAGTAGGCGCCCAGCCGGAAGCTGAACGCACCGGTGAGCCGGTTAAGCCACCTTGAGGGCATAACCCACCCCCCGGATTGTCTGGATCACCTTGCGGTCAAAATCGCGGTCGACCTTGCCGCGCACCCGGCACACGAGCACGTCGACGACGTTGGTCTGCGGATCGAAACTGTAGTCCCAGATGTGTTCCAGAATGAGCGTCTTCGTGAGGACCCGCCCGGGGTTGCGCAGAAAATATTCCAGCATCGCGAACTCACGCGGATGCAGCTCAAGCTTTCGCCCCTCCCGCGCCACCTCGCGGGTAACGAGGTTCATCACGATGCCCGCCGCGCGCAGCTCCGTCGGGGCCTCGGCCTTGGTCGATCGTCGAAGAAGCGACTGCACGCGGGCCTGCAGCTCCGAGAAGGCAAAGGGCTTGGTCATGTAGTCATCGCCCCCGCTCTGCAGGCCGCGGATGCGATCGTCGACCGTCGCCCGCGCGCTCAGCATGATGACCGGCAGGCTGATCTTTTCCGCGCGCAGCGTGGCCACCAGCGCGAGGCCGTCGAGCCCCGGGAGCATCACATCCACAACGGCAAGGTCGTAGTGCCCTTGGCGTGCGAGTTCGAGACCCGTCAGCCCGTCCGCCGCTTGGTCGACCCCATGACCATCCTGCCGGAAACCGCCGGTCAGAAAGGAGGCGATCTTGCGGTCGTCCTCGATGACAAGAATGCGCATGGGTCGGTGAGTCGGTCCAGACGTCAGGTTTCCGAAGACACAGAGGGCGCCAGCCCCCGGGTGCAAGCGATCAGCGCAAGCCGCCGAGGTAACGGCGAAGTCCGGCCAGGTCGTCCGTGCCCATCACCGGGATCCCGGCCGCAAGAAGCTCCGCCCAGACCGCGGGCAAATCCGGCGTGTTCCAGAAGCGAAGCAGGCGGCCTTCCCGTTTCGCCGTCGCCGAGAGTTCGTGCAGCCGACGGCGCTGGTCCCCGGGCATCGGGCCCTCGCCACGCCAGGTGAAGAATGTCGACCAGTTGTCGCTGACCAACGGGATCAGGCTGGCCGGCGATCCGCCACCGAGATCCGTCCCGCGTCCATCCATCGCGGCATGACGCACGCGAGCAGACTCCAGCGCGGCCCGGTCCCGGTTGCCTGAAACAATGACGGTGACGGCGCCTGGAACCGATCGCGCCCCTTCGAAGCGGCTCAACAAGCCGGCATAGCCAGCGAGGACGGCCGCCAGCGCCGCGTAGGTCGCACCCGCCTCGCTCTTGATATCGACGAGAAGGATCAGGGGCTCCGTCGAATCGGCGTACACGCGACCGCCATGACGACGGGCGCGTTCGCGCAACGGGTCCAGATAGAGCGTCTGCAGGGTCCGTTCCGACCGGACGTCCTCCCGATCATGAGCCACCAGCAGACGGCCTTCGACCAGATAGATGTCCGCTTCGACGCTCCCCGCCCGGTGTTCCAAAGCCTCGCCCAGCGGACGTGCGCGCTCGTAGTCATTGTGCGAGTGCAGAATCGGCGCGGCGTTCGCAGCCGCGGCAGCATCCGTCGCCCGGAGGTCCGGGCTGCACGCGAGGACGAACAGCGCCACGGCGCGCGCCGAACCGGAGACAAGGAGACGAGAAAGGGTCATAGCGCGAGGGTGACAGCCCTGATCATGGCTGCGGCGGCCTCCGGTGCAATCTCCGGAGGCCGCACACCTTCACCGCGCGAGCGGTGGCACGGGAGCCGGCACCACTTTCAGGTCGGTGCCCGCGATATCCTCCCAGCCGTAGAAGTGAAAGGTCTTGTCCGTCGACATCACGACAAAGAGTCCCTTCGGAAACAGCGGCCCGAGTCCGACCGACGTGACATCGCTGCCATCGCTGTCGACCGCGCTGACCGGCACGGACTTCAGGAAGGTGTGCTCGTGCGGATTGCCGGCCTCACCCTCGCGCTTGAAGATCCGGAAGCTGTTGGCCTGCTGGTCGGAGATCAGGATGTAGCCGGTGCCCGCCCCGGTGGGGTAGAAGGAAATGCCCTCATGGTCACGGGCAAACCCCTGCTGACCGAAGAACGCGAGTTCCTCGTCGGCATCGTCCGCCGCCGGGTCCGCGAGGTATTTCCGGATTCCCTGAGTCTCGTCGCTGTAGAACACATAGCCCAGGTCCTGGTCGACGCCGATGGCCTCGATCTCCTTTTCTCCGCTCCAATCGCCAAACGAGCGCGCGAACACCCCACGCAGCGTGCCCGTGCCGTCATCGATCAGGCGGTACTGGTGCAGGTAGCCCTTGCGGGGCGCCTGATAATCGGAGCGACTCACGATGGCGAACACGGCGCGATCATAGGGCCGGGTGTAGAGGGCGATGCCCATCACGTCGCGGGCCAGCTCGCCCTCGAAGACCGGGATGCCGCCGCCGTCGATCGGCACCATGTCCGGCAGGCGATAGATCCGCAGGCGATGTGCGTAACGCTCCGCCACCACCGCAATATCGACCTTCTCGCGCCCTAGCTGCACGTCGTACGCAATGTCGACGTTGTTCGGCCGGGCAAGTCCGCGCACCGTCTTGTCGTGGTGAATCTTGCCGTCGAGCCCGTAGACATAGAGCGCACCGTCGATGTCCTTGTCGGTACCGATCACCAGGCTTGCCGCCGGATTCGCGCGGTTGATCCAGATGGCGGGATCATCCGTGTCGTGACGGGTGGGCTCGGTGATGACGCGGGGTTTGATGGCATTGGCCGCAACCGGCGCCGGCTGCGCCAGGAGCGGCGTAACCGCGAGGAGCGCACCCGCGGCGAGCAGGGCAAAGGTGGCTGGACGGAGAAGGAGGGATGTTTTCATCAGGATCATGGGTTTAAACGAAATGGTCGGCCACGAGAGTGGCCGACCAGGATGACAGGAGGCCCCGTCCGGGGATTACACGCGCGTAATGAAAGGACGGGACGCCCGCTCAGAAGCTGGCCTTGATGCCGAAATTGGCAGACCAGGAATAGAACTCCGCCTTGCGGAGGCCATTCGTGACATTGTAGACCGCCGAGTACGGCTCATTGCCGACATTGAGCGCTTCCGCATAGATCGTGTACCGGGACGAGATCTTGTAGTTGGTGGAGACGTCGATCTGCGTGTGATTCTCGACGTATTGGTCACCGGATGTGCTGGCGCCGATCAGGCTCAGGTAACGACTGCGGTGTGCGGCGGAAACGCGGAGGAAGAATCCGTTCTTCTCGTAGGAGATCGCGAAATTCGCGAGGCGCTTGGACTGGTTCAGGAACGGCACGCTCTCACCCGCACGGGCGCCGCCGAGTTCGGAGTCGCTGTCGGTCAGCGTCACGTTGACGTTCAGACCAAGGCCGTCGAAGGGCGCCGGCAGGAACGAGAACTGTTGCTGGTAGTCCGCCTCGAGACCCGAGACGCTGGCGGTGTCGCCGTTGAGCGGCGTGGTCAGACTGTTGACGCCATTGGGCGCGCCACCGGCCACGACCTGGGAGAAGATGAAGTCCGAGATTTCCTTGTGGAAGACGCCCACCGTGAACACGCCAAGGGAGACCGGATAGAACTCCAACGAGGCATCCCAGTTGGTCGAGGTGTAGGGCTTGAGGTTCGGATTGCCCTGGGTGACGTCGTCGTCCTCAACCGTACGGCTGGCCGAGGCGTCGAGGTACTTGGGGCGGGCCAGGGTCGTCGTGACCGACGCGCGACCCACCATGCGTTCCGAGAAGTCATAGCGGGTGATCAGACCCGGAAGAACGTTGGTGTAGGTGCGATCGCCACGGACCTTCGCGAGCGTCGACGGATCCTCATCCTCCACGCTCCATCCCTCGTTGGAGTAATCGGTGTGCTCAACGCGGGCGCCGCCGATGACCGTGAGCTTGCCGAAGCCCACCTCGCCCATGATGTAGCCAGCGAGAATGTCCTCATTGGTAACGTAGTCGGCCACCGTGGCATTCACCAGCGAGGCACTCGCGTTGGTGACGAAGTTGTTGCGATTCGCCGCGTAGTAGGCGCGGAAGGCGGCGGGGTTGATGCTCGGGAACGTGCTAGTGACACCCCGGCTGCTCGTGCGGACAAAATCCGCCAGCGTGATGTTCACGCCGGTGGCCGGAGTGATTACATCGCTGGTGATGTCCACATCGCGGTCCTTGGCGCGGTACTTCGCGCCAAACTTGATCGAGGCCTTCCGGTCCCCGAGATCGAGCTCTCGCTTGAAATTGGCCGCCAGACTCAGCTCCTCCTCGGTGTTGAGTCCCTTGTCGAGGGCCCACGAGGTGAAACGAAACGCGGACGGTGCCAGGGCCACGCCGGCGCCGGTGAAGACTGGCTTCTGCGGATCGGAGAAATCGTAGTTCCACGTCGTGTTCGCGCTGGAGAACGCGGGCTGGTAGCGGAAGGGATCATCGAGCTCGGCCTCGGCGAGCGACACGGAATAGTCGATCTCCCACAGACCACGGCGGTGCTCACCGCCGGCGGAGAACGACCAGACATTGTTGTCCTCGGTGCGATCCTTGAGATCGATCACGATCGGGCGTCCCGTTACCGTGCCGGTCGTGTTGGACGTGGGTACGGCATTGGCGGGGCGACCGCGGAAGCGCGTGCGGAAGCGGTTCTCGTAATCCGAGAAATGGCTGTAAACGCCGCGCAGGTAGTAGCTGTCCTCCGGGTTCGGGCGCAGGTCGAACGAGAAGTTCACGCCCCGCCGCAGTCGATCGACGAGGTACTCGCGATGCTGGATGTCGCCACCGGGCGTGAGGTAGAGCGTGCCATTGGACCCGGCGTCGGGCACCCAGGGGTTGTCGTCCGTCTCGCGGCCATCGGAACCGAAGTACCGGTGCGCGTCGCTGATTGCCACGAGGAGACCGACCTTGTCGTCGTTGAACTTGTCACCCCACACCACGCTCGCCTTGCGGCCCCAGTCGCTGGTGAGGTCATTGTACTGACCTTCGGCCGAAAGGCGCAGGATGCGCGCCTCGGAGCTGAAGGCATTCTGCGTCTTCAGATTTACGCTGCCACCGATCGCGTCACCGTCCATGTCCGGCGTGACCGCCTTCACGACCTCGATGCTGTCGAGCAGGTCAGCCGGGAAGACGTCAAGATTCACCGAACGGCTGTCTTCCTGGGAGGCGGGAACGTTCACGCCGTTGAGCTGGGTGTTGTTGAGGTCGGGATCGACGCCGCGGACGGAGATGAAACGGCCCTCGCCCTGGTCACGGGCCAGCGTGACACCGCTGACACGACCGAGCGTTTCGGCCGCGTTCTGGTCGGGAAAGCGACCGAGCGCATCCGCCGTAACGATGCTCTTGAGATTGTCCGAGGCACGCTGCTCGTTGAGCGCGCGGGCCTGGCCCGCCTTCTGGCCCTCGACCTTGAAGGCCTCCATCTCAACCACCTGCTCGCCCACGCCGATGTTCACCGTGGCCTCCGAGGAGGACACGACAGTCACAGCGACCTCGCTTTCACCGAGGCCCAGGTAGGACACGCGGACGGTCTGGCTGCCGGCCGGAACGGTGGGGAAATAAAAATCACCGCTGCGGCCGGTGGTGGTTTCGAGCGTGGTGCCGACCACGCGGACCAGCGCACCGGCGAGCGCAGATTTGGAACCTGCGTCGGTGACCTTGCCACTGAGACTGCCCGCCCCGCTTTGCGCGGAGGCCGGCAGGACCGCAAGGGTCAAAGTGAGGAGGAGGGACAAGAACCAGCCAAGCGGGCCGGGACGGTGGGGGTTTCGTGGGGTATTCATGACTTCGGGGTACGGTTGCTTACGGAACGGATGCGCTGCGGAAAAGCGGCTCACTTGCGCCAGATGTCACCTTCGCCGTCGGCAAACCAACGGCTGGTGGTGACCTTCTGCTGCGTGTAGAAGCTGACGCCCTCCCGGCCCTGCACATGCAGGTCGCCGAAGAAGGAGTCGCCCCAGCCGCTGAAGGGGAAATGGGCCATGGCCGCGGGCACGCCAACATTGATGCCGATCATGCCGGCGTTGATGCGGTGCTTGAATTCGCGGGCGGCCTTGCCGGAGCGGGTGAAGATCGCCGCGCCGTTGCCGTAAATGGACTGGTTGGCGAAATCGATCGCAGCATCCAAGTCGGTCATATGCATGACGCTCAGCACCGGACCAAAGACTTCCTCGCGCATGAGCACGTTGGCCGCCGGGTCGGACTGCTCCACGATGCTGGCGCCAAGAAAATAGCCGTTCGGAGCATCCGCCACGCGCACGCCGCGACCATCCGCCAGCACGCGCCCACCCTGCTGCTCGCCCTGCGCCAGCAGCGAGAGAACGCGGTCGCGATGCTGGGCCGAGATCACGGGGCCCATCTCCGGCTGCGACTTGGCGTCCAGATCGGTGCGACCGACCTTCATCGCCTTCGTGGCGTCGACCAGCGAGGGCAGCACGCGCTTGACGGCGTCACCCACCACCAGCGCGGTGGAGCCCGCCATGCAGCGCTCGCCGGCACAGCCGAAGGCTGCACCCGTCACGCCCTCGATCGTCTTGCCAACGTCGGCATCCGGCATGATGAGAATGAAGTTCTTCGCTCCGCCCGCGGCCTGCACGCGCTTCCCGTGTCGCGTGCCCGTCTCGTAGATGTAACGCGCCACGGCCGTGGAGCCGACGAAGGAGACCGCCCGCACCTTCGGGTGCGTGAGCAGCGTGTCCACGGCCACCCGGCCACCGTGCACAAGGTTGAAGACGCCCTTGGGCAGGCCGGCCTCGACCAACAACTCGGTCAGGCGCACGGCCGTCAACGGAACCTTCTCGCTCGGCTTGAGAATGAAGGTGTTGCCGCAGGCGAGCGCGACAGGGAACATCCACATCGGCACCATCGCCGGGAAATTGAACGGCGTGATGCCCACGCAGACGCCGACCGGGTGGCGAATCGTCTCGCAGTCGATGCCGCGGGCGATGTTGGCGAGCGTCTCGCCCATGAGGAGTGACGGGATGCCGGTCGCGAACTCCACAACCTCGAGGCCCCGCTGCAGGTCACCGCGCGCCTCGCCCCGGGTCTTGCCATGTTCACGCGAGATGAGGGCCGCAATCGCATCGAAATCGCGCAGGAGCAGCTCGCGGTAGCGGAAGAGCACACGCGCCCGCTCGACCGCAGGCGTGTCGCTCCAGCCGGGAAACGCGGCATGGGCGGCTGCCACCGCCGCATTGACCTCAGCGGCGGTGCCGACCGGCGTCCGGGCGATCACCTCGCCCGTCGATGGGTTGTGCACGGGCGTCGCGTCCAGCTGCGTCGGGCGCAGCCATTCGCCGTTGATGTAGAGGGGAGCCAGGGAGGGAGCGGAGGAATCAGACATGAGAGAAAGGGACGGAGGGGTTGCGAAGAACGAGGCTCAAACCGGAAGGATCCGGCCGCGGACCTGGGCGACGAGGTCGGCGTAGCCGCCGAGGAACTGATTGAGCGTGTGGACGGTGCCGCCGTAGCGAACGAACTCCTCGGGCTTCATGCCGTCGGCCTCGTACGCACGGACGAAATCGGGGAACTTGGCGCGAAGCTCGGCGAGAATCGCGTCGTCGACCTCGCGGTCGAGGGTCAGGGCCGGCACATGGCCCGATTGGTTGAACTTGGTCCACCAGGTGTAGGGCACGGTTTGCAGTACCTCGCGGCCAATGATCTCGGACCAGTGGCCCTGGTGGCGGTAGGCGGCCGCGAGCAGCGTGCCGGGCAGGCCCTGCTGGCGGAGAAGCCGGTGCGCCTGCTTGAAGGCCGCGATACCGGACCATTCGATGACGCCGGGGCTGACCGCGATCTTTTCGCGCTCGGCGACCCGCCGCAGCTGGTCGTCAACGCGGCCAATCATCAGCGTGATGTAGGGGTGGATGGCATCGGCGTTGATGCCAGCCGCACGCGCCCGCTTGAGGCCGCGCTCCAGCGCCTGCCCGACCGCGAGGGTCTGCGCGACGGAGAAGCTGACCGTCGCGTTGATGCGGATACCGCGGGCCGTCATCTCCTCCATCGCGGCAATGCCCTGAAGCGTGGCCGGGGCCTTGATCGCGATGTTCGGGGCGAGTTTGGCCAGTTCTACCGCCTGGGCGACCATCGCGGGCGTGTCGGCGTAGTGCTTCGGGCTGATCTGGACCGAGAGGAAACCCTTCACCCCGCGGGAGGCCTCATAGACAGGCGTCAGCTTGGAGGCGGATTCGCGCGCGAGCGTGTGAATCAGCCGCCAGGCCAGTTCGTCCTCGGACGCCAGCGGAAACTCGCGGGCCAGCCGGTCGATCACCGGATTGCATAGGTCCGGGTTCGACTTGACCGCTTGGGAGACGATCACGGGATTCGACGTGCCGCCGACGGCGCCGAACGAGACGGCCTCCGCGAGTTCGGAGGGGACGCCGGAATCATTCCACCAGTCCGCGCCCAGCGCGGTCATCTGCTGCATTGGGGAGAGAGTCATCGTGGTAAGGGAAAAATGCGGGAGGTTGCGTGGCGAAAGGAGGGACGCGTTCAGATGCCGGCG
The DNA here is from genome assembly GCA_036401075.1 of Opitutaceae bacterium. Taxonomy (GTDB): domain Bacteria; phylum Verrucomicrobiota; class Verrucomicrobiia; order Opitutales; family Opitutaceae; genus CAMAXB01. Next base: position 70,755 of record DASWVY010000011.1, read on the forward strand.
TGCTCGCGGACGTAGGCCCGGGCCCGGTGGGCCTTGGCGGTGGGCTCGGCCTTGGCAGGATCCTCTTCCGCCTCGACCACGAGCCAGCCCCGGTAATGCAGGCGCGCGAGCTCCTGGAAGATCGCGGGGAAGTCGACCGAACCATCGCCCGGCTTTCCGTCGCCGGGAATGGTGAAGACCCCTTCCGTCACGGCGCGGCAGAACGACCAGCGTTCGCGTGTGGCCCGCTCCACGATCGCCGGCCGGACATTCTTCAGGTGGACATGGCCCACGCGTTGGCCGTGGGCCGCGAGCACGGCGAGCGGATCGATGCCAGCGAACGCCAGATGGCCCGGATCGAAGAGGAGGTGCATCGCCGGCACGCCGGCGAGCAGGCGGTCGAGCGAGGATCGCGACTGGATGACCGTCCCCATGTGATGGTGATAGACCAGCTTCATCCCCCGCTCCGCCGTCAGCGCAGCGAGGCGGGTCAGGCCCGATGTAACCTTGGGCCACTCCGCTTCGGTCAGCTCGAGCGCCGCGGCCCCAAAGCCCAGCGCCGCGTCGCGGCGACCGTGCACGGCACGGCTGCACTCGGCGACGATCGCGACCGTGGCGCCCAGGGCGGAGAGCAGGTCAAGGTGCCGACGAAAGGCAGCTTCCTCGTCGGCCAGGCTTCGCTCGGCGAAGTGGGTGCTGTGCCAGCCGCTGACCAGCCGGAGCTGGTGCGCGGCGAGCACCTTTCCGAGCGCATCCGCCGTGCGCGGATACTTATTCCCGAGTTCGGATCCGGCATAGCCGGCGTCGCGCATGTCGGACAGGCAGCGCTCCAACGTCAGCTCGCCGCCGAGCTCGCTGAAGTCGTCGTTGCTCCAGATGATGGGATTGGCCCCGACGGAGCAGCCCTTGAGCTGCACGCGGGAAGGAGGGATGGCGGGGGAGCTCATCGATGGGATCAGTAGTGGAAACGTTGCTTGCGAATGCCCTTTTCGTAGGCGGCCCGGGCCTTCCGGACGCCGTCAACGCCCGACACGGCCGCCGGCGGGACATCCCACCACGAGTAGGCCTGCATCACGGAGGTCGGCGTCACCGGCACGTAGATCAACGTGGGGCCCTTCTCCGCACGGGCCGCGGCGAGCGCTTCGCGCAGCGAAGCGGCGTCATGCGCGGTGAAGGCCGTCGCGCCCAAGCTGCGGCCATTGGCCGCGTAGTCCACGGGGACCGGAGAACCCACGAGGCGGGCGCCCTCACGCAGGCGGAACTCGTTGCCGAAGCTGCGTCCGCCCGAGCCCCGCTGCAGGTTGTGGATGCAACCGAAGCCGTGATTGTCGAGGACGACGACCGTGATCTTGAGTCCTTCCTGCACGGCCGTGACGATCTCATGGTTCAACATGAGGTAACTGCCGTCACCCACGAGGGCGTAGACTTCGCGTTTCGGCGCGGCGAGCTTCACCCCCAACGCACCCGCGATCTCGTAGCCCATGCAGGAATACCCGTACTCGGAGTGGTAGTCGGTGTCGGACTTGCCCCGCCAGAGCTTGTGGATGTCGCCCGGGATGCCACCCGACGCGTGGACCACCGTGGAGTCGGGACCACAGAAGGCGTTAACGATGCCCAGGACTTCACTCTGGTATATGCGGCCGTCCGCCGCCTTGCGGCGCGGGGACGTCATGTCACGCCACGGCTTCTCCCAGTCGGCCCGCGCGGCGGCAACGGCGCGGCGATGTGCGGCCGGCGCGCTCCATCCGCCGAGCGCCTTGCGCAGGGCATCGAGCGTTGCGCGAGCATCTCCCACCAGGGGCAGCGCGCCGTGCTTGTGGGCATCCATTGCCTGCGCGTTGATGCCGATGAAGCGCACGCCGGGATGTTGAAACTGGGCCTTGGAGGCCGTGGTGAAGTCGCTGAGCCGCGTCCCGACGGTGATGATCACGTCGGCCTCCGTCGCGATCCGGTTGGCCGCAAGGGTGCCGGTGACCCCGACCGCCCCGAGCCCCAGCGAATGCGACTCGAGCAGCGCGCCCTTGCCGGCCTGCGAAACCGCGACCGGGATGCCGGTGGCCTCCGCGAACGCGCGCAACGCCGCGGAAGCATCGGAGTAGTGTACCCCGCCGCCGGCGATGACCAGCGGACGCCGGGCCTTGCGCAACAGGGCCGCCGCCTCGCGCAGCTGCGCGGCCGGCGGAGCGGTGCGGAGAATGCGGTACACGCGCTTCTCAAAAAAGGACTCCGGGCAGTCAAAGGCCTCGGCCTGCACATCCTCGGGCAGCGCGATGGTCACGGCGCCGGTCTCAGCCGGATCCGCGAGCACACGCATGGCCTCCGGCAGCGCCGTGAGGATCTGTTCCGGTCGATTGAGACGATCCCAGTACTTCGAGACCGGCCGGAAGCAATCGTTTACACTGATATCCTGACTGCCGGGGTTCTCCAGCTGCTGCAGCACCGGGGCCGGACGGCGGTTGGCAAAGATGTCACCGGGCAGCAGGAGGACGGGCAGGCGGTTCACGGTGGCGGTGGCGGCGCCGGTGATCATGTTCGTGGCGCCGGGCCCAATCGAACTCGTGCACGCGAGGGTGCCGAGACGACGCCGGGTCTTGGCGTAGGCAACGGCGGTATGCACCATCGCCTGCTCGTTCTTCGCTTGATAGTAAGGGAGGGCCTTGCCGCCGAATTCCTCGAGCGCCTGGCCGAAGCCGGTCACGTTACCGTGGCCAAAAATGCCAAAGATGCCGTTGATCAGGCGGTGCTCGACGCCGTCGCGCTCGATGTACTGGGCCTGGAGGAAGCGAACAAAGGCCGCCGCGGTGGTGGTACGAACAGTTTTCATGTCAGGAGAGAGGAAGCGGGCTGCCAGCCCTGCCGGGCGGGATCGAGCAGCCAGGTGTGGGCCGGGGTGAAGGTGAAACCCTTGTAGGGCCGGCGCGGGAGGTGCCGCACGATCCACAGGTAGTACATCCCATAACCCGGCGCGGAGACCTGGGCGTGGTCGAGTCCGCCCGGGATCTTGGTCGTATCCCCCTGGCGCACCTTGAAAACGGTCTCCCCCACCTCGGCATGGCCGTAGCCCTGCGGTTCAGTGAAGCGGTAGTGGTAGATCTCCGGCTGGGGATGGTGGTGAGGCGGATAGCTGGACCAGCGCCCGGGCAGATTCACGACCTCGCCCACGACGAAATTCGAATCAGGACGCGAACGATGATCGAAGATCGTCCGCACCAGACGCTGGCAGGCCCCCTGAGCCAGGCCAGCTCCGCGGTTTTCCGAGGCGAATTCATCGCTCCGATACAGGCGCGAAGCCACCGGACGCGCATTGGTGGTGGCCGCGACGGCCCACTCCGCCCCGACCGAGCCGGCCACGACCGAGACTGGAACGCCCGGCCCCACGTGGATCGCCGTCGGGCCCTCGTCGAAAACGGAGCCGCGCGCGACCGTGCTCGTGAAGCCCTCCAGCGTGATCGTGGCCGCCCCCTTCAGGAGGATCCACAGCGTCTCCTTGCGGGACTGCGCATTGACGCGTTCGCCGCGACGAAAGCGACGAATGCCGAAATCCACGCCGGCATCGAAACCGCCCCGGTTGGCCGCCGCACCCTCGCGGGTGATCGGGGTGTATCCAATGGGAAACGACAGCGAAGGGGCCTTGCACAGACAGGAGGCGAGCGCGCGAGGGGTCATGGGGTCAGGCACGAAACACGGACGATGTAAACGATTTCATCGTTTTGCAGCCAGCGCGTGGAGTAAAGTCAAAAAGGTGGGTGAAAGCGGGTGGCGGGGCGGCGGAAATCGGGGCTCACCCCACCGTCTCGGTCTTGCCACTGTGGAGTGAGCGGGTGGCGGCCAGGGCAATCTTCTGCGCGCCAATGCCATCATCGCAGACGATCGGCGCCGGCCGGCCCTGCCGGAGGTTCTCGATGAAGTTGATCAGTTGCGTGATGTAGGCCTGCTCAAATCGCTCGTAGAAACCCGGGATGGTATCATGCGAGATGACATCCTTGGTCATCACCAGCACCGCCGTTTCGCGGTCGTAGCCGATCTGCAGGGTGCCCTCGGTGCCGACGATCTCGGTGTGGATGCCGTAGCCATAAATGCCGATGCGGCTGAGGGCGACGGTGCCAATGGCTGCGGATTGAAACGTCAGCGACGTGAGACCGTTCTCCACATCCCCCACTCCGCTGATCTCCGGAAAGGCGATTGAGTTGCCGATGCTGTGCACGCTGGTCACCTCGCCCATGTACCACCGCGCGAGATCGAAATCATGGATGCCCATGTCGAGGAAGAGCCCGCCACTGTTGGCCGGGCGCAGGTACTCGACGGGCGGCGGCAGCTGGTCCTTCGAGGAGGACTTGAAGATCACCGGCTTTCCGATGTGCCCGGCATCGATCTTCTTCTTCGCTGCTGCATAGGCGCGGTCGAAGCGGCGCATGAAGCCGAGTTGGAAGAACACGCCGTGCCGCGCCACCGCGGCCTTCATCGCCTCGCCTTCCGCGACATCAACGGAAAGCGGCTTTTCGCAGAAGATCGCCTTCTTGGCCGCGGCGGCGGCGAGGACCACCTCGCCGTGGAGCTTGGTCGGCGTCATGACGATCACGGCATCGACCGCCGGGTCGTTCACGAGTTCGTGGTAACTGGCGTAGGCCCGGGCGGCGCCGGTCTCTGCGGCGACGCGCTGGGCGACATCGAGCCGCACGTCGGACACTGCGTGGAGCCGGGCCCCCGGAATGCGCGAGGTGAAATAGTGAGCATAGAGGCTGCCGAGACGGCCGAGGCCGACGACACCAACGTTGATGAGCTTGTTCATGGGGAGAAAGGGGACAGGTATTATTTGATCAACTCGATCGGCACCGCGATTTCCGGCGTGAGCGTTCCGCCACCCAGGAGCTTCACGGCGGCCTCCACGCCCATTCGGCCCATCTGGGCCGGGCTCTGAGCAATCGAGCCCGCCATCGCCCCGCTCTTGATCGCCGCGCGGGCCTCGTCGATCGCGTCGAAGCCGACCACCGCAATCTGCCCGGTCTTTCCTGCAGCGGCGATGGCCTCGGTCGCGCCGAGCGCCATCAGGTCACTCGCGGCAAAAAGCGCGTTCACGCCCGGGTGGGCCTGGAGCAGGTTCTGCGTCACGTTGTAGCCGAGATCGCGCTCCCAGTTGGCGGGTTGGGAGACCACGATCTTCATCTCGGGGTGCGCCTTGAGCGCCTCGCGGAATCCGCGCAAGCGTGCGTCGCCGGTCTCGTGTCCCGGGATGCCCTCGAGGACGGCGACGGTGGCCTTGCCGTTCATGCGCGCCACGAGGTGCTCGCCGGCGATGCGGCCGCCCTCGTAGTTATCCGAACCGATAAAGGCGGCCACCGATCCGCCCGCCGCCGTGAGGGCGGCCGCATCGGCCCGGGTATCGAGGATGATCACCGGGATGCCCGCCTTGTTCGCCTTCACGATCGCCGAGACAATCTCCCGCGAACCGCTGGGGGTGATGAGCAGGGCGCTGACCTTGCGCTGAATGAGGTTCTCGACGATCTGCATCTGCCGCTCGACATCGACCTCACGCTCGGCGGCCTGGACGAGGAGATTCGCATTGAGGGCCTTGGCGGCCTCCTCCGCGCCCTTCTGCATGTCGATAAAGAAGGGATTATTGAGGGTCTTGACCACGAGAGCGACTGTCGGGCGGCCATCGGCGCCGGCGGCAGTCTCAGGGGTGCGGCCGCAGCCGGCGGCGAGAAGGAGGGCAAGGCTGGCGCCGGCAGCGCGCCACAGGGTGGAAGGGAGTTTCATGCGGGGCGGGGTTTAGCGTTTCTGACGTTTGAAAACCGTATCGAGCAGGACAGCCGCGATGATCACGGCGCCGATCACGACCTGTTGGAAAAAGGAGGACACGCCGAGCAGGTTGAGGCCGTTTCGCAGTACGCCCATGATCAGCGCGCCAATGAGCGTCCCGATGACCGACCCCTGGCCGCCCATCAGGCTGGTGCCGCCGATCACGGTCGCGGCGATCGCGTCGAGTTCGTAGTTGATGCCCGCAATCGGCTGGGCCGAGTTGAGCCGCGCGGTGAGCAGAACCGAGCCGAGCGCCGCGAGCAGACCGGAGACCGCGTAAACCGCGACCTTGTAGGCCGCGACCGGCACCCCGGACAGCAGCGAGGCCTCCTCATTGCCGCCGATCGCAAAGACATAGCGGCCAAACTTTGTTCTCCGCAGGACAAAGTGCGCCGCGGCATAGACGCCGAGCATGATCAGCACCGGCACGGGCACTCCGACCACTTCGCCATTGGCCAACCAGCGAAACGCGTCGCCGAAGCCGGACACCGGACGGCCGTCTGTGTGGAGCAGCCCGAGACCGCGGGCGACACTCATCATGCCGAGTGTGGCGATGAACGGAGGCAGTCGACCGAAGGCAATCAGCAGGCCGTTCACGATCCCGCAACCCGTCCCGACAGCGAGGCCGGTCAGCACGGCAGCGGCGACGGGCCAGCCCGCCTGGAGCGCACCGGCCATGACAACACCGGAAAACGCCACGATCGATCCGACCGAGAGATCGATGCCGGCCGAGATGATGACGTAGGTGAGGCCCACCGCGATGACCGCATTGATCGACGTCTGCTGGGCGACGTTGAGCAGGTTCGAAACGGTGAGGAAGTGAGGCGTGAGCACCGTCAGGACCACGCACAGCACCATGAACACGAGCAGCGTTCCAAACTGGCGGGCGTGCGAGGCGATGACCGGAGGGATTTTCATGGATGCGAAGAAGCCAGTGCACACTGCAGCAGGGACTCTTGGGTGGCCGCAGCGGCCTGAAATTCACCGGCGATCCGACCCCGGTTCATCACGAGGATCCGGTCGCTCATGCCCAGGATCTCGGGCAGCTCCGAGGAGATCATGAGGATCGCCTTGCCCTCGGCGGCAAGGCGATTGATCAACTGGTAGATCTCGACCTTGGAACCGACGTCGATCCCGCGGGTCGGCTCGTCGAACAGCAGGATCTCCGTCTCGCGGCACAGCCACTTCGCGAGCACGACTTTCTGCTGGTTGCCCCCGCTGAGGTTCATCACGCGCTGCGCAGCCCCCGGCGTCTTGATCCGCAGGTCGGTAATGTAGCGCTGGGCCGCGGACTCCTCCTGCGCGAGATGCATGCACCCGGCGGTCGCCATGCGGTTCACATTGGCGAGGCAGACATTCTCCGTGACGGAGAGGGCGAGAACGAGTCCCTGACGTTTGCGGTCCTCGGTGAGGAACCCCACCCCGGCGTGGATCGCGGCCCGCGGTGAATCGATTTTCACCTCCCGTCCGCGAATGCGGATCGAGCCGGCATCAATCGGATCCGCTCCAAAGATGGCCCGCGCGAGCTCGGTGCGGCCCGATCCCATCAGTCCGGCCAGGCCCACGACCTCGCCTCGACGGAGGGTGAATGAAATGTCGTGCAGCACACCGCGCCGCGCCAGACCCTCGACCTTGAGCAATTCCTCGCCCGGCGTAACGGCCCGCTTCGGAAATTTTTCCGTCAGGTCGCGACCGACCATCATCTGGATCAGGCCGTCCATCGTCGTATCCCGAATGGTCCGAGTGCCGATCAGGCGACCGTCGCGCAGAACGGTGACCCGATCGCCAATTTGGAACAGCTCCTCCATCCGGTGAGAAATGTAGATCACCGCGACGCCCCGGGCCTGAAGGCCACGGATGACGCTGAACAGCCGGACAATCTCCTTGTCCGTCAGTGCGGAGGTCGGCTCATCCATGACCAGCACCTTGGCGTCGATGGAAAGGGCCTTGGCCACCTCGACCATCTGCTGTTCGGCCACACCGAGATCATCGACCACCGCACGGGCGTCGATCGCGACGCCCAAGTCGGTCAGCCGGCGTTCCGCCTCGCGGAAGATCCAGCCCTGATCAATGACACCGGGGAAGCCGAGGCCGCGCTCGCGACCGAGGAAAATATTCTCCGCCACCGTGAGGTGTGGGATGAGGTTGAATTCCTGGTAGATGATGCTGACCCCGGCCGCCTGCGCCGCCCGCGGCCCCGGTTCATCGAGCGGGACACCGTCAATCTCGATGGTGCCTTCATCCCGCCGGACGGCCCCGGCCAGGATCTTCATCAACGTCGATTTCCCGGCGCCGTTCTCCCCGAGCAGGATGTGCACCTCGCCTTTACGCACCTCCAGGTCGACCCCGTCCAAGGCGACTACCCCCGGATATCGTTTGGATACCCCGGTCATGCGAAGAAGCGGACACTCGGTGGCCATGGAGGGAGAGAGCGACACCGACTCAGAACAGCTGGCGACCCTCTGCCTGGGGCGGCGCAGGCAGGCCAAGGAGCTTGCTCAGCGTCGGGGCGAGGTCGTCAACCCCGGCCGGCTCGGACCGCCGGCCAGCCGGGACGCCGGCTCCGTACCACAACAGGGGAACGTGGGAGTCGTAATTGTAGGGCGACCCGTGATTCACCCCGTAAGGACTGCGGTCGAAGAAGAACGGCCTTGTCACATAAACGACATCGGGACTGCGCTTCGCGTGATAGCTCAGCCGCATCCGCTCGCCGATCGGATCGAGCCGACGCCCGGAGGCAAAGTCCGCCCGCGTATAAACGAGGCTGATCTCGGGCCGGGCGGCGAGCGCTCCCTGCACCACCGCGGCGGCGGCCTCAAGCGTGATTCCCTTGGCCTTGAGGATCTCGGGACGGAGATGAAAACCAAAGCCGTCGCGGATCATCCAGTAGTGGTTCGCGTCGGGTGCGCCAAACGCCGCGTCGAGGGCGGACGAGACCGTCTGGTCGATCGACTTCATGTTCAACCGGCCCGCCGGGACGTCGCGATTGAAGGCGAGCACCCGCTCCGGCAGCGGCGCGACGCCATGGTCCGCAGTCAGGACGACCACGTAGCGGCCCGCCCCCACCTCGTCATCAAGGAAGCGCAGGAGTCCGGCGATCACGCGGTCCATCCGCACCAGCGTATCCAGGACTTCATGACTATCCGGGCCCCAGTTGTGCCCGCTGTGGTCGAGTTGGGAGAAGCCGATGCAAAGCAGATCGGTGCCGGCCCGGGTCCCCAGCTTTTCGGAACGCACCGCGAGTTTCGCGAATTCCCCGAGCAGCTCGGTGTAGAGCGGGGTCATCGTATAGGCCTCGTAGAAGTCATCCGTGATCGTGGCCGCCCCGCCGTCAATGCGCTTGGGAAAGGTGGGGCCGAAGCCCGCGATCGTCGCCTCGCCGGGCGCGTCATCGGGCCCGAGGGCCTCATAGGCGGCAGGCGGCAGCGTGCGCGTCCACTCCTGGCCGAACGCGGCCTCGATCCGCCGCTCGCCGTTGAAGGCCTCGACCCACGCCGGGAGGGTCGAACCATAGTACTGCGAGCTCACAAAGCGTCCCCGATCGATCCAGAAGACCCCGTCCGCCATCCGGCCACCCATCAGGATCGCGGAGCGGTCCTTGTTGGCGACGGAGATCACGCGGGACTGCGGGCCGTAGCGCAGCTTGAGGCCGTCCCCCACCGTCGTAGCCTCAAAGCGGCGCGGTGATCGGCCCTCTTTGGCTTCGATCACACCCCCGGGCGAACGCCCGGGACGAACCTCCGCGCCGACCAGGGGCGAGGTTGGATCCTCGACGGAAGCGACCGTCTGCAGGCTGCCCAGATCGACCCACTCATTGCCCACAATGCCGCTCACGTTGGCATGCACGCCGCTGAGGATGAGCGCATGGCCAGGCGCCGTCTTCGTCACGCCATGACGATAATGCGCATCCGTAAAATCAGCCCCGCCTTCGCGGAGGCGCCGAAAACCGTCGCTGGAAAAGTGCGTGTTAAACCGATCGAGATAGTCGTAGCGCAGTTGGTCCACGCTGATCACCACGGCGAGCCGCGGCGGCGTCGCGGGTTGCGCGAGCAGGTCGACGTTTCCAACCGACAGGGCAGCCAAGGCACAGCACAGACCAAGGGGTAAACGCATGGAGAGCGGGGGTAAAACGGCCGGGGTAAAGACCGATGGGCGCCACGAAAGCAAACGCGGGGCAAAAATCAATGTAAACGTTTACTTAAAACCCGAAAAAATCCTAACTCCATGAAATTTAGCAGGAACTGCGTAAAATTAACTTCGGGCGCAAGCGGAGCCAGGCAGCTGGAGCCGACGGATCCGAGAGCCGCTTGAGCAAGAGTTCCGCCGCGGAGCGCCCCACCTCGTAGGCCGGTTGCCGCACCACGGTCAGAGGCGGATCGAGCGCTTCAGCCCAAGGCAGATCGTCGAAGCCGATGATCGCCACATCCTCAGGGATGCGCAGTCCCCGCTTGTGGATGGCTTCCATCGCGCCAACGGTCATCAGGTTGTTGGAAACGAAGAGCGCCGTCGGTCGCGGGGCACGCGTGAGCAGTTCGTCCGCCAGCGCATGGCCGCTCGCCTGCTTGTAATCGCCTGTGCGGATGTAGTCTTCGCGCAGCGGGATGTTGTGCGCTGCCAGCGCATCTTCATAGCCGAGCCGGCGTTCGCGACTGGTCGACACGTTTTGACGACCCGCGATCATCGCCACCCGCTTGTGTCCCAAACGAAGCAGGTGATCGACGGCCTCAAAGGCGCCTTGGCGATTGTCGACCTCGACCTTGTCGATCGAGGAGTTCACCAGACTTCGGTCCACGCTGACGATCGGCATGCCGGCCGCCGCCAACCGGATGATCGCCGGATCGTGATCATTGATGGGCGGAAGGATGATGCCATCGACCGATTCCGACTGCATGACCCCCAAATAAAACGCCTCCTTCTTCAAATTCTCGTCGGAATTGCACAGCATTACCGCAAACTCGTTCGCGTACGCCACGTCTTCCACGCCGCGTGCAATCTCCGCGAAAAACGGGTTCTGGATATCGGGGATGATCAACCCCAACAGGTGACGTCGTCCGCTCCGCTGGCGCAGGCGACGCGCCACGCGATTCGGACGGTAATTGAGCTCCGCCATCGCCGCCTTCACCCGCGTAAGCGTTTCTGGCGCAAGTTTTTCTGGATGACTGATCGCCCGCGAAACGGTGGCGATCGAAATCCCGGCCAGCTTGGCAACATCGGTCAGACTTACCATGGTGCAATCAATAAGGAAGGAAGCGCAAAACAGACCCTGAGCCGGGCGCTGATTGGCGGTGCAATCACTTCCGTGCAAACGATTGCTCCGGTCAATCCCCTAAAGGGAAACTTCGTTCCGCCATTCTCGCGCTTCGCGATCAATCTCGGCCATTGACGGGCCGGAGGGGCGCACGTTTTCTCCCGGCATGAGTGTCACGTCGGCATCCGCCAGTCCCTCCGTTAAGTATAAACGCATCGTCCTGAAGCTCAGCGGCGAAGTGCTGCGTGGCAAAGGCAGCGACCCCCTCGATGCCAAGGTCCTCGAGCACGTCTGCTCGCAGGTGAAGGAAATTCACGATCTCGGCGTGCAGGTCTGTGTCGTGATCGGTGGCGGCAACATCTTCCGCGGTCTCCAGGGCGAGAAGCGCGGCGTCGACCGCACGACGGGCGACTACATGGGCATGCTGGCCACCGTGATCAATGGTCTCGCGATCATGGATTGCCTTGAAAAAATGGGCGTCACCACGCGCGTCCAGAGCGCGATCCCAATGAACCAGGTCGCCGAGCCCTTCATCCTTCGCCGCGCCATGCGCCACCTCGAGAAGGGCCGCGTCGTCATCTTCGTCGCCGGCACGGGCAATCCCTATTTCTCCACCGACACCACCGCCGCCCTGCGTGCGTCCGAGATGGGCGCCGAGGTCATCTTCAAGGCGACCAAGGTCGATGGCATCTACGACAAGGACCCGAAGAAGTTCCCGGATGCCGTCCGCTACGAGGAAATCACCTTCATCGACGCCCTCCGTCAGCGGCTGAACGTCATGGACTCGACCGCGTTCTCCCTCTGCCTCGACAACAACGTGCCGATCCTGGTCTTCGACCTCAACGACCCGCACGCGATCCAGAAGGCGGTCACGGGCCAGAAGGTCGGCACGCTCGTCCACGGCTGAGCCGCCCCCAGGCTCCCAACAGCGTTTGCCCCTTCATTCAGGATGTAGACGGGGTCGCTGACCCCGGTCCGGCCTCAGCGAGGCCGGCTACAAGGACCTTCGACCGCACCAGAATGAGCCACCGGTGTCCAAAGTTGACCCTTGGCAGCCGCATCGTTCCGCTTAAAAGCTAATCTCTTTCCCACCATGCCCTCACCCATTCTCGCAGATGCCCAGGCCAAGATGAAGAAGGCCGTTGATTACACGCTGCATGAGTTCAGCTCGATCCACACCGGCAAGGCCAACCCGTCCATGCTCGAGGGGGTCATGGTTGACGCCTACGGCACGGCCATGCGCCTCAAGGAGTGCGCCGCCATCACCACGCCCGACGCGCACATGATCGTCGTGCAGCCATGGGATCGCGGCCTCCTCAAGTCCGTCGAAAAGGGCATCCAAGTCGCCAATCTCGGATTCAATCCCTCGGTCGACGGCCTCGTGGTCCGCGTGCCGCTGCCCCAGATGACGCGCGAGCGTCGTCAGGAATTCGTCAAGGTTGCCAATCGCCTCGCCGAGGAGGGCCGCGTCCATGTGCGCAATGCCCGCCGCGATGCGCTTGAGGTCCTCAAGAAGGCCAAGCTGCCCGAGGACGAGACCAAGCGGACGGAGAAGGAAATCCAGACCGCCACTGACAAGGCGATCGCCGAGATCGCGACGCACCTCGCCGTGAAGGAAAAGGAACTCCTCGCCGTCTGAGTCGCCGGGCGGCCGCCGCGTGCGGTCCGCCCTCCGGCCTCGCTGCGGCCCATTTCCGCCGCGCCTCCGTCCATGGCCCCTCCCTCCCCGCTTCCCGCCGGCTCCCGCCTCAAGCGCGTCGTCATCAAGCTCGGCACCGGCGTGCTCACGTCTGGCGTCGGCCAGCTTAACACCGCGCGCATCGCCGAGGTCTGCGAGCAGATCGCCGCGCTCCGCGCCCAGGGCACCGAGGTCATCGTCGTTTCCTCCGGCGCCGTCGGTCTCGGCATGGGCCGCCTTGGCTTGAAGAAGCGCCCGCCCGATGTCGCCAAGAAGCAGGCGTGCGCCGCGATCGGCCAGAGTCTGCTCATGCAGACGTGGCAGCGCGGCTTCGAACCGCACCACCTGACGGTCGCCCAGATTCTCCTCACGCACGACGATCTCCGCGTGCGCAGCCGCTACCTCGGCGTGGCCGCCGCGCTGCAGGAGATGCTCGATTACGGGACCATTCCCGTGATCAACGAGAACGACACGGTCAGCGCCGCCGAGATCAAGTTCGGTGATAACGACACCTTGTCCGCCATGGTCGCGAGCCTCGCCCGCGCCCAGTACCTCGTGATCCTTTCCACTGCGCCGGGCCTGATCGACATGAAGGGCACCGGCGAGATCGTTCCCGTGGTCGAGAAGATCACACCCACGATCGAGGCGATGGCCGGCGGCACGACCAGCGAGACCGCCGTCGGCGGCATGGTGTCCAAGATCACCGCGGCCAAGCTCGCAACCAAGTCCGGCTGCGGCGTGTTCATCGCAAGCGGCGCCGAGCCCGGCATCCTCACCAAGCTTTTCAGCGGCCGCAGCCCCGGCACGTTCTTCGTACCCAGCGGCCTGCCCATGGAATCGAAGAAGCGCTGGCTCGCCTACTTCCAGCGCCCGCAGGGTTCAATCCAGGTCAACGAGCGCGCCGTGCCCGTCTTGCGCGAGCAGGGCCGCAGTCTGCTGGCGATCGGCATCACGGGTGTGCGTGGCGCGTTCGACGCGGGCGACATCGTCGACATCGTCGATCCCACGGGGGTCGTGTTTGCCCGCGGCATCGCGGCGTTTGGTGACGACGAGGTGAGCTCGTCCGCCGGCAAGACCAGCGAGCAGCTCAAGCCGTTGTTCCCCGGGCGCAAGCGGCTCGAGATCGTGCACCGCAACGATCTCGTCGTGCTCTAGGAATAGGACCGATGGGACGGATGGGACTTATAGGTCCCCTAGGTCGCCTCAGTCCCATCCGTCCCTTCCTCCGGCACTCACTGCCGGCGCATCATCCCGCCATCGCGCCAGAGGTACTCCGGCGCTCCCTGCTGGTCGCGGTCGCTGAACGCGAAGACCGTGTACTTCGAGACCACGCCGTCTTTTTGGGTCAACGTCAGCGTGTAGCCATCGAATTCATATTTTCCGGCCTCGCTCGCCTGTGAATAGGCGGAAACCTCCACCCGGGTACCGGCCGAGCTGATGCTGCCGATCGAGTCGCGACTGTAGGTGCCGTCCTTGCGGAAAATGATCGTGGTCGATGACGCGAGCGCGCCGCCGCCAATCGAGGCGCCCCCTTCGTAAGCCACGTCTGCACGCCAGCCTTTCTTCATGCCCTGCACCGGGGTGGCACCGATACCGGAGATGACGAGTTCGGCCCCTTTCCGTCCAAAGGAGTAGACCGTCGGTTTCGATCCCTTCGCCCAGGCGATGGTCAATTTCCCGTCGGCGATCCAGTAGGTCCCATCAGAGTCCCGCGCCTGCTCGGTCGTGGCAAAGGCCTTGGGATCGAATCCGCCGGTCGGCGACTTGCTCACCCGGCCATTAGGCGTGAAAAACCAGCCTTCGTTGTTGATGCTCAGGCTGGTGCCAAAAAAATAGGTCTCCACGCGCAGCCACACGCCATCGAGGCCCGCCGTCGCGCCCGCGGGGCGGGCCGGAAAGGCAAAGGTCTTGGGCGCTGGCTCTGCCACGACCGCGCGGGACTCCAGCTTGCGCACACTGCCGAGCTGAACCCATTCGTCCGAGGAGCTTGCATAGCCATCGTAGGTCACCCGGACGCGATTCGTCTCCACCACGGTGACAGTGGCTTTGTACCAGGCCCCGGCTGACATCGCCTCCACCCGGTCACCCACCTTCCACGGACCCACGGCAGCCGGAGCTGCACCGGGAGAGCCAGCCGCGGGAGCAGCCGGAGCGTTGAGGTCGCGCAGTTTCTCGGCCGTCGCCCACTCATCCCACGCCGAACTGTAGCCGTCGTAGCGAACTTTATAGCGGTCGCCATCGACTTCGACGACCTCGCCTTTGTACCACGTGCTCCCCCACTTGATCTCGAGTTTGTCGCCCTTCTGCCAGGGCGCCGCAGGCAGTGCGGCCATCGCTAGGGAAAACAGGACCACGCCGATGAGCGGACGACGGAAGTGCATGACTGGAGGTTGGCCATTGACCGCCCAGCCGCAAGACAGGGACGCAGCCCGGACCTTCGCATCTCTACGTATTCCCGTCAGGACACAGGCATTCCCCATGCCCCGTGATTTGGGCTTTGCCTCGGCGCCGCTTTGCCTGAGCGTCAGTGCGTTCCATGGATTTCTCCCTCGACAGCCCGCGAACCCCGAACGGCGTTCCTCCGATCGATTTTCGCGCCGCGCTCAATGACGAGCAGTACGCCGCCGTGACCGCGCCCGCCGGTCCGATCCTCGTGCTCGCCGGCGCCGGCTCGGGCAAGACGCGCACCCTCACCTACCGCGTCGCCTACCTGCTGTCCCAGGGCGTGAAGCCCGGGGAGATCCTCCTGCTCACCTTCACCAACAAGGCGGCCAAGGAAATGCTCCATCGCGTGCATGACCTCACCGGCGTCGAACCCTCCCGATTCTGGGGCGGGACGTTTCACTCCCTCGGCCATCGTGCCTTGCGGATGTTCGGCGAGGCGATCCAGCTGCCCAAGACGTTCACCATCCTCGATGCCGAGGAATCCGAGAGCCTGCTCAAACAGGCTGTCGAGGAAAGCGATCGACTGTTCTTCAAGGACAAGGTCAACCCGCGCCCCGGCCCGCTCTTCAGCGTGCTCTCCCTCGCACGCAACACCCAGCTCACGCTGGCCGAGACCGTCACCCAGTCCTTCCCGCACTACGCGGAGATTTCCCATCGCCTCCCGGTCTTCGCCGCAGCCTACGCAAAAAAGAAGCGCGAGCAGAACGTGTGTGACTACGACGACCTGCTGGAGTTCTGGCTCGATCTGGTGACCAAGTCACCGGAGGTCGCGGCGTACTTTGCGCAGCGCTTCCGTTACGTCCTCGTCGACGAGTACCAGGACACGAATACGATCCAGGCGCAGATCATCGACGCGATCGCCCCGCATCACTGCGTCATGGCAGTCGGCGACGATGCGCAGTGCATCTACTCGTGGCGCGGAGCGGATTTCGAAAACATCATGTCGTTCCCGGACCGCCACCCGGGCACGGTCATCCACCGGATCGAGACCAATTATCGCTCCACCCCGCAGATCCTGAATCTCGCCAACGGCGTGCTCGAGGCCCAGCCCAAGGGACGGCACTTCGACAAGGAACTCCGCGCCGCCCGCGCCAATTCACAGAAGCCGATGGTCGTGCAGACCATGGACGACCGCGAGCAGGCCGAATTCGTCCTCAAACGCATCCGCGCCCTGACCGAGGACGAAGGTGTCGCCGCCAACGAAATCGCGATTCTCTACCGATCCCACTTCCTCGCGCTCGAGGTCCAGCTCGGGCTTTCCCGCGCCGGCATCCCGTATCACATCACGAGCGGCGTGAAATTCTTCGAGCGCCAGCATGTCCGCGACCTCGTGGCGCTGCTGCGCTTTGTCTACAACCCGAGCGACGAGCTGGCCTGGCAGCGCATCGCCGTCCTGCTGCCGAAGATCGGCGAGAAAGGCGCGCAGAAGATCCACGCCACCGCGCGCGAGCATGCGCAGATGATGAAGCGCGACTTCATCGATGCCCTCGCGACCGACGACGTGAAGTCCAAGGTCGCCAAGGACGCAAAGCCGGACTGGGAGCATTTTTGCGCATCACTCGCGCAGGTCGCCGCCACGATGCGCACCGGCACGCCGTCCGATGCCGTCACCAACGCGATTGACGGCTGGTACGGCGACTACCTCAAGGGCGCGTTCGCCGACTACGTCGACCGCCTTGATGAATTGAAGGCGCTGGTCGGCTTCGCCGGACGCTACGAGACAATGCAGGATTTCCTCGCGCAGATCGTGCTGCTCAACAGCGAGACGAGCGACCGGCAGGTCGATCCGGAGGCGGAGGCGATCAAACTCACGACCGTGCACCAGGCCAAGGGTCTCGAGTACGACGTCGTGTTCATCATCGGCCTCGCTGACGGCCAGTTCCCCGGCCGCCGCTCGATCGAGGCCGGTGATGTCGAGGAAGAGCGCCGCCTGTTCTACGTCGCGGTCACGCGCGCGAAAAACGAATTGTACCTCTGCTACCCCAAGGTCGCGACCCGCGCCGGCCCGGGCGGCATGCTGCTCACGCCCAGCCGTTTCATCACCGAGCTGCGCTCGGAGCTCTACGAGCCCCTGCGCATCAAGCGCAACTACGGCTGGTAAGCCGGAGATCGACATGCGTTGTAGCTGGCCTCGCTGAGGCCGGGGATCGAGGGCATTGATCCGCGCATCGGACCGGGCTCAACGAGCCCGGCTACACCCAGCCCGCCCGAGGTCAGGCCGCAGGCCGCCGGAAGACGTCGCGCATGGCGACGGCATACTGCTTCATCTCGTCGTCGGTGCCGATGCTCACGCGGCACCAGTCGGGGTAGCGTGCGGCGGGCGCGTGCGGCCAGCCGACGAGGAAACCGCGCTCCTTCATCGTCGCCTGGAAATCCGCCATGGGGATCCCGGTGCGGTGAAAGACGAAATTTCCGTGTGACGGAACGTAGCGCAGATCGAGTTCGTCGAGCAACGTGCAGAAGCGGGCACGCCCCTCGCGGATCTTGCGCAGGCTCCACGCGTGGAAGGTTGTTTCGAAGAGCGACGCGCGCGCGGCGGCCACGCCGAGGTAGTTGACGCTCGACATCTGCCGGTGTGACAGCGCCGTCGCCAGCTCCGGCGTCGTGACCACGTAGCCGATGCGATGACCTGCGAGGCCGTGGAGTTTGGAGAACGAGCGCCCGACAATGACTGGCAGACGCTGTTTGACCAACGCGACCTGGGTTTGCGCAACAGGATCGTCCTGCAGGTCGAGGTACACCTCATCGACAAACACTGGGGCACGCGGAGCCACCTCGCGGCAGAACGCGGCGACGACGTCCGGCGGGAGGATCGTGCCGCTCGGGTTGTCGGGATTGCAGACGTAGACCAGCCGGGTCGTGCCATCGACGGCGGCCGCCATGGCGGGCAGATCGTGCTGGAGTGTGTCGAGCCGGTGTTCAATCCGGCGGATCTCCGCGCCGAGTTTATCGGCGTAGTCCGTGATCTGAAAATAGGTGGGATCCGCTGCGATCAGCGATGAGCCCGGCCCGAGAAAAGCCGCCGCCGCGAGCGCAAGGAGTTCGTCGCAGCCATTGCCGAGCACGATGTGGTCGATCGTGACGCCCTCCTTTTGGGCGAGCAGTTCCTTGAGCACGTATTCCTCGCGGAACGGGTAACGCGAGGACTGCGGCGCGGCGCGGAGGATGGCCTGAACCACAGCCGGAGCGGGTCCGAATGGGTTTTCGTTGCCCGCGAGATTGATGTGACGCCCCTCCGGCGGTGGCCGGTCGAGCTCTTGCGCGCCCAGCCGAAGTCGTGGGCCCAGTCCGAGACCGAGGGCGGCCAAGGCGGTGCCACGCAGCCAATCGCGACGAGAAATGCGGGGATCCATCGCCTCCCTTCATAGCAGCGGGCACGCCAACCTACCGGACAAAAAAGGCGCTGCCGTGTCTGCGGCAGCGCCAGAAACAACCGATGATGGAAACCTTAGGCGGCGAAGACCTTCTTCAGCGCAGCGTGGGCCATCGTCATCTCATCGGGCGAACCGATCGAAATGCGGCACCAGTCGAGCAACGGCGGGAAGGGGCGCCCGACCTGGACGTTCTCAGCCAGCATCTTCTCCTGGAAGGTCTTGATGGGCATGCCGGTCTGGAAGAAGACGAAGTTGCCATTCGGTTCGGCGTACTTGCGGCCGAGTTCCTTGAGCAGCGCGCAGAGTTTGTCGCGCTCGGCCTTGATCTTGAGGCGGGTCTCCTCGACGTAGGTCGCGTCCTCAAGGCTGGCGGTTGCAGCGACGACGCCGAGCAGATTGAGGCTGCCCGTGCTGTACTTGCGGACCTCCTCAGCCATGGCAGCGGGCATGATGCCGTAGCCGATGCGCTGGCCGGCGAGACCGTAGACCTTGGAGAAGGTACGGGCCACGGCGACGTTGTGACCCTCGGCGACGAGACCGACCATCGTGTTACCAGCGAAATCGTCGCAGCACTCGAGGTAGGCTTCGTCGATAAAGACCGGGGCCTTCTTCGAGACCTCGATCGCGAACGCCTTGAGCTTGGCGGCGTTGACGATCGTGCCGGTCGGGTTGTTCGGATTGCAGACGTACACGCACTTGGTGTTGGCGCCGACCTTGGAGGCCATGGCGTCGAGGTCGTGCTCCAGCGCGTCGTTGAGTGGAACGGAAATGATCTTGGAGCCGAGCGTCTCCATCGTGCGCGTCATCTGGGAGTAGCCCGGGGAAACCGTGACAACCTCGCCCTTCTGCTGGCCGAGCCAGAGACCGTAGACCTCGAGGATCTCGCCGGAGCCGACGCCCATGACGACGTTCTCGGGCTTCACGCCTTCCTTGGCCGCGATCAGGTCGATCAGCTTGCGGGTCTCGGCGCCGGGATAACGGTAAGTGCCCTCGAGGGCCTGCATCATGGCCATGATCGCCATCTGCGACGGGCCGTAGGGGTTCTCGTTGCCACTGATGCGCGCAGGCTCGGCGCGACGAGCCGAGCGATCGGCTTCGTGCTGGGCGCGGAGCTTGGCGGAGGTGAACTGCGAAGCGACGGCGAGGCTGGCGACAACGGCGCCCGTGGACTTCAGCCAGTCACGACGATTGAGATGAGGGGAACTGAGCATGACGTTCTTCAGTGGTTTCAGTGTTGGTAGGGAGAGACGAACGCCGCCCAATGAGCAAAGGTCATGCCTGCCCGTCCGCGCGCTCCGTGGATGGAAATGAAATGATTTCATCACAGCTCACACGCCGTGCCGGGCCGGCCTTGGCATTCAACCTGCATTCGCGAGAAGCAGCGCAACCCCGCCACGGGGAGCGCCCCTCCTCCCCTCATGACGCGACGCGATTTCCTGCTCAAAGCCGGCCGCTACGGCGGCGCCACGTTCTCTGCCATGACCGCCCTCGGCCTGATGAGCCGGGCCACCGGCCGCGGCGCCGAACTCACCGGATTGCCCGGCGTGGCCGGCAAGGCGGGCAACAAGGTCGTGATCCTCGGCGCCGGCATCGCCGGACTCACCGCGGCCTACGAACTCGGCAAACTCGGCTTCGAGTGCACGGTGCTCGAGCCGTCGCAGCGCGCCGGTGGCCGCAGCCTGACCATCCGTCGCGGCGACAAGCTGACCGACACGGCCGGCCACAGCCAGACCTGCGAATTTGACGAGGGTCATTACTTCAACGCCGGCCCAGCGCGCTTCCCGCAGTGGCAGATCACGATGGACTACTGCCGCGAGCTCGGCGTCGCAGTCGAGCCGTTCATCAACGCCAACGAGAGCGCCTACTACTTCAACGAGGGCGTGCCCGGCGCGCTCTCGGGCAAGCGCATCCGCCAGCGCGAGGCCAAGGCCGATCTCCGCGGCTACAACGCCAGCCTCCTCGCGAAGGCCATTTCCCAGGACAAGCTCGATCAGCCCTTCACCGCCGAGGACAAGGAGCTGATGCTCGATTTCCTCCGGCGCGAAGGTGACCTCAACCCCGACACGCTCGCCTACAGCGGCTCGACCCGCCGCGGGTTCAAGGTCTGGCCGTCTGTCGCCTCCAAGGGCGAGGTCGATCCGGCCAACGAGATGCTCGCGCTGCTCCAGGCCAATTACATCGCCCACCTCCACCGCAACAACGAGTACGAGTATCAGGGCACACTGTTCCAGCCCGTCGGTGGCATGGACATGCTGGCCAAGGCTCTCTACGCGAAGGTCAAGGACGTGGTCCGATTCGGCTGCGAGGCCAAAGAGATCCGCAAGGGTCCGGCCGGCGCGCGCATCGTCTACACCGAGGACGGCGAGACCAAGGAGTTCACCGCGCCCTACGCGATCGTGACGATCCCGCCCACCATGCTGCGCGGCATCCCGAACGATTTCGCCCCGCTGGTGAAGAACACGCTCAACATCGTCCCGTTCCAAGGTAGCGCGCGCATCGGCCTGCAGTTCAAGCGCCGCTTCTGGGAAGAGGATGATCGCATCTACGGCGGCATCACCTGGACGAACCAACCGATCAACGAGATCTATTATCCGTCGCACGGCTACATGCAGAAAAAAGGTCTGCTCATCGGCTACTACATGTTCGGCCCGGCGAGCGACGAACTCGCGGCCAAGACGCCCGCCGAGCGCATCGAGTATGCGCTGACGCAGGGTGAGAAGATCCACCCCCAGTACCGTGCCGAATTCGAGCACGCGTTTTCCGTGAACTGGAACACTGTCCCGTACATCAAGGGCTGCCTCTCGCACTTCCCCGACCGGCTCGTGAAGACGCTCTACCCGCTCATCACCAAGGCCGACGGCCCGCTCTATCTTGCGGGCGACTGGGCCAGCCACCTCGGCGGCTGGCAGGCGGGCGCCTTCGAGTCCGCCCGCCATGTGACCAAGCTCCTCCACGAAAGGGTGATGGCCGCATGACGCCGTCGGTCCTGCGCCTCGCCGCCCTCGCGCTGATCCCAGCCACCCTACTCCTGGCCACCGCCACCGAGCGGGACGCCGCGCTCGCCGCAGCGGCCAAAGACGCGGCCGTGATCAAGGCCGGCAAGGAGACCTACGCCGGTCTCTGCAAGTCCTGCCACGGCGAGGAGTCCGTGCAGGGCGACTCCCCCAGCAATCTTTTTGACGGCAAGTGGTTTCGCGCCAAGGCCCCGGCGGAAATCGAAGCGGTCGTCATGCAGGGCGTGCTCGACAAGGGCATGCCCGCGTGGGGTGAGGTCCTGCCACCGGAAGACACGCTGGCCGTGACCGCCTATCTCCTGAGCGCCCAGAAGCCCACGCCGGCTTCCGCGCCGTAAAGTCAGACCGAATCCCTTTCTCCATGCGCCGTTTTCTCCGTCTGCTGCCCCTCACCCTGCTGGCCGTGCCCGCGCTTCATGCCGGCCGCCCGGTCGACTCGCCGAGCTACGATCTCTACCTCGACCAGGTTCTCTTCGACGAGTCGTTCTTTCCCGTCAGCGCCCTCTGGGGCGTGATGGCGGCGGGCCTCGTGTTCCTCATGCACCTCGGCTTCGCCACGCTCGAGGCCGGGCTCGCCCGCTCGAAGCACGTCGTGAACGTGCTCTACAAAAACATCTTTGTGATCTGCCTCGGCCTCGCGGCCTACGCGCTCTGCGGCTTCACCACGATGTTTCCGGGTGAATTCAACGGCTGGTTCGCCTTCCACGGTTTCGCCGGCGTGCCGACCAAGGACTACTTCGACCTGATGACCCCGCGCTACGATCCGTTTCCGTGGTGGGTCGATTTCCTCTTCCAGGCCATGATCGCCGCCAAAGCCGCGACCATCGTGTCCGGCGCGATCGGCGAACGGCAGAAGCTTTGGCCCTTCCTGATCTATGCCACGCTGCTCACCGGTCTCGCCTATCCCATCGTCGGGTCGTGGTCGTGGGGCAAGGGCTGGCTCTTCCGGCAGGGCTTCCATGATTTCGCCGGCGCCTCGGTGGTTCACGTCTTCGGTGGTTTCGCCGCCCTGACCTGCGTGCTCCTCCTCGGCTCACGCATCGGCAAATACGACGAAGCCGGCAAGCCCCGCGCGATCCCGGGTCACAGCATGCCGCTCGCGACCATCGGTCTCTTTGTCCTCTGGTTCGGCTGGTTCGGCTTCAATGGCGGCTCACTCAAGAGCGCCCATCCGGAACTGCTCGGTCTCGTCGTGACCAACACCGCGCTCGGCGGCGCAATGGGCGGACTCGCCGCCATGCTGCTCACGCCGCTGATCTTCAAGAAGCCCGACCTGACCATGGCGATCAACGGCGTGCTCACCGGCCTCGTCGCGGTGACCGGCTGCGCCGACATCATTCTCCCGCACCACGCCATGATCGCCGGCGCGATCGGCGGCGTGATCGTGGTCTTTGCCGTCCTCCTCCTCGACCGCCTGCGGATCGACGACCCGATCGGCGCCATCCCGGTGCATGCGTTCGGCGGACTCTGGGGCACGCTGGCTCCGGCCATCTTCGCGCAGGCCAACTGGAAATGGCAGACCCTCGGCGCGCTGACGTACGCGTTCGCCGCGGTGATCTTCACCGTCATCGTTTACGGTCTGCTTAAGGTCACAGTAGGGATCCGCGCCAGCGCCGAGGCCGAGCGCACCGGCCTCGATATCAGCGAACACGGCCAGGAAGCCTACGCCGGCGACGTCGTCTCGGCGAAGTAAGCGCACCCCGAACAACCCTTCCCCATGACCGCTTCCGCCAAAAAATCGCTGCTTATCGGTGCCGCCGCCTTCGCTGTCACGGCCGCGGCCGGGTTCGGCCTCTTTCTCTCTGCATCAAAACCGCCCGCGGCGCTCACGGTGCGCCCGGGCGCGAGCCCGTACTACTCCGACTCGATCACGGTCGCGCCCGGCTCCGCGCTGTTTTTCACTTGGGGCGTCACACCCTCGCCCCGCGCCAAGGCCATCGCCCGTGGTGAAACGAGCGATTCCAAGGAACGCTACGGTGACACCTACGCCCAGGCCCGCGCGCTCATGACGCAACTCACCGAGGACCTGCGCGAGGCCGGTCTGTCGCTGCGCGACGTCGTCTCGGTCCGCGCCAATCTCGTGGCTGAGCCCGAACTTGACATGGCAGGCTGGAACAAGGCATTCGGCGAGTTTTTCGGCAACGCGACCAATCCGCACAAGCCGGTGCGCACCACGATCGGCATCTCGCGTCTCTTCCACCCGGACTACCTCGCCGAGGTTGAGTTCGTGGCGGTGATTCCGCCGGGCCGAGGCCCCTTCACGGCCGGCTCGCGCTTCGAACGCCTCTACGATCGCCTGAACCGCGCCTCGACCAACGACAACGTGCGCAGCTTCGGTCGCCCCACCTGGGCGCTCAGCACGGGCAAGGCGATCAAGGGCGGCAGCGCGCTTTATTTCCAGTCGGCCATGATGCCCGATCCGATGATGCCCGCGATGGCAACGATGCCGCTGGCCCGCCGCATGTACAAGGGCGACGTCCCCACCCAGGCCGAGCAGATCTTCAAAAAGAACGTCGCCGCGCTCAAGGAAGCCGGCCTCACGCCCGGTGACGCGTTCTTCAGCCGCAACATCCTTTATCCGGATCCCAAGGCGGGCGGCCGCATGGACTTCGCCGGCTTCAACACCGCCTATCACGCCGTCTACAACAACCCGGAGAACCCCAATCGTCTCGCCCGCACGGTCATGTCGGCGCCGGGTTATGTGCAGCAAGGCCAGATGCTCACGATTGAGACCTACGCGGTCTATCCGGGTGATGTCTCCAAGAAGTTCATCAAGGAAGACGGCACCGCGGTTCCGCTCCTCGCTTTCCGCTCAGATCCCAAAGCCACCGCCGCTTCCGGCGTCGCCACCTCACCCAACGCAGCCCTGACCTTCCTCAGCGGCATCGTGGCCGCGGAGCGCGGCGACGTGAAGAAGGAGGCCGCCGGCGCCTTCGCCACCGCAACCGAGCGCCTCGCGGCCGCGGGCGCGACGCTCGATCACGTTGTGCAATTGCGCGTCTACGTGGTCGCCGGCACGAATGCGGTCACGGCCGCGAGCGACTTTGAGTCGGTCTACGCGACGACCTTCAAGGGCGACCACCGCCCCGCCCTGACCATCCTCCCGGTCAAGGCGCTCCCGCTGGAAGCCAAGGTCGAAGTCGAAATCCTCGCTGCGACCCTGCCGTAAAGCGGTCGATCCGGGATAAACCACAGATGACACAGATACTCACAGATCCAGATTTATCTCCGACTATCTGTGCCCATCTGTGGTTAACGGGCTAAAATCCTTCCGCTCGTTCAGGAGGGCTGGCGTAGGATGCTTTCGATTTTCGCGATCTCGTCGGCGCTGAGCGCGGAGGTCGCGAAGGCGCCGTGGAGGTCGTCGATCTGGGCGACTCGACTGGCGCCGATCAGGACCGTGGTCACCTCAGGGCGGCGGAGAATCCACAGCACCGCGAGTTGCGCGAGCGTGTTGCCGCGGGCGGCGGCAATCGCATTGAGCGCGCGGATCTTGTCGACCAGCTGAGAGGTGATGCCCTCTGCCTTGAGGAATATGCTGCCCTTGCCCGCGCGGGAATCGGCCGGGATGCCGTCAACATAGCGGTTGGTCAGCAGGCCCTGCGCGAGCGGCGAGAAGGGAATGCAGCCCGCGCCGACCTCAGTCAACGCCGGGAGCAGCGCGGCCTCCGGGTCGCGGACGAACATGCTGTACTTCGGCTGGTGAATCAGGAGCGGCACGCCGAGGTCCTTGAGGATCGCGGCAGCCTTGCGGGTGTCCGCCGCATTGTAGTTGGAAAGCCCGGCATAAAGCGCCTTGCCGCTGCGCACGGCGTGGGCGAGCGCACCCATCGACTCCTCGAGCGGCGTATCGGGGTCCGGGCGGTGGTGATAGAAGATGTCGACGTAATCGAGCCCCATGCGCTTCAGACTCTGGTCGAGTGACGCGAGCAGGTTCTTGCGCGAACCCCATTCGCCATAGGGGCCGGGCCACATGCGGTAGCCGGCCTTGCTGGAGATGATGAGCTCATCGCGGTGGGCGGAGAAGTCCTCGCGCAACAGCCGGCCGAAATTGATCTCGGCCGAGCCGGGCGGCGGACCGTAGTTGTTCGCGAGATCGAAATGGGTGATGCCGAGATCAAACGACCGACGGAGCATTGCGCGCTGATTCTCCAGCGGATCAACGCCGCCAAAATTGTGCCAAAGGCCGAGCGCCAGACGGGGCAGCATCAGTCCGCTGCGACCGCAGCGGGCATAGGGAATGGCCGAGTAGCGATCGGGATGGGGTACGTAGGTCGTCATGATGATGAGCAGTCCAACCCGGAGAGCCGACCGGAGTCAGCCGGATTCTTCGGCTCGCTCCGCGGATCGTTTCGCGCTGGAATGAAAGCATCATGACGATTCACGAGCCCGAAGTGACAGATCTTTCCACCCCGAACGGTCCGATGCGGACCCATGTTTATCGTCCGACAGCACCGGGCCGCTATCCCGGCATCCTGCTCTATTCGGAGATCTTCCAGGTCACCGCACCGATCCGCCGGACCGCAGCGTTTCTCGCCGGGCATGGCTTTATCGTCGCCGTGCCGGAGATCTATCACGAATTCCTGCCGGCCGGCACGGTCCTCGCGTATGATCAGGCGGGAGCGGACCAAGGCAACGCACTCAAGACGACCAAGGAACTCGCGAGCTACGATGCCGACGCGCAGGCCGCTCTCGCCTATCTGGCCGCCCATCCCCAAGGCACGGGCCGGGTGGGTGTCATGGGCATCTGCATCGGCGGTCACCTTGCCTTTCGCGCCGCGATGAACACGGAAGTCGCGGCCACGGTCTGCTTCTACGCGACCGACATCCACAAGCGCGGGCTCGGCAAAGGCATGAACGACAACTCGCTCGATCGTATCGGCGAGATCAAGGGCGAGCTCATGATGATCTGGGGCCGGCAGGATCCGCATGTCCCCGGCGAGGGTCGGGCGAAGGTCTATGCCGCGCTCGTTGCGGCCGGAACACATTTCACCTGGCACGAGTTCAACGGCGCGCACGCTTTCCTGCGCGACGAAGGCTACCGCTACGACGCCGAGCTCGCGCACCTCTGCCTGGGCCAGGCCGTGCAGCTCTTCCGCCGCAAGCTCGGCGAAGGCGACCTGCGCGCCGTCACGGGCGGGGCGGTCGAGACGAAGCACTAAGGGCCGCTACGTTGGTTGTAGCCGGGGTCGCTGACCCCGGTCCGATCGTCCTCCGCTCAAACTCGGAACCGGCCTCAGCGAGGCCGGCTATATCACTGCAGCCGCACCGGCAGGCGTGCGATGCGGCCCGCGAGGTCGCTGAAGAGTTCGCTCGTCTTTTGCTCGCCGGCGGGACCGGTCCGGATCGTGCGGCCGGGCAGGAAATCGTTCACGATCGCGCAGTGGTCGCTGTTGACCATGATGCCGAGAAGTTCGCCCGTCTTGCTCAGGACCAGATCACCGCGCGAGGGCGCGAAGTCGCCAAAGAGGCGGCGGACGAGACGATTGTCCATCTTCACGTAGCGTGGATTGGTCGGATCGAGCTTGAACGGCACTTCGCCGTAGCCGGTGCCGCCGTTGGCGATCAGGAGCGCATCGGGAAACTTGAAGGGATCGGCGGCGATCTCGTAGACCTTGGCTCCCAGCGCGGCGACCTGACTGGGCTCGACCGGAACCGCGACCACGCGCGGGTCGATACCGAGGAAGTGGATCGCTGGCGCCGTCGTGCGGTACATACCCTTCGAGAACGTGACGTTGAGCGCGGTCCAGTCAGGGGCGAGCTCGCGGATCGCGAACGGCGTGTCGTCCACATGGAGCAGCGCGTAGGTCGCCTTGCCGTCGGTGACGAGCACGGTGCGTGCATCGGAGGCCCGATTGAGCGGACCGAGCAGCGCTTGGCGCACCGCGGCAAAGTTAGCCGACACGCGGTTGGCCACGAAGTCGCTGAAGAGCGTGTTGGCGTTGATCGGACGGTTGTCGCGAATCTCCTTGGTCAGGTCGGCGGATTTCTCCGCGAGCTGGCCGACACCTTGGGCCAGCGAGGCGTTGGCCTCCTGGACCTTTTGCCGCTCGATCCGCTCGTTCTCCGCCTGCTGGCGGAACGTCTCGGCGGTGTCGCGCAGCAGGCCCTTTTCCTGCTCGGCGACCTGCACGGCAACGTTGAGCGACTCGATGCGCTGCCGGGCCTCGGCCTGCTGCTTTTCGAGGGTGGCGAGCTGATCGCGCTGCCGCGCGGCCTCGGCTTCGCGCTGCTCGAGGTCGCGCTGGAGCTGCGCGAGTCGCTCCTTGGACATCGAGGCATCACGCGAGGCGGCCTCGACCTGCTGCGAGAGTGCGGCGGCGCTCTGGCGCGTCTGCTCGAGGGTGGAGGTCAGCTGGGTCCGCTCGCTCTGCAGCGCGGCGAGATTCTGCTCCCGCGCGGCCAGCGTCGAGGCGGTGGACTCAAGCTGCGAGGCCAGCTGCTCGCGCTGGGCGCGCTCATCCTCGAGCGAGAGCTGCATCAGGGCGACCATGTCCTGATCCGCGGTCCGCGCACCGGGCGCGTTCTGCGCCGCCGCCGGGGTGGCGGCGGGGCGCGCAGGCTCCGCCGTCTCCCAGCTGGTCAGGGCCAGCAGGTTGAGCAGGAGGAAATCGCAGATGATGAGGAGCAGCGTCTTGTTCATGACGAACGCATCAGGCCGCCAGCGTGGCGGCGGCGGCCGTGGAGGTCGCCTGGCTTTCGATGATGAGCTTGTGCTTGAAGGGGCGGACGTGGCGGATCTTCACCAGCGCAACGCAGGTGATGCCGAACAGATTGGACGAGTAGGCGGCGAGCAGGTTGGGCTCGATCACGCCGAGCACCTGCAGCACGAGCGCGGTGGCCGTGCCGCCGATGCCGATGTAGAGGCCGCCATCGAAGAGATTCTCTTCGTTTTCCATCAACTTGAGTTTGACGAGCGGTGGCACGGGCTGGCGGGAGACTTCACTGATCTTGAGCAGACAAATGAAGTACATGCCGACCTGGAGGGCGGCGAAGAACGCGATCGAGATCAGGGTGGAGGTGTCCATGGAAACGGTGGTCGGGGTCGGTTGAGCGGAGGTCGTGTCGGCGATGCTGGCAAGGACGGGAACAACGAACTTGATCTGGTACTCGGAGATCGGGTCGGCCTTGAGCAGGAAGGGTTCGGTGCCGAGGATGAGCAAGGCTGCGGTCAGCAGGGAGAGGGCGCCGGCGGAAAAGCGCGGTAGGCGCACCAGATCATTCCGGGCAAAGAGCTTCCTTTCCAGACCGCGAAACAGGCAAAAAGCTCCCAGCAAAAATCCAAGGTACTTGGCGGCAAGGGTTCCGCGCGGGTGGAGCAAACCCAGCTCCGCCACGGCACCGAGGGCCGGACCCGACGTTCGGTTGACGGGGACCTGGCGGGAAAGCAGCTGGGCTGTGGCGCCGCGACCGTGACTCAGTGCGAGGCGAACGTCCTCCAGCCCGGCGCGCCCAAAACGCAGGAGGTAGGCGGCCACCCGGTCGGCGGAATCCGAGAATAGGGCCGCGGTGTAGATGAGGGGCAGCTGTTCGGGATCCACGCGCCCGAGGTGAGCGAATTCCCCAACCGTCTTGGTGCTGTCGGTGCGGCGCAGGAGTTCGCCCAGCTGGATCCAGTCGAGACGCTGACCCAACGAGAGCAGGTCGAGGTAGAAGAGTTCCAGCGCCCCGAGGTCCTTCTCGACCGCGGCCTTGTCCGCAAGCCCGCGCAATTCGCGCTGGAGCGGAGCGGAAAAATGTTCGCCTTGGTACAGCAGCGCCGTGAGCAGGATCACGGCGTCGAGCGACTGGCCGCCCGGACGTTCCGCCGGCACGAAATGCGCGGTGCGATCAATCGACCGGGTCGCGAGCACAGCCTGTACGCCTTGAGAGCGCGACGCGCTGAGAAAGCCGCGGAGTGCCGTGCGCGCTTCCGTCGTGATGAAAAAGGTCAGCACCGGCGTGCTCGCGGTGCGCCCCGTGTTCTCCGTGCGCTTGAAGAGCGGATCGAGAAAAGGATCCCAGCCACCCCACGGAATGAGTTCAGGCTGGCGGGCCGCTTCACGGGCAAGACGTTCGCCGAGCGCGTCGGCTCGCGGGTTCTCGAGAAGGCGCGCGGTCGCCAGGACGAGGCCAGCGGGACCGAGTTTTTCCTCGTCGACCAGTTGCTCGCCATAAGCCGCCACGTCGGGCGTGCCGCGGCCGGCGGCTGCCAGCAGGGACGGCGTGACCGCGCCAAAGTTGACCGGGATCAACCAAGCGGCAACGAGGGCGAGGAGGCCGGCGAGCAGCCAAGCGAAGGCCGGCAACGTGGCCGGTCGATTCGTGGAGGCGTCGGTCATGGATCAATACTATCGAGTTGCGGGGGGCGGGAGGCAAACCCACCTTTGGGCAAACAGACAGACCGATGCCGCTAACGATTGTTCACTATAATGACCCGATCCTGCGCAAAAAAGGCGCTAAGGTCACTGCCTTTACCCCTGAACTCGCCGGCCTGGCGAACGGCATGGTCGAGTCCATGCACGAGGCCTGCGGGATTGGTCTGGCCGCCCAGCAGGTCGGCCTCGCGATGCAGCTCTGCGTGATCGATCTGACCGAAGCGAAGCGCGATTTCACGTGGGAGCTCGACGGCAAGAAGCCGCCGCTCGACCTGTGGATGCCGATGGCGCTGGTCAACCCGGTCATCACTGTATTGCCCGGCCCCGAGGACGTGTACGAGGAGGGCTGTCTCTCGTTTCCCGAGATCCGCGGCGATGTGGTGCGGCCTGACGCCATCAGCGTGCGTTTTCAGGACCTCGATGGACATGAGCACGTGCTCGTGTGCAACGGACTCCTCGCGCGGTGCATCCAGCACGAGGCCGATCATCTAAACGGCACGCTCTTCATCGATCACATGACGAAGAAGGTGCGCGCGGAGATCGAGCCGGCGGTCAAGGAACTCGCCAAGCGCACGCGCGAGAGCGCCAAGCCCAAGGCCTGAGTCCGGCCGCCCGTCCGCCATGTCGCGCAGCATCGCAACCCGCACGGGCGACGACGGCACCACCAGCCTCCTCTACGGCCAACGGGTGCCGAAGGACCATCCGCAGATCGAGACGGTCGGCACGTTCGACGAATTGAACGCGGCGATCGGCTTGGCCAAGGCCACATGTCCGGACAGCGCGCGTCGCGCCGAGCTGGAACACACGCAAACCGAGTTGATCGCGCTGATGGGCGAGATCGCCTGCGCGGAGGCGGATCAGGCGCGCTACCTCGCCTCGACCTTTGCGCGGCTGGAGGATTCTGCCCTCGCCCGCCTGGACGCCGCCGTGGCCGCGATTGAAGCCCTGGCCCTGAGTTTTGCCGGCTGGGCGACACCCGGCGCGAATGTGCATTCGGCCGCGCTGGAGGTTGCCCGCACCGTGGCGCGCCGGGCCGAGCGCCGGCTCTGTGCGCTGCCCGCACAGGGGCGCTCGGTGCGACCGCTCCTCGTTCACTACACGAATCGCCTAGCGGATCTGCTCTGGCTGATGGCCCGGCAGGCCGAGCAGGCCTAGCTCACTACCCTGCTCCGCGTGGCCTCCGCTCCGGTCAGTCCGCCCTCTCCGTCTGCCGCGCCCCC
Organism: Opitutaceae bacterium; assembly: GCA_036401075.1. Taxonomy (GTDB): domain Bacteria; phylum Verrucomicrobiota; class Verrucomicrobiia; order Opitutales; family Opitutaceae; genus CAMAXB01. The sequence continues at coordinate 101,869 of DASWVY010000011.1, forward strand.
GGCCGGACGCCGGCCGGAGTGGTGGTTTTTGCAGACCCTGGTCTTCGTGCTGGCCGCGCTCTACGTCGGCAGCCTCGATGCGCCGTTCGTGTTCGACGACCTGGATTCGATCCCGGGCAATCCGTCGATTCGCAGTCTGGGCACCGCTCTCGCGCCGCCAGGTGGAGGCGTGACGGTGCAGGGACGCCCGGTGCTCAATCTCAGCTTTGCGCTCAACTACGCCTTCACGGGACTTTCTCCCTTTGGTTTTCGTCTGACCAATCTCGCGCTGCACGCCGGCGCCGCGCTGCTGCTCTTCGGGATTGTGCGGCGAACGCTCACCCGCCCCGCCCTGGCGGCCCGCTATGGTGACGCCGCGGCCCCGATCGCCGCCGCGATCGCGCTGCTGTGGGCCGTGCATCCCCTGCAGACCGGCGCGGTTACCTACGTGGTGCAGCGCGCCGAGTCGCTAATGGGCTTCTTTTATCTGCTCACGCTCTATGCGTTCATCCGCAGTCTGGAGGAAACCAACCGCCGCGGCTGGACGGCCCTCGCGATCGGCGCCTGCGTGCTGGGCATGGGCACCAAGGAAGTCATGGCCTCGGCCCCGGTGATCGTGGCGTTGTATGACCGCTTCTTCGTGGCCGCGAGCTGGCGCGAGGTGTGGAACCGTCGACGCGGAGTTCACCTCGCCCTCGCCGCCACCTGGCTTCTGCTGGGAGCGCTGGTTCTGTCGACCGGCTGGCGTGGCGGCACCTCGACGAGTGGATTTGGGCTCGGACTACTCGACCTCTGGGCCACCCAGCCGCGAGCGCTCTTCACCTACCTGCAGCTCTCGCTCTGGCCTGCGCCGCTGATCTTTGACTACGGCACCTGGCCGGTCGCAGGTGCCAGCGACGTCGTGCCCTACGCGCTGGTGATCGGAGCCTTGGTCGCGGCCACGCTCTGGGCCTGGCGGCGCGGCCATCCACTCGGCTTCTGCGGCCTGTGGTTCTTCGCCATTCTCGCACCGAATGCGCTGATCGTCGGCACGCGCCAGACGGTGGCCGAGCACCGCATGTACCTCGCACTCGCCCCGCTCGCGATCGTGGCCGTGCTGCTGCTGTACCGCGGCCTGCGCAAGGCGGGGCTCGCGGCCGCACTGGTGCTCGCAATCGTCTTTGGCGCGGTGACCGTCGACCGCAACAATGACTTCCGTGATCCGCTCACGCTCTGGGCCGACACGGTCGCGAAGAAACCCGACAATCCCTGGGCGCGCAACAACCTCGGGTTGGCGCTCGGCGAAGCGAAGCGTCACGCCGAGGCGCTGGCGCAGTATGAGGCGGCGCTCCGGATCCAGCCCATCGACCCGGTCTCCCACTTCAATGCCGGCCATGCGCTCGTCTCTCTCGATCGCACCGCCGACGCGATCGCACGCTTTGCCGAGGCCGTGCGCCTATCGCCGACCTACACCGACGCCCGCTACAATCTCGGCCTGCTCCTCCTGCAGTCCAACCGCCCGGCCGAGGCCGCGCGTGAACTGGCCGAGGTCGTGCGCGCCGAGCCCGCCCGCGCGGAGTTTCAAGCGAACCTCGGGCTGGCCCTCGCCCGCAGCGGCCAGCACGCCCCGGCCGAAACGGCATTGCGCACCGCGCTTCGGCTGCGGCCGGAGTATCCGGAAGCGGCCTACAATCTGGGCAGCCTGTACCTCCAGAACCGCCGCTGGGCCGATGCCGCGGCCCAGTTCGAAGCCACGGTGAAGGCTGAGCCCACGCGCGCCCGCGCCCACGCCAGCCTGGCGCTTGCGCACATCCAGCTCGGACGGATCGAGGACGCGATCGCCGCTTTGCGCGAGGCCGCGCGGCTCGAACCCGAGAATGCGGAGACCCACGCGAATCTGGGCGCGCTTTACCTTCACCTCGGGCGTACGGCCGAGGCCACCGCCGCCCTTAACGAGGCCCTGCGGCTCAACCCGGCCCATCCGGGAGCAAGGGAAAGCCTGCAGCGGCTGCGTTCACGCTGAGCGCCGGGACCTCTCCCGACCCGCGAACGCAACCCGGCAAAGAGCCGCGTACGGCTCAGCGCCGAGCGTAGGTTGAGACCTCGATCAGGTTGCCATCCGGGTCGCGGAAATAAACGAACGTCATGGGTCCAAGCGCCCCCGTGCGCGGGACCGGACCTTCAAGCACCTCCACGCCCTCGTCCGCCAGACGCGCGATGACCGTCCGCAAGGCCCCTCGGCAGATAAAGCAGAGGTCGGCCGATCCCGGGGCTGGCCGGCGAGCATGAGGAGCAATCTCGTTCCCGTGCTCGTGCAGGTTGATTTTCTGGCGACCGAAGGCCAGTGCCGTGCGTCCTGCGCCAAAGGTCACTTCCTTCATCCCCAGGATGCGGGTGTAGAACGCGACGCTGCGCGGGATGCTCTTCACGGTCAGGACGAGGTGATCGAGTCGCGCTATCTTCATGCGTTTACCAAGAGTGAGGCGAAACCCAGCGCGGACCGCAATCGTGCGGCGACGGTGCGGTGCAGCGGGTCTTCATCCACGAAAGAGGTGAGCGTAACGGCGAACATCACCCTCGGTTTGACCTGGGCGCTCCTTCCAGCGGGACCGGGGACCCGGGAAAGGGTTCAGAAAATCCTGTTCACCCCGGCCCGGGGGCCTAAGCTCGGTCGTCATGCTTCCTGCGGTTGTCATCATCCTGCTTACGGCCAGCTACCGGGTTCTTTCGGTGTACAACACCGAGCTTGCGAACTTTTCGCCGCTGATGGCGCTGGCCTTCTGCGGGGCCATCTACCTCAAGCCACGCGGCTGGTGGGTCGTGCCGTTTGCCGCCCTGTTCGTGAGCGACCTCTGGATCAACCACATCTACCTGGCTGAGTATGGCTATGGCTACGGCTCGGTGCAGATGGCGGTCCGCATCGGCTGCTTTGCCGCCGCGCTGGGTCTCGGCCTGCTCGTCGCGCAGCGCAAGTCTTGGCTCAATCTCGCCGCCGGCACGCTGGGTGGCGCTCTCCTCTTTTATCTCGCGACCAACACCGCGTCTTGGGCGGGCGACCTCGCCTACGCCAAGACGGCGGCCGGCTGGTGGCAGGCGATGACGGTCGGACATCCCGAGTTTCCGCCGACGCTGTATTTCTTCCGCAATTCGCTCGTGAGCGACCTGCTCTTCACTGGCGCGTTTGCGCTGGTGATGGAAGGTCGTGCGCTCAAGGCCGGGCAGCCGAGCCTGCTGGCGCGGGCGTCGATCGAAGCCTAGGACAAATAGGACAGATAAGACGAAGGGGACTTATGGATCGGAGACGATCCGTCCCATCCGTCTTACAGGTCTCCAGTCCTATCCTCGGTTACAGCAGATCCGCCGCGAGTTCGGCCAGCTTGGAGCGTTCGCCCTTGCTGAGCTTCACGTGGGCGGAGAGCGCGTGGCCCTTCATCCGGTTGTGGCAGTACACCAAACCGTTGCTCCGGGAATCGACGTAGGGGTTGTCGATCTGGGCCGGGTCGCCGATCAGGACGATCTTGGAGCCCTCGGAAATGCGGGTGATGACCGTCTTGACCTCATGCGGCGTGAGCTGCTGGGCCTCGTCGAGGATGAAGAAGCGGCGGGCAATGGAACGACCGCGGATGAAGCAGAGCGCCTCGACCTCGACCAATCCGCTGCGGATCAGGCGTTCGTAGGGCTTGATCGGCGGCGCGGAGGACGGCCCCGAGTGCGACACCGACGGCTGCGGCGCCGCTGAGAGCGGCATGTCCTGGTGCTGCTTCTTGTGCTTCTTCTTCGACACCTTCTTGGAGGCAAACTGGGGCTCCTTCGGCGGCTTGGAGGGAATCAGCACCTCGAGCGCATCGAAATACGGCTGCAGCCAGGGCTTCATCTTCTCGTCGAGCGAACCCGGGAGAAAGCCGATGTCCTTGCCGAGTGCGATGACCGGGCGAGAAATCGAAACCCCGTCGTAGCGTGACTGGTCGTCCTGCGTCTGGTGCAGCGCGCAGGCGGTCGAGATCAGGGTCTTGCCGGTGCCGGCCTTGCCGAAGCACGTGATGAGCGAGATCGAATCGTCGAGCAGCGCGTCCATGAAGAACTGCTGTTCGAGATTGCGCGCCCGGATGGCGATGCCCCCCGGGGCCTTGACGAATTCCGGGATGTGCAGGCGGCGCACGACGCCCTCGCCATAGAAGCGGGCGGGCATCGTCTTGCCCTCGTCGGAACGGAGCAGCACGTACTCGTTGAGATAGAGTCCGGCGGACGAATCGCGACCGATGTCGAATTCACCCTCGGAGCAGAAACGCTGGAGCTCGTAAACCGTGACCGGGATCTCGCGGTACCCCATTTCCTCAGGCGCCTCGGGGACCTTGTCGTTGAGGTAGTCCTCGGACTCGAGTCCGAGCGCGCGCGCCTTGAGCTGCACGTTGACGTCCTTGGTGACGAGGATGGTCGGCGGCGAGTACTGCTCCTGAACAAAGAGGGCCGAGGCGATGATCCGATTGTCTTTCTTGGTGAGATCCGGGAGGATCGCACGCAGCCGGGTCATCGCAGGGGACGTCCGGCCGACATCGGTCAGGTAAGGATTGATGATGATCGAGAGCGTGCCGCCATTGGGGAGCTCCACGCCCTCGTGCATCGACCGCGAATCCGGCAGGAGTTCCTGGAGGATGCGATGGACCCGACGAGCGTTGCGCCCACGTTCGGTATTCTGCTCGGATTTGATCGAGTCCAGTTCTTCCAATACCTCGACGGGGATCGCCAAGTTATTCTCCTCGAACTTGTAGATCGAGTGAGGGTCGTGAAGAAGGACGTTGGTGTCCAAGACGAAGGTTTTCACCTTCGCAGAGACCTTGAGCCGCGATTTTGGGGCGATCGCCCCGCTCAGGTGTTCCATCGTGTGGATATCTTGTGAATAACCCTGCACAGGCCGTGCCAATTGTAAATGCGGGATTTGCAAAAAGGACGGAATGTTTCGTGTTCGTCACCGCGCCGCGGACGGCACGCGCTCGCACTTGTTTTCGGCCGCCGGCCAAAAAGAAAGCGGGCCGACTACCCCTAGTCGGCCCGCCCGTGTCTTACTTACTTAGTTACCCCAAATTTCCCGCTAGGCAGGAAAAATGTTAACCAGAACCAACAAGTAAGACGCGGCACTTCGCAAAACGTTGCAAAATAACCAAACAAAATCGCTAGGCGCTCACGATGAAGGAGATCCGCCTTCGCGACGCACGGGAGATTTTGGCTTGGGCGGGACCCAGAGACGGAGCAAAAGCTCGGCGAGATTGCGCATGCTGGTGCGCTGCAGCCCCTCGTGACGCACCCGGTCCCTGAACGGCGCGGCCACCGCGGCGCGCTCCTCGTAATAGGCCCAGAGTGCATCGGCCAGACTCGAGGACGCCGCATGCGCATCCGGCAGTCGACCGGCGGCCTTCGCCTTGTCCATCCAGTAACTTTTTTCCTCAGGATTGGCCTGGAGGTAGTCGAATATCAGTTGCTCGCTCCGATTCAGACTCATGGTGGGCACCAAACGGTGGACGCACGGTCTATGAAAACAACCGCAAAGCCGGGTTCCAGCCCGGCATTGCAATTTCAACCCATCCTGCTAGCTCTCAATTAATCCCCTACTCTCCATGTGGCAAAAGCTTAAAGAACAACTTCCCGCCGTGATCATCACGCTGCTCGCGATCGGCGGCGGCGCGTACTGGTTGCACACGAAGACGGTCTCTCAGATGGCCGCCAGCCAGCAGGCCGAAATCGCCGCACTGCGCGAGCAGACGAATGCCGAGATGAAGGCGAATGCCGAGGAAACGCGTCGCCAGATCGATGCGGTCAACACGCTGCTCAAGGACGCGATCGAGAAGCGCGCCGCCGATGCGTTCATGACCGACGAGGAGATCGCGAAGCTCAACGCCGAGAAGGTCGACGAGCTCGCCACTGCCATTGCCACGAAGATCCAGCCCTACAATCCGCTGCCCAAGACGCCCGAAGAGGCCGAGAAGCAGCAGAACGAGCAGGTCGACAAGGTTTCCACCCGCATGGCCGAGCGCATCCAGCCGATCCTGGCCCAGATGGCTTCCGACCAGAACCTCACCCGCGAGTCGATCGTCGGCTACAGCGAGAAGATTTCCGACCAGATCAGCGTCGTGCTCACCAGCGAGCTCGCCCGCAATCAGCAGCTCAACAACAACCTCGTCGAGACGCAGGCCGTGGCCCGCGATTCCCTCGGCCTGTCGCAGGAGTTGACCGCCCTCTACCTCGCCTCGTTCAAGGATCAGGGCATCCTGACCCGCATCCTTTCGCTGCCCGCGAACGTGATCAAGGACGCCTCCCAGCTGAGCATCGTCAACAGCACCGAGCGCAAGGCCAAGGAAGAGCAGCTCATCGCCAAGCTGGCCGAGATCCAGAAGCGCCTCGAGATCATCCAGGCCGCCGCCCCGGCCCAATAAGTCCCGCGTTCAACGCGATTCCCTTTCAAGCTACGCGCTCAGCCGCGTAGCTTTTTTATTTTCATCGCCCGCCTTTCCCGTTTCTCCCGTAGCCATGCAACGTCGCTCCGTCCTCCGCCTCTTCCTTGCCCTCGTCGCCAGCCTCATCCTCGCCGGCTGCGGCCAACGCGAGACCGCCGTCGAGTCCGGCAACCGCGAACAAGTGATCCACTTTGGCAACCTCGGCGAACCATCGGACCTTGATCCCCAACTCGTCGCCACCCAGCAGGACTTCCAGATCATCCTGAATCTGATTGAGGGTCTGACGGCGTACGATCCCGTCGATGCACATCCAGTCCCGGGCGTCGCTGAGCGCTGGGAAACGTCCCCCGACGGCCTCACCTGGACCTTCCATCTCCGGGCCAACGCGGTCTGGTCGAATGGCGACCCCGTCACCGCGCACGACTTTGTGTGGTCGTACCAACGCATGCTTTCGCCCGGGCTCGGCTCCGAGTATTCCTACCTGCTCCATGCCCTCGCCCGCGGAGCCGACTACCACCAGGGAACGCTGACCGATTTCAGCCAAGTCGGCGTCAAGGCGCTCGATGCCCGTACGCTGGTGCTCACGCTCGACCACCCGGTGCCCTATCTCCCCGGATTGCTCGCGCACTCCGCCTGGTACCCGGTCCACCGCCCGACGATTGAAAAATTCGGCCGCATGGACCAGCGCGGTACGCTCTGGACACGACCGGGCAATTTCGTGGGGAATGGCGCCTTTGTGCTCAAGGAATGGAAGCCCAATCAGGTCATCGTGATCGCCAAGAGCCCCACCTACTGGGATCGCGATAAGGTCCGCCTCAAGGAGGCCCACATCTACCCCATTGAGAGTTCCACGACCGAGGAAGCCTCGTTTCGATCCGGCCAGCTCCACGTCACCGCCCAGATTCCCCAGGGCAAGATTGCCGTCTACAAGCAGGAAAACCCCCAATTCCTCCAGCAGGAGACCAATCTCGCGACGTACTTCTATCGCTTCAACGTCAACAAGCCGCCCTTGAACGATGTGCGCGTCCGCCGCGCACTTTCCATGGCGATCGACCGCAAGGCCATCGTTGAGCGTGTCGCGCAAGGTGGCCAGCCTCCGGCCTTCACCCTCACGCCACCCAACACCGGCGGCTACACCGCGCCCGCCGCGCTAAGTGAAGACGTCGAAGCTGCCCAAAAACTTCTGGCCGAGGCCGGCTTTCCCAACGGAGCGGGTTTTCCCAAGATGGAAATCCTCTACAACACAACCGAGGGCCACCGCATGATCGCCGAGGCCATCCAGCAGATGTGGCGGCGCAACCTCAACCTCGACATCGGCCTCTACAATCAGGAGGCCAAGGTTTGGTCCGACACCATGCGGCAGATGGACTACCAAATCGCCCGGTTTGCCTGGGTCGGCGACTACCTCGACGCGAGCACCTTCCTTGACCTGATGACCTCGACGAGCGGCAACAATCAGACCGGCTGGAGCAACCCCACGTACGACCGTCTGGTCGATGAGGCCCGCCGCACCCTCGACCAAGGCAAGCGCTTCGATCTCTACCGCGAGGCCGAACTCATCCTGATGAACGAGTCGCCCATCATGCCGATCTACTTCTACACCCGCAATAATCTACGACTGCCTTCGGTGAAGGGCTGGTACGGCAATCTGCTCGACCTGCACCCCCTGAAGCACGTCTGGCTTGAGCCCTGAGGCCGGGCCGAATCGGGAACGAGTCTGGGAGCGCGGGTTTTACCCGCCTTCGGAGGGCCGCTAGCCCAGTGGTTTGCGGACTGAACGGTGGGGGCGCGCCGCGTGCGCGCCTTCCGAACCGGGCGCGGTCGCTCCCCGCCCCTACAAAATCATCGGAGTGGGCGAGCCGCCGAGCTCCCAGGACAGCCTCGAAAGCCCGCAAAATGCAGTCGTGCCCCAAACCTAGGCTTGCAGATTGCATGATCACGCCGAGGTCGGTCGAGACGCGGTAATTCTTATCTCATTACTCATAAATAACTTGAAAAGGATATAAGGCCGTTGGCACGGGATGGGGTAATAGGGAAGGCGTTCGATCATTCCAACCCTTCAACCCAACATCCACATGACCACGAATGCCCGTTCCTCCCATCCGGTTTCGTCCTCCGAGTCCCCGAAGTTGAAGACACCCTCTTTCCCGGTCTCGGAAACCACCAAGGCGGAAGCGCAGGCGGATGCCCTCCTCGTCCAGCGCTTCAACAACGGTGACGAATCCGCCTTCGTTGAAATGATGCGCCGCTATCACGGCCGGATCTACGGCCTCGCCCACAACCTTCTGCGCAACAGCGCCGACGCCGAGGAGATCACGCAGGACACCTTCATCCGTGCGCACCGCAATCTGGCCAAGTTTCGCGGCGATTGCTCGCTCGCGACTTGGCTCTATCGCATCGCCCTCAACCTGTCGCGCAACCGCTACTGGTACTTCTTCCGCCGCCGCCGCCAGGACTCGATCTCGCTCGAGGGCGCCCTATCCAGCGAATCCGACGCCACCTTCGCGGATTTCATTCCCGATGCGACGGCCAACCCGGTACAGGAATCGGTCACGTCCGAATTCGCCGAGCTGATTTCCAAGTGCATGAGCCAGCTCGACGCCCGTCACCTCGAGATCCTCACCATGCGCAACGTGCTCAGCCTCTCCTACGGCGAGATCGCAAAGTCGCTCCACATCAACGTCGGCACCGTAAAGAGCCGCATCGCCCGCGCCCGCGAGAGTCTCCGCGCCCTGCTCTCGCAGGCCGCGCCGGAATTCGGCGAGGACAGCGCACCGAGCGACTTCTTCGAGTCGGCCCGTCCGACCTACGGCTGCCATCAGGCCGCGTTCGCCTAAACCGGTTGATCTTCGGCCCGCCTCCACCCCGTCCGTGCCTCCGCGCGGACGGGGTTTCTTTTGCTTGGATCGCCCCGCCCGGATGCTCCAAATCATCCGCGTGCCGACGACCGCTCCGCTGTCCGTTTCCGCCGAAGCCGCCCGCCGCTTTCAATTGCGCGCGCTGGGACTCGTCACACCGCACGCCTCGATCGCCGACGCGCTCGCGCATCACGGCTATGTGCAGATTGATCCGATCAACATCTGCGGACGCATGCAGGATCACATCCTGCGCAACCGCGTCCAGGGCTACAACGAGGGTGACCTGATGCGCTACCTGCACGGGGCCGACGACACGCCGCTGCCGGCCACCGTGCGCGGCGCCTTCGAGCACCACCTGCCGTCAACCGGCATCCTGGTCGCCCTCGAGCGCACGGCCTGGCCCCACCTCCTCGCCGCCATGCGCGCCCGCACCCGGCGCGCCGGCGCGTGGTCCGGCCGCCTGTCGCCGCGCGAAAAGGAACTGGCCGCGCGCATCCTCGCGGAAATCGCGACCCGCGGTCCCGTCGGCTCCGACGTCGTGGCCGACGAGCGTCGCGCCCGCAAGGTCTGGGGCAGCGCCACGCTCGTGAAGTCGACGATGCAGAAACTGTTCTTCCATGGACGCCTCCTGATCGCCGGACGCGATCGCGGACGCCGGCTCTACGATCTGCCCGAGCGCGTGCTACCCGCGTCGGTTCTCACGGCAGCCGAACCCGACGCCGACGAGACCCAGCGCTGGGAAATTCTCCTGCGCCTGCGTCAGCGCCGGCTCGTGAGCCTCAAGCGTGGCGAGCACGCCTACGTCGAAGACCTCGTTCAGCCGGTCAAGATCGGCGACCACCCCACCCTGCACATCCTCAAAACCGACCTGCCACTCCTCATCTCCGCGATCGAAAATCCAAAATCGAGAATCGAAAAGGAATCAGCAGTCCGTCTCCTCGCCCCGCTCGATCCCCTGATCTACGACCGCGTGCTCACCCGCCGGCTCTGGGATTTCGACTACACGTGGGAGGTCTACACCCCGCCCGCCAAACGCAAACGCGGCTACTACGCGCTGCCCGCGCTGGCCGGCGACGCCTTGGTGGGTCACGTCGACCCCAAGGCCCATCGCGAGCACGGACGCCTGGAGGTGGTCGGGCGTCGTCTGCGCCGCGGCCATCAAGTCACCGAAGCCGTGCGCGCCCTCGCCCATTTCCTCGGACTGCGCTAACGATGGTCTGACTTGTAAAATCCAGACCCGATCGACGGAAATCGCGCAGAGGCGAAGAGCCGCAGAGAAGGCCACCCAAAA
>DASWVY010000012.1:0-47763 GCA_036401075.1 Opitutaceae bacterium
AAAATCAAGCCAAGCGCTGATCGTAGCCTAAAAACTCTGCGGCTCCGCGGCTCTGCGCGATTTCCGTGGCTCGAATCCCTGCCCGCTAGATGCCCCCGCCGGGCGCGAGCCCACGCTCACTGCTCGCGGCGAACTTGAGCACGCGCTGGATCTCCTCGCTGGACGCTTGCGGGTGCTGGCCGAGTTTCTCGAGCGCCTGGCTGCGATTGAGGCCGTCGCGAAAGAGGATGCGGTGCAGCTGCTTCACGCGGTCGAGCTGCTCGGGCGCGAAGCCCTTGCGCTCAAGGCCGACCTTGTTGATCGCGCGGATCACGGCCGGCTGGCCGTCGGCAATGAAGAACGGGGCGATGTCCTGCACGACCTTAGCGTAGGCGCTCACCATGGCGTACGCGCCAATGCGGCAGAACTGGTGGATGCCGCAGACCGCGCCAAGGGTCACGTGATCCTCGACGATGACGTGGCCGGCCATGCCCACGGAGTTGCTGGTCACAATATGACTCCCCAGCTGGCAGTCGTGGGCCACGTGGCTGTAGGCGAGGATCGTGTTGTCGTTTCCGATCGTGGTGAAGTCGCCGTCGTACGTCGCCGCATGGACGCTCACGTACTCGCGGAAGACATTGCGGTCGCCGATGCGGACGCCCGGGTTGCCGCCCTTGTACTTCAGGTCCTGGCTCTTGGTCCCGATGCTGCAGTAGGGAAAAATCTCGCAGTTGGCGCCGAGGACGGTGTTGCCCTCAACGGAGGCGTGATGATGGATCCGCGTGCCGTTGCCGATGCGGGCCGTGCCGCCAATGAAGACGAACGGACCGATCTCGAGATCGGAACCCAGCTCGACCGTCGGCTCGATGATCGCGGTCGGATGAATGCGCGAGGCCATGGGCTTATTCCTCGGTGTCCTCGACCACCGCAAACATGAGTTCCGCGGAGGAGACGACGGCACCATCCACGGTGCAGTTGCACTCAGCCGCCGCGAGCTTGGCGCCGCGGGACTTCGTGATCTTGGCGTTGATGATGATCTGGTCGCCAGGGCGCACTGGCTTGCGGAACTTGACCTTGTCGGCGCTCATGAAGAACGCGGTCTTTCCGGCATTGGCAGTGCGGCGCAGCATGACGATGCCAGCCGCCTGGGCCATGGCCTCGAGCTGAAGCACGCCCGGCATCACGGGATTGCCCGGGAAGTGACCCATGAAGTACGGCTCGTTGATCGTGACATTCTTGATCGCGACCAGCTCATCCTCGCCGATGAACTCCAGCACGCGGTCGATCATGACGAACGGGTAGCGGTGCGGAATGGTGTCGAGGATGCGGCGGATATCGAGCGACGTCTCGGTTGGCAGCACGATCGACGGGCGCGGCTTCTTCTTCGGGCCCTTCTTCTTTTCCTCCAGCTTGGTGAAGAGCGCCTTGGTCAGCTCAGCGTTGATCGCGTGGCCGGGGCGGGTCGCGATGATGTGCGCCTGCAACGGACGGCCGAGGAGCACGATGTCGCCAATGATATCGAGGATCTTGTGGCGGACGAACTCGTCTTTGAAGCGAAGCCCCTCCTTGGAGATGATCTTGTCGCCCTTGATCACGACGGCGCAGTCGAGCGAACCGCCCTTGATCTTGCCGAGCTTGAGCAGCTCTTCGATGTCCTCGTAAATCGTGAACGTCCGGGCGGCCGCGATCTGCGTCAGGTAGACATCGGGGTCGATCGTGAGCGACAGGTGCTGGGTGTGGATGCCGCGGTCGTCGGCCGAGGTGCAGGAAATCTTCAGACAGTCGCTCGGGATCGCGATGATCGACGAGTTGCCACGCGTGACGGACACCGCCTCCTCGAGCACGAATACGTCGCGCTCCTTGTCCTGCTCGACCGGCTCGGCCTGGAGGATGAGGTTCACGAACGGCTTGGCGGAGCCGTCCATGATCGGCGGCTCGGAGGCGTTCATCTCGATGACCACATTGTCCACGCCGCAGCCTGACAGGGCGCTGAGGACGTGCTCGACCGTGTGGATCTTCGCGTGCCCCTGCTGAATGGTCGTGGCCCGGACCAGATCGGTGACGAGGTCGACCCGCGGCTTGATCTCCGGTTGGCCGGGCAGATCGATTCGCTTGAACACGATGCCGTGGTCAACGGGAGCGGGCTTCATCGTGAGCGTCACCGCTTCGCCGGTGTGCAACGCCTGCCCCTGGATGGAGACGTCGCGCGCAAGAGTGCGTTGTTTCATGAGATAGGGTCGAAGTGTCCCATGGCCCGCGCCGAGGGCAAGTCCCGAGATGGGGGCGGCTACGTAGGGCACCCTCCGGCGGCCGGCCTTGACACGGCTGAAGGCCAACCGTTATTCCAACACCCTTTCTCAAGTCACCAACCCGTCGATCCGCCATGCCTTCTGCCAACGACATCCGCAAGGGACAAGTCATCAAGTACAACGGCGAGCCCCACCTCGTCATGGAGACCCAGCACCGGACGCCCGGCAATCTGCGCGCCTTCGTGCAGGTGAAGATGCGCAATCTGCGCTATGGCAAGTCGCTCGACCAGCGCTTCGCGTCGACCGACACGATCGAGGTCCTCCCGACGGAGAAGAAGACCCTCGAGTTCAGCTACGCCGACCGCGAGAACTACGCGTTCATGGATCCCGAGACGTTCGAGACGGTGGAGCTGAGCTCCACCCTGATCGGCGACACCAAGTTCTACCTCACGGCCAACGGCAAGGTGGACGTCCTCTTCGTCGACGAAAAGCCCCTCACGATCGAGCTGCCCTCCGCGGTCAATCTGAAGATCACCGAATCGGCCGACGGCGTGAAGGGCGACACCGCCAGCAACGTGCAGAAGCCGGCCACCCTCGAGACCGGCCTCGTGGTCCAGGTGCCGCTCTTCATCAAGGTCGGCGAAGTCATCCGTGTCAGCACCGCGGACGGCACCTACCTCGGACGCGTCTGAGGTAGCAGTCAGCCTTAAGCAGTCAGCTTAAGGCGCCCGATCCTTTTCAAACCCGCGGCCTTGGGCTGCGGGTTTTTTCGTGCCGCGACGCAGGCGGCTCGCTGGCCGCTGCTCCGCTTACTCCTGCACGGACTCGACCGCCACCTTGTAGCGCTCGGCCGCCGCAGCGACCCCATTGCCGCCGCAATTCAGGTTGCGCAGGAGTCCGTCCCGCAGGCCGTAAATCCAGCCGTGCACCGACAAATCCTGCCCGCGCTGCCAGGCATCGCGGACGATCGAGGTCTGGCAGACATTCTGCACCTGCTCGATCACGTTGAGTTCGGACAAGCGCGCGGCCTGAGACCCCTCGTCGGGCAAACGGCCGATGCAGCCGTCGTGTTTCTCGCACACATCCTGCACATGACGCAGCCAGTTGTCGGCGAGGCCGACCCGGTCGCAACGCAGCGCGGCACGCACGCCGCTGCAGCCATAGTGACCGACCACCATCACGTGCTTCACCTTGAGCATATCGACAGCAAACTGCAGCACACTCAGGCAGTTCAGGTCGGTGTGCACCACCACGTTGGCGATATTGCGATGCACGAAGACTTCGCCGGGAAGCAGACCGAGAATCTCATTGGCCGGCACGCGGCTGTCGGAGCAGCCGATCCAGAGGTACTCCGGATTTTGCTGCCTCGCGAGTTTTGGGAAAAACTCCGGATCGCGCTGACGAATCCCCTCGGCCCAGGCGAGATTGCGTTCGAACAGGTGGGTGAGCGTGTCCATCGCCGCCATGCTTGGCCTGGCCGGGCCGTTGTCCATCCGGAATAAAGTCGTGGTTTTAGCTCAAGATTCAGCCCGATGGCCCGTCTTTTGCTCGAAGCAACGGCTTTCATGGCTTCGTCATCTTCCAGTCCCGCTTCCACTTCCACCGCGACCCCTGAGCGCATCAGCGAACTGGCTGAACTTTTGCGCAGTCGGATCGGCGGATCGATCAAGGAGATTGCGTCCATCAATCTGCAAGCGCGGGTTCTGGCCATCAATGCCCAGATCGAGGCCGCCCGGGCCGGCGAGGCCGGACGCGCCTTTGCCGTCGTCGGCAGCGAGATGGCGGGATTTGCCACGTCGACGGAAAGTGCCGCGAAGAAGCTCGAGCAGGAAACCGAGGCCGTCGTGCGCGAACTGGCGGACGTCAGCCAGAAACTCGCCACGGAAGTGCGCGGCACCCGGCTGGGCGATCTTGCCCTGACCAACATCGACCTGATCGATCGCAACCTTTACGAGCGAAGCTGTGACTGCCGCTGGTGGGCGACGGACGCCGCCTTCGTCAACGCCCTCGCCTCGTCCGGGGCCGACTCCGCGCGCCACGCCGGTGAGCGCATGGCCGTGATTCTGAAGGCCTACACCGTCTACTTCGACATCGTGCTGGCCGACCTGACGGGAACGATCATCGCGAACGGACGGAGCGAAACGTACCCGTCGAAGGGCACGCAGCACGCGCAGGCCCCGTGGTTCACGTCGGCGCTCCAGACTGCGAATGGGGATGAATTTGGTTTCCAGACCGTGCATGCCTCGCCACTCGCGGGCGGACAGCGCGTCCTCATTTACTCGTGCAAAGTCGGCCGCGGCGGCGACGCCCGCGCCGAGCCACTCGGCGTGATCGGCATCGTGTTCAACTGGGACGGCCTTGCGCAAAAGATCGTGCACGACACCCCCACCGGTACCGCCGGCTCAAGCGCCAGCCGTGTGTGCATCACCGACGACAAGGGTTTCGTGCTCGCCGATTCGGATGATCGCCTGCTGCAGGATACCCTCGCCCTGCCCGGCCAGGCCGAGCTCTTTGCCAAGCCCAAGGCCAGCACGGTCATTGACCAGGGCGGACGCCGGCAGCTGGTCGCGCACGCCCGGTCGCCGGGATTCGAAACCTACCGGACGGGCTGGCACTCGGTGATCATCGAGACGCTGGCGAAGTAGGCTCGCCGGCTTTTGCCGGGAAGCAGGAAGCAAGCGGCAGGGAATACGATTCCGAATCGTTCTCGTTCGTCGTTCTCTTAATCGTGCTCGGACCGAGAGAGCGAAAACCTCCCGGAAGGAGAACGAGAACGAATCAGGAACTCGCCGGGGATTTGCTTGGCACCCTCCCTGCATCAGGGCATGGGAATATCACCAGCATGGACCGCGCCTCCCCTCCCCGGACTTGGCTGCCCGCCGGCACACTCGCCCTGTTGCAGGCCACCCCAACGGCCGCCGCGCTCCTGTTGCATGCCGACGGCCGATGGCAGGTGGCCGCAACGAATCGCGCCGCGGATGAACTCCTGGGCCTGCCCATCGACGAGCAGGCGGAACCCCGGCTCCTTGATTGCCTCGATGACGCGCACGAGCACGCCTTCCTCGCCACCCTCGCAACCTGCATTGAACGCAACACGGCCGGCTCGGTGCGCGTCGTGGCCCGCCGGGCTGACAACGACGACGCCGTGATGCTGGAGGCTCGGCTCAGCCCCATCCCTGCGCCTAGCGGTTCACCCGACGGCGCGTCCTGGCTGGCCCTGCACCTCCAACCCGCGGTGCGGCCGGTCACCTCGCCGGAAAGCCGCGCCTTCTACGAGGACGGGGCCCTGCGCGCCGCCCTGCTTGCGATCTCGCGCGCCACGCATCGCGCAACCGATCTTGGCACCTTGTTCGACGAAATCCACCGGATCATCGTCCAGTTCGTCGGCACCGACAACCTCTACATCGCCCTCGTCGACGAGACCGAGCAGATGGTGCGGTTTGTGTATCAGCGCGACCAATATGACGCGCATCGCGACCGGCCGCTGGGCCGGCTTGGGGTGACGGACATCGTCTATCACACCGGGCGCCCCCTGCTGATCGACCGCGGCAAGGCGGATCGCATGCTCGCGGAGGGCACGGTGGTCAACCACGGCGTCCCGGCGCAGGTCTGGCTGGGCGTGCCGCTCCGCGTCTGCGGCCGCACCATCGGCGTGCTTGCCGTCCAGGACTACCACACGCCGCACCTGCTCGGGGAGGCCGAGCGGTTGTTCCTCACCTTCATTTCGGATCAGATCGCGCATGCCATCGCCATGCGGAGGACGGAGGCCGAGGCCGCGCGCCACCAGACAGAGGCCGAGCGTTCCGCCCTCGTGAAGAGCGCACTCATCGCCGGGATGAACCATGACCTCCGCACGCCCCTCTCGATCGTCCTAGGCTACGGCGGCCTGCTCGCGGAGTCCCTGCAGGATCCGGCCGACGCCGCCCAAGCGCGGGCGATCACCACGGCGGCGCGCGAGCTGGAAGCCATGGTTGCACGCATTCTCGCCTTTTCCACGGTCGAGGCCGGCGCACAGCCGCTCAACGAAACCGAGGTCGATATCGAGGAACTGGCTCTGATCTGTCACTCCACGCATTTCGACGCCGCCCAGGCGAAGGGACTCGATCTCACGATCAAACAGGAAGGCTCCCTGCCCACCCTGATCCGCACCGACCCGGAGATCATCCGGCAGATCCTGCTCGAACTCATCACCAATGCCGTGAAGTTCACCGCGCGCGGGCGCGTGACCCTGCGCGTGCGCGCCGAGGCGCCGATCACGGAGCAGGGTCGCATGCGCATCGTCTTCACGGTCGAGGACACTGGACCGGGCATTCCACCGGAGATCGTCAACCGGCTGTTCCAGCCGGCCCTGCGCGCGTCGGGCCACGCCCGCCCGCCGGGCAGCGCCTTCGGGCTTGGCCTGACGATGTGCCACCGTCTGGCCCGGCAGATCGGCGGACGGCTATCCGTCGAGAGCACCCCGGGCGCCGGCAGCGTCTTTCGTCTGACCTTGCCCACCACGTCCTCGCGCGAAGCCGGGACCGGACCCAACCGGGCGACCGTGCTCCTGCAGGACCGCCTCGCTGATCGCGAAACCGGAATCCTCGTGGCCGGCGGCAGCGACACAAGTCAGGGCGAACTGGCGGGCCTCGTGCTCGAGGTGACCGGCTGCCCGCCGCACCTCGCGCGCTCGGGCGAGGAAGCAGCGGACCTGTGCCAGACCAAGCCGATCGACATCGTCATCATCAGCGTCGCACCCGGCGAACCCATCGGGCCGGAGATGTGCCTGCGACTGCAGACCATCCCCACGCTTCGCGGACGCGTCTACACCATCGTGACCGGTGCGGATCACTCCGTTGCGAATGTGGACCGCTGGCTCAAAGCAGGAGCTGACTGCTTCCTCCCTCGCCCCCTCGGTGCCGTCGCCCTGCTCACCGCGCTCCTCAGCGCGCTCGACGTCCTGGACCGCCGTTCGCTGCGTTCAGAGTAAAACTCCCGCGCAGTCGCGCCCACGAATCGCGCAAATCTGCACGACGACGCGAAGCCCCCAACCGAGTGTCACGTCATACGTGACACTCGGCTTGGGTGGAGGCGGACGGGGCTTTCGCCTTGCGGCCGAAGTGCGTGCAGCCAGCCTCGCGCCATGGCACCTCTACCCCGGGTCCAGCGCGCACTCGCGTGGGCTATGCTTTTGACCAGCGTGATCGCGTCAGCCGCGGACGTGCCTCCGCCGTGGGCCTACGGCTACAAGGAGCCGCCGCCGCCCAACACGCCGCAGGCATCCGCCAGCAAGATTGCCCCGCCTCCCACCGACCCGACCAAGTACGGGCTGCCGGGGTCGGCGCTCACGTTTACCCGGGCTGAGATCACGAATGTCTTCGGGCCAGCGGATTATTTTCCCGGAGAGCACGCCGCGCCTCCACCCATCATTTCCCAGGGACGACCGCCAACGATCTGGGCCTGCGCGCGCTGCCACTACGCCAATGGTAAGGGCCGACCCGAGAACGCCGGACTCGCCGGCCTGCCGGTGGACTACTTCATCAAGCAAATGCTGGCATTTCGCGACGGCGAGCGCGCGAGCTCCGATCCGCGCAAGACGAACACCCCCGCGATGGTGGCGTATGCCCAGGCGATGACCGACGAGGAGATCCGCGCGGCCGCGGAGTATTATGGCGCGATGAAATGGACGCCGTGGATCCGCGTCGTCGAGACCGATACCGTGCCGGTGACAACCACCGCCTCGATGATGTACCTCCAGGTTCCTGGCGGCGGCGAGGAACCGATCGGCGAGCGCATCATCGAAGTTCCGGAGGATCCGGAGTTGGTCGAGATTCAGCGCAGTCCGCACGTCGGCTTCATCGCCTACGCGCCGGTCGGCAGCCTCAAGCGCGGTGAGGAACTCGTGGTCCGCGGCGGCGGCAAGACCCTCGCCTGCGCCGCCTGCCATGGCGCAGACCTCGCCGGCATGACGCTCCCTGACATCGGCGGCGTACCCGGCCTGGCCGGACGCTCCGCCAGTTACCTCTTTCGCCAGCTCTTCGACATGAAATCGGGTAAGCGTCACGGCCAGGGCGTCGAGCCGATGAAACCCGTCGTCGCGAACCTCGAGTCCGCCGACATGCTGGCAATCAGCGCCTACCTGGCGTCGCTGAAACCGTAGTTCGCTTCCAGCCATCGTGCGAATTCGCCCTGCGTGCGCTGTCGAACCAGCGAGGCAGCTCGGATGCAGAGGTTGGAATCAATCAAGCAATCCAGAAATCGCGCAGAGACGCGGAGCCGCAGAGAAGAAAGAAGCGTGGGATGAAACTTTGCGACTTTGCGCCTACGCATGCTTCTGAGGTTTGCGTGACTATCTTGGTTCTCCATCAAACCTCATTCGCAAAATCCGTAATCACACCACCCGCGCCCAGAGGAGTTTGAGGTAACGGCTTTCGAGGCAGTTTGAATAGACGGGATGATCCACGCCGGGACCCGTGCGGTCGAAGATCTGCAGGCGGCGGTTGAGGCGGTGCACGCCCTTGATCACGCAGCCCTCGAAATCCTCCAGCGACACGAGGCCCGAGCATGAGCAGGTGACGAACAGGCCACCCGGCTTAACCAAGCTTGCGGCAATCGTGTTCAGGTCGGCGTACTTGCGCATGCCCTCGGCCGCGAACGCAGGATCGCGGGTCATGACGAACTTCGGCGGGTCGCAGAGCACCGCGTCGAACTGCTCGCCGTTCTTCTGCATCTGGCGGGCATAGGCGAACGCGTCGGTGTGGACCCACTTCAGCTTGTTGGGCGAGACCTGGTTCAGGTTCGCGTTGCGCCGACCCTGCGCGATGACCTTTTCGTCGAGGTCGACGGCGGTCACTTCAGCCGCGCCGCCCAGAATGGCGTTGATCGAAAAACCTCCCGTGTAGCTGCAGAGGTCGAGCACGCGCAGGCCCTTCACGAGTTGCCCGAAGCGCTTGCGGTTGTCGCGCTGGTCGCAGAAGAACCCCGTCTTGTGGCCGTCGGCGAAATCGACCTCGTACTTCACGCCGCCCTCGAGAATGCGCACCTTGTCGGGGGCCGACGCGGTGATGTCCTTCATCTGCGACGGCTTGATGCCCTCCAAGCTGCCGAGATCGTGGTCAACGTGCACGCGGACGTGTTTGGTCCCGAGCAGTTCGTGCAGGAGCGGCAGCCACTTCGGTAGGCGCAGGAAGATGCCGAGCGAGTAAACGTCGCAGTAAAGCGTGTCGCCGTAGCGGTCGATCGTGAGTCCACTCACGCCATCGCCGTCGGAATTCAGCACGCGGTAGGCGTTGGTCGTTTCATCGAGTTTAAACAGCTCCCGGCGCAGCGCGACCGCGCGGCGGATGGCGGTTTCAAAGTACTCCTCACCCAGCGGCTGGTCGGTGTGGGTGACGACCCGCAGCGGCATCTTGGCCCGCGGATTGAAAAGACCGATCCCCAGGCGCTGACCGAACTTGTCGTAGACCGACACGAGATCGCCCGGCTTCGCGTCGCGCGAGACCTCGCCCAGCATGCGCGGAAAGATCGCCGGCTGAAAACTGACGAACTTCAGCTGCGCCCACGGCCGGGCCCACAGCGCACGATCAACGACCACCTTCGCCGGGCGTTCGTCGCCGTCGTCGGGCGAAGCATAATCGGGCACATGTGGGTTCGGCTGCGAGTCGGACATGGGCTTACCATGCATCCGGCAGGCGCACCCCGGCAATTTTTTTGCGTACCGATTGAACCCAAACGCCGCAAAATGCGGCATCAGACGGCCCACCTGACGCTGAGGTTCTGACCCCAGACGCAATCGTAGACCACCGGCATCGAGTAACCGACTGGGTTACTTGATGGCTGCGGCTGGGCCGCCGGTACGGAGCTGGCGACGCGAACGAGAGGCCGGTGCGGGCGCAAAAAAGCCGGCCCCGCGGAAGCGAGACCGGCTTGAAGGGGAACGAGGATGAATCGCTTCGGCGCGGATTACGCCACGCGCTCGACGACGAGCGGCGGGGGCGTCGGGCGCTTGGGCGCGAGGCGGTAGGCGTTCTTGAAGTACTCCAGCGCCTGCTCGAGCTTGGCCTCGTCGTTATAGTGGATCATCATCAGCGGCTCACCCTGCTTGACCTGGGTGCCGACCTTCTTGATCTCGGAAACGCCGACCGCGTGGTCGAGCTTGTCGCCGGGATTCTCGCGACCCGCACCGAGGAGGTGCACGCCGCGGGCGATCATCGCCGCGTTGATGGTGTGGACGTAGCCTCGCTTGGGCGCGGGCAGCTTCCGAATATGTTTCGCGTGGAGGAACTTGTCCGGGTGATCGATGAACGTGGTATCACCGCCTTGGGCCTTCACGAGTTCCTTGAACTTCTCGAGGGCGGAGCCGTCGGAGAGGTGGCGCTGGACGGTCTGCTTGGCCGACAGGGTCGAGCCCGCGACGCCGGCGAGGCGGACGATCTCCATGCCGAGCTTGAGCACGAGCTCCTTCATGTCCTCCGGACCTTCGCCCTTGAGGAGCTTGATGGCTTCCTTGACCTCGAGCGAGGTGCCGACGGTGTCGCCGAGCGGTTGGTTCATGTCGGTGACAAGCGCGACGCAGCGGCGCTTCATCGAGCGGCCAACGCGGGTCATGGAACGAGCGAGCTGCTTGGCCTGCTCGAGATCCTTGATGAAGGAACCGTTGCCCCACTTCACATCGATCACGAGACCCTCGGAGCCCTCGGCGAGCTTCTTGGAGAGGACGGAACCGGTGATGAGCGGGAGGCTCGGGATCGTGCCCGTGGCCTTGCGGACCTCGTAGAACTTGGCGTCGGCCGGGGCGAGCTTCTCGTCCTGGGCGACAATCGCGCCGCCGATCTTGGCGAGCTGATTGGAGAAGGCGTCGATCGACAGGTTGCCCTTGAAGCCGGGGACGGCCGCGAGCTTGTCGAGCGTGTTGATCACGTAATCGTGCTCCAGGCCGCACATCATCGGGACCACCACGCCACTGGCCATGGCCAGCGGAACGAGCACGAGCGACGTCTTGTCGCCCACGCCACCCGTGGAGTACTTGTCGATCTTCGGCTTCGCGATGTGCGAAAGATCGATCACCTCGCCCGAGAGCATCATCTCCTCGGTCAGTTCGGCGGTCTCCTGCGCCGACATCTGCTGGAAGTAGATCGCCATCAGCAAGGCCGAGAGCTGGTGCTCCGGCATTTCGCCATCGAGCGTGCTGTCGATAATGTAGCGGATCTCTTCCTGGGTGAATTCGCCGCCGTCGCGCTTCTTTTCGATCAAGAACTCGAACGTTGGCTTGATGAACCTCCGGGGAGGCAGGGTGCGTTTCGTCATGTGTGTGCTGTGAATAAGTCGAGAGGACTCTGAGCCCGTAAGGCTTACGGTTATACGCCTTTATCTTCGGTTGTCGAGTCAAAATTACCTGCAGTTCCGGGGTCTATTTATCCTCATCTCATTATTCACCATCATTTTATAACTGTAACCACGACTGTTTCTGGCCAGTGAAGGTACCCCTGCCCTCCCCGCCGGGAAACTCCGGCCTTGCGCGAAACGGGCGCCGACGCGTTGAGTAGCCGAATGCACGTCTCGTTTCATCTCGCTTCGGATTTCGAAGCCGCCCTTAAAGCGGCCGCCGCCGCGGCCGGGCTCGATCCGGTCGCGTTCGCGCCGGACGTCCGTTCGGCCGATCCCAAGCACGGCGATTTCCAGGCCAACGGGGTGCTCGGGTACGCCAAGCAGGCCAAGCTCAACCCGCGCGCGCTCGCGGACAAGCTCGTGGCGGGACTCGCGCCGGAAGTCCTCGCGGCCTGCGACGTGTCCATCGCCGGTCCGGGCTTCATCAATTTTACGCTCAAACCGGCCACCCTGCAGGCCTGGCTGGCCACCTACGCGACGCGCGACGCCCTCGCCCACGGCGCAGCGGCGGCCCACGCGGGCCAGACCTGGGTCGTCGACTACAGCTCACCCAACACCGCCAAGCAGATGCATGTGGGGCACCTGCGTTCGGCCGTGATCGGCGAGGCCCTGTGCCGGCTGCTGACCTTCACCGGGGCGAAGGTCATCCGCGACAACCACCTCGGCGACTGGGGGACCCAGTTCGGCAAGCTCATCTATGGTTACAAGCGCTGGGCCGATCCTGCTGCGCTGGCCGCGGACGCGATCGAGGAACTCGAGCGCATCTACAAGCTGGCGCATGCCGCCACCCCGGACAACTCGCCCGAACTCGAGGAAGCCCGCCGCGAACTGGTGAAGCTTCAGGCTGGCGATCCGGAAAACACCGCGCTCTGGCGCACGTTCACCGAGGTCAGCCTGCGCGCGTTCGAGGAGATCTACGCCCGGCTCGGCATCACCTTCGACCACAACCTCGGCGAGAGCTTCTACAACGACAAGGTCGACCAGGTTTACCGCGAACTCACCGCGCAGGGCCTCGCGCAGGAGAGCGAAGGCGCGCTCGTCGTCTTCCATCCCGAGCACCCGCGGTTCAAGACGCAGCCGTTCATCATCCGCAAGGCCGATGGCGCGAGCAACTACGCGTCGACCGACCTCGCGACCGCGCTCTACCGCACCGAACACTTCAAAGCCGACGGCATCGTCGTCCTGACCGACATCCGCCAGGCCGATCACTTCGAGCAGCTCTTCCTCACCGTGCGCAAGTGGTTCGCCGCGACGCAGCGGCGCCAGCCCGAGCTGCACCACGTCACCTTCGGCGCCGTGACCGGCGAGGACGGCAAGGCGCTCAAGACGCGCGACGGCGGCACGATCAAGCTCAAGGCTCTCCTCGACGAGGCCGTCGAGCGCGCCTACGCGATGGTTTCGGAAAAGAACCCCGACCTCCCCGAATCCGAACGCCGCGAGATCGCCCGCACCGTCGGCATCGGGTCGGTGCAGTACGCCGATCTCTCGCAGAATCGCAGCAGCAACTACGTCTTCTCGTGGGACCGCATGCTCGCGCTCGACGGCAACACCGCGCCCTACCTGCTCTATGCGGTCGCGCGCATCCACTCCATCTTCCGCAAGGCCGGTCTCACGCCGGGCGATGCCGCCTTCGAGGCGGGCGCGGGCGCGCCGGAAACTCCGGCGGAGATCGCCCTTGCCCGCAAGCTGGTGAAGTTCCCGGACGCCATCCGCCTCGCCGGCGACAATCTGCGGCCGCACTTCCTCGGTCTCTATCTGTATGAGCTGGCCGGTGACTACAGCAGCTTCAACAGCGCCGACAAGGTGCTGGTCGACGAGCCCGCCGTGCGCGCCCGCCGCCTGCTGCTCTGCGCACGCACGCTGCTGACCCTCGAGACCGGGCTGCACCTGCTCGGACTGCGCACGCTCCAGCGAATGTAAGGAGTCCGTCAACGATCGGGGCGCGTCCAAAACAACCTTGCCCGCCCCCGGCCGCTTGCGCACCCTGCCTGTCCATGGCCACGCAGGAATTCTACATCCGCAACGAGACCGACACCGACGCGCGCGGGCCCTTTTCCCATGAGCAGCTCTCGTCGCTGGCCGACAACGGCCAGGTGACCGCGGAGACACTCTACTACGAGGCAACGAGCGAGCAGTGGGTGGCGGTCGGCACCAACGCGGAGCTCATGGCGCAGCTTTTCCCGGAGAAGAAGAAGCTGAAGATGCGCTCCAAGGAGACGTTCAAGTCCCTCAACGTACAGCCCGAGGACGCACGTCCGATCGAGGTCAACGAAATGCTGGCCGCAGCCGAGGGCCGCACCTCCGACACCAAGGACAAGGCCGATCCCTCCGAGGCGCTCGCGAAGGCTGCCAAGATTGGCATGTACGTCATCACGGCGATTCTGCTCATCAGCGCGACCGGATTGCTGCTGCCCTTTGCCGATCGCTTTGCGTCGGGCGACATCGCTTCCCTCATCACGCAGCCGCTGGCCCTGCTCGGGCTGATCGATCTCGTTCTCTTCGTCCTGCTCGCGCTCGGCGTCGTCGCCTTCTATCCTTTCGTCCGTTTTCGCGCGGCCTTGGGCCTCGGTTTCCTGGGCTTCATCTTCTGGACCCAAGGTGCGATGATGCCGTTCGCGGCGGTCATCGCGGGCTCAGCCGGTCTCTATCTCTGCACGGTGTTCACCCAATACCTCATGCTGGGAATCGCCTGCCTCGTCGGTCTCGCCGGAACCGCGGCGGTCACGTACTACCTGGTGACCTGAGCGGCGCCCTCCGTCGCTCCTCCCTGTCATGGCCGGACTTAGCCAACGCTGGAACTGGATCGTCGGGATTTTCCAGAAGGAAATCTGGAAGCCGATCTATCTGGGCGAGAAATCCGCCCGCGGGCGTTTCTATGCGTGCCTGCGCATCATTTCCATCACGGTCACCGGGCTGGAGGAAACCAAGGCCGCCAGTCGCGCCGCCGCGCTGAGCTTCAGCACGCTGTTCGGCCTCGGACCACTCGTGGCGATCGCGATGCTCGTGGCCGGCTTCGTCCTCGACAAGGACGACCCCAACCTCGCGGTCAACACGCTCAACAGCCTGATCAAGTTCATCGCGCCGCAGCTCGACCAGTACGAGCAGATGAAGTCGAACGGCGCGAAGGCCGCCTCCGCGCCGCGCAGCGACATTCTCACGGCCGCCACACTCGGCACCGAACCGACCGAGGCGCCAGTCGAGGTCAAACCGGAGCTGGTCGAACTGATCAACGGCTTCGTCACGAGTTCCCGCAGCGGTGCCGTCGGCGTGATCGGTGGCCTCACGCTCATCCTGATCGTGCTGCAGTTGTTCACCTCGATCGAAACAGCGTTCAACGAGATCTGGGGCGTTCGCCGCGGACGATCGTGGCTGCTGCGCATCGTCTTTTACTGGACGGTCCTGACGCTTGGCGCGGTGCTGTTTTTTGCGGCGGTCACCGGCCTCTCCGCCGGGGCCTTCATGAATGCCTTCGCCGAGAAAATCCCCCTCGGGCGCGAGATCGTCGAACTTCTGCGCCTGCTGCTGCCGGCGGGCTCCCTGCTGATCCTCGTTGTGGTCCTGACGCTTTTCTACCGCTGCATCCCCAATACCCGCGTCCTCTGGCGGGCGGCGTTTGTCGGCGCGGTGATCGTCGCCCTGCTGCTCGTCCTGAACAACTTCCTGGCGTTCCTCT
Source organism: Opitutaceae bacterium (assembly GCA_036401075.1). Classification (GTDB taxonomy): domain Bacteria; phylum Verrucomicrobiota; class Verrucomicrobiia; order Opitutales; family Opitutaceae; genus CAMAXB01. The sequence continues at coordinate 15,268 of DASWVY010000012.1, forward strand.
ACGTCCGCCGCGTCGTCCTCAACAACAGCCTCTACGGCTCGCTCGGCATCCTGCCGATCATGATGTTCGGCCTCTACATCTTCTGGTTCTTCGTGCTGCTGGGCGGAACGGTCAGCTACGCGGTCCAGAACGTGCATTTCCGCAATTCGCAGGCCGCTTGGAACAGCCTGGCCGAATCGATGCGCGAGCGCCTCTCCCTGGTGGTCCTGCTGACGGTCTGCCGTCGCTTTCACGACTGCATGCCGCCGTGCACGGTTTCCCAGTTGGGTGACATGCTCAAGGTCCCGACCCAGATTCTCAACGAGTGCCTGAACCGCCTGGTGCACATGCACCTGGTCACCCCCATTCCACCCTCCGCCGGCGAGGATGCCACCGATCTCCGTTTTCAACCGGCGCGGCCCCTTAATCGGATCACCTTGAGCGACTTCAAGAGCCTCGACGATGATCTGGGCGAGGACCCCACCGGTCCCGTCCTGGCCAACCTGGACCCCATCGTCAGCCGGTACAACAAGGCCACCGAGTCCCTGACACGGGGCGAGTTCTTCCAAAAGACGATCGAGCAGCTCTTCACCGAAAACCCGATCGATGTCTCCCGCCCGCCCTTCGCTTTTGGCGATCGCCGCCCGGGTACGACGCCCGGTCCAGCGGTCTGAGCGGGTTCCTCGTTGGCCGACCTAGCCCCGGCGGACCGCGACCGGATTCACGTCCTCCTCCTGAGGGCTCCCCGGCTTGGCTCGTTCTCGTTCTCGACGTTGAAGAGCGGGAGCTTCCCCGGAACTGCACGTAAGCATCGAGAACGAGAATGATTACGAGAAAGAGAACGATTGGGAGGGCAAACCAGGCCTCGTACGGCCCCCTATCCCGTCATTGACACCCCTCCGTCCGAACCTAGCGTCAAACCTTTACCTCCCAAATGATCTCCTGGATCCAGAACACCTTTCAACACCACTTCCGCAAGATCTTCGCGGTCCTGTTGGTGCTCCTCATCGTCTCGTTTGTCTTCACGATCGGTGCCGCGCCCGGCATCGGCAATGCGGAGTCCAAGGTGCTCCGCCGCGAATTCTTCGGCGTCAACCTCGGCTCCCAGGAAGAGGTCAACCGCATCATGGGTGATGCCGAGCTCAGCGTGTACCTGCAGGCCGGTTATCCCGCGATCGGCGCCGACCAGCTTCAGCAGTACGCCCTCCAGCGCCACGCCGGCCTGCACCTCGCGAACCAGCTGAACGTCCCCGCCCCGACGACGGCCGAAGTCACCGAGTACATCCAGACGCTCGGCGCCTTCACCGGCCAGACCGGCCAGTTCGACGCGCAGCGCTATGCCGACTTCCGCAACAGCCTCAAGACCAGCCCGAATCTCAAGGAAGGCGACATCAGCCGCGTCCTCGGCGACGACCTTCGCTACAACCGCGTGCAGCGTCTCCTTGCTGGCCCTGGCTACGTGCTGCCGTCCGAGGTCCGTGAACAGCTGACCCGCGCCGACGCGACCTGGTCCATCGCCGTGGCCACCGCGGACTACGCGGCCTTCTCACCCGACATCAAGCCGTCCGATGCCGAGCTGCTCAAATTTTTCGAGGATAATGCGTTTCGCTACGAGTTCCCTCCCCGCGTCCGCCTGAGCTACGCCGAGTTCCCGCTGTCGGCCTACGCCAGCCAGGTCACAGTGAGCGACGCCGAGATCCGCGCCTACTACGACGCGAACCCCACCCGTTTCCCCAAGCCCGCCGAGGGTATCGCCGCTCCGGCAATCGGCACCGGCGCGGACGCCGATTTCGCCGCCGTACGCGGTCAGGTTGAATCCGCCCTCCGCGCCGAGCGCGCGCTCAACGTGGCCGCCAAGGCCGCGAGCGACCTGAGCCTCGCCCTCTTTGAAGCCAAGGTCCCGCAATCCGGCGTGAACGCTTTCCTCGCCAGCCGCGGCGTGCAGCTGAAGACGCTCGCACCCTTCGACGAGTCGACCGTCCCGCCCGAGCTCGGTGCGAACCCGCAGGTCGCCACCGAGGCGCTCAAGCTCAACGCCGACCGCCACTTCTCCGACGCGATCCCGACCCCGGCCGGTGCCGCCGTGCTCTTCTGGCAGGAAACCGTCCCGGCCCGCAAACCCCTCTACTCCGAAGTCGCTGCCCGCGTGGGCGTCGACTTCGTCGAGAACGAGAAGCGCAAGCGCTTCGTCGATGTCGGCCGCTCGGTCCGCGACCAGCTCCGCGCCCGGGTCAAGGCCGGCGAATCCTTCGAAAGCGCCGCCGCAGCCGTGTCCAACCTCAAGCTGACGGTCAAGACCCACGCCGGCTTCACCCGCCGCCAGCCCCCGGCCGATGCCGATTACGCCGCGCTCAACGCGCTGGACTCGGTCAACCAGGGCGAGGTTTCCGAGATGATCGGCTCCGCCGACAAGGGTCTGTTTATCTACGCCGCGGAGAAGAAGCTCCCGGACCTGTCTGAAGCCAATCCGCAGTACGCCACGACCCGGACGCAGCTGGCCCAGGCCTATTCGGCCCGCGCCGGCAATGAGTACCTGTTCGAGCTGGTGCAGAAGGAATTGGCCAAGACGGCCCCGGCGACTCCGTAAGCGGGACTTGCCGTTCATCCTGCCGGCCGACCGTCCGTATGCTTACGGCTCGTCGCCCGGCCCTTTGCGGTGCACATCCCTTGCCATGCCAAGGTTGTGCTTCCCTCTGCCTCATTCGCGTCCCCGGCGCCGCCAGTGCCGGCTCCGGCCACGTGCCCTCGGTGAACGGCCAATCCGTTGAAACCTAGGGCAATGCCGCGCCGTCATATCCGCAACAGCCCGACCCGCACCCTCCGGAATTTCCCACCATTCTTCTGTAACTTTCAACCCGGCCCGCGGGTAATCCCTTCATCTTTCCTCCACCACCCGGTTTTATGATCAGCCGCCTCCGCCTCGCCGCCACCCTCGCCTTGCTCATCCCCGTCGTTGCGACCGCTCAGGAGGCCGCTCCGCCGCTTACCTTGGAGGAGTGCATCGCCCGGGCCTTGGGGAAGAACTTCGACCTGCAGATCCAGACCTTTACCAAGGATTCGGCCGCCCAGTCACTGCTCATCGCCGAGGCTGATTTCGAGCCCGACCTAGCCTTCACGACCAGCCGCTCCGAAAGCGTTCAGGCGACCGCGAGCAGCACCCTCGACGGTGCCGCGAATCCCAGTAGCACCGCCTACAACAACCGGCTCTCGGCCACCCAGCGCATCTCGACCGGCGCGACCGTCACGGCCGCGACCAATCTCAACCGCGCCGGCAGCAATTCCCGCAACACGCTGCTCAACCCGTCATTCAACAGCGATTTCTCGCTCACCGTCCGCCAGCCAATCCTCTCCGGGGCCGGTCGCGCCTTTAACCGGGCGGCCATTGAACGCGCCAAGATCGGTCTCGATCGCTCGAATCTCGACTTCAAGACCTCCGTCCTGACGGTCGTGCGCAACGTCGAAGCCGCCTACTACAATGTGGGCTTTGCCCGCGAACAGCTCGCCGTCCGCCGCTTCAGCCTCGAACTCGCCGAACGCCTGCTCGAGGAAAACAAGGCCCGCATGAACACCGGCATCGCGACCGATCTTGAGGTCCTCCAGGCCGAAGTCGGCGTCGCCAACGCCCGCCGCTCCCTCATCCAGGCCGAGCAGACCGTCCGCAACAACGAAGACGCCCTCCTCAACCTCATCGGCCGCTTCGAATTCAATTCTCCGCTCGGCGGCGTCAGTCTCGCTGACGCGCCGGTTCCTGCCATTTCCTTCGAGCGTTCGTACCAGCTGGCCCGCGAAAACGCGCCGAGCTACGCCTCGACCAAGCTCTCGATCGAACAGATCAAGATCGATGTCATGACGACCAAGAGCCAGGCCAAGCCCGCCCTCAGCGTCGGTGCCACCGGCGGCTACAACGCCCGTGAGGCCTCGCCCGGCCGCTCTGCCGAGGAACTCTGGTCCGGTGACGGTTACAACTGGACCCTCGATCTCCAGCTCAACATGCCCCTCGGTTTCAAGGCCGAGAAGGCGCGCCACCGCCAGGCCATCATCAATCTCGCCCGCGAAGAGGCCCGCCTCCAGCAGATCGAGCAGACCCTGCTCGTCGACGTTCGCTCCGCGGTCCGCTCGGTTGAGACCAACATCGAAAGCGTCGCGATCTCCGCCAAGGCCACCGAACTCAGCCAACGCCAGTTCGACCTGGAAAAGGCCCGCTTCGACGCCGGCATCAGCACCTTCCGCCGCGTGCAGGAAACGCAGGAGGACCTCGACACGGCGCGCGTCGCCGAGCTCCAGGCTCGCATCGCTCTGCGTATCGCCCTTGCCGACCTCGCCCGCCTCGAGGCCAGCTCGCTTGAGCGCTACAAGATCACGGTCGATCAGGAGTAAGCTCCGCGCACGACCTGCCCTTTTTCAGGCCGGACCTTCGGGTCCGGCCTTTTTTGCGATTAACGGCGGACGATCGGAAGGTGGAGCGCCTTGTCCCCCAAGGCGCTGGTTCGATGGTCGACCATTTCCCGAACAGCAAACCAACGCATTGGGACAACACGTTCCACCTCGGTCCGGATGTAGCCGGCCTCCCCACTCAGAAGAGCGTGCTCACCTCGGCCGCATCCGCGGCCATCACCCGGTGCTCCGGCAGCTGCGTGCGGAACCAGGTGCGCTGCTTCTTCACCAGCGCGCGGGTGTTGCGCGCGATCTCCGCCGGCAGTTCCTCGCGGCTCAAGCGTCCCTCGATCATCGCGACCGTTTCGCGGTAGCCGATCGCCGAGGCCGCGCTCGCGTTCTCCCGCAGCCCCTGCGCGAGCAGTCGCTCCACCTCCGCCACCAGCCCGGCCCTCAGCATCAGCGTCACACGCAGATCAATCCGCGCCTCAAGGTCCGCCGGTGGCCGGTCGAGTCGCGTGCAGGTGATCTCCCAGCCGTCAAACGGCGCCGGCTGACGCGCGAAATCCGCCGCCAGTTCGGCGAGGGTGCGACCCGATGCGAGGCAGCGTTCGAGGCCGCGCAGCACCCGCCGGGGATTGGCCACATCGAGTTGGCCCAAACCGTCCGGATTGATCCGGCGCAACTCCGCCACGAGCGCCGGCAGGCCTTCGGCTTCATGCTGGGCGCGCAGCCGGGCGCGCAGGCTGTCCGGCACCTGGACGTTATCCGCCACCGGTCCGAAAAAGGCCTTGAGATAAAAGCCACTCCCCCCGGTCACCAGCACCTGACGGCCACGGGCCGTGATCGCCTCCACCGCCGCGCGCGCCAGCGTCACATAGTGCGTCACGTCCGCCTGCTCACGCACATCCAGAATGTCGATCAGGTGATGCGGCACCCGGGCCAGCTCCTCCGGCGAAGGTTTCGCCGTGCCGATGTCCATGCCGCGATAAAACAGCAGTGAGTCGCAGGACACGATTTCCGCGCGATGAGTCTCCGCCCAGCGCAGGGCTAGCGCCGTCTTTCCCACCGCCGTGGGCCCAGTGAGCACATGGATGCGACGTGTCATGCCGGTCTCCATACCGTCGCTTGGACCGCCGCTGTAAAAGGTTTTCTGTTACGCCGCGGTGAATTCTCGATGCGACCACCCCCGTCCGGCGCAAATCCACCGGGAGTGGCGGTGGGAACGACGAATTTGCCGTGCTCACGACGTAAAGTCCGCCTACGGTCCCCTGGTTGAAAACGCGGTTCATCTTCAATCCCAAGTCCGGCCACAATGCCCGCAATCCCTACCTCCTTGACCGGACCCGCGCCTTCATCGCCGAGCACAAGCTCGACGCCACGGTCGTCCTGACCGAACGGCCGCGTCACGGCACCGAACTCGCGCGTCGCGCTGTCGACGAAGGCTGCGCGCGCGTCGTCGCCATCGGCGGCGACGGCACCCTCAACGAAATCGCCGCCGCGCTCGTCGGCACCGACACCGCCCTCGGGCTCATTCCCTGCGGCTCGGGCAACGGCCTGGGGCGTCACCTCGGCATCCCGGGACCGGGCAAAGGTGCGTTCCGCACGCTGCTCGACGGTGAAGTGCGCGCGATCGACACGGGATCCGCCGACGGCCACGCCTTTTTCAACGTGATGGGCCTGGGCTTCGATGCCGATCTCAGCGCCCGCTTCAACCAGCTTGAGCAACGGGGACTGCGTTCCTACGTGACCACCACGCTGGGCATGATCTTTCGGTACGAGCCCGAGTCCTATGTGATCCGAACCGCCGACCAGCGGATCGAAACCCGCGGCTTCATCGTCGCCGTCGCCAACTCAGACCAGTACGGCAACGACTGCTACATCGCGCCGGGCGCATCGATTGATGACGGCCTGCTCGATCTGACCGTGCTGCGGCCCGCGAATCTCCTCCATGCGCTCCCGCTACTGCCCCGCCTGTTTCTCGGCTCGATCGACCGTAGCCGCAGCGTGACCCGGATCCGCGCGGCGCACTTCACGATTGAGCGCCAGGGGCCGGGGCTCTTCCACACCGACGGAGAGACCCACGCCTGCGGTCCCACGATCGAGATCTCGGTTCGTCCGCGCAGCCTCAAGGTCGTGGTTCCGGCGGCGAAGACCACGTAAACGCGCTGACCGCCGGATTGGACGTAGGGGCGCGCCTCGTGCGCGCCCTCGGAGGGCGTGGTCGAGCCACGCCCCTACAAATTCAGCGGGCCAGCGGCCCGCGCGACCTGAGCTACGTGGTCGGCGTGACGCGGTTGCGCCCCGCCCGCTTGGATTCATAGAGCATGCGGTCCGCCGCGGCGACGAGTTCAGCGCCCGTCCGGCCATCTCGAGGAAACAAGGCCAGGCCCGCGCTGATCGTGACCGGCAGCTGGGTGCCGTCCGCCAGGCCGAATGGCTGCCGACCGACCGCCGCGACCATGCGCTCCGTCGCCTGCAGCGCCGCGACCGCGTCGGTTTCAACCAGAATGGCGGCCATCTCCTCCCCACCAATGCGCGCGAGACGGTCGACGGAACGCAGGGTCGCGGCCATGCGCCGGGCCGACGTGCGCAGTACCTCATCGCCAGCGGGATGCCCATGCCGGTCATTCACCGCCTTGAAGTGATCGAGATCGAAAAGCGCGACGGCAAAGACGTGTCCGAAACGTTCCGCCCGATCGCATTCCTGCTCGAGCAAGCGGTCGAACTCGCGGCGATTCTGCAGTCCGGTCAAAGGATCGTGGGTCGCGAGGCGTCGCAGTTCGGCCATCGTCTCCTCCAGTTTCAACGCATAGCGCACCGAGCGCTCGAGCATGCGCGGATTGATCTCTCCCTTGACGAGAAAATCCGCGGCCCCGGCCTCCATTGCCGCATGATCGACGGCCTCGGACGAATCCGCGGTAAGAAAGATCACCGGGGTGAAACAGCCCTCCGACCGAACCCGGCGGAGAAGTTCCAGCCCATCGGAATCCCCCAGCTGATAGTCGAGCAGGCAGACATCGTGCCGGGCCTCCATAAGGAGGCGATGGCCGTCCTCAAAACTCGCGGCCCAGTCGATCAGAAACTTCGTCCCGCGCGCGCGTCCGAGATGCTGGCTGGCAACGCGAAATTGCAGCGCATCGTCCTCGATGATCAGAACTCGTTTTTCCACGGACACCGGATCAAGACGGGCTGTCGTGCACGCGGCCTCAAGCCTTATTCTCGACCGAACCCAACAATGAGCGCACCCACTTGGTGAGTTCAATCGGGCTGAAGGGTTTGGTCAGAAAAACGTTCACCCCCAGCTCCTCAGCGAGTTCGCGCGTGTCCGACTGGCCGCGGGCTGTCAGCATGATGACCGGCAGGTGCGTGTATCCCGGCAACTTACGCAGTTCGCGCAGCGTCGCGAATCCGTCGAAATCCCCCATGACCACATCAATGATGAGGAGATCGATCGGCCCGGCTGCCGCGCGCGCAAGCGCCGCACGGCCGTCGTTGGCGGTTTCAATCCGGTGGCCCAGTTTGGCCAGATTGAACTGAACCAGACGCCGCATGTGCGGCTCGTCATCGGTCACGAGGATGGTCTTGGCGTTCATGGTCAGGTCAGGCGGGTGGCCGCAAGGAGGGTTCGATCGTCCGCCGCCGGGGCGCCCTGGGCATGGCGGGCAGTCTCTTCGAGGACGAGCGCGCACAGCCGGGCGGGCGTCTCGCCGCAATGCCGGGCGGCAATGGCCGCAACGCCTTCGCTGCCCAGTTCAACGCCCTGCGGCGAAACCGTCTCGTGGATGCCGTCCGTCATGAACAAGGCCGATGTACCGGCCGGACATTCCGCCCGGTAGGTTTCATACGTTGCGTCCGCCAGCACGCCGAGCGGAAGTCCGCCTTCCGTGCGCTGCACAACCCCCGTCCGGTCGATCAGCAGCACCGGCCCGTGGCCGGCGGAGGCAAACTCGATCGGGCCGCCCCCGGCCGGAAGAAACGCCGCCTGGGCGGTGATGAACATCGAGAGTCGCTCGAGGTCGCGCAGGAGCTGCGCATTGACGGTCGCCAGCAGCGGACCGGGTTCGGTGGCCAGGTCCAGGCGCGCGCGCACCGCGGTGCGGAAGATCGTCGCCAGCAGCGCCGCCGGCACGCCCTTGCCCATCACATCGGCAATCACCAACAGCACGCCGCGTCCGGGAATTTCCAGGACGTCAAAAAAGTCGCCGCCCACCGCCGTGGCATTGCGGCACATCCCGTGAATCATCCAGTCAGGACGGGACGGAAACTCGGTGGGCAGAAGCGAGGCCTGGATCTGGGTCGCAATTTCGAGCTCGCGCACCGTCCGCTGCTGCTGCCGGCGCTGCTCCTGCAGGTCTGCGTTGGCCTGGGCAATGCCGATGAAATCCGCCACCGTCCGCATCAGGGACAGCTGCACGTTGGGAAAGAAGGCCTCCGCTCCAGTCCGACGCACCACCGTGAGCACGCCGATCTCCTTGGATTGGAAAGTCAGCGGACAAAGGAAGGCGCATCCGCCCAACGAATACAGCGGATCGGTGGCATCCAGGGCAGCGACCGACTCGAGGGTCCGTTCCTGGCAGTCGACAAAGGCCCGGCCCTCCGCGGTGCTCCGGTCGGCTGTCACCACCGCCGCCAGGCTGCCGGGCGCCACACCACGGGCAAAAAACAGCCGCAGGCCACCGGCGGCGTCATCGCGGATGCGGACGAGCGCCACGTCAAAGGCCACCAGCCCGGACAGGCGGGTGAACACTTCAGTGAGAAATTCCTGCAGCCCGCTCGCGACCGCGATCATTTCCGAGAACGAGAACAAGGCCGAGAGACTCTCGTACGTGCTGCCCAGCTCCTCCGTCATCGCATCAAGCGTCTGCTCAAGCTCGCTCACCTCGGGCGGCGCTCCGGCAGGCCCGACGGTCTTGCGCATCACCAGCATGTGGCAGCCGGCGGTGTTGATGTGTTCGGCGCTGTCCATCAGCTCCCGGATCAGAAAACCGCCGCGCCCGCCCTCGGAAAGAGCATCCCCGGGCAGCTGATCCCAGTCCACCGGCGGCACGTAGCGGCCGGTTTCGGAGATCCGGATTTCCACCTGCTCCCCGCGCCAGGCCCACTCGAGCCGGCCCGCATGTCCCTCGCACGCAGGATCCGGCCGGTGCTCAACGGCGTTGGTCACCGCCTCGGTCACCGCCAGCCGGATCGAATCCACCTGATCCTCGGCTCCACCGCGCTCCCGCAGCCACACACACAGCCGGTCAACAACCGGAGCCACCGCCTCGAAATCAGCCGGCAGATCACAGGACTGCCAGACCAAGGTCCCCGGCGTTACCGACGATGGGCGGGCATCGCTCACCGCCCCGCCTCCCGGCGCCGGTATCCGCAGCGATCCCCCATTGGGGCCCAATCTGGCCTAGTCATGACCCGAGGCTAAAACGATCTGGCCCCGGCAAACAAGCCGCCAAAGCACGAACTCCATCCACAGATCGCTTGCCAACCGCCAAAGCCGGAATTTTCATCAAAGGGCATGGAGTTCGACCTCGATCAGCAGGATCAATGGACGATCGTACGGCCACAGGGTCCGCGGATCGACGCTGCGGCCGCCCCCGCACTCAAGGGCGTGGTGGTCGACCTGGCCAACCAGGGACGCTTTCATGTCGCGATCGACCTCAGCCGGATTGACTTCGTCGACAGCAGCGGCCTCGGCGCGCTGATCAATGCGCACAAGACCCTGGAAGCCAAGGGCCGCCTCGTGCTGTGCGCCGTGCCCGCCAAGGTCCTTTCGCTACTTAAACTCACCCGCCTGGATCGCGTGTTCCGTATCGCGGCCGACGCCGCGTCGGCCCGTACGCTCGCTTAACCCATCGGCGCCCCGCGATGAGCGCCTCCCAGCAGGCCGCAAAGCGCCGGCAGCGAAACCAGGTGGTGGTGGCCGTCACGTTGCTCGTGGCCGGGACCATCGGGCTCTTCCATATTTTTCGTCAGGACCTGATCGCGCTCAAGCGCGCCGAGGTCGCGTACGATGCGGGCGCCTACGCGGAGGCGGCCGACCTCTACACCCAGGCCGCTGAACGCGGAGCCAATCTCACCAACGCAACCTGGCGTCACGCCCATGCATTGCTCGAGGCGCGTCGCTACGAGGAATCCCTCGCCCTGTATCAGGCGTTGCAGAAGCGCGTCCCTGACGACGCCACGGTCCGCGCCGCCATCACCGGACTCCTCCAATCCCTCGGTCGCTCCGCTGAAGCGCTCGCTGCTTACGAGGAGGAAGCCCGGCGCGGATCGCTGACCCCGGACGACCTCGTTCGCATGGCTGGACTTCTGGCCCAAACCGGCCGTTTCGACGAAGCCGTCACCGCCTACCGTCAGGCGCTCAGCACGCGGCCGAATGATGCCGCCCTCCTCCGCCAGCTTGCGGATGTCCTCAGCTGGAGCGGACGTCATGCCGATGCCATTGCTCCGCTTCAGTCGGCCCTCGCGCTCGAACCCAACGACCGCGCCAGCCAGATCAAACTTGCCCGCTACCTTTCATGGAGCGGACGCCTCGAAGAGTCCGTGACCGCCTACCGCAACGCCCTCCGCCTATGAACGCCTCTCCTCGTCTCGCCTTTGCGTTCGCCCTCATCGCCGCGACCTTCGCCTCCGCCCAGGCGCCCTCCCTGATCCCGCTCCCTACGGCCGAACAGACGCCCCCTGCCCCGGCGCCCGTCGCGCCCACTGGAGGCAGCAGCCGCATCATCTCTGCGCAGGAGGCCGTTCCCGACTGGCAGGCCCGGCTCGAACTCGCCCGCGTGCTCTCTTACCTCAAGCGGTGGGATGAAAGCTTCGTCGAGTATCGCCGCGTCCTCGCCGACCGGCCCGATGACCACGCCGTCCGCCAGGAATTCGGTCAGGTCCAATTCTGGTCCGGGCGCACGGACGAGGCGATCGCCACCCTCGAAGCCGTTCCCGCCGCCGAACTCACGCCGGAGGCCCGGCTCGCCCTCGCCGATCTTTACACGGCCCGCCAGCGTTTCGATGGCGCCGAGGCGCTGCTCACCGCCCATCTGAAGGCCCAGCCCAATGACGACGTGGTTCGCTTCAAGCTGGCCGAGCTCCTCAGCTGGCAGAAGCGCTACGACGAATCCCTCGTCGCCTACCGCGAACTCCTCGCGCGCCGGCCGGCGGATGTGCAGCTCCGGCGACGCTACGCGCTCGTCCTGCAGTGGTCCGGACGTCTGAACGAGGCCGCCGTCGAACTACGACGCTCCCTGGCTCCATGAGGTCAACCGGCACGCTTCTTCTCGGTCTCGCCGCCGGACTCCTCGGTCCGGCCGTGGTCGTGCACGCAGCGGAGATGCCGGCCTCGCTGGTGCCCGCAGACCGACGCGTGGACGACGTCGAGGCGGAGCTGCTGCTCGCGCGCATCCTTTCCTATCGCGAAGCCACGTGGCGCGACTCCGTTGCCGTCTACGAGAAGATCCGCCAGGCCCGCCCACGCGACCCGCTTCCCCTGCTCGAACTCGCCGATGTTCTTTTGCGGCTCGGGGAGCGGGCCCGGTCCGCCGAGCTGGTGCGGGAAGCGCAGGCACTCGTGCCCGCCGGATCGCCGCAGCGGCGTGACCTCGCGCGGCTGCTCGTCTGGAGCGGCCGCGCCGAGGAAGCGGTCGACCTGATCGATGCGGAAGAACTCGCCCGCTGGCTGAACGAGCGGCCGGAGGACGCCGAGACCGTCCTGACGCTCGAGCAGGCGAGTGCCCGCCGGGATGGCCCGGGCTCCGCGCTGGCCATGGCCCGCACGCGGTTCGCCGCGGATCCGCAGAATCCCGCCCGCCGGCTGGCCCTCGCCGAACTCGAGGCCATCGCCGGTCACGCTGTGCGCAGCCGCGACCTCTACTCCCCGCTGCTGGCCACGGCCGACGATTCACTGCGGCTGGCGTACGCGCGATCCGCCCTGAGCTGGGGAGATGTCTACGTCACCGAACAAGCGCTCCGCCAACGGCTCGAGCGCGCGCCGGACGACGCCGACGCCCGGCGTGAACTCGGACAGCTGCTGACCAGCTTCGACCGTTTTTCGGAGGCGGAAGCCCTTTACGCGCGCTGGCTCCAGGCCGAACCAGACAATCAGACCGCCCGGCTCGGCCTGGCTGGTCTTCGCCTGAAGGAGAAGCGCTTTGCCGAAGCCGCCGAGCTTGCGCGCACGCTGCTCGCCGAGGGCTTTGCCGCCGCCACCTCTGCTCGCATCCAGGCGGAGGCGCTTTACGGCGCGCATGACGATGTCGCGGCGACCAAGGCCTACGAGGACATGAAGGGCGACCCGGCCACGCGCTTCGATGCGTGCATCGGACTGGGGCGCATCGCGCGCCGGGCGGACCGTGAGACCACCGCCGTCGCGGCGTTTGCCGAGGCGCTGCGGATCGATCCCTCGCGCCCGGCCGCTCGTTACCACCACGCCGGGCCAGACGTAACGAGCACCGAGAGTTTTCTTTCGACCCTGAGTACGGAGCAGGCGCCCACACTGGTCGAGTGGGCCGGCCTCTACGCGAGCGACGGTCAGTTCGCACTCGCCGTCCGCTGCCTTGAGGCGGCGCTGGCGGCGGACCCGGATTATTTTCCCGCGCGACTGCAGCGAGCCGAGTTCCTCGCGATCGAGGAACACTACGACGAAGCCGTCGCCGCGTACGATGAGCTGCTCCGCGACTTTCCCGGCAACCGGCAGGTGCTGCTCGGCGGCGCGCGCACCCGGGCGTGGGGCCGGCGCTATGCGGACGCGCTCAGCTGGTACGAGCAGCTCCGCGCGCTCAATCCCACGGATCCGCTGCCGCTACGCGAAGCAGCCCGCACCGCCGGCTGGGGTAAGGAACGCGAGCGCGGGGCCGGTCTCTACGCCACGCGCTGGCAGACCTCGGTCGATTCCCGACTCGCCGCGCTCCTTGGCCCGGTGCTCGCTGGCGTGCCCAACACGGAACTGACCGGGACGTGGCAGCAGTGGCTCGCGGACCCGACGACCGAAGAGGAACCCTTTGCTGCCACCGCGCGGTTCCAGCGCGAGCGCGCTGCCCTGCGAGCGGTCTTGCCCGCCGATCGTCGCGCGGCGCTCGATCGCGTCTGGCTGGACCTGCTGACCGACTTTCTCGACCAGCAGGCGTTCTTCATCGAGAACGAAGCCAAGCAGGCCGCTTGGGACCAGCGTCACCGCACGGCGAGCGCGGCCTACGAGCGTCTGCTCGCCCTCGAGCCCGGCAATCAGGAAGCCTGGTTCGACTATGGCCAGACCCTGGCCGCGCAAGGTCTCGGCGCGGCGGAACGCCTGGTGTTCGGCCAGCTGCTTTCGCTCGATCCGAACAACCGCCTCGCCGGCCGCGGGCTGTTTCGCCGGCAGCGCCGCTCCGAGCCGACTGGAAAAGTCGAGGCGCGCTGGTGGAAGGAGGAGGGCCGCGACGCGCTCTCCAGCCTGCGCCGACTGCAACTCTCCGCCTCCGCCCAGCTGACGTTCCATGATCAGGCGCAGCTGACGCTGGGCATCCTCCGCGACCGCGAACGACCGCTCACCCGCACCGACGCCTTAACGGCCAGAGGGGTGTTCATTGAGGCCCAGGCGGTCGCGAACCGCTGGCTCAGTGGCTCAGCCGGATTCAAGCACCGCCATTTCAGCGATCCGGCGATTGGCAACGCCGACAGCGGCCAGGCCCAGGCCTGGCTCGCCCTCGGCGATGTCGCCCGCGTCGGGGCCGGCTACGAGAAGCGCGAGGAACTCGCGAACGAGTTCGGACTCTTCCGGGGTACGCGCTCGGATGTCGCGTGGATCGGGGCCGGCGGCGCCGTGAACCGCGAACTCGGGATCGAGGCACGGATGGAGTCGCTCACCTACTCCGACCGCAATGAAGGCTGGTATGCGACGGTGCGCCCGTCGTACGTCTGGACCGATCATCCCCGCATCTTCAAGACCACGCTTGCGCTCGACTGGCGCGACACGGACGAGGCGAGCCGGTACGTACGCACCGGCGGCCTGCTAACCGACATCATCCACCCCTACTGGTCACCGCAGGATTATTTCAGCGGTGGGGTGACCTTCGAATGGTATCACGATCTCTCGCAGGAATTCTTCCTTGGCGGCCTGCAGCATTTCTATGCCGCGCGGCTCACCCTGGGCACGGACTCGGAAGACAATGCCGGCTTCGGTCTTGAGGCCGAGTGGCGCCGCGAGTTCGCCGATCTCTGGATCTTGCACGCCCTGCTCACCCTCCAGCGTTCGCGCGACTGGGATTCCACTGGGGTGCGCTTCGATCTGACCCGCCGCTTCTGACCCTTCGCCGCCATGTCCACCCCCGCCAAGCCTCGCAGCACGCTGTTCATTTCCGCCCTCCTGCTCGGTGTGCTCATCGCGATCTTCGGCTACCTGATCGGTCGGACGTGGTTGTTCGCGATTGGCGAGGGACCGTGGTACGAGCGTCTGCAGGCGCTCATTCTGCTGTTGGCCGAGATCTTCATCCTGATCCACGGCGTCGGCTACTTTCGCAACGTGTATCGGGTCATCGTGAAGGACGAACCCGCCCGCGCCGCCGCCAAGGCCGCCCGTCCACCGCTGACCAAGTATCCGCCCGTCGCCATCATCACTTCGAGCTACAAGGAACCGCTGTCCGTCATCGAGGACACGCTCACCTGCTTTTACAATCTCACCTACCCCAACAAGTACCTCTACTTCCTCGATGACACCCGGTACGACCTGCCCAATCAGGATCCGGTCAAGATGGCCGAGTACCGCAAGGCCGTCGACGCCCTCTGCCAGCGCATCGGGGTAAACGTGTTCCGCCGCAAGTGGCACGGCGCCAAGGCGGGCATGATCAACGACTGGCTCGAGTTCTCGAATGACCAGTACAAGGAGGGTTTTCAGTTCCGCCCCTACCAGAATCGCCCGCGGCCCGAGCGCGAGAAGTACGTGGTGATCTTCGACGCGGACATGAATGCGTTCCCTGACTTCTGCGAGGAACTCGTGCAGGAGCTGGAGTCGGACGAGCGCATGGCGTTCGTGCAGACCCCGCAGTACTACACCAATTTCGACATCAACCGCGTGGCGCGCGCGTCGGGTCTCCAGCAGGTGATTTTCTACGAGTACATCTGCGAGGGCAAGAGCACCCAGGATGCGATGTTCTGCTGTGGCACCAACGTGATCTTCCGGCGCGACGCGCTGATCGAGGTCGGCGGTTTCGACCACACCTCGGTGACCGAGGATTTCGCCACCTCGCTCAAGTTCCATCTCAGCGGCTGGCGCTCGCGCTACCTGAACAAGGTTGCCGCCTTCGGCCTCGGGCCCGAGGACATGGGCGGGTACTTCAAGCAGCAGTTTCGCTGGGCGCTGGGCACGGTTGGCATGTTTCGTCCGATCTTTGCCGAGTTCCGCAAGAACCCGCGCGGCCTGCCGCTGACCAAGTGGTGGGAGTACCTGCTCTCGGCCTCCTACTACTTTGTGGGCTGGACCTTCGTGGCCCTCGCGGTGTGCCCGCTGATCTATCTCTTCTTCGGCATCCCCAAGTTCTTCGCTCGGCCCGACATCTTCATGCTGATCTTCACGCCGTACCTGCTGCTGACCTTCGGCGCCTTCTTCGCGAGTCTCGGTCGGCGCGGCTACACCCTGAAGGAAATGGTGACCGCGCTCCTGCTCAACAGTGTCACCTTTCCGGTCTACATGAAGGCCTCGCTGCTGGGCATCTTTGGCGTGCGCGGTTCCTTCGCGGTCACCCCGAAGGGCAGCAGTGCCGCCATGCCGCTCTCGACCTACTGGCCGCAACTGCTGCTGGGCGCGCTCTCGATCGCCGCCCTCGTCTGGGGCAGCCTGCTCCTTTTCTACGGAGACACGCCGCGTTCCCCGATTCTCGTCAACATGCTCTGGTGCGTGTACCATCTCGGCATCGTCAGCACCGTGCTCTATTTCAACTTCCCGGAGGAAACGGCGCTCGGCGACGAGGAGACACCCGCGGCATGAAGGCGCGGCGGCTGCTCCCGGTCTTGATTGCGTTGTCCTCGCTCACAGCCTGCGCCCAGCAGCCTGCCCCGCCCTTGTGGGGATTCGCCATCGAGGGTGAGCCGCGCTCAGCTCCAGCCCTGGCCGCGCTCGCGGAGCAGACGCGCATGCCCGTTCAGCTCGTCTCTTTTTTCCAGCAATGGCCGGAGGACGCGAGCAAGCGCGGATTCCCAATCGAGAGCCTGCGCGCCATCCGGGAGGCCGGAGCCGTCCCCGTGATCAGCTGGGAGCCGATGTACTATCAGGCAGACGGCAAGGAGGTCATGGTCCCCCTCGCGCGCATCCTTGGCGGCGACTACGACGGCTACATTGACGACTACGCCAAGCAGGCCGCGGCCTGGCCGGGCCCGGTCATTGTTCGGCTCGCCCATGAAATGAACCTAGCCCGCTATCACTGGGGCACGGATCCCGCGGGGTTTGGCGAAAACAGTCCGGCGATCTACCAACAGCTGTGGCGGCACATCGTGGGACGCTTCCGGGCCGCGGGCGCGGACAACGTGCTCTTCGCGTTCTGCCCCAACTCGGAGTCCGTTCCCGCCGCCACCGGTGCCAACCGCTGGAACACGCTGACGGCGTACTATCCGGGCCATGAGTGGGTCGATCTGCTTGGGCTCGACGGCTACAATTGGGGTGACACGCAGACGCCGGAGAAGCACGGCTGGCGCAGTCACTGGCGCTCCTTTGCCGAGGTCTTCCGCGAGGGTCGCGAGACGCTCCGCGCGGTCGCCCCGGACAAGCCGCTCATCATCTTTGAAACCTCCTCTGCCCAAACCGGCGGCGACAAGACCCGCTGGCTGCGCGAAGCCGTCGCCACGGCGACCGAGTGGCGCCTGGGCGCCGTCATCTGGTTCCAAGTCGACAAGGAGATCGACTGGCGGTTTCAGTCCGGCATCCCGGCCACGCTCGCCGCCGAACTGCGCGGTCCGCTAAGCCCGGCCGAGGCTACGGTGGGCGCGTGGAAGAAGGCTCGGTGAACACCGCGCTTCGGATGAACGAACCCAAACCGATTTAACCACGGAATACACCAAACACACGGAAGAAAAATCCGAACTCAGCCCGTGGATTAAAATCAATCCGTCCGTGGCATTTTTCCGTGTGTTCCGTGTAGTCTGTGGTGATCCCGCATTAACGGCTCGGCTTACAACGCCGCAGCGTAGAGCAGCACCAGCGTGTTGTAGTCGAGGTGAGCCTTGTGCTCGAGCAGGCGGATCGCATCGAGGTACGGCTTGATCGCGGGACTTTCGAAGGTGGCCGCGAACAACTCATTGTTGATCTCGGCCTCGACCGCCGCCCGCAATGCCTCCAGGTCGACGCATTGCGGCAGCTGGGCCACCGAGAAGTCGGACGCCTCGACCCGGCTCTTCCAGTCGTCGAGAGCGGCGATGTTCGTCGCGATGCGGTTGCGGATATCGCTGAGCACGAACCTCCGGAGTTCGCCGTAGTCGGCCGTCGGGAAAAACGTGATGCGCGAGAAGAGCGGGACGAGGTGCTTGAAGTACACCCGCGTGCCCCGTTTCAGCAGGGCGAGGTCACGAAAGAGCTGCCGCACCAACTCGACCGGATCGGCCGGCTGGCCCGCCTCATCATTGAAAACGATGCTGCGTGTCTCGATCGAGGCAAACACCGGGTAGGCCAACGGGGCCTGACCGGACAGCCGGGCCACGCAGCGCTGGGCGTCGAGCTCCGCATCCCACTCGGCGGAGATCACCTCGCCCTCCAGCTGGGTCCGTGATCCCACGCGAAACGGCAGATGAAAATTGATGCGCGCGCCGATTTCGAAATGTTCGCGATTCACCACCCAGCGAGGCACGGCAAAGGTCACGCCCTTGGCCGAGACATCCTGCAGGAGGTACTGAAACGTGGCATGAGGCGTCACCCGCGAGCCGAGAAACGGGAGGTTCACCGACTCAGTCGGCAGAGCCGGGAGCGCTTGAAACGGCGAAAGGGACGCGGAACTCATGCCGGCAACAAAGTGAACGGTTACCACCCGGTGGCAAGCCGGTCTCTTGAATCTTGTTTACAGTTTTGGCTCCTTGGTGACGTTTCAGGTCTGACCACGTGAAACCCGCCCTTCTCGACTCCTTTGCCGCCACCCCTCTGCTCGACCACGAGGTCTCCGATATCCTGTTTGCGGTCGAAACTCCCGCTGAACAGACCGAGCTCCGCTCCATGCTGGAGGAATTGGAGAGCGATGTGGGAGCACGGCTCGGCGATCTCGTCGCGCAAACGGCGACGCTCTCCGGCCTCGAGGCCAAACGCGCGTGCCATCCGCTCAAGGGCAACACCAGTTCCTTCGGTCTGGCTCGTTGTGCAGCGGTAATGGCGCACCTTGAGCACGGCTGGGAGGCAACGCCGGTGGAGCAGCGAGCCCTGCTCCTGACCCATGGCCGGACCTGGCTCACGGCCGGCATCAGCGCGCTGCGCGCCCGTTATCCCTACCTGGCCGCAGCGGCCAACTAGAGCATTTTCAGGAAACCTGTAGCCGAGCGCTGACCCCGGTCCGAACCTCCCGAGAGGAGAAACTTAATCCCCGGGGTCGACGACCCCGGCTACAACTGAATCTAGCGCGACGTTCCCGCGACCAGATCCCGAGCCCGGGCGGCCATCGCGGCGGGGATCTTTGACCGGTCGGCAAGATGGTCGCGAATCGTATTCACCAGCGCGCTACCCACGACGACGCCGTCGGCACAGGCCGCGACTTCGGTCACGTGCTCGCGCTTTGAGATGCCGAAGCCCACCACGACCGGGAGCGCTGTATGCGCCTTGATGCGGGCCACCGCCGCCGGCATATCCGCAGCCATGGAATCGCGCACCCCGGTGACGCCCTCACGCGACACATAATAGATGAACCCGGTGGCGGCCTTGGCGATGACCGGCAGGCGCGCCTCCGGCGTGGTCGGGGCCACGATAAGCACGGTCTTCACCCCATATTTCGCGCACGCCGCAGAAAACTCAGCGCCTTCCTCCGGCGGAAGATCGAGCGTCAGCATGCCGTCGACGCCCGCGCCTTGGGCGGCCTTCACGTAGGCGTCCACGCCATTGGAGAAGACGAGGTTGTAGTAGGTGTAGAAAACAATCGGGAGTTCGGGAAACTCCGCGCGCAGCCGGCACACCAGCTCGAACACCCCGGCGGCCGTCATGCCACCATCCAGCGCCCGCTGGGCGGCCAGCTGGTTGGTCAGGCCGTCGGCGAGCGGATCGGAAAAGGGCACGCCCAGTTCCAACAGGTCCACGCCCGACTCGATCAGCGCCCGGCAGGCGGCCAGCGACGTTTCCAGATCGGGGTCACCCGCGCACAGGTAGGCGACAAAAACGGCACGGTGGTTGGCGCGGGCGCGGGCAAAGGCTTGGGCGATGCGATCCATGGAACCCAAGAAGTGGCAACGGACCCTCCCGCGCGCGAGTGAAAAACGGCGCGGAGCCGGTACAGATGCGATCGAGATTTACCCGCGAATCACGCGAATCGGCGCGAAAAGAGACCAGGCATGGAACCACGGAACACACGGAATACACGGAACCCGCCAGGAGCTTCCGAACCAAAACGTTCCGTGTATTCCGTGTGTTCCGTGGTCTCCCTTCGGAATCTGCTCCAATTCGCGGGTAGCTAGTCCGATGTGATCGGCCTCAGCCGACCTCGAAATCGACCATCACGGGACGGTGGTCAGAGAGGACGGACTTCACCACTTCGCTATGAACGGCCCGGCAGCCCGGGGGCAGGAAGACGAAATCGAGCAGCCGGGTCGGTAGCGGCGACGGGAACGACCGGCCGGACTGGGGATGGAGCACGTAGTCCCCAAAGTCACAGAGATGACTGAGCAGGGACGAGGTCGCATCCGAAGACGTCCCGGGGGTATTGAAATCACCGCACACAATCGGCGAAACCGCCCAGTGGGTCGACCGCAGGCGTTGTTTTACGCGGAGGTAGGCCAGCAAGCGGTCCAGTTGCACCAGGCGATGCACACGCGACCGGTAGTGAAAATGCAGGTTCACGAGCGGCACCCGCAATCCACCGGCATCGATCTCGGCAAAGAGAAACCCCTTCTCCCCGATCCGGCTGCGACCGAAGACAATGTTCTCCGAGACGGCGATCGGGTGACGCGACAGCAGCGCATTGCCATAACTCAAGTTGAGCAGGCCCTCGCGCCGATTGTTGATGCCGAAAACCGAGTACGGAAAGTCGGCAAACTCGCGCAGGTAGTCGAGCTGGTCGAAATTACCCGCCCACCGGGAGCACTCATCGATCTCCTGCAGGGCAACCACGTCCGGATTGAGCTTCTCCAGGAGCTTGGCAATCCGCCGGAGATTGACGCGCAGCTTGCGGGCCGAGGTCAGGCCCTGGATGGGAGTCAGGCCGCGCGCATGCGCGATGTTGAAGGTGACGAGGCGCAGCCGCATTCAGTCAGGGATCTCCAGACAACAGCGCCGGCCCGGTCAGCGCAAGGCCGGGCTCCGGCCGGGAAACCACCGGCCACGCGGTTCTCAACCGAACCTGTTTACCACGGAATACACCAAATGCACGGAATCCCCTGAATCGAAATTCTTTTTCCGTGTATTCCGTGTGTTCCGTGGTCTACCTCTGAATTTACTTCAGCGGCGAGAAATCGACCGGCGCGAGGTAGAGCGACTTGACGCCGCCGTCGGCGGTCAGGTTGCCGCCCTTGTAGGCCTCGGCGCGGGCGCTGACGAAGTAGGCGTCGGCCCGCAGCGCGGTCCAGGCCTGCGTCGCCGCCTCGCGGCTTGGGTGCGCCACGAGGTAGGTGAACTCCTTGCCCGCGCCCTTGTCGGCATCAGTCGGGTCCCAGAAGCCGATCCCGGTGATGCCGTGGTCGGCGAAGGACTTGAGAACCGCGCCACGGAAGAAGCCGTGCAGCGCCGCCAGCTTGCCCTCGGCCGCCGTGTAGCGACGAAGCTCGAACACGCGGGGCTTCTCGAAGGAGCCGCCCGGCTTGATCGCCGGGGAAAAATCCGTTGCCTTGAAGAAGATGAACTCGGGTGGCTTGGCCAGAATCGTTCCACCGACTTCCGAGGCCGTGCGGACGGCCACCCACTCCGGATCGGCGCGAAACGCCGCCCACGACGCGGTCGCGGCCTCGCGGCTCGCGTGCTCGAGGAAGTAATACAGGACCGTGTCGGCCCCTTCCGATTTCTCGAGCGGGGTGAAGTAGCCGATGTTCCGCATCCCATGACGCTCGAAGAGCCGCATGGTGTGATCGCGGAAACGCGACAGGAGGTTCGGCAGCTTGCCGGCGTTCGTCGTGTAGATCCGCAGTTCGTAGACGCGTGCATCGGGCGCCGTCGATTGAGCGGAGGCCGTCAGGGCGAGGCCAAACACCAGGGCAAGGGCCAGGAGGAATCGTGATTTCATGGGGTAAGCAAAACAATCAGCCGTCAAACCGGCGGGGCGGCAACCCCGCCGTGGACTCACTTGAAAAAGGTCAGATCGATGGGGTGCTCGATCACGGTGCCGGATTCCGGCGTGATGAGCAGGTGGCCCTCCCGGGGCTCGATCTTCTTCACGCGATCGAAACGCCGGGGCAAGGCCGCGATGCCCATGACGTAATTCACAGCGAACGTCTTGTTGGGCCGGAGCGCGATCGCGGTGGGAACACCGGCCGCGGAAAGCGGGTTGGGACCGGCGGACTCGGCCAGGCCAAAATGGAAATAGCTGGTGACATCCTCCACGCCGAGCACGCGGCGGTGACGGCCGGACCACGGCGCGTAGTGCCGCCCACCATGCGACTGCCAGAGAATCGTCGAGGCCAGCACGCGCGGATCGCGCAGCGAAAACCACAGGTAGCCGTGCGTGGCGACCGTGACCGTGCTCCACGCGAAGGCCTCGTCGGCCTTGGAGGAAACCATCACGAGGTCATCGAAGCCATCATGCGCGGGAAACTGGCTGACGTCGGTCGTCCCCCCGGTGGCGAGCGGAACCTTGTTCAGCCGGGTGAATTTGGCGCCGGTCTTGAGCGTGGAGTAACCGCGATTGGCCGGTTCCTCAAAAGGCAGCGGGCACACGCGGCCCTGGTGCCACGGGCTGAGCGCGACCGAGCCCACCCCACCCTCGGGAATCTCAAGCAAAGCGTGGTGGCCGAGGCTGGTGCGTCCGGCGAAGCCCGTGACTTCGTGCCGGCAGTAAACATTGGTTTCGCCTGCTTTCAGCTCGATCGTCTTGACGACGCGGCCGGCGCGGACCTTCGGCTTAAGCTCAGCAACGAAGCGGCTGCGGTTGCCCACCACGGTCGATTCCAACGCGGTCCACGGCGTGCCCGCGGTCTCGCCATGGGGCGGATGCCGCTCGCCATGCCACGGCTTGCCGTTGCCGCCGAACGGCAGACAGAAGAAATCGCCGCGCAGGGAAGTGAGGAGGCCCGGCGTCCCGGCCGGGAGGGTCTCGCCGGCGGGCGCCCAGGGCGCCACCGCGAACGGCTGGACCGGACCACGCGCGGTCTGGAAAGTGACCGGGGCGAGGTGACCTGCCTTGCAGGTGATGAACGCCTCGACGACGTCGCTGGCCAGACGCCAGGACGGAGCGCCTTGCACGGACTGCGTAGGAATGGACTCAGAGTCGCTCATGGGACGGAAAAGAAACGGAGGCTGCGAAAAAGAAAACCGGCCCCCGCGTGCAGCAGGGGCCGGTGAGGAAGGATCAGGCCTTGCCCTTGGCGTTCTCCCAGCGACCGCTCTGGGCCGACTTGAGGATCGCATCGGTGACGTAATCGGTCTTGAGGCCGTCGCGGAAGTCCGGCGCGGCGTTCTTGCCCTCGTCGAGGCCGGCCACGAAGTCGGCGAACTGGTGCGTGAACGTGTGCTCGTAGCCGATCTGCAGGCCGGGCACCCACCAGTTCTTCATGTACGGCTGGTCGCCGTCGGAGACGTGGATCGAGCGCCAGCCGCGCGTGACGCTCGCGTCGCGGTAGTCGAAGTACTGCAGGCGGTGGAGGTCATGCAGGTCCCAGAAGATCGAGGCGTTCTCGCCGTTGATCTCGAAGGTGTAGAGGGCCTTGTGGCCGCGGGCGTAGCGGGTCGACTCGAAGGTCGCGAGCGAGCCGTTGCTGAAGCGCGCGAGGACGGCGCTGGCATCGTCGATCTTGACCTGCTCGACCTTGCCGGAGAGGGCGTGCTTGCGCTCCTTGACGAAGGTCTCGGTCGCGGCGGTGACGCTGTCGATGCCGCCGTTGAGCCACATCGCGGTGTCAATGCAGTGCGCGAGCAGATCGCCCGTCACGCCGCTGCCCGACACGCTCGCATCGAGGCGCCAGGTGCCGGTGCCGCCCTGCGGGACGTCGGCGTTGATCGTCCAGTCCTGCAGGAACTTCGCGCGGTAGTGGAAGATCTTGCCGAGCTTGCCCTGGTCGATGAGCTGCTTGGCGAGGACCACGGCGGGAACGCGGCGGTAGTTGTACCAGACCATGTTCGGGACCTTGGCCTTCTCCACGGCGGCGACCATCTTCTCGGCCTCCTCGGCGTTCATCGCGAGGGGCTTTTCACACATGACCATCTTGCCGGCCTTCGCGGCCTCGATGGCCATCTCGAAGTGCAGGTTGTTGGGCGTGGCGATGTCGATCAGGTCGATGTCGGAGCGGGCGATCAGCTTGCGCCAGTCCGTCTCGACGGATTCGTAGCCCCAGTTCTGGGCGAAGGCCTTGGCCTGCTCGGCATTGCGGCCGCAGACCGCCTTGAGCACGGGCTGGTGGCCGTGCTTGAAGAACACGGGAGCCTGACGGAAGGCGTTGGAGTGGGTACGGCCCATGAAGCCGTAGCCGATGAGACCGATGTTGATCTTCTTCATAGTGGATGGAATGGGTTGGGAGGGGTGGCGTCAGGCCGGGCTTATTCGCTCCAGCCGTGGTTTTCGCGCACGGAGGCCATGCCCGCGAGGACGTCGTTCCAAGTCTGCTGGTTGAGCATGACCTCGTTGGAGAACATGCAGCCGTCCCAGCAGATGTGCTTGAACGCCTTGGTGACGGCGCCCTTTTCATCGCGCAGCCAGTAGCCAGCGTCGCGGGTGACGTTGAGCTTGCCCTTCGGATCGCCGATGCGGCAGTGGCGGCCGGTCTTCTCGTGCGAGCCGGAGCCATAGGCCGTGCCGTCGTTCTGGGCGACGTGGAAGTCGATCGTCCAGGGACGCAGCGCATTGGTCAGCGTCTTCATCGCCTGGTGGAACGCCTCGGGCTCCCAGTGGAAGCTCTCCGGCACGATGCGGTGCTGCTCGGCATTGGCGCCGAGGATGTAGAGGTGCGTGTGCGACATGTCGGCCTGGAAGCCGACGGTGCCGGGCATGCCCACGGCCTCGAGGGTTTCGAGCATGTACTTCCAGCTGTGCATGCCGCCCCAGCAGATCTCACCTTCGGCGGCGAGACGCTCACCGGAGTCCTTGGCGATCTTGCCAGCCTCGCGGAAGGTCGCGGCGATCTGGGCCGTGTTGCCCTTGGCATCGGCTTCCCACGCGGTCACGCCGGCGGCGGAGTCGATGCGGACGACGCCGTTCGGGCGCACGCCGAGGGCGCGCAGCTTGGCGGCAAATTTGACGGTCTTCGCAACGCAGTCCACCCAGCCCTTGCGCTTGGCTTCGTCGCCCATGGCGGCACCGAAGAACCAGACCGGGGCGACGATCGAGCCGACGACGAGGCCGCGGCTCTTGATCTTGTCAGCGAGGGCCTTGATGCCGTCATCGGAGATATCGATGTCGACGTGCGGCGCACCGAGGAACAGGTCGACGCCGTCGAACTTGACGCCGTCCACCTCGGCCTTGGCCGTGAGGTCGAGCATCTTGTCGAGGGTGACGTCGTCCTCGGTTCCGCCCATGCTCTTTTTGCCGACGAGCCCGGGCCACATGGCGTTGTGAAGTTTGGGATAGTTATTGGAAGCCATACGTAGGGTTGGATTGAGGGTTGAGGGAAAGCTTTAACCGGCGGGACGCTGCCTCGCCCGCCGGTCAATGGGATCGGGGGATACCGGGGGACAGTTCAATGCGGGGTACGCAAGGGGCAGAAAATAACAGGGGAAAGACACCATAGCGGATCAACCCCGAAATGCCTAGCAAGCCTGCGACAAACTTTGGTCTAAAAACGTCGGATCCAGCCGCACGGTCAGTGGGCAAAACGGGACCGGTAAGCCTTGGGGGTCTCGCCCATCACGCGGCCGAACTCCTTTGTGAAGTGACTCTGGTCGGCGAAGCCGTGGTCCTGGGCGATCTCGGCCAGGGTCCGGCGCGAGAAGACCAATGCATTGCAACTGAGCCGGACCCGGGTCTGGCGGACAAAATCATGGGGCGAGGTCGCGTACGTCGCTTGGAACTGGCGTTCGAACGCCCGCACCGACAACCCGCAGAGCGCGGCCAGCTCGGCATTGGTGATCGAGCGTCCGTGCAGGCGCACGACGTGACGGATGGCCGGCCCCAGCAGCGACTCGCCCGGGATGACCGGATCAGCCGGATCGAGCGGCCGGGTCACCCCGGCGGTGCCAACGATGGCCCCGGTCTCATCGTGGAGCGGAATCTTGGACGTCACGCACCATCGGGCGGTATGGTCAAAGCGCCCAACCAGTTCGACGCGTCCTTGGATGCGTTCGCCGCGCAGCACGCGTTCGTCATCGACCCGGTACTGCCGGGCCATCACCGGTCCGCAGAGATCAAAGTCGGTGCGACCAATGACATCCTCGCGCGTCGGGAGGCCGAAATTGAGGAAGAACGCCACATTGCTCCACTGGTAATGGCCCTCGGCATCCTTCATCCACAGCAGCAGATCCTCGACGTAGTCGAACAGCTCCACGGCCGCGGGCGGCATGGCTCCGATGCGCTGGAGCGTGGCAAAGGGATCTGGGAGCGTCGGCAAGGAGAGGCGGAGTGAGACCGAGATGTTATGATACCCGAATCCACGGAGGCAACTCCCGGTCGGGCCACGGTACGGTCCTCATTTGCCGGACTGAACGACCGAATCGTTCTCGTTCTCCCTCCTCTTACTCGTTCTCGGATCGAGAACGAAGAACGATGAAGAGAACGAGAACGAACCGAGGCCCCCGTCCGCCAACAAAAAACCCGCTCCGTTGCGCGGAGCGGGTTTTCGTTCACCGGCCGAAGCCAGTGCAAAATCAGGCGGTCACTTGACCGTCATCACGCCCTTCATACCGGCCACGAAGTGCGCCGGGAAGCTGCAGAGGTAGGTGTAATCGCCCGCCTCGGTCGGCGCCTTGAAGGTGAAGGAGTCCTTCTGCTTCGGCCCGAGCAGCTTGGTGTGACCAATGACCTGGTCCGCGAGGGCGGCCGGGACATACTCGGTCGCCGCAGCCTTGAGGGCAGCGGAAGCATAGGCCTGGGCGTTCACATCCTTCTTCAGGAGGATGAGATTATGACCCATCGCCTGCTTGGGCATGGTGCCGACGTTCTGGAACGTGATGGTGATCTCCTCGCCGGCGGCGACCTCGATCTTCGTCACATTGAACTTCATGCTGTCATTGCCGGTGATGACGATCTCGCGCGGGGCGGCCGAAGCTGCGCTGGCGCTGAAAAGCGCGCCAACCGCGAGCAACGTCGCGAGGATGCCTCGCTTGACGTGGTTACCGAAAGACAGGACTTGGGGGACTGATGTGGTCATCATGGTAGAATGAACTAAGGGGAGGTTATGATGCAGGTTGCCGCATGGCAACCCGGGAGCGGGGATTTAAGGGTTTAGAAGCGGGAGGAACCAAGGCTATTCCAATCAATGGCCCGATAAAGTTGGGACATGGGCCGCGCGCGTGGGTTCCGTTAACGGCCGCGGACCGGCTCCCGCCCTACTCGCCCGGCAAGAGGATCCGGCATGTATCCCTCTCCTGCCCGCCAGCCACGCCATTCGGACGGGACGGCCACGGGTGGCGGCCAATAAAAAAGCGGCGGTCAGATGACCGCCGCTTCGTCCAAAGGGAGGGAGAAACCCGAGGTTAGTGCGCCGCCTTGGCGTTTACATCCACCGGCTTGTAGCCGCCCTTCGACTTGAAGTAGAGCAGCAGGCCGATGTACGTGGCGAACATGAGGAAGGGCAGCACCGAGGCCGTCTTCAGCGCGTTCTTGGTCGCGCCACCCTTGACGCTGTTCACAACCGCCTTTTCATCCGCGCTCAGGGCGGCTTCCTTGTCGGGCATGATGGCGTTGTAGGAGCCGAGCAGACCGGAGCGGGCCTCGGTCACCTTGGCATGGATCGCCTGGTTCTGCGCGAGCAGGTCCTTGTCCATGGTGTGGTCAACGAGGTTGCCGAGGAACATCGCACCGAGGATGCCGACGCCGAGGAGGCCCGTGCCGCTGATGCCGTTGAGGGTCATCGCGCCGCCGCGGGGGAACTGTTCGGAAACGACGCCGAGGGTGGTCGGCCAGAAGAAGGCCTTGGCCAGACCGTAGAGCGTGCCGCACGCGAAGATCACCGCCGCGCCGGTGGCGCTGGAGAGACCGATCAGGGCGACACCGGCGCAGAAGGCCGCGACCGCCAGAATGGTGACCGGAGAGGCGATGCGGAAGATCGGGCCCGCGCAGAAACGGATGATCGTCATGACCGCGGCCGTGTAGACGAAGAGCCACTTGGCGTTCTCGCCCATGGTCGGCTCCATCAGCGCGGTGATCCAGCTGTCAACGCCGAGCTCGGTCGTGGCGAGCGGGATCATGAGGAGGAGCAGGATGAGGAACATCGGACGCCCCAGGATCGACTTGGTGTAGGCGGCCATCGCGATGGCGACCACCGCGCCGATGGCGGCACCGATGGCGAGCGGGTTCTCGGTGTTGAGGCCGGTCGAGCGGAGGATTTCCGCCGCGATCATCCAGCTCATGACAAAGAAGCCAACGCCGCCGACCTCGCCGAGGGTCTCGCGGAAGGGCACGCCCGCCGCGGCGCTCTCGCCCACGGGGAACTTCTTGCCGATCAGCATGAGGAAATAGATCAGAGCCGGGACCACCGGAATGAGAAGCTTCGTGCGCCAGCCCGCGTCGGGCATCGCGATGATCAGCAGGATGCCGGCGATGACGAAGCCGCCCGACCAGCCGCCGTGAAGATAGTTCAGCCAGCGGGACTTCTCCTTGTTGAACATCGTGGCGACGACCGGATTGATGTACGCCTCAACGGTGCCGTTGCCGAGCGCCATGATGAACGTGGCGAGGTAAAGCTGGTCATACGTCTTGGCCGTGTAGGTCAGGACCACCGACAGCACGTGACACACGAAGCCGAAGATCATGGCCACCTTGTAGCCGATCTTGTCCATCACGAGGCTGAACAGAATGATCGAGATACAGAAGGGCCAGAGGCCCGCACCGAGGATCTCACCCACCTGGGTGTTGGTCAGATTGAGTTCAGCGCCCCACTGACCCTGCGTGAAAATACGGGCGATGAAACCGAATGAGGTGGTAACGAGGGCAATCCAGCAGCCCCAGAAGAGGCCTTTGTCTTCTTGAGTGTTCGTCATGACAGAAGCAATACGCGGACGATTGGGTCGGAGGTTGAGGGGACATCCGGCAGCCGCAAACAGGGCTTCGGACGGGGTAACGAGAACCGCGCGATAGCACGTGCCACATTTTATGGTGTCAACGCCAAATCCATGCCGTAGCGTGCTCTACAATTGCAAAATCTCTCATGCGACCCGGTTTGGGCGACGCCAAAAGCGTGGTCTCCGGCCCGTAGCCGGATCAGGTGACCGCCTGCGATTCACGCGGATCAGCACGCATGCAGGGAAGTCACCACGAACACCCGGAATCCACGAAACTCGGATCAGACTGGGCCCGAAATTTTCGTGTCTCTGGTCTTTGTTGGCCGTGAATGGATTCGTCGCTATTCGCGCCGATTCGCGGGCCAATGGATGCTCGGTCTGACCGGCGTCAGCGCTGGTGGCGCTCGCGGTAGGTCCGGGGGCCCTCGCCCATCACGCGGTTAAACTCCTTCGCGAAGTGGCTTTGGTCGGAGAACCCAAACTCGGTGGCCACGTCCGCCAGCGTCCCGCGCGAGTGCACCAGCGCGCGGCAGGCCATCCGCACGCGCATCTGGCGCACGTAGTCGTGGGGCGAGCTTCCGTAAGCGAGACGGAACTGACGCTCGAACGCGCGGACGGACAACCCGCACACCTTGGCGAGTTCCTGATTGGAAAGCGGCTCTCCGTAGTGACGGCTGATGTGCAGGATCGCCGCCGTGAGGGGCGAATCTGGTGGCGTCCCCTCCCCCTTGCGATTCAGCGGTCGGGTCACGCCAGCGGTGCCCACGATCTTGCCGCCCTTGGCCACCAACGGGATCTTCGAGGTGACACACCAGCGCGCGCTGTGATCGAACCGGCCGATCATCTCGATCCGGGACACGATGCGCTCCCCGGCCAGCACGCGCTCGTCGTCGATCTGGTACTGGTTGGCCAGCACCTCCGAGCACAAATCGAAGTCGGTCAGCCCAATGATGTCGCGTCGCTCGTTCAGCCCGAAATAGCGCAGGAAGGCGGCGTTGACCCAGAGGTAGTGTCCACCCGCATCCTTCATCCAAAGCGGCAGATCCTTGACGTGGTCAAAGAGCGCAACCAGCTCGGGCACTTTGACCCCCAACGGAGCCAGCGACGTCAGCAAAAGCGATTTTTCGGACGCAGGCATGTCCTAGTCCCGCCGACCAAGCCCACCCATCCGTTCAGCCCTGGAGTTACTCATGCAGATGAAACCAAACAGGATGGGGATGAACCCACCCTGCGCAAACCGCGAATTTTAACGGGCCGCCGCCCGCCCGCCGGCCTCCCACCCCGTCACTGAAGAAGGGATTGACAGCATCGGGGCCGAACGTGAATTTCACCGACTCTTCGTGGCGGTCATAGCTCAGTTGGTTAGAGCACCAGATTGTGAATCTGGGGGTCGCGGGTTCAAGTCCCGTTGGCCGCCCCATTTTAATAGCGAGGCCTAAAAGGCCTCAGGCCGGGCAGATAGCGCTGGCCACCGCATCCCCTGAGGGGGGGGGCGCAAAAAGGCGGCGCAGCCGCGGGCGGCAGAAGTTTTATTTTACAAATGTGTCGGGGCTGCTACGCCTCGTCCCCGCATGTTCTCGCTCAAGACCCTCTTCGGTAAGGATCAAAAATTCTACGACCTGCTCGAAGCCAGCGCGGAGGAATCGCTGACCAGCACCAAGCTGCTGGCGAGCTACCTGCAGCGCAGCGAGTCCTACACGTCGAGCGGCGACCTCGACGACTTCATCCAGAGCCGCCGCAAGGACAAGCGCATCACCAACGAGATCACCGAGGAGCTCTGCAAGACCTTCGTCACCCCGCTGGAGCGCGAGGACATCGAGGCCCTCTCCCTAGCCCTTTACCGCATCCCCAAGACGGTCGAGAAGATCGTCGAGCGTGTTTCCATTTATCCGGGCCGCCTGCCGCGCGAGGGCTTCATCCGCCAGGCCACCCTGCTGACCCAGGCCGCCGAGTCCGTGGTCTTCATGGTGAAGCAACTCCGTCATGGCTCCAAGCTCCACGGCGTGCAGGAGGCCAATGAGAAGCTGCAATTCTGCGAGGGCGAGGCCGACAAGGTCATGCTCGGACTGCTCAAGGAACTCTACCATGGTCCCTACGACGCCAAGGAGACCATGATCCTGCAGGAACTGTTTGAGATGATGGAGAAGGCGGTCGACCGCTGCCGCGACGCCGGCAACGTCGTCTTCCAGATCGTCCTGAAGTACTCCTGAGCCGGCTGCCCCAGCCCTTCCCGGCGTCATGACGTTTTTCCTCATCGTTCTGCTGGCGGCATTGGTGTTTGAATACATCAACGGCTTCCACGACGCCGCCAACGCGATCGCCACGGTCGTCTCGACCAAGGTGCTCACGCCCCGTCAGGCCATCGCGCTCGCGGCCTTCTTCAATCTGGTCGGAGCCTTGGCCGGCACCGCCGTCGCCACGACCATCGGCAAGGGCCTGGTCGATGCCAACGCCATCACGATGGCCACCGTCCTGAGCGCGCTCTGGGGCGCGATCGTGTGGGGCCTTTTCACCTGGTGGCTCGGCCTACCGTCCAGTTCCAGCCACGCCCTCGTCGGCGGGCTCTGCGGCGCCGCGCTCGCCACCGCCGACGGACGCTGGAGCGTGCTGCACTGGTCCGAAACCCTCGCCAACGGGACCACCGCCGGCCTCTGGCCCAAGATCGTGCTGCCGATGTTCTCGTCCCCCGTGATCGGCTTCTTCGTGGCGGCGGGGTTCATGTTCGTGCTCTACGCCCTGCTGCGCAAAGCCACGCCGCACTTCGTCAATATGGTCTTCGGCAAGGCCCAGTTGGTCAGCGCCGCATGGATGGGTTTTAGCCACGGCTCCAATGATGCCCAGAAGACCATGGGCATCATCGCCCTCGCGCTCTTCACGGGCACCCAGGCCGGCGCCTTCAACGATGTTCCCTCTTGGTTGGAATGGCTGCGCACACCGGAGTTCAAGGTCGACCGCTGGGTCATGATCGTCTGCGCCATCACCATGGCGGCGGGCACGGCCGGCGGCGGCTGGCGCATCATCAAGACCATGGGCCACAAGATGGTGAAGCTGCAGCCGGTGCACGGCTTCGCCGCCGAAACGACCGCCGCCGCCATCATCGGCGTCGCCACCCACATCGGCATTCCGCTCTCCACCACCCACGT
Organism: Opitutaceae bacterium; assembly: GCA_036401075.1. Lineage (GTDB taxonomy): Bacteria > Verrucomicrobiota > Verrucomicrobiia > Opitutales > Opitutaceae > CAMAXB01. Next base: position 47,197 of record DASWVY010000012.1, read on the forward strand.
GATCTCGACATCGATCATGGGGGTTGGCGCAACCAAGCGCTTCAGCGCCGTCAAGTGGGGCATCGTTTCCCGCATGCTCTGGGCCTGGGTCCTCACGCTCCCCATCACGGGCCTCATCGGCTACTTCACGATGCGGCTGCTGCAGGTGGCGGGGTTCTGACCCCATCGTTCTCTTTCTTCGTTCTCTTTCTCGTTCTCCGGATAGGGCACGAGGATCCGATTCGAGCCGGAAAATGAAAACGAACTAAGGACACGACGATCTCTTTGATCGAGGTGCATTTCAACGGCCAACGTTTAAGGTGAGCCACGGCCGCTTCACTTCTGTCGCACTTCAAACCTGAAACTATTCCTTTGGGTCATTTCAGGAAATTCTTTAGCCGATCGACTAACGAGCTCCCTGGCGTCGAGGCGCGACGACGCTCGCGGGAGGAATCGTGCGGCCAGCATTCGACGGCTTGGTCAAAGGGGGTCATGTCTTGACCTTTGACAAAACAGCCTGAAAGTCCGGTTCGGCATCCTTTTTCGCGAGGCGAAAGCGCCGGACAAACTGGCTGACACTGGCCGGCT
>DASWVY010000013.1:0-15460 GCA_036401075.1 Opitutaceae bacterium
GTTAGGAGCTACGATGATCCCACTCAGTGATGATTTGCGGCGCCGTATAATTGCGGCGCGCGAGAGCGGTGAAGGTACAGGAGAGGTAAGCGAGCGCTTCAAGGTCAGCCGCAAGAGCGTGGAGCGCTTTTGGAAGCAGCATACGATGACTGGAACGTGCCAGCCCAAGCAGATTGGAGGGTACCGCCGATCGCGGTTGCAGAAGCATCTGGGGACGATCAAGCGATGGATCAGCCAGCAGGCCGATCTCACCTTGGTCCAGCTTCAGGAGCGCTGCCGAGATGAACTGTCGGTCAAGATTGGGATCAATGCGCTGTGGCACCAACTCGATCAACAGGGCCTGAGCTATAAAAAAAACGACGCACGCCGCCGAGCAAGATCGGCCTGATGTCGCGGCTGCACGTGCTTGGTGGCGCAGCCACCAGCAAAGCTGGGACCAGCGCAGGCTGGTCTTCATTGATGAGACCGGACTGAACACAAAGATGGCCCGGATGTATGGACGCAGCGCAGTAGGCGAGCGTTGCCTGAGCAAGGTGCCCCACGGGCACTGGAAGACCTCGACCTTCATTGCCGCACTGCGCTTCGACCGGATCGATGCGCCGTTCCTCATTGAGGGATCGGCCAACATGGAGGTCTTCGCCGCCTACGTTCGCCAGGTCCTGTGCCCGGAGCTCAAAGCAGGTGACGTCGTCATCCTAGACAACCTCTGCATCCACAAGACCGCTACGGTTGCCAAGCTGATTGAAGCCCGGGGAGCGAGCGTGCGCTACCTTCCTCCCTACAGCCCCGATCTCAATCCCATCGAGATGGCCTTCGCGAAACTCAAATCCCACCTGCGCAAAGCGGCCGCGCGCACGCTCGCTGACCTCCAGCTATCCCTTGCGCAGAGCCTCACCTCCTTCGAGCCCGCCCACTGCCAAGGCTTCTTTAAGCATGCCAAATATGCGTCTAACTAAATCGAAAACGCTCTAAGAGCTTATTCCGAGGGTTGATCGCGTTGTCCTCAACGCGATGGCCTGAGGCACACGCAATGAAGGCCCGTATCTTGGGCCTGAATTCGCCAAGGCGTCGGCGGGCAGGCCAGCCACAGTGCGGCCGGCCAAATCCATCTCAACGCTCGATCACGACGACGAGCGAGCGGATGGCGCCGCGCGTGTAGACGTAAAGCAGGTTGCGGCCTTCGCGCAGAAGCGTGCGGGCAGTGGCCGCGTCGGTGACCGGCTTGCGGTTGATCTCGAGCACCACCATGCCTTCGACGAAGGTCGATGCGTAGGGCGAGTCGGCGTCAACGGAGCTGACCGCCACGCCGCTGATGTTGCGGGGAATGCCGAGCTGACGGCGGAGGTCGTCGGACAGCGGATCGACCGTGATGCCTTCGAGCAACTCGTTCTGGGCCGCGGCTTCGCCGGGCACTGCGCCGAGAGTGGCCTTCACCACCCGTTCGTCGCCCTCGCGGATGACAGCGAGGCGAACTTCCGTTCCGGGCGGCAGTTGGGAAATGAGGAGGCGGATGTCGTTCGAGGAGGTAACAGGGCGGTCGTTGACCGACACGATCACATCACTGCGTTCCAGACCGGCGGCTTCCGCAGCCGAGTCGGGCACGACTTCCACAATCATCACGCCACGGGTGTCCTTCTTGATGCCGAGGGCTTCGGCCAGTTCCGGCGTGAGTGGGTCGACTTGGACGCCGAGCTGTCCGCGGGAAACCGTGCCGGTCTCGATCAGGCTGCGCATGATGCTGGCCGCGAGATTGACCGGGACGGCAAAGCCGATGCCGATGTTGCCGCGGGACGTGGAAAGGATCGCGCTATTGATGCCGACGAGCCGACCGGCGGCGTCGACGAGGGCCCCGCCGGAGTTGCCCTGATTGATGGCGGCGTCCGTCTGGATGAAGTCCTCGTAGCCTTGGACGTCGTCGAGGATGCCAACGCTGCGGCCCTTGGCCGAGACGATGCCCATGGTCACGGTTTGGCCGATACCGAGTGGATTGCCGACGGCGAAGACGACATCGCCAACGCGGATGCGGTCGCTGTCGGCGAGGGTCGCGGTGGGGAGGTCTTCGGCCTCGATCTTGATGATGGCGATGTCGGTCTTCGGATCCGCGCCAATGACCTTGGCCTTGAATTCGCGATCGTCAGAGAGGGAGACGTTGAGTTCATCCGCACCCTCAACGACGTGATTGTTCGTGATGATGTAGCCGTCGGCCGTGACGATGACGCCCGAGCCCAGGCCTTCCTCGCGGGACTCACGCTCCGGTGGCGCCTGGTCACCGAAGAGCTCGCGGAAGAACGGATTCATCTGCATGCGCTGCCGTACGATCTTGGTGGAGTAAACCGAGACGACGGTCTTCTGCACCGGCTCCACGACATCCGCATAGCTGACGAGCCGCGCGTTGGCGGTCTGGGTGAGCGCGGTGGCGTCGATCTTCAGATCGAGCTTCTTCGTCGCGGTTGCGGTCTGGGCGGAGACCCCGGCGGTGGCGAGCGCCAGCGCGAGGGAGAGGGCAGGGAGCCGGAAACGCATGCTCATGGGAACAAGACTGACGGGATCCGGCTCCGGGGCAAACGCCCCGGAGCGATTGTGCGGGCTTAGAAGCCCTTGATCTTGAAGAGACTGGTGACGCTCTCGTTGTTGCTGATGCGCATGATCGCCTCGCCAAGCAGGCCGGCGACGCTGAGGACCTTGATCGGCAAGCCACGGGTATCAACCGGGATGGAGTCGGTGGTGATCAGCTCGTCGATGTGGCCGAGGCGCAGGCGCTCGTACGCCATGCTGTTGAGGAGAGCGTGGCTGACCGCAGCGCGCACGCTGAGCGCACCGCTGTCGCGCATCAGCTTGGCGGCGTTGACGAGCGTACCGGCGGTCTCGGTGATGTCGTCGACGAGCAGCACGTCCTTGCCGGCGACATCGCCGACCACGTTGACAGATTCAACCGTGGTGGCACTGGTGCGCTTCTTCCACACCATGCCGAGCTGGGCGCCGAGGATGCCGGCGTAGGCCGCGGCCATCTTCATGCCGCCGACATCCGGCGAAACGACGACGAGGTTCTCGGCATTGAGCTTCTCGAGGTACTTGAAGAAAACCGGGGAGGCGAAGAGGTGGTCGACCGGGATGTCGAAGAAGCCCTGGATCTGCTGGGAGTGCAGATCCATGGTGAGGATGCGGTTGGCGCCGGCGGCGACGAGGAGATTTGCCACGAGCTTGGCCGTGATCGGCACGCGGGGCTGGTCCTTGCGATCCTGGCGGGCGTAGCCGTAGAACGGCATGACGGCGGTGATGCGCTGAGCCGACGCGCGCTTGGCAGCGTCGATCATGATCAACAGCTCCATCAGGTGATGGTTCGTCGGGGTGCAGGTCGACTGGACGATGTAGACGTCCTGGCCACGCACGTTCTCGTTGATCTTCACGAACGACTCGCCGTCCGGAAAACTGGTGACCGTGGCTTCGCCCAGAGGCATCCCCATGGCTTTGCAAATCTCCTCGGCCAGGGGCCGATTCGAATTACCAGAGAACACTTTCAGGTGCCGCGGAGCGCTCATGCGGGCAGCATCGTGACTATAACGTCACGAGGCGGAAGCCTTTTTTGAATCGGCAATCTGAGCCTCCAAGGCATCCACCCGGCGAAACAGCTCCGGCAGCTTTGGCTGAAGGTTGGCGATCCGGCGCTCAAGCATGTACGAAAGGGCCGGCGTGCCGTTGACGTAGCTTCCGGCCGTCACATCCGAGGTGATGCCCGCCTGCCCTCCTGCCTTGGCTCCTTTGTGAATGGTCAGATGTCCGCCAACGCCGACCTGGCCGCCCAGGATCACGTAGTCCTCCAAGGTGGTGGTACCGGCTAGGCCGACTTGAGCGCAGAGGATGCAATGCCTGCCGATGATGCAATTGTGGCCAATTTGCACCAAGTTGTCGATTTTGGTGCCTTCACCGATCACCGTGGTGCTGAAGCGGGCGCGATCGAGGGTGCTGTTCGCACCGATCTCGACGTCGGCCTCAATCACCACATTGCCCACTTGCGGAACCTTTTGGTGCCGGCCGGCAACGAACTCGTAGCCGAAACCGTCCGAGCCGACGACGACACCGGGTTGCAGGCGGACGCGTTCCTTCAGGACGCATTCGGCGGCGACGATGACTCCGGGCATCAGCCAGCAGTCGTCGCCGATAGCGGCATTGCGGCCGACGAAGACCTGGGCCTGCACATGCGTGCGCTCGCCGACCACGGCGCCGTCCTCGACGATGCACAGCGGACCAACTGTGGCGCTTGCGGCAATGCGGGCCGTGGAGGCGATGACCGCGCTGGGGTGGACACCGGGCGCCGGCTTCGGCCAGAGCTGCTGCTCCAGCCGCGCGCAGATTCGGGCGATGCCGACCGAGGGATTTTCGACCACCAGCAGCAATTGGTCGGTGGCGGGTTCACCTTCGTAGTCAGCCGGGACGAGCACGATCGACGCCTGTGTGCCGACGACTTCGGCCTTGTACTTGGCGTTGCCCAGAAAACTGAGATCGCCCGCGCGGGCGGGACCCAGAGCGGAGAGACCGCGCACGGATTGTCGGGTGGAGCCGCGCTGGGCGCGGGGTTGAACGATCGCGATGATCTCCTCGGGAGTGAAGACGAGCTTCATCCCGTCAGCCTGCAAGCCGGCTCTGAGGAGGCAAGCCGGGCGTCATCTCAGCCACGGTGGGGAACCAGCCGGCGAAGCCAGGCCTTGGCGTCGTCCACCAATTCGAACACGACCGGCACAACCAGCAGGCTGAGCGCGGTCGAGGTGATGAGGCCGCCGATGACCGCGACCGCCATGGGCGAGCGGAAGCTGGAGCCGCTGATCGCCATGGGGATCATGCCGGCGACCATGGCGATGGTCGTCATCACGATTGGCTGCGCGCGCTTGTGGCAGGCATCGACGATGGCAGCGGTCCGGGTCAGGCCGTGCTCGCGTCGGGCCATGATGGCGTACTCGACGAGCAGGATGGAGTTCTTGGTCACGATACCCATGAGCATGACCAGGCCGATCAAGGCCGAGAGCGAGAGGCTGAAGCCAAAAATAACGAGGCTGCCGAACGCTCCGCCCACGGACAAGGGCAGGGCGGTGAGGATGGTGATGGGCTGGAGGAAATCGTGGAAGAGGAGGACCAGCACGATGTAGATGCAGAGCACGCCGGCCGCCATGGCGATGCCGAAGCCGCCGAAGAGTTCCTTGAGACGCTCGGCCTCGCCGGCCTCGATGCGGCGGACGCCGCTCGGCAGGTTGGCGAGGCTCGAGAGCGCCGAGACTTCCTTGGTCACGTCGCCCAGCGCGCGGCCGCGGAGCTCGATGTCGATCGTGACATTGCGGCTGCGATCGTAGCGGTCGATCTGGGCCGGGCCGCCGGCGATCGACACGTCGGCGACGTTGCTGAGCGGCACGGTGCCACCCTTGGCGGCGACGCGCAGGCGCTTGATGGTTTCGAGGTCGTTGCGGCTGGAGGCCTCAAGGCGCGTGCGGATGTAGACCTGGCGGGCGGGCAGGTTCAGGCGCGGCAGGTTGGTGTCGTAGTCGCCGGTGGTCGCGATGCGGACCGCTTCACCGATCGCGGGCGCACTGACGCCGAGCTCGGCGGCACGGGCGAAGTCCGGACGGACGATGACCTCGGGGCGGAGCAGGCTGGCCGACGAGGTGATGTTGCCGAGGTTGGGCAGCGTACGGAGTTCGGCCATCACCTTTTGCGCGGTGTCGAGCAGCAGGCGCTGGTCGTCGCCCGAGAGAACCAGCGAAAGACGCTGGCCGGGACCGGCCCCGCTGATGGCCACGCGGGCACCCGCGATGGTGACGAGGCGCTCGCGGACGGCGCTCTCGATCTGCTGCTGGGAACGTTTGCGCTCGTCGCTCGGCGTGAGCCGGGCGCTGAGCGTGGCACGACGCACCTCGGCGGCGGATCCGCCGCCGCCGCCCAAGCCACCGGACGTGCCGGTGCCGAGCGAGGTGAAGACGTTCACGACTTCTGGATTTGCGGCGAGGATGGTGCGGACCTGCTCGGCGATGGCCAGAGTCTGGTCGATCGTGCTTCCCGGTGGGGCCTCGACCGAGACGCTGAACTGATCCTGGTCCTCGGCCACGAGGAAGGTGGTGGAGAGCAGGCCGACGAGGGACATCGAGCAGACAAAGAAGAGCGCGCTGGCTCCCATGGTCTTGCCGGGGTGATTGAGGCAGGCGCGGACGGCGCGGAGGTAGATCTCCATGAGGCGTCCGTCCTTTTCCTCACCCGGCTTGGGCTTGAGGAGGTATGCCGCCATCATCGGAGTGAGCAGGCGGGCGACGAGGAGCGACATCAGGACCGCGATGGCGGTGGTCCAGCCGAACTGCTTGAAAAACAAACCCGGGATGCCGCCCATGAAGGCGGTGGGGAGAAACACGGCCACAAGGGTCATCGACGTCGCAATGACGGCGAGGCCGATTTCGTTGGCGGCTTCGAGTGCCGCCTCCTTGGGCGGTTTGCCGCTGCGCAGGTGGCGCACGATGTTTTCGACCTCGACGATGGCGTCGTCGACGAGCACGCCGACGATCAACGTGAGGGCGAGGAGCGTGATCGTGTTGAGTCCAAAGCCGAGCAGCGACATCGCGGCGAAGGTCGGCACGATGGAAAGAGGGAGCGCGACGGCGGAAACGAACGTGGCGCGCCAGTCACGGAGGAAGAGCCAGACGACGATGACGGCGAGGAGGGCGCCCTCGAACAGGGAGTCCATGGCCGCCTCGTAGTTGCTGCGGATGTTCTTGATGCTGTTGTTGATTTCCTGAAAGGCGATCTGGGGATGTTCCGCCGCGAGGAGCACAAGCCGCTCGCGGACGCGCTCGGCCACCTCGACCTCGCCATAGCCACGGGAGCGTACGACCTGGAAGCTGACGACGGGCTTGCCGTCGAGCAGGGCGAGCTGGCGCTGCTCCGCCGCGGTGTCGCTGATCGTGGCGACGGCATCCAGACGGATGCGGCGGCCGTCGTTGAGCGGAATGGTCAGCGCGGCGATCTCAGCCGCGTCGGCGACGGTGCCGAGCGTGCGGATGGATTGCTCCTGGTCGCCGAGGGTGGCGCGGCCGCCGGGGGCTTCCTGTTGGACACGTCGGATCTGGGCAGAGATTTCGCCGGCGGTGATGTTGAGTGCGAGCAGACGGGCCGGGTCGAGTTCGACCCGGATCTCGCGTTCCATGCCGCCGAGGCGGGTGACGCGACCGACGCCGGGGACGGAGAAGAGGGCCTTGTTGAGATCATTGTCGACGAACCACGACAGGTCGGCGACGTCGAGCGAGTCGGAGCGGACGGCAAAAGTCAGGATCGCACCGCCCGACGTGGTCACGCGCGAGACGACCGGCTGACGCAGATCGGCGGGCAGGTTGCTGCGAATGCTGTCGACGGCGTTGCGCACGTCGTTGACCGCTTCCTGCACGTCCTTCTCGAGGACGAACTCGATGCGGGTGACCGAGGCGCCGTCGTTGACGGTCGAGGTGATGTGCGAGACGCCGGTGAGGGTGGCCACGCTGTCTTCGATCTTGCGCGTGACCTCGGTTTCAAGGGAGGCCGGCGTGGCACCGGGCAGCGAGGCGTTGACGACGACGGTCGGCAGGTCGAGGTCCGGCTGGTTCTGGATCGGGAGAGCGCGGAATCCGATGATGCCGGCGAGCGTCAGGACGACGAAGAGCAGGATCGAGGGGATGGGCTGCTTGATGGCCCAGGCGGAGAAATTCATGGCGCGTCCTCAGGGAGCCGCATTTCCGCCAAGCCGAACAAGGTCGCCCTCGTTGAGGAAACTGCCGCCGGAAGCGACGAGCTGATCCTCGTCCGTGACGCCCTGCAGGAGTTCGACGTCCTTGCCGTTGCGCCGGCCGGTCACGACCTTGACCTGGCGGACGCGGCGGTCGGCGGAGACTTTCATGACATACTGAAAGCCGTCGCGGTGAACGAGGACCGACTCCGGGGCATGCAGCGCGGGCGAACCGGGCAAAAGAATCTCGCCCGAGAGAAACATGCCGGCCTTGAGCGTTCCGGGTTCAGGGAGATCAACATAGACGAGGCCGCTGCGCGTGGTCGCGCTGACGACGGGAGAGGACTGGCGCACGACGCCGCGAAGGCGGGCGGCGCCGGTCAGAACAATCTCAACGTTCTGTCCGGGTTGGATCCGTTCGAGCGCGCGCGAATCGAGTTCGGCTCGCCATTCGAGGCGACCTTGACGGATCAGGCGAAAGAGCTGGGTGCCGTTGGCCATGACGGCGCCCACGGTGGCCGAGCGGGCGGAGATCACGCCGGCGTCGGGTGCGAGAACCTGGGTGTAGCGCAGGCGGAGACGCTGGACTTCCAACTGGGCCTGGGCGGTGGAGAGCCGTGCGGCGCTTCGCTTTTCGGCCGTCTCGAGATTGAGCAGATCCTGACGGCTCATCGCGCTGGTGGCGTTTAGTTGGCGCGCGCGGTCAGCCTGATCCTTGGCGAGGACGAGATTGGCCTCGGCCTCGACGAGGGCGGCCTCAGCTTGGATCAGGTCCATGCGCACGTTCTCGTCGCTGAAGCGGGCGAGCAGCTGGCCCTTGGTGACCGCGTCACCGACGTTGACGAGGACCTCGCTGAGGCGAAGTCCGCCGATCTCGGCTCCGATAATGGATTCCTCCCAGGGCTCGATGCTGCCGCTGGCGACGATGCGCTCCGGCCAGGTGTCCGTGCGGGGGGAGACGAGGGCGACAGTAAGGGCGGCGGCGGGCTCGGCCTTGGCGGGCTCGGTTTTGCGACAGCCGGTGACAATGAGCAGGGCCGCGAGGACCGGCAGGAGCGAACGGTGACGGATCATGAGGAGGAGCGGGAAGAGGGGCGTTTGGCGCGCGTGGGGCGATGTGAGGCGCGAATCGCGCGTTCGGCTTGGATCAAGACGGAGGCCTGCCGGATGAGTCGTTCGATCGTGGAGTCGATCCAGTCCGTCGGAGCGAGCACCTCCGGCGCGAGCATGCGGATGATGGGCTGGTTGTGACCGAAGATCGTGGCCATGCCGACCAGCGTGAAGGCCAGTCGCTCGACCTCGATATCGGGTTTGGCCAGGCCGAGTTCGCGGCAGAGCGTGGCCACGAGGAGATCGTGACCCTTGCGCAGGGGTTGCAGCCACTCCTGGCCGAGAAGTCCGGTGGGTTCGATTTCCTCGCGGCGCGCCAGGAGCCGGAAGTCGTCAGGAGAATTCAACAGGCGTCGGATGAGCCGGGGATAAACCTCGGCGAAGGTCGGTTCTCCTTTGATCAGGGTCGCGAGGCCGTCGTCATGAGCCCGGAAACGTTCGGCGAAGATCGCCCGGTAGAGGCCCGCCTTGTCGCCGAAATGATAGTGGATCAGCGCGATGTTGGCTCCGGCGCGCTGGGCGATCGTGCGCGTCGAGGCCTTGTGAAAGCCCTGCCCGGCAAACACGGACGTGGCGGCCTCAAGCAGGCGGCGGCGGGTTTCTTCAGAGCGGGTGGCGGGCACGATGGCCCTGTCATGATTAAACGCCTGATTTAATCAAGTGATTAAATTAAGCCCTGCTCCGCTCTGGTGCCGCCGTTGGGCGCTGATCCCGGTCCTCTCGGACCGGGCGGGGTTCGCCTCAGTCGTGGTTGAGGTCCCGGTCCTTGGTCTCGGGCAAGGTGAACCAGCCGATGGTCATGGAGATGACCGCGATGCCGATCGGGTACCAGAGGCCGGCATAGATGTCGCCGGTGAAGACCACGATCGAGGCGGCGATGAGCGGGAGGAAACCGCCGAACCAGCCGTTGCCGATGTGGTAGGGCAGGGACATCGAGGTGTAGCGAATGCGAGTCGGGAAGAGTTCGACGAGGTAGGCGGCGATTGGGCCGTAGACCATTGCGACGTAAACCATGAGGATGCTGAGCAGGCCGAGCGTAGCGACCCAGTTGATCTGGTCCGGATCGGCGGCCTTGGGGTAGCCGGCGGGTGCGAGCGCGGCGTCATAGGCCGCAGTCGAGAACCCGGGGACGGGCGTGCCGCCAGCGACGACGAGCGCCAGGCCGGTGCCTGACGTGGCGGGCGCGAGCGTGAAGGGGACGCCGCGGGAATTCAGGTAGTTGCGGGCCTGGTCGGTCTCGCTGCTGATCTTGGATGGGAGGATGATCTTGCGGGCGGCGTCCTGGAGCGCGGCGATCGTCAGGCCGACGGTGCCGCGATAGTCCTCGGTTTGGAGCACGACAGGCGAACGCTCCATCGCCGCGGCGAGCGCGGGGTTGGCCGATTTCGTGAGGCCGTGGAAGATGGGCTGGTAGGTGAGGGCAGCGAGGGCGCAGCCGGCCAGCATGATGCCCTTGCGCCCGATGCGGTCGGAGAGACGGCCGAAGACGATGAAGAGCGGCGTGCCGATAAGCAGGGCGACGCCGATCAGGATGTAGGCGTTGACGTAGTCGACCTTGAGCGTGCCGGTGAGAAAATACAGGGCATAGAACTGGCCGGTGTACCACACCACGCCCTGGCCGGCGGCGCAGCCGAAGAGGGCCTTGAGCACGATCTTGCCGTTGTCCCAGCGGGCGAAGCTCTCGGTGAGCGGCGCCTTGGAGGTTTTGCCCTGCGCCTTCATCTCCGCAAACACCGGCGACTCGTGGAGCTTCATGCGGATGAAGACCGATAGGCCGAGCAGCACTACGGAGAGGAGAAACGGAATGCGCCAGCCCCAGGCGGCGAAGCTTTCCGCGCTCATCACGCTGCGGATGCCGAGAATGACGGCGAGGGAGATGAAGAAACCGAGGGTTGCGGTGGTTTGGATCCATGCGGTGTAGGCGCCGCGCTTGCCCGGCGGAGCGTGCTCCGCGACGTAGGTGGCAGCGCCGCCGTACTCACCGCCGAGCGCGAGACCCTGCGCGACGCGCAGTACGACGAGGATGATGGGAGCGAGGAAGCCGATACTTTCGTAGGTGGGGAGCACACCGACCAGCGCCGTCGACAAGCCCATCACGATGATGGTGACGAGGAAGGTGTACTTTCGTCCGATCAGGTCACCGATGCGTCCGAAGACGAGGGCGCCGAAGGGGCGGACGGAGAAGCCCACCCCGAAGAGCGCGAGGCTGGAGAGAAACGCGGCGGTCTCGTTGTTGGGCGGAAAGAAGAGCTTGCCGAAGAAGACGGCCAGCGTGCCGTAAATATAGAAATCGTACCACTCGAACACCGTGCCCAGTGACGAGGCGAAGATGACGAGCTTATGCTTCTTATCGAGCTGGGCCTTGGTTTCCGATGCGGTGGATGATGACATGGGGCAGGTAAAGAGGGGGGCGACCTAAGGGGTGAGGAAAAGCGACAGGTCGATCGCTTCGGCCATGAGCTTGTAGCCGGAATCTCCGGGATGCAGCAAGTCCGGCGAATCGGCCTCGAGGCGGAAGCGGGCTGGATCGTTTGAATCGCGCGTGGCGGCATCGAAGTCGATCACCGCATCGAATTCGCCGCTGGTTCGCACCCACGTGTTGACGGCGGAGCGCAGCGCCTCACCGGCAGCGGTGTAGACAGGGGAACCGCCAAAAGGCGTGAGCGTGCAGCCAATGACGCGCACGCCGCGGAGCCGGGCTTGCGCGATGATCTGCCGGTAGCCGGCGATGAGGGTCTCCGCAGAAAGTGAGGGCGTCGCCGGATTGCCGCGGGTGGCGCCGGTGATGTCATTGATGCCGATGAGCAGGGTCATCCATTTGACCCCCGTGACGGCGAGGACGTGCTCCTGCACCCGGGCAAGGCCGCTGTTGTTGTCGCCGAAAAGGCGGTTGCCGGAAATGCCGGCGTTGACGACCCCGATGTGGCGCGTGCGGGGATCGGCCTGGAGCCGGTCCGCGAGCAGGGCGGGCCACATGCCGAGCGTGCCCGGCGTGGACTGATCGCCGTCCGTGATCGAGTCACCAAACGTGACCACGGTGGCGGCGTCGGAGCTGGCGAGGACATCCACGCCGGCGAGCCAGAGCACATTCTCGGTGGTCGCGGCCACCGGCTCGATCGCGAGCGCGGCCGTGTGGTCACCCTCAGCCGAGAAGTAAGCGGTACGCAGGCCGAAGCGATGGTTGGTCGGCGCACGCACGTCGCTCGCGACGTAGAGGCTGACCGCGAGATCGGTCGAGGCCGCAAGGTCGAAGATGACCGGGTCACTGACCAGCGTCGCTCCGCCCGGGAGCGTGGCGGTGGTTTGCCCGCCGAAGGTCAGCGGCCGGTCGGAGCCAGGTTGGATCGCGGCGCCGGTGGCGTGACGAGCGATGCGCGCGGCGTTGAAGGTGACCGGGGCCGCGCCTGCGGCATTCGCGAGGCGGATCCGCACTGCTTGTCCGGCGACGCTCGTTCGCACCACCATGCGCACGGTTTGGTTCGTCACCCGGGCCACGTTGACAGGAACGGGAAATCGACGTTGAGGGCCGGTCGGGGCGGGTGACGGGGCAACGGTCGGCGCAGACGAAGGCGCTGGGGTGGGCGGAGTCGGCGGGTTCGCCGGAGCGGGCGCGACGTAGACCTGGAGGGCGGTTCCCCAGGTAGCGACCCAGGATTCGCGGGACGCGTCCTTTGCCGATTGAGCCAGCGCGCAGGTCGCGAAGAGGAGGGAGCCGAGCAGCCGGGGAAGATACGGCTGCAGCCGTGGGCAGGAAGTCATCTCAGGACGTGCGGCGAAGGAGGGTGATGCGACCGATCGGGAGGTACTCGGCCACGAGGATGTCCCCGTTTGCCAGGTACATCGCATCGTGCGGCGTGATGAACTGCCCGGGGGTGAACTCGGCGCGCGTCTGATTGCGCCGCGAGCCGACGCGGCCGTTGTTCGCCTGTCCGTCGCCGAGTTGGGCCACGACCTGATAGTCCCGATCGAGCACGCAGACCTGACTGTCGAGGTCGGGGCAAATCATCCAGTCGCCGCGGGTATGAAAATGGCAGGGCAGGCGGAGACGCGTTGGGTCCGAGATCGTGCGCAGCAATTTGCCGTCGAGCGTAAAGGTCTGCACGCGGTTGTTGCGGCGATCACCGATGACGAGCACGGGTTCCGGGTTGCGCGTGTCGACCCACAGGCCGTGGGGTTCGCGGAAAGCGACGGGCGGCAATTCGGCCGGAGGTTGTCCGCCAGCGGGCACAGGTGTGGCCGGTTGGCCGATCTCGCCGATGAAGGTGCCCTGGGCGGAAAATTTGAGGACGCGATGCGAGCCGTAGCCGTCGCCGACAAAGAAGTCCCCATTCGGTGCGAAGGCGACATTGGTGGGCACGAACGGAATGGGCTTGGCCGCGTAGGCGGCGTCTTCCCGCGGGTAGCCGTGGGTCCACACGACTTCACCGGTGAGCGTGGTTTTCACGATCATGCAGCGGTTCGTGTCGCAGTGGTACAGATAGTCGGTGCCGCCCTCGCGCCGGAGATCGAGGCCGTGGGCACCCCCGCGGAACTCGGCGCCGAAGGCACGGACGAATTTTCCGTTCGCATCGTAAACCACCACGGTCTCGGGCCGCATGCTCGAGCGGTGTACGGTGTGTGCCACGTAGATGAATCCAGCGGTGTCCTGGGCCAAGCCGTGCGTCTCACCCCAGACCATGCCGTCAGGGGGAACCAGCCAGTCGTGGACGCACTCGTAGGTGTGAGCGCCTGAGCCGACCACCGGAAGCGTGGTGGCCGCCTTGGCCGACGGCGCGAGGGTGAACTCCGGCAGCGCGACGGTTGCGGCGGCAAGGGTGGCACTGCGGGAGAGAAAGGACCGGCGGGAGAGCGGGGTGGGCATGGAGGGACGGGGTTGCGCTAGGCTCCGAAGAAATCGCGAATGGGACGACCCACGCCGTCGCGGGTCACGTAGAACGGCCGGCGCTCGATCTCATAGGCAAGATCGGGCGCGATCCCCAAGGCGTGGTAGATGCTGGCGTGGAGATCCTCGATCACGACACGGTCCTTGATCCACTTGCAGGGCCGCTCGTCGGCGGTGAGCCCGTGGAGGTGGCCGCGCTTGATGCCGCCGCCGAAGAGCAGCACGCAGCCGGCATCGGTGAAGTGGCGGTGCATCCCGTAATGCTTCGGCTCCTCGAGCTTGTCCGGAATCGTGACCTGATCCTTCACGCGGTTGTCGGGCTTGCCCTCGATCATCGCGTCGCGGCTGAACTCACTTGCGAGCACGATGAGCGTGCGATCTAGCAGGCCGCGCTCCTCGAGATCGCGCACGAGCTGGGCGACGGGCGCGTCGATCTGCTGCTTCATGGCGACGAGGCGCTCGTGACCGTTCTCGTGCGTGTCCCAGTTGAGGAACGGAACATACTCCGTGGTGACCTCGATGAAGCGTGCGCCCTGCTCGGTCAGGCGACGGGCGAGGAGGCAGCCGAGCCCGAAGCGCCCGACCGTGCGGCCCTCGTAACCGGAGAGGGCCGCCGACGCGCCGCGTCCGCGATCGGCGTCGTACACGCGGCCGGGTTCGTAGTCGGGCACGTAGCGTCGGATGCTTTCGAGCGGCTCGAGCGAGAGATCGAAGGCCTTGGCGGCAGGTGAACTGAGCAGCCGGTGGGCATTGTCGTAGGAGCGCAGCAGCGACTCGCGCTGATAGTCGCTGCCGGCCTGGCTGACCGGGCTTTTCTCGAGCAGGCGCTTGAAGAAGCGGTTGCGATCCTCGAAGCGGCCGGGCGTCATGCCGCCGGGAGGGCGCACGGTGTCGGCAGCCTGGTGGGGGAACGGCACGTTGAACGGGCCGTACTCGCTGCCGAGGAAGCCGGCGGTGGTGAAGGCCTTGAGTTCCTCGCTCTCACCGGTGTCGAAACGCTGACCAATGTTGATGAAGGCGGGCATCGCCGGGTTGAGCGGCCCGAGGGTGCGCGCGATGACGGAGCCGATGTGCGGCGCTGCGACGGACTGCGGCGGAGCGTAACCGGTGTGCCAGTGGTACTGGTGGCGCGAGTGGAGAATGAAGCCGAGGTCACCCGCCGTGTAGGTGCGGATGAGCGTGCCGCGATCCATCACGCCGGCGATCTGCTCCAGTCCGGCGGAGAACTTGATCGGGTCGACGTTGGTATCGATGCTGGGAAACGTGCTGAGGAAGGCATCGGGCGGCAGTCCCTTTTCGAAGGCGCGGTAACGCTTGGGATCGAAGGTCTCGGTGCCGGCCATGCCGCCGGCCATCCAGAGCACGATGACCGTGTCCGCCGTGGCGGCGCGGCGGGCGGCCGCGGCCTGGGCCCCAAGGAGGGGGCGGGCGTGTCCGGCTGCGAGGGCGGACAGCGTGGCGGCACTGGCCCCCTTGAGGAAATCGCGACGGCTCCAGGCGTGGGGATTCATGGCGCGTCAGGGGATGAGTTGAAACTCGGGCAGCATGACGAGCGACCAGAGCAGGTCTTCGACCGCGGCGGGTTGGAGCGGTGCGGCCAGCAAGGGCATAGCCAGACGCGCCTCGGCCGCGGAGGGCTTGCGACCGAGGGCGGTCCGGTAAAGGCCTTCGAGCAGAAGCTTCGGGGGCTGGGGCGGGGCGCCGACGTGGAGGGCGGCGCCTTGGGCCAGTCGGCGGTT
>DASWVY010000014.1:0-36615 GCA_036401075.1 Opitutaceae bacterium
AGCCGGAGCCGCACCGCCCGCATTCTGGATGGCCTGCGCGCCACCGGGAGGGGCCACCGCGGCCCGCTTGACCTCGACCGAGCCCACCACCCGACCCGTGGGCGAGCCGAGGCGGATCTCGACACGACCACCCACCGTTCCGGCGCGAGCCGCGGCAACAGCCGTCATCTCAATCTGCGTGATGCCGGTCAGGTCGACGCCCTTGAACCCGATGTAGCCGCCGTTACGCGGCAGCACGGTGTCCACGCGTTGACCGCGATCCCAGAGAATCTCCGAGTTGACGATCTCGGAAGCGGAGGCCGCGACCACGCGCGGGTTGCGCAGCACGATCACCTGCTCATTGAAGAGCGGAGGCGCGCCGGCCGCGCCGCGGTCCTGATAAGAGGCGCGCACGACATACGTGCCCTGCCCGTTGTCGCCGGGCGGGATAGTGGTCGCGAGGGTGCCTTCGACCGGCAGCGTTGACGCCGACGATTCGGTCACGCCGAGGATGTAACGGACGAGCGAATTGGCCTCGTTGGCCGTGATGCCGGGGTGCGCCGGCATCTGGACCTCGCCCCAAACTCCGCCGCCGCCGGCGATGACCTTGCGCGAGAGAACCTCGAGTGCCTTGGGATCGTCGCGGTATTTCTCGGCGATTTGCGTGAAGCTCGGTCCGGCGGAAGCGGCGTTCACCTGGTGGCAAACGCGACAGTCACTCGTGGCCATGATGGCCTCGGCTACGGCCGTGCGCACCGTGACGTCGACGCTGCGCCGGTACCGGGCCACGGTCGCATACTCGTAACCAACCGGCAGATAATCGGCCCTGACCGCGACCTGAGCCGGCGTGATGCGTCCGTCGCCGAGGCTGCCGTCCTCTTGATCGATGACGCCAACCTGATAGCGAATCGACTCGCCGGGGAAGTAGAAGGACTGGTTGGAACGGGCGAGTGTGACCGAGACCTGCGGCAGGGCGTTGCCTGCAGTCAGGGCCAGCGTGCGGCTGGCGGTGGCGCCCTTGGCGTCGGTAACCTTGAGCTCGGCCGTGTAGACGCCCGCACGGTCAAGGGTGACGGTGGGATTGGCCCCGGTGACGACCTGCGCCGCCCCACCCGCCTGCGGCGTGATCGTCCACGCATAAGTCAGGGCGTCGCCATCAGCGTCGCGCGAGCCTTCAGCGGAGAGCGCAACCGTGAACGGCAGCGCACCACCGGTTGTCGAGGCGGAAGCCTCGGCATGCGGAGCACGGTTCCCGGCATTGTACTCGATCTTGACCAGTCTGGCATCGGGGTTGCCGCGGAACCAGGCCGAGCCATATTCGAGCACGTAGAGATCGCCGCTCGGGCCGAAGCCGATGTCGATCGGCTCAACCGGACGATAGTGCGGAACCAGGCGCTCCATGGATTTGTAGTCGCCCTTGTCGTCCATGCTGACGGCCATGATCCAGTTGCGGGTGAAATCGGTGATGATCCACTTGCCCTCGAAGTAGGCGGGCCAGGGGCGGACCGGATTGGCGAAGTCGGCGCGGCGGTAGACCGGACCGCCGACCGCACTGCGGGAGCCGCTGCCCATCAGCGGATACTTGTCGGAGAACCCGTAGGGATACGCGATGAAGGCGGGGCGCGCCGGTGGCAGCTCCGTGAGACCGGTATTGTTGGGCGACGTGTTCATCGGCTTGGCCGGATTCTTGTAGGAATTCGGGACCGGCTCGTTCTTGCCGTAGTCGTAGATCGGGAACCCCTGATTCTCCCCAACGAACCAAGGCCAGCCGTAGTTGCCGGCGCTGCGCGCCTGGTTGAACTCGTCGTAGCCGCGGGGGCCGATGTCGGAGTCCTCGGTCGCATCGGGACCGACCTCACCCCAATAGAGCCAGCCCGTCAGGCTGTCGATCGACGGACGCCATGGGTTGCGATTGCCCATGACATAGATCTCGGGACGGGTCTTGGGGGTGCCCGGAGGGAAGAGATTGCCTTCGGGAATCGTGTAGGTGCCGTCGGGCTGCGGCTTGATGCGCAGGATCTTGCCGCGCAGGTCGTTCGTGTTGCCAGCGGAACGCTGGTCATCCCAGCTGCTGCGTCCCGGACGCTCATCCGTCTGCGCCGCCTGCTCGTTGCCGGTGTTGTTGCCGGTGGTGAGGTAGAGATTGCCGGCCGCGTCCCACGTCATGCCGCCGCCCGTGTGACAGCAGACCTCGCGCTGCGTCGGTACCTCGAGCATGACCTTCTCGGAGGCGGTGATCAGCTCGTTGTTGATCAGCTGCCAGCGCGTCAGGATGTGCTTTTTCTCCGTCGGGTGCGCGTAGTAGAGATAAACAAAATGGTTGGTGTCGAACTGCGGATCGAAGGTGAAGCCCATCAGGCCCTCCTCGGCCTCACGCACCACACCTTCCGCGCTGGTGTACTTCGTGTTGATGTCGATCGTGGCGATGATCGTGACCTCCTTGGTCGTGGGATCATACATCTTGAACGCGCCCTTGCGCTCGACGAAGTAAACGCGCCCATCGGGGCGGACTTCGAACTCCATCGGCTCATCGAGCGGCTCAGCGAGCACGATCGGCGTGAAGCGATCGTCATCGGGCTTGGTGGTGGCGACTTGCGCCAGGGAGGTCAGGGCCGTGGCCGAGAGCAGCAGACTGGCGGCTACCCGGCGGGAAGAGAGGATCATGGTATCAAGACAGGATCTGGGAGGGGTTACCCCCGAGAGGGCACGCGACCGGAGGTCATCGCCAAGCGCTCAGGCCGGGAAAGGCCGAAACGACAGCGGGAGACAGGCGGAGACAAACCATTCAGGGGTATGGGGAACGCCCTTACAGTAGCAGAGGAACCCGCGGGGAGCTACCTATCTGGTCTCGCAAACGGCGTCGATTGTCTCATATTTTGAGCGATTATGGGAAATTCTGGGAAAAAGTTCACCGGAGTGGGCGTTCGGGAGCAAATTCAGCTCCCGCCGGGGCAGTCCTTTCGCCTCTACCGGTGGAACGCCAACCTGCGCGACGTGGAGCTGGTGATGAATCCCGGGCGCAGCGTACCCCTCAAGGGCGAAGGCATGCACTGGCACTACCATCAGGCGATGGAGATCACCTACTTTCAGCGCGGCGAAGGCACGCGATTCGTGGGCGACCAGATCGCGCCGTTCAAATCAGGTGAGATCGTTCTGCTCGGCGAGAACCTGCCCCACTACTGGCACACCCGAGGCCCGTCCACGGGCGTGGGCATCCAATGGCATTTTCCGCCCGACCACCCGTTCTGGGGGTTTCCCGAGACGCAGGAGTTTGCCCGCCATTTCCGCCTGGCCGAGCGCGGCATCCGTTACCGCGGCGCGGCCGCGACCGAGATTGTGGGGATCATCCGCGAACTCCTCACAACCGAAGGCGCGAGCCGGCTCGCCACGCTCATCCAGCTCATTGCCGCCATGGCGCGGGCTCCGCTCGCCGACCAGGAACTGCTGTCCAGCCAGCCGCTCCTCCTCGCAACCGAGGCGCGGCACCAGACCGCGATGCGCGCCGCCGTGGGCTTTCTCCTCGCCAATTTCCGCGAGGACGTGCGCCTGGGACAGTTGCTGGAGGTCACGGGCATGAGCAAACCCACCTTCTCGCGCCAGTTCAAACGCCACGCCGGCAAGACCGTCAGCGAGTTCCTGCAGCAGGTGCGGATCGAGGCGGCCTGCGACGAACTCCAGAAAACGGAGCGCCCCGTGATCGAGATCGCGCTCGGGTGCGGGTTCTCCCAAATCTCCTTTTTCAACCGCGTCTTCCGTCGGACCTGCCGCTGCAACCCGACCGAATACCGCGAACGCCATCGCAAGGCGCCAAAATCAGGCCCCGCAGCTTGATTCGGCGCGGTCCGCGCGCCAACATGACCCCGTCCGCCCAATCACGCACCGTCCCCCGCGGTCATCCTTCCCTCCTTCCACGCCTTCCCTGATGACCTTCCGCCACTTCCTCCTGCTCGGCACCTTCGCTGTCTCCGCGCTGACTTCCCTCGTCGCGCAGCAGCCCAAGTCGAACGAGTTTCACCCGATCGGCTTCGACCAGCTCGCCAGTTTTGACTACACCTCGGCCGCGATCGATCGGGAGAAGCCGATCGATCCCCAGGTGGTTGCCCTCAACGAGCGCATTCCGTTTCGGGTCCGCCGCTTCGACGGGATGAAGGTTTCGCTCACCGGATTTATGCTCCCGACCGTCGTCGAGGGCGGCCTGGTCAAGGAGTTCATCCTCATGAAGGACCAGCAGGGCTGCTGCTACAGCCAGATGCCCGCCATGAACGGCTGGGTCACGGTCCGCATTCCCTCCGGCGTGCACGAAGCCATGGATGTTCCCATTGTCATTTACGGCACCATCAAGATCGGCCCGGTCGTGCAGGAGGGCTACCTGTCCGGGATTTACGAGATCGACGCCGTGTACATGAAGCGCTGAGCCAGCCAAGGATTCGCCCGCGAATCCACGTTACAGAAACGAATCCGCTCACCACGAACTCCACGGAACACACGAAAAGCAGAATCGGAGTTCAGGTTCGGTCGTTTCGTGTGTTCCGTGGAGTTCGTGGTGACCCTTCTGAATTCGTGCCGATTCGCGTGATTCGCGGGCAATCACTGCGCTAGCGCCAGACGGGCCGCCCGCCACTCGCCGACGTAGCGGCTGACCGCCCCCGGGGCCCCCATGTGCAGCTGAGCCGTGATCCAGGCGTTGGTCGCCGTGCTTGATGCCCGCAGCTGCGACGCGGCTTCAATCTTCCACGGCGCCGCCTTGCGATCGCTGCCGGCCTCCGCCCGGGTCCGACCCGCGTCCGCCAGGATGAGATCGAGACGGCGCGCCCAGTCCGCCTCGCCCTGGACCGAGCGTTCCCGCACGGGCGCCCGCGGATCCAGAGCCAGCCGCGCGTGATCCGCCTCCCGGGCCCGGCACCAATCAGGCGAGCCCAGAGTCAGGCCGCGACCGATCCGTTCAAAGCCGCGCCGCGCCTGCTCCGCCGGATCCCCGGCCAGCGCCTGCAGCGCGCGCTCGTAGCCCTCCACCTCCTCGGGCCGCGCACCTTCCAGCCAAGCCGGCCGCGCCGCGCGTCGCAGGGCGCACAAACTGCCCCAGCGAAAAAGCCCCAGCTGCTCGCGCGCCACGATGCCACGCAGGAGCGGAAGCACCTGCACGTAATCCACCACGCTCGCCACCGTCTCGCCCGGCTCCAG
Organism: Opitutaceae bacterium; assembly: GCA_036401075.1. Lineage (GTDB taxonomy): Bacteria > Verrucomicrobiota > Verrucomicrobiia > Opitutales > Opitutaceae > CAMAXB01. The sequence goes on from DASWVY010000014.1 coordinate 5,161, forward strand.
CACCACACTGTGATACCGCCCGTGAAACTGCGGACCGCGACCGTCACCCGATCGCGTGCGCCGCGTGGCGAAGGTGCCCTGCAGCCAGCGCATGCCCTCCACCAGATTGGCCTCGGGCGTTACGATCACCAGGTGATAGCAGTCCGGCAGCAGCGCATACGCATGAACTCTCCAGCCGAGCCGCGTGCAGGTGTCGGCGAGCCCGGAGAGAAACGCCCGCGCCCGGTCCGCTGTAGCAAAGACGGATGTCCCGGCACGTCCGTGATTGAACACATGATACACTGCTCCCGGAAACTGCAGCCGCAGGCGCCTCGCCATGATTCAAATTCCGTCCGGCCACCCCGGGGATGCGAGCCAAATCAACGGGCTCTGATTTTACAGGAGGTAACAGAGAGAACGGAGAACAGACTCTGCCGCTCCGAGGCTTTCCTCCCGCCGGCCTCTGTTTCCTCCTGTTAAAACAAGGGCGTGTATTCCGTGTGTTTCGTGGTGACCCTTCCGGAATGAATCAGCGCCGGTTCGCGTAATTCGCGGGAGCGGGCCACGCTCCGCTCAGGCAAGGTAGCAGGGCAGCGGCTGGTCAGGGGAGAGCTCGACCTTGAGAAAATTGCACGCCGCATCCCAGGTTGAGAACACGTCCAGTGAATGCGGAGCCGCACAGGCCTGTTTGTACAGCAAGGCACACGCCGCCGCGAGCGGGGTGCCCGCCACGGCCGCCCAGCGACTGCGCGAGGTGCGATCCTCCCGGCAGAGAAATTCCACGAAGGCCCGGAAATCCGCCCAACCCACGCCCACGGTCGAGTCCGTGAGGTCGACGATCCCTTGATAATCAGGATGGTACCGCTGGTCCGACCACAGCAACTCCGTCCCCATCAGCAGCTCCTTCAGCGTGAAGGCGCCCTCATAGCGCAGACAGATCAGACGTTTCTCGGGCAGAATCTCGTAGCTGAATTTCATCGACGGGGTCGTGAAGCATTTCTCCGGCCAGCAATCCCGTCAATGCACGCCCCGGTACATCTTTTCGCCCGCCTCAAGCCGGAAGGGCAACCGGTTCTCCTTCGGTGGCAGCGGACACGTCGAGTAGGGATTGAACGCACAGGGCGGATTTTCCGTTCGATTGAAATCCAGCACCAGACGCCCGTCCTTCGGCTTGGTCGTGTAGAGAAAGCGCGCCGCGCCATACGTCTCCTCGCCGGCCGTGAGATCCGTCAGGATAAAGAACAATTCGTTTTCGGCCCCTTCATCCACCGCCACGAGTTCGATCGTGCGTCCCTCGTGCGTGAACACCGCCTTGCCCGGCGACGGCTGGGGACCGGTCTGTCCGAGGATGTTCGTGATGGGCACCTGGCGGACAGGCTCAAAGGGCACCCATTGCGCCTCGATCTTCCATTTCGGATCAATCGGGAAGTAATCAATGCCCACAAAGTCGCGCCGACGCGGCGTTTCGCTATCGCGCACCCGAAGGTAAAGACTGCCACCGCGATCGATCACGATGAAACTGGCCGTGCCAAAGCGCACGATCGTCGTCGCCTCCGCGGTGTAAGTCAGCGCGCCGCGGGCGACCGTCTGTCCGCCGATCGTCGCCTGCACGCCGGACGCCACCTCGAATGTCACCATGCGATCCGGCGCCAGCGTCAGCGTGCCCAGCCGCTCCGGGCCGGCCCGCAACCGCACCGCGTTGTCCGCACCGGATCCCACCGTCTGCGCTCCGGGTGCGAGGGCATGAAGTCCGATCAGACTCAGCCACGACTCCGGTGCCGTCAGCGCGGTCCGGCGCTCGTCACGCCACGTTTCGATCGAACGCACGTAGTCATCGGCCGCGAACGCCGTGACGCCTGTCAGCATGAGCAAGGGCAGCAAAAAGCGAAGCATGCTCCACTCCAGCAGATTTCCGCGTGAAAGAAAATCCCACACTGGATCTGATTAATCTGCAGGGGCGCGCCTCGTGCGCGAATTGGAATCACGCGAAGCGGCACGGATTCAGACAAAGAGGGTAACCACCGAAAACACGGAATACACCGAATGGTCGAGCCCTGATTCCGATCTCATTTCCGTGTATTCCATGGTGAACTTAATCCGATTCGCCATGCGTCAGATCACCCCGTCGACAAATGCCAGTGGCCGCACAGCGGGCAGCGATAGGCCTTGCGACTGCGCTCGAGGCCGAGGATCGCAACGGCATCGAGCGCGTCGCCCTGGCTGCGATAGCGCCGCTTGCGTGTGCAGGTCCGCTGCCGCTCCTCCTTCGTCGGTTTCTTCATCGCCGCGTGCCTCCGAGCCAACGACGCGCCGCCCACGCGATGGGCAGGCCGACCAGCACCAGATGCGCCCCCAGCACCGGCAGCCACCCCGCCGGAGGAAAAGATCCGCGAGGCAGCGCCGACAACGGCACGATCACCGTGTTCATCACGAGCCAGACTCCTGCTCCAAACACGAGACCGGCCAGGAGCGTCCGGCGCTGCAAGGCCGGCCAAGCCCGGGCGGCGAGGACAAACACCGCAGCGGCACCCAGCGCGATGACGAAGTGCAGCGCGACGCCCAAGACGGCCGCGCCAATCCCTCCTGCATACGCCGCTTCGCGCCCCAGCAGGCCGGCGGCAATCGTCTGCAAGATGCGCACCGCCTGCGCACCTTGGGATCCATAGTAGATCAGGGCGAAGGCCAGGTCGCCGGCCCCCGCGAGCAATCCGCCCACAAGCACGGCCCGACCCAGGGCAGCAGGCGAAACAGGCGAAGACACACCGCTCATAGAGTGATCGCAAACACGCTTGCCGCCAGATTGCGACCGAGGCGGATGCGCGCAAGCCCGCGAACAATCAGAATCCAGATCGGATAGTATGATCCCATGGCACCAACCCACCCCGCGAAAGTAGGCCCACTTCCCTATCATCTCATTTCCGATCTTGCCGTTCACTGCAGGCATGTCGCGCCTCCCCTGAATTCTCTGGTCTGACCCGCGCTCTCGTTCACGCTGCCAACAGAGCCGGATCGAGTCGCGCGGCTGATGCGGTTCGTTGCGAATCACGCTCCTTGAATGCGAACGTGGCCAGCAGGGTTGCCGACAGACAGCTGATCGAGGGGTGGGACGTTTCGTTGCCGCGTTGTGGACCGTAAGAAGCAAGCCTAACCGCCTCTGCTTCGAGAAGCTTGGTCTGGACCCATTAAATGCTAGCGCTGGCACAAGCCCCGCTATTGGTTGCCGCTTTTACCCGCAGAAGCTTTTCACCCTGATTTGTCTTTAACCGGATGAGATCAACCTCGTTTTCACTGTTGTCACGCGCCTCCACGATAACGGAGATCTTGCCCGAGCCATTGGCCGGAATCGCCTTCGGATAGTCGACGATGAAGAGCCCCTCCGAACACTGAATCCCCTGCACGACCAAGGCCTGCTCGGAGATATTCTTATAGATAACCTCAACATCGATCCGCCGTTCGTTCCACTTTGAGGTGAGCGTGTAATCAATCACCGGCGCCGCGGCGACTGGCTGTTCTGGGATCGGACGGGCATCCAGCGTGGTGGTTTAAGCCTGAGCCGATAGGGTTAACCCGAGGAACAGCAGAGAAAGGCGGTAAGCCATGAGAAAATTACCGTAAGATTTTTAGGTGAGAATCAGGGCGATGCAAAAATGCGGCGCACTGATGCCGACTCCCCACCGATCTTGTCAAGATCCCTATTGACACATTTTTGCATTCATAGGGATTCTTCCCTAGGGTAAAGTATCAGCGCCTTCGCGACACTCGCCGCGCGGTAACGGCGCCGTCGCTGTGGAAACCACCGTTTGTTTACCAAGGTGAACTGTGATGATTCACACCTTCAGACCATAGAAACGGATGGCGTTTCCACCCATGATGGCGTCGCGCTCGGATGGGCCGAGTGACTTGAAATAGCCGAACGTCGCGGCGTGCTGACGCGCGTAATCGGACGCGAGCAGGCAGACCGGCCAGTCGCTCCCATACATCAGGCGTTTCGCACCGAAGGCTTCGTGGACGACGTCGAGATACGGCCGCAGGTCCGCCGGCTGCCACGCCGCGTGATCCGCCTCGGTCACCATCCCCGACACCTTGCACAACACGTTGGGGAAGGTGGCCAGCTCGCGCAGGCCCTCGCGCCAGGGGGAGAGCACGCCGGACTTGATCGGCGGCTTGGCGAGATGATCGAGGACAAACGGCTGGGCCGGAAAGCGTCGCACCAGATCGATCGCCGCCGGCAGCTGCCGCGGGAAAATGAGAAGGTCGTAGGTGAGACCGTGATCCGCCAGCCGCGCGATCCCGCGCTGGAACGCCGCGCCGCGCAGGAAATCATCCGGCTCGTCCTGCGCCACATGCCGCACGCCGCGGAAGCGAGGGTGCGCGGCGAGTTCCGCCAGTTCGCCCTCTACCGTTGCGCTGCACAGGTCGACCCAGCCGACCACGCCCTTGATCAGGGGCGACCGATCCGCCCATTCGAGCAGCCAGCGCGACTCCTCCACGCTCTGCCGCGCCTGCACCGCGACCGTGCCGTCAATCCCCGCACGAGCCAGGAGAGGCGCCAGGTCCGCCGGGAGCCGGTCGGCGTGCAGCGGCGAACCCTTCGGAATCCACGGATACTGGACCGGATCGTAGCGCCAGAAATGCTGGTGGGCGTCGATGGTCACGGGGCAGGTGGATTCAGGTAAGCGACACGAGGGCCTTGATCACGCCGGCCTCCGGTTTCAACCAGCCCGGGAACTGCGGGATCATCTCTTCGAAGGTCGCGCGGTGCGTGATCCACGGGCCGGTGTCGATGACGCCGTCCTCAATCAGCCGGATGATCCGGGTGAAATCGCGCGCGAGCGCATTACGAGACCCCAGGATGGTCAACTCGCGGCGGTGCAGTGCAGGGGCCTGCAGAAACGAGATCTCCTGCGCCGCAATGCCAACATACACGAGGTGTCCGCCGAACGCGCAGTAGTTGAGCGCAGCGCTCATCGACTTGTGGCTGCCCGTCGCATCAATGACTGCGTCTGCCAGCTGGCCATTCGTGATCGCCGCCAGGGCCTGCAGTTCGGAGCCGTCGCCGCGCGCGGTGATCGTGTGCGGCACCTTCAGGCGGTCGCGGCAAAACGCCAGGCGCGCCTCGTTCACGTCGAGCACGATGCAGGTCGCCCCGGCGACCTTGACGAACTCGATCACGGACAGCCCGATCGGGCCCGCTCCGATCACGAGAACATGGTCCCCTGCCTTCACCGCTGCGCGATCGACCGCATGGCAGCCGATGGCGAGGGTCTCAACCAGCGCCAGCTGGTCGTAACCAAGCGACCGCGAGGGGTGCAGCTTGCGCGCCGGCAGGATCATCCGCTCGCACAATCCGCCGTCGCACATCACCCCGAGGGTCTGGTTGTGCTCGCAGCAATTGGTCAGGCCGCGCCGACAGGAGTAGCATTTCTGGCAATTGAGGTAGGGCTCGACCGAGCAGCGGTCGCCCGGCTTCACGTTAGTCACGCCGGCCCCCACCGCGAGAATCTCGACGCCCAACTCGTGTCCGGGCACGCGCGGGTACGAGTAGAACGGCATCTTGCCCAGATAGCCGCCGAGGTCGGTGCCGCAGATGCCGACGCGATGGATGCGGACGAGCACCTCGCCCGCGGCGGGCGCGGCGGGTTCAGGGATCTCCACGCGGCGGAAGGTCTGCGGCTGGTCGAGGCTGATGGCTTTCATGGGAACAGCGTGGACTCAGTTGTTCTCCGGCAGCCCCTCACGGTGCCCGATGTTCTTCACCGGGGCGAAGATCGCCTGCACGTCGGCGAGCAGCGCGCGATCGATCGGCTCGGCCGCCCATTGCGCCCAGTTGCGGATATTCACCGGGTTGGCACTTCCCGCGACCGTCGTCGCGATATCCGGATGCGAGAGACTGAACTGGAGCGCGAGCTTGGCGATGTCGGAGCCCCGCTGCGCACACAGCGCGGCCGCACGGCGCGCGGCGTCCTTGACCTCCTCCGGCTCCTTCAGCCACGCGGGCAGCGGCGCATTGGTCAGCAGACGTGCGCTGAACGGACCGGCGTTCATCACGCCGATCTCGCGCTGCTTCAGCATCGGCACGACTTCGTCAGCGAAGCGGGTGTTTTGCAGCGTGAACTGATTGTAGCTCAACACGCAGTCGACATCGGTCTGCTCAAGGATGAAGCGGAAGATCTTCATCGGGTAGCCGCTAAAACCGATCGCACGAATCTTGCCCGCCGCCTTGAGCTTGCGCAGCGCCGGGAGCGTCTCATCAACGATCTGCTGCATCGGGACAAACTCGATGTCGTGACAAAGGACGATGTCGAGGTGGTCGGTCCCGAGGCGATGCAGCGAAACATCCACGCTCTCGGCCACGCGGCGCGCGGAAAAATCGAAGTGCGCCAAATCGTAGCGTCCCAGCTTGGTGCACAGCTGGTAGCGATCACGGGGCACGCCCTTCAGCGCGATGCCCAGCAGCACCTCGCTCATGCCGCGGCCATAAAACGGCGACGTGTCGATCAGGGTCAGGCCGCTATCGAGCGCGACGCGAACGCTGCCGAGGACTTCGTCGAGCGTCACGCTGCGGAACTCGGCGCCAAGCGAACTGGCGCCAAAGCTAAGAATGGGAACCGACAGGCCGGTCCGGCCAAGGGTACGCGTCTGCATGAAGAGGGTGTAGCTGGGGTCGCCGACCCCGGTGCTTGAAGTTAAAGTGAACGAATCAGCTCGTGCGGCAGCCCAGCGTGAGCAGCACATTGCCCCAGAGGGCGAGATCAGCCGTCTGGACCGTCAGCACGTGATCGGGACTTTCGACCTGCTGGTAGAAATCCCACTTGAGAATCGGCACCAGCGGCAGCGCGAGGCCGGCCTCGCGCAAGACACCGCGAAACTCATTCCACACCGGCGGCTCGCCCTGCTGGGCGTACGGGTCGTCGGGCGGAATGCCCATGACGTTGACGTGATCGACCGGCACCGCGCCCAGCAACGCACGCAGGACCTGCGCGACCGTGACCACGCCGGGCGCAAGGTTGAGGCTCACGACCGTGGCATTCGGTCCGCGCTTGGTCGAAACAGGGTAGTTGCCGTCGGCGATCAGGATCTTCGCATGGTGGCCGGCCTGGGCCGTGATGCGCAGGAGGTCGGGGTGAAGCAGCGTGGTTTTGAGCATGGGCAGGAAAGGGATCAGCGGGAGGGCAAAAAGCGGCGGATCGTCGTGATCGTCTGGCGCGCGGCCGTGTCGCTATCCGGCAGCGGCAGGACCTCAGCCGAAAGATAACCCTCGTAGCCAATGGCGCGCAGCGCCGCGATGATCGGCTTCGGATCGGTGTGACCGAACCCCATCGCGTGACGATTGGAGTCGGCGAAATGCACATGCCCCACCCGCCGGCCCGCCGCGCGCAGCGCCGCCGGAAGATCGCTTTCCTCGATGGCCATGTGAAAGAGATCGGCCAGCAACCGCACGTGTTCCGCCCCGCGCTGGTCGAGCCACGCGGCAGTGTCGGCCAAGCGATTGCACAGGTTCGTTTCGTAGCGGTTCAACGGCTCCAGCAACAACACCCGGCCACGCTTGCCCGCGTAGGCGCCAAGTTCATCCAGCGCCTCCCCGAGCCAGGCCAGAGCCTGGGCGCGGTCCACACCGCCCTCCGCCCGCCCCTGCATCGAACCGATGATCGCCGGCGCATCAAACACCGCCGCGAGATCAATCATCGAGCGGACAAACTCGCGGGCCTGCTTACGGATCGCCTCATCCGGATGGGTCAGGGTCAACTTGCGCACCACCCAACCCGCGCCGGTGCCCATCGCGGCGATGGCGAGCCGATGCCGGGTCAGCTGCGGACGCAGGAGGGCCGGATCAATCACGCCCGCCGAAGGCGGAAAAATCTCGATCGCGTCAAAGCCGAGCGCCGCGGCCTCACGGACCGCTTCGGTCAGCCCGTCCCAGTAAACGAAGGGCCCGCCGCGGGATTCAGGGACAAGCGAAACGGTGATGGCGGAGCGCATCGGGGATCGGAGGGGTAAGCGCTATGGCGACAATCCCGCCCCGGTGAATCAACCCCAAACCGCCGGCCTTCAGCTATCTTCCAGCTTCACATTGCGGTCGCGCAGGAAGGGAATGAGTTCGTCCACGCCGAAGTCGGCGAGGATTTTGCCGTTCCAGTCGAGGACGGGCGCCTTGGTCTGGCCGGAGACCCGCTGCATCTCGGCGAAGGCCGCGGCATCGTTGGTCACGTTTTGCTGCCGGTAGCCAATGCCGTGTTCGGAGAGAAACATCACGACGTCGGTGCACCACGGGCAGCCGCTCTTGATGTAGAGAATGGGAAGGGAGGTGCTCATGTAACCCAGACCATGAACGGGCCGCTTGGTTCGGCAAGGAAGCTCACGTCGGTCCGCCATTGGTTGCGGACGTTGACAGTCGTCGTCGCCAGGCATCTGGTCGAAGGGCAACGGCCACCCCGCCATGATCACCCCCTTGGTCCGCCTTCGTCTGGTTTTCGCCTGCCTGCTCGCCACCCTGCCCTTCGCCCGGCTCGATGCCCAGCGACCGAACGTTCTCTTCATTGCCATCGACGATCTGAACAATGACGTCGGGAGCTTCGGCGCCGCGCATGCGCGCACGCCGCACCTCGATGCCTTTGCCCGGACGGCCCGCCCTTTTACGCGGCACTATGTTCAGGTCCCGACCTGCGGCGCCTCCCGCGCCGCCCTGCTTCGCGGTCAGCGGCCCTCCGCGCCGGTTCACCTGAGCAACAACGCCATTCGCGACACGCAGGCCCAGTGGGCGACCGAGAGTCTGCCCGGGTGGTTTCGGAAGCATGGCTACCGCACCTTTGCGCTCGGCAAGATCACTCACTACCCGGGTGGGCTTACCGGCCAGGGCTGGGCCGAGGGGCCGGAGGAAATTTCCGGCGTGTGGGATCGGGCCTGGGTTCCGACCAGTCCGTGGAAGACCCCTGAGGACGTGATGCATGGATTCGCCAACGGGCAGCCGCGAAAGGCGGGCCAGTCACCCGCGTGGGAGGCTGCCGACGAAGCCGACTCCGCCTATCCCGATGCCTGGGTTGCCGACGAATCCATCTCCACCTTGCGCGAGCTGGCTGCGGGTGACCGTGGTCCGTGGATGTTCGCCGTCGGCTTCTTCAAGCCCCACCTGCCCTTTGCCGCGCCCAAACGCTGGTTCGATCTTCACGATCCCGCCGCCTTGCCCATCCCTACCGACACGGCGCGTGCACCGTCGCCCTCAAGCTGGCATCCCAGCGCCGAGCTGCTGACCAACTATGGACAACATCCCGGCGATCCGTCCGTTGACGCCGCCTATGCCCGGCAGCTGCGGCATGGTTATGCGGCCGCCGTATCCTACGTGGATGCGCAGGTCGGCCGGCTGCTCGCGGCGGTTGAGGAACTCGGGCTCGCGCGCAACACCGTGATCGTGATCTGGGGCGACCACGGTTTTAGCCTCGGTGCGCAAGGTGTGTGGGGCAAGCATGCGCTCTACGAAGCCGCGCTGCGTTCACCCCTGATGATTCGCACGCCGGATCTCACCGCCCCTGGCACAAAGTCCGAGGCCGTGGTCGAGACCGTCGACGTGTTTCCCACTCTGGCCGATCTCTGCGGCCTGCCACTTCCCGCCGGTTTGTCCGGACAGAGCCTCCGCCCTTTCCTCAAGGATCCCGCGACCCGCTCAACCAAACCCGCACTGGCTTGGTTCACCCGCGGCCAAAGCACGATTCGCACCGATGATTGGCGCCTGATCGTGCACCAGCCAAATGCGACCACGCACGGGTTGGAGTTGTTTGACTTCCGCTCCTCGCCGGAAGGACGGCGCGTCGATCCGCAGATGGAGCCCGCGGTCGTCGAGCGGCTCACGACGCTGCTGCCGGCGCCACCTGCGCTGCAGCCGACCCGCTGACCATCCTCACGGAAACCCCCAGGAGCAAGGAGCAGGCAAGAGAGGCGAACGCTCCGAGCCAAGTGTCACGCATTACGTGACACTTGGCTCGCGGGATGCGCGCGTGGGTCAACGCGTCAGAGCGCGCGATCCACCGCCGCAGCGTCGAGCGCCATGGCGTCACGAATCTCCGCAACGTGGCTGAACGAACGCAGGCGCGCCACGGGATCATGGATCATCGCCGTGATCATGAGTTCGTCGACCCGCGTGCGGGCCAGAAAGGCCTCGAGCCCGGCCCGAACCTTGGCCGGTCCACCCACCACCGCTTCACGGAAGGTGTGCGTGACGCCCTCTTCCTCCCCGGGACTCCAGCGGCCATCCATGGTGTCGACCGGTGGCGGCAGGAGTCCGGGCGTGCCTCGGTGGAGGTTCACGAAGGACTGCTGGAGCGACGTGAACAAGCGCGCCGCCTCGGCATCGGTGTCGGCGGCAAAGACCGGAATCGCCGCCATCGCATGCGGCTGCGCGAGCGTGGCCGAGGGGCGAAAGCCCGATCGGTAGAGGTAGATCGCTTCCTCGAGGTGATCCGGCGCGAAATGCGCCGCGAACGCAAAGGGCAGACCCATCGACGCAGCCAACTGGGCACTGAACAAACTCGATCCTAGCAGCCAGATGGGCACGGCCAGCCCCGCCCCCGGAACCGCCCGAACCGTCTGTCCCGGAACCACGGGGCGAAAGTAGCCGCGCAATTCTTCCACATCCTGGGGAAAGGTATCGGCCGCATCCCGGCGCTCACGCCGCAGCGCACGGGTCGTTCGCTGGTCCGTGCCCGGCGCCCGGCCAAGCCCCAGGTCAATCCGACCGGGGAAGAGGGTTTCCAGGGTGCCGAACTGCTCGGCGATCACGAGCGGCGCATGGTTCGGCAGCATGATGCCGCCCGAGCCGACCCGAATCGTCTGGGTGCCGGCGGCGACGTGCCCGATCACGACCGCGGTCGCCGCGCTCGCGATGCCCGGCATGTTGTGATGCTCAGCCAGCCAGAAGCGACGATACCCGAGCCGCTCGGCGTGCCTCGCGAGGGCGAGCGTGTTGGCCATCGCGTCCGCCGCGGTGGCGCCCTGCGGGATCGGCGAGAGATCGAGAACGGAAAACGGAACCATGATCCGAAAACATGCGCACATTCGCCGGTTTGCCAACCACCCGGCACCGCCCGCGAATCACGCGAATCGTCGCGAATGCGGAATTTCACCACGGAATACACGGAACACACCGAAATGAAGCCGGAATTCCAAGTCCGGCCATTCCGTGTGTTCCGTGTATTCCGTGGTAAACAAGTTCGTCTGCTTCGCAGTGATTCGCGGGCAAAAACCGTCACCCCAGCCTCACTTCAGCAGCGCCGCCAGCGGTGCGCGGATCGCGTCGGCCCAGATCACGTAACCCTCCTCGCTGAGGTGCAGCTTGTCCGGCATGATCGCGGCCGGGAGCGTCCCGTCGGCGGCGAGAAACTTGGCGCCGATGTCGAGGAAGTGAACGAAGCGCCCGTCGTGGAGCTTCGCGATCGCCTGGTTGACCTCGGCCACCTGGGCGCGCACCGGCACGTCGCCGGGGCCGTCGGCCCGCGGAAACACCGCGAGCAGCAGGATCTTCGCCTGAGGGAGACGTTGGCGCAGCGACTGCACAACCGCGGTGATGCCCGCGATGGTCTCGGGTACGGTGTTGCGCACGGTGACATTGTCCCGCTCGAGGCCGGTGTTGTTGGTCCCGATCAGCAGCACGACGGCCTTCGGCGCAAGACCGTCGGCCTCGCCATTGGCGAGGCGCCAGAGCACGTGCTGGGTGCGGTCGCCCCCGATGCCGAAATTCGCGGCGCGCAGGGGCGCAAATTCCTTTTCCCACACGGCCTTGCCGGTGGACCGCCAGGCATCAGTGATCGAGTCACCCAAAAACAGCACATCCACGCCACCGGCTCGCGCGAGGTCGACGAAGCCCTCGTGACGCTTGAGCCAGTTCGCGTCGCGCGGGACGGGTTCGATCGCCGTGTGAGCCGAAACCAAGACGACAGTCGCCATCCAGAAAAACAAAATCCGCAGACATGCAGGGGTTCGCATGCCGGCGGACTTTGGTGGCTGCGCCCGAAGGCGGCAATCCCCGATCAGGTCGGTCAGCCCAGCTTTGCCTTGAAGAAGGCGATGGTGCGCTGCCACGACAATTCAGCCGCAGCCGCGTCAAAGCGCGGCGTGGTGTCGTTGTGGAAGCCGTGATTGGCCTTCGGATAAAAGTGCGCCTCGTAGGAAACGCCTGCGGCTTTGAGGGCCGTCTCGTAGGCGGGCCAGCCGGCATTTACGCGCTCATCGAGTTCGGCGAAGTGCAGCAGAAGCGATCCCTTGATCTTGGCCGCCTCTTCCGCGGCGACCTGACCGCCATAATACGGCACGGCGGCCTTGATGACATCGGGCAGGCGGGCCGCGAGGTAGTTGGACATGCCGCCGCCGAAGCAGAAGCCGACCACGCCGATCGAACCATTGCAGGACGGGTGAGACTGCAGGAACTTGGCCGCAGCGACGAAGTCCTCATTGATCTTGGGCCGCTCGAGCGTGCGCTGCATCTCCACGCCCTTCTCGTCGGTACCGGGATAGCCGCCGAGCGGCCAGAGGGCATCGGGACCGAAGGCCACAAAACCGGCGACGGCGAGGCGCTTGACCACATCCTCAATATAAGGATTCAGGCCGCGATTCTCGTGCACCACGATCACGCCGGGCAGCTTGCCCGTGGCTCCCGCCGGCTTGGCGAAGAGGCCGCGCATCTCACCATGACCGGCCGGCGACGCATACTTGAGGTATTCGGTCTGCACGCGCGGATCACCCGCCGGCACCTGGGCGGCGAACGCATACTTCGGGCTCAGCGCCTCGAGGATGGCGACGGCCGTCATGCCCCCGACGGCGAACTTGCCCGCGCGATCGAGAAAGGTGCGCCGGTCGATCAGGCCATGCGCGTAGCGATCGTAAAGATTGAGCAGTTCCTGATCAAAATCCTGGGCGGTCTTGCGGGGGAGCGTGGAGGTGGACATGGCGGGGAGGTTGAGGTTAAGCGGAGCAAAGACAGCCAATCGGACGGGGTCCCAAACGCAATCCAGCGCTCGGGGCTCGCCTCTGGGCGGTCAATCCGCTGACAGTGAGAGCCATGTCGTCACCCGATTCTTCCCCACTCTGCCCCTGCGGCTCTGGAAAAACCCTCGCCGACTGCTGTGGCGCCATCATTTCCGGCCAGCGCCCGGCCGGCACGGCCGAGGAGCTGATGCGTTCGCGCTACACCGCGCATGTCATCAACGACGAGCGCTACCTTCATCGGACTTTCAAGGGCACGGCCAACCGGCCATTCGTCGCCTCCACCGGGGCTCCGACCACGAAATGGACCAAGCTCGTGATTCACCGGCATGAGCCCGGCCCACAGCCGGATATGGCCATCGTCGAGTTCTCCGCCCACTACACGGAGGAGGGCATGGAGGGCGTGCTGGAGGAGAAATCCGAGTTTCAGCGGATCAACGGAGCCTGGATCTACACCCGCGCGCTCCGCCAGGGCCCTGCGCCGATCCGCTCCGCCGGACCCAAAGTCGGCCGCAACGATCCCTGCCCCTGCGGCAGCGGAAAGAAGTACAAGCAGTGCTGCCTCAAGGCCTGAGGTCGGGTTTCGGCTCGGTGTAGCCGGGTTCGCTGAACCCGGTCCGATTCCCAGACCAATCGTTTCCCGACCGGCCTCAGCGAGGCCGGCTACAGCGCACTCAGCGGGCGTCCGCCGGCAGTTCGAAGCGTTCGATCGAATCAAGTTCGGGCCGTCCGCCGCGGTTCCCGCTGCCCGACGCGACATAAATCGCGTTGCCGTAACGAACCAGACCGCTGCCATGCCGCCCGCGCGCAAACCGGGGCCATGACGTCCACGTGCCCGTACGTGTGTCGAGCGCCTCGACCTCGCCGTGGGCCTCCTGCTGGCGCAGCGTTTCCCCGCCCGCCACCACGACATACGGCCCCGCCGCAATCGTCATGCTGCCCGCGCGCGTCGTCGGCAGATCGCCTCCGGGCGACGGCAGCGTCGTCCACTGGCCGGTCTTGAAATCAAAAACATCCACCTCCGACACCACGAGGGTGAATACCTCGTTGGTCGCCGCCGAGGAGCGACGACCACCCACCGCATAAAGGCGGTTGTTGATGACCGCGCTCTGGAAGTGATCGCGCGCCCGCGGCGCATCGGGCAGACGACGCCACTCGCCGGTTTTGAGGTCCATCGCATCGAGCCAGGTGACGTGGCCGTCGTAATGACCATTGATGATGCCGCACACGACATAGAGGGAGCCCTCGTGAATGACCGCACCCGCCCCACCCCGGCGGCGATCCGCCGGGAGCGAGGGGCCGCGCGACCATGTGTCGGTGGCAGGATCGTAGACCGGGATATGATCGAGGGCCGCCTCGCGCGGATAGGATCCGGTCATCGCACCGACCAACCAGATTTTACCCTCGTGGGAAACCGCTTGAAAGTGGTGCACCTCGACCGGCGGCGGTGAACCGTGCGTCCACGTGTTGGTGATCGGGTCAAAAATATCGACCGGCTGGATCCGCCGGCCGCCGAGCAGGTAAAATTTGCCCGCGTGCTCGACGAAGGCGGCTTCATGCCGGGGATTGGGCGCGCCTTGGGCCGGAACCGGGGTCCACTCGGCCGCGGCCAGATTGACGGCGAGGACGAGCAGCAGAACGGGAATCAAACCAAGCCGGCGCGAAGAAAAAGGCATGTGGATTCGAGGGGTTGCTTCTCACTCGAACCGTGCCACGGCCCGCTGGCAATGGCTTTGCCAAGCGTTGATGTAGCAGCTGGCCTCGCCGAGGCCGGTCCGAATTCCTTGAGCCAAAGGGCACCGGGATCAGCGCCCCCGGCTACCTCCATCGAGCCGCCGACTACGCGACGCCAAAGTGCGTCCGCGCCGCTTTCATTGCCACGATGAAGCGATCCACGTGGTCCGCCGGCGTCGGCACGCCCGGCGTCACCCGGAGGCCCTGGAAGGTCGCGTGATTGATGGCGACCGTGAAGATGTTGTGCTGCGCGAGCAGGTAGTCGGCGAGTTCGCCGGGCGCGACGCCCTTGAGGCCGACATTGCCGACGCCGGCGTAGCGCGCCGGATCGCGCGGCGTGTTGATCACGATGCCGGGCAGATCCTGCAGGGCGCTGCGCCAGCGCTGCTGGAGGTAGCGCAGGCGGGCCTCCTTGTTCGCCGGGCCGATCTCCCGGTGAACGCGGATCGCCTCGACCAGGCCAACGTGCGCCGACTCGGGTCGCGTGCCGTGCTGCGAGAGCTTGCGGATGTCGTCCACGGGCAGCCCCGTGTCGGCGATCAGCGGCCAGACCTTGGCGATCTTGGATTTCTTCACATAGAGCAGGCCAAGGCCGAGCGGCGCGCACATCCACTTGTGAAGACTCGAGCCCAGGTAATCGCAGCCGAGGTCCGGGAGATTGAAGACGAACTGGCCGACCGCGTGGGCGGAATCCACCACGACCTCGGCGCCGCGCGCGTGCGCCATGTCGCAGATTTTCCGGACTGGCGTGATCTGTCCGGTGATGTTGATGAGGTGCGTGACCAGCAGGAGCTTGGTCTTCGGCGTCATCCCGGCGGCGTAGGCCGCGACCACCTCGTCGTCCGACGACGGGTTGAGCGGGACCGTGACCATGCGTGGGACAATGCCGTTGCGCCGGGCCTTCTGCTCGATCGCCTCGATCATGCTGCCGTAGTCGGTGTTCCCATACACAATCTCGTCACCCGGCGCGAGATCGAGCCCGAGGATGACGGTGTCGAGGGACTCGGTCGCATTGCGCGTGATTGTGATCTCCTCCAGCGGTGCGCCGACAGCCTCGGCCAGCGCGGCGCGCGCTGCCTCCTGATCGGCGTTCATGTCGACCCGCTTGTAGCGCGAGTTGCGCGTGTTGATCCTGCGCGCCATGCGCAGTTCGGCCTCGAGCGTCGGCAGGGCGGCCGCGTGAAAATAGCCGTATTCCAGGTTGATGAAGTCAGGGGCCGGCGCCCACATCGTGGAAACGCCGCGCCAGAACTCCTCATCGGCCGCCAGCGTCTGCGGGGTGCTCCCGGCAGGAATCGTCAGGGCCGCCCGCGCCTTAGAGGCGGCCGCCAGCGCCGCACCCGTAACAGCCAGGGCCGCCGACCCCCGGGTAAATCGATCCAGGAAATCGCGTCGGTTCATAGAACCACCCTTGACGCAAGAAGCGGGCCGGTCACGACGAAAACCGCCAACAACATGGAACGACGGCGCGATCCTGCTCTAAAGGGAGCTCACTTGTCCGTCGGTCGGCCAAACATGCGGCCAAAGAAATCGCCGGGGAGCCAACTCGGGGCGACGGGGTCGTTCGCCACCGCGCGCACGACGTCCGCAGAAAGCAGGGTAAACGCCGCCGCCGAGGGCCAGTCGATCGCCTGGGTCAGATCATCGCCCGGCTTGTGATAGCGGTTGCGTCGGAAGTCGGCATGCATCGCCCCGATGTCCACCGCCGGATCATCCAAACGGGTGCCGGCACCCAGGTAGAGGGCGGGAACACCCGCGCGAACGAAGGGATACTGATCACTCCGCACGAAGATCACCTCCTCCGGGATCGGATCGGGACTCACGGTAAAGCCCTGGGCCGCCGCGGCCGCCCGCACCACGGCGCCGAGCGTGGAATGCTCCTCGCCACGCGCGATCACATCGCGCACCGGCACAGGGAAAAGGCTCATGTCGATGTTCAGATTCGCCGCGTAGCGCGTCACGCCGGCCGGCGGATGCGCCGCGAGGTGGTCAGCGCCGAGCAGACCTTTTTCCTCGCCGGTCAGGGCGGCGAAGAGAATCGGACGACGTGGCGCCGGTCCGGCCGCCAGCTGCTCAGCCATCGCCAGCACGATGCCGATGCCAATCGCATTGTCGTAGGCTCCGTTGTAGATCGCATCCCCCTCAACGCCGCTGCCGATGCCGAGGTGATCGAGGTGCGACGTGATCACGATCGGCTCACCGGCGAGCGTCGGATCCGTGCCCGGGATTCGCGCCAGGATGTTCGCGCTTTCCGTCCGGGCCGTGGTCGCGCGCGCGCTGAGCGTCACCTCAAGCCCGAGGTCGAACGCCTGCGGCTCGCCCCGTTCGCTTGCGGCAAACACCTCCGCCGCCGCACGCGGCGCCTGGACAAAGAGTTTGTCCGCCGCGGTCAGGTTCACCGTGGCGAGCGCACGCAACTCGGGATAATCGTCCATCAACGCGCCTCCCGGTCCGATCAGGCGCATGCGGGGAAAGCGCGATCCGCCGAGCACCGACGCCCACGGCGAACGCGCCTGCTCGCGCGGCGTGATCACGCTGACCATCGCCACCGCCCCGCGCCGGGCGAGTTCGGCCGTCTTCTCCCGGTTGAAATGCGCGCGAGCCGTGACGGGCAGCTTGTCGGGTGAACCGGCCAGCACCACCGCCACCTTGCCCTTCAGGTCAATGGCGCCGAAGTCGTCATAGCCAAACTCCGGCGCATGGATGCCAAAACCGACAAAGACCGCCGGAGCGGTGACGTCGACCTCGGTCGCGGATACCGTCGGGCGTACAATGACCTCGCCCATGGGCTCAAGCGCCGTCTCCGCGCCGCCGGCACGCACCACGAAGCGCCCTGCCGCGAGGTCCGAGCGGGACTCGAGAAAACTCACAGCCTGGCGAAATCCGCCGTGCTCTCCCGCCGGCTCCAAGCCCAAGCGTGCAAACTGGGACGACACATAGAGCGCCGCGAGTTCATGGCCGCGCGTCGCCGCCCCGCGCCCCTCGAGCAGATCATCCGCCAGAAAAGCGGTGTGCGCCCGCACGCGCCTGAGCGCGGAAACGTCGGCGGCAGCGGGAGCCGGCGCAGCGGAGAGGAAAGGGGTGACCAAGGCCGGCAGCAGCAGCGCAGCCCAGAAACGATGAACCGGGAAAAACATGGCCAAACCGTGCCAAGCTCAGCCCTGGTCGCAAGTCCGGGCCGCGCGATCCGGCCGTCCGGATTACCTGTGCTTGTCCGGCTTGCCACCGCGGCCCCGGCCCTCGCCCGGCCCGCGGCCCGGCTTGCCCGCGTGATCGGGCGCACCGGACGACGTTACCTCAGGCGGGCCGGCGCGAGACGGAACCGGCTCTCCCTTCAGACGCACCCGGGTACCGAAGTAGACCTGCGGGTAATACGTGACGACATGGGTGTGATAGTCGTACGGCCGGTCCGTTTCCATCGTGAGCCGGACGGAATGCCCAAAATCGATCGCGACCGAATCCGGGAGCGCCACGCTCAGACGCCAGGAGCCGCCCTCAAGATAGAACCAGGCGCGATCGGCCGGCCGGAAGTAGACCCCGCTTGCCGGGTAGTAGTAATAGACCCGGTTCCGACGCAGACCATGGGCCGGCGCCCACGGCGGCGGCCCGGGCGGGGCCACATTCTCGATCACCACCACCTCGGGCGGTGGCGGCGGCAGCGCGCGCCCGAGCCGGATTTCTGCGGAGATGGCGACATCCCCATAGGCGCTCGCCGCGCTGACCCAACCAAGACCAAGTGCGACGCCGAGAAGCGCCGCCGGAAGCGAGAGAAAACGACGTGAGTTCATGGGTCGATTGAACAGGTGCGAAGGGATCGGTTCGCGCACCGGGCGGGAAAATTTCACCTATTTCCGGGAACAAGCCCGTTCGGATCCACCCCCTCCCCTCGAATGGTTTCCGCCCCATGGCCGAACGCACCCGCTGGTCGGATTTGGCTCGCGCAGGCTCGACCGGGCAACATGCTCGGACTGTCCGCAAATTCACCCCAACCGGATCGATTCACGAGAATCGCCGGTCCCCAACCCCCTCCTCGATGAATCCGCTGCGTCTGCTCCGCGTCACGTCCCTGACCCTCCTTGTCTGCGCCTCCACTCTGCTTGCCCAGCAACCACCGGCGCCTGCCGGCGCTCCGCCGGCCGAGGGTGCACGCGGAGGCCCGGGAGCCGGCGGCGGCCGGGGCGGTGGTGGTGGGCGCGGCGGTTTCTCGATCGCTCCGCGGCCCGCGGATGATGCCACCGGCTTCGTTCCGATCTTTGACGGCAAGAGTCTTGCCGGCTGGGACGGCGACCTGACCTTCTGGCGCGCCGAGGACGGCGTCATCGTCGGCGAGAGCACGCCCGAGAAGGTCGTCAAAGTGAACTCATTCCTGATCTGGCGCGGCGGCACCGTGAAGAATTTCGAGCTCAAGCTCGAGTACCGCATGAACGGCACGAACAGCGGCATCCAGTACCGCAGCGTCGAACTGCCCGACGTCGGTCAATGGATCCTCAAAGGCTACCAGGCCGACATGGACTTCATCAACCAGCACACCGGCAACATCCACGACGAGCGCGGTCGCGCCTTCCTCTCGCGCCGCGGCAAGTTTTCCCGCGCCCTCGGTGGCTCATCGTTCAAGGAGATCGGCACGCTGGGCGATCCGGACGAACTCAAGGGTGCAGTGAAGATCAATGACTGGAATTCCTATCACATCATCGCGCGCGACTCCGTGATCATCCACGTGCTCAACGGCAAGGTCATGGCCATCCTGATCGACGAGGACCCGGAGCGCGCCCTCGAGGGCGTGCTCGGTTTCCAGATGCACGTCGGCCCGCCGTTCAAGATCGAGTACCGCAATATCCTGCTGCGCAAGTTGTGACGAGAGAGAGCGTGTGACCCTCAACACGCTTTGTCGTTGCGCACTCAAACCACCGCGTTGAGGGCAACGCGGTCCACCTTTTCGGCGCAGCCCGTCTTTAGATCGTCTTCCCGGTCGGCTTGCGGCCGATCGGGCTGTCGACCACGCCGTCGCCGGCATTCAGCGTCGTCTTGAGATCCACCACTCCCGTGTCGACCCAGCGGCGCAGCTGGATCTCCAGCATCAGGGTTTGGTTCGGTTCGAAGAAGCGTTTCAGCGTGGTCAAGGTCCCGCGGTAACTGAGCCGCCGGTAGTGGGCAAAGCCTGCGACCGGGCGCGCAACGATCTCGAAGCCGAACTTGTCCTGCAGCGCCGGGGTCTGCAATCCGGCGACCATGCGATCGTAGTTCATGTAGTACGTCAGCTTGCCCGGGTGCCGCTGGTTGCGCTGGCGGTCGACGAAGAATCCCGGCGGCAGGTGGTTCGGGTTGTAGGTGGGTCCGGCGGTGAAGAGGACATCGTAGTCCGTAAGCTCATTGCCGCGGTCATCGTGCAGCCGAAACACCAGCATGCAGTAGCGGTCGGTCTCGAAGGTCCGCTTCACGAGAAAAAGCTGCTGCACCGTTTCCCGGCGTTCCTTTTCCTGGGTGTCCGCGGTGAGCGCGGCAAACTCGCGCACGACGCGCGCATAACTCGCGGCGCTCGCCACCTGCAGGCAGCGCAGGACGGCGCTCACGGTCGGGTGTGATCCATCGTCCAGCGGCGACACACTGCCCATGATCCCGATCCGGGTGCCCGAGTGCGACCGCCCCGGCAGCACGGCCAGCGCGGTCCGTTCGCTGTGCGCATCCTTGGCGATCTCGATCCGGTCATCGCCGGTCTGCACGAGCCGGATCAGCCCATAGTTGAGATTCGCCGCCGCCACGCGCACGACGCCATCGGTGCCGGACTCGTCGGTGTAGGCGTTGAGGTTATCATAGAACTCGCGGTCGATCTTCTGGCCGGTGAGAACGAAGGGATAGAGTCCGGTCTTGACCAGACGGAGCCCGAGCCAGCGCGCGTTGAGCGCCCAGGACTGCTCGCTGCCGAGTTCGAGCCAGTCGAGCACGCCGGTGCCGGGCTCGACGCCGCCGACAAAGAACTTCATGCGCGAAAGCCGGCCCTTGCCGAGTTGGGCGAGCGCCGAGCCGTGGTTCGCCGGGGCGAGCATCACGAGGTGACCGAGCGGACAGCGCTCCGGCCGAGCGCGGTGAAACAGATCAATCCACGCCCGCACCACCGGCCCTCCGGTTGAATGCGTGATGCAGGCGAAGCGCTCCCCTTTTGCCAGGTGCGGAATCACCTCGGCGGCGAGCGCGGCCTCAAGACCGCGCGCAAGGTCGTCGACCTTCACCTCATCCGCAAAGCTGACGTACTTGCCCAGGTGGAGATGGGTCGTCTCCAGCGCAAGGCCTGCCGTCGCTGCATGTCGTACGAGCGCCGCCGGAAGCCCGCCATAGGTATCGGTGTTAAGGACGCTCCAGCCGTGAACGAAAACGAGACGCATGGCTAAGGATGATCAGGATTGGGCGGCGGGAAACAAATGCCTCAGGCCGGCGCCAAAGGCATCCGGCAGCACGTCGAAGTGATTTCGCAGCGGAAACCGCATCACCTGGACCCGCAATCCATCAAACGGTGCCCCGACCAGTTGCGATTCGAGCAGGGAGAGATCGCCAGTCATCGAATCAGAATCGTTGTCCCCGACGGAGAGAAACAGATCGGCCGGCAAAGGCTCACCCGTGGCATGACGCTCGCCCACGATCCGCAAGATGCTGCGATCATCCCACCAGATGGACGGTGCACTCGCGAGGTGATGCGTGAAGAAAGGCTCGCGCTGAAACAGGGCGTGCAGCACCAGCAGGGAGCCCAGCGAATGGCCGGCAATGCCCCGCACGGACCCGTCGATCGGATACCGCGCCTCCAGCTCCGGCCACAAGGTCTCGGTCAGGAAACGCAGGAACTCCGTCCCGCCGCCGCTGCCGGGCTCATCCGCATGCGCCGTCGGCGTGTAGTCGCGTCCGCGCCGGTTCGCCGGCTGGCGATAGCTCGCACCGTAGCCCACGCCCACGAGGACCAGCGGCCGCACCTGGCCCTCGGCGCGCGCGGCACGATAGGCCTGCACCGCCGCAGCAAACTGGTCGTCGCCATCCAAAAAGACCGCCGCCGGCCAGGGCCCCGCACCGGCCGGCTCCGAAGGCACCTCGACCCGCACCGCGTAGGTCGTGCCCGTCTCCGGCGACGCAAGGGTGAAGGCCGGTTTCATGAGCGCGGCGTCACACCGTTTCCCGATGCGTGGAGATCCACCAGGTCAACCCCGCGGGATCCTTGAACCCGCCGGAGCGACCGTAGGGTTGGTCGGCGACCGGCATGACTTCCGTGGCGCCGGCCGCGAGCGCGCGCGCCTGCAGCGCGTCCACGTCATTCACGTAGAGGAAGAAATGCACCGGGCTTGCCCCCATCGCCTCGACACTGCGCATGAAGGCGTACTGCGGCGACTCGGTCGTGACCATGAACGTCGAATCACCAATCCGAAATTCCGCGTGCACGATGCGCCCCGATGGATCGACATGGCGCGACAGCTCGACCGAACCAAACACCCGCTGGACAAAAGCCAGCGCGGCGGCCGGATCGCGCAGAATGATGTAAGGCGATGCCGTCGGGAATCCGGGACGAACAGGGGGAGAAAGCAGGTTCATGGGCGGATGAAGCAACGCAGACAGAAACCGGAACGGGACCGAGTCAGACAGTCCTTCGTCGCGAGGCAATCCACAGGTTCGGCGGGAACACCCTAGATCACGCCGGCCGTTTCTTTTCGTTTCCGGAGCAGGAACGAGAAAGGGAAACGAAACTGTGGGCGACAACGTGACGGGTTCGCGCGCTTGCCTCAGCCCGGCGCCGTGGCAGGCTCAGCACCGTTCGTCACCCCTGCGTCAACCCCACCATGGCCAGCCGCGCTTGGGAAATCCCCTCCCCGCTTCCGACGCGCAGATGGCCTAGGACATGCTCCCGTCGTCTTCCCTTCACTCATGATCCGTTCCCTGCTCCGCGCCTCCCTCCTCGCATCGACCTTGGTTGTGTCGACCGCTTTCGCCCAGATGTCCGGACCGCCACCCGCCGCCCCGGCCCCCACGCCTTCCACCACGGATGCGGAACGCCATCGTCTCGATATCCTGGAGCGGAAACTCGAGTCCCTCATGTGGTCGGACCAAGTGGGTGACATCGCCAAGATCGACACCGTCCGCTACACATCGAAGCCAAACCGGACGAAGAATCCCACCGGCCAGGGCGCGGGCAACCCGCTGATCATCCCGGCCTACACCTTCGTGCCGAAGTCCCTCGGCACCAAGAAGGCGCCCCTGATCGTCTTCGTGCACCAAGGCATTCACGCGCAGTTCGACACGATGGACGCCCACATCGTCCGCGAGCTGCTCGAGCAGGGCTACGTGATCGTCGCGCCTGACTACCGCGGGAGCACCGGGTATGGCGCCGGGTTTTACAACCAGATCGACTACGGCGGGACCGAGATCGATGACACCTACGAAGGTCGCAACTGGGCCGTCGAGAACATGCCCAACGTCGATCCGGAGCGCGTGGGCATCATCGGCTGGAGCCACGGCGGTTATCATGCGCTCCTCAACATCTTTCGCTGGCCCACGGCCTACAAGGTCGCCTACGCCGGCGTGCCGGTCAGCGACCTCGTCCAGCGCATGGGGTACAAGAACCAGAGCTACCGCGACACCTTCGCGAGCTTCATCGGCAAGCAGGCTTCCGAGGACCCGATGGAGTACCGTCGACGCTCCCCGGTCTACCACGCTGACAAGCTCGCCACCCCGCTGCTGATCCACGCCAACACCAACGACGAGGACGTGAACGTGATAGAGGTCGAGCACCTGATCACCGCGCTCAAGGCGGCGGGCAAGACGTTCGAATCCAAGATCTACGAAAACGCGCCCGGCGGCCACGTCTTCAACCGGCTCGACACCAAGCTCGCCAAGGAGTCGCGGCAGGAGATCTATAAGTTCCTCGCCGGCTACCTGAAACCCGGAACCTGACCGGTCTTGTTCGGGTCGGATCAGAATCCACCCATCGCCGGAGGTGATAGTCACCACCGCGATCGCCGGTTCTCGTTCCTCCCTTCCCCTCCGCCTCCATCGCCCGCCTCCTGCGGTCCGGCTGGAGGCAACGTCATGACCACCCGCTCACGCTCTCTTGTCGCCGCCAGCCTGCTCGGCGCTCTCGCCCTCGGAACGCTTGGCTGGCGGCTCCGGTCATCCGCGACGCCGGACCGCACCACGGCGATGGATCGCGGTTCTCCGGCGGCAACCGTGGCCTCGACGCGTCCAGCTCTGCAAAGAGCGTCGGACGCTAAGAACACCGAGCAGCCCAACCCGTCGGACGCGATTACTGGCTGGCGCGCCCACCCGCCGGAAACCTTCACGCTCCAGCTCACCCCGGACCTGCGCGTTCCGTTTCGCACGACCAAGATCGAGCAGGATGCCCATCGCACCACGATCACCGCACGCATTGATGGGGCCATGATGGAGCAGGAGGGCCTGGAAGGCGCCTTCCTCGTCGGCACCTCCAACGCGGCCGACCGCTGGGATGCGACCGTGGTCTTCCCGGGCATGGAGTACCGCATCCGCGTGCGCGGTTCGGAGGTCTCGATCGAGGAAGCGCCGAACGAAGCGCTCGTCTGCCTCGCTGAAGCAACCCCGGGTGGAGACAGCACGACAACCTCGGCGGCAACCGCCGCCGATCTGGCGCTGGCCGCCACGGCGGACACGCCCACCGTGGACATCCTGGTCCTGATCAACGAGCAGGCGCTCGCCGAGCGAAACAACGACCTCCTGCGCGTCGATGCCGACTGCGCCAACTACGTCGCGGCCAGCAATGCCGTTTTGGAGAACTCGCGCATCACGGCCTTCGTCTGGCGTTACCTCACCGTCCTGCGCGCGCCCGCCTACACGACCGACAACCAGCTTGAGACCGACCTTGAGTCGATGCGCCGCGGCACCGCGCTTGCCACCCACATCGCCTCGCTCAAGCCCGTGTACGGTGCCGACCAGATCATGATGCTGGCCGGAGGCATCAAAACCGATGCAGCCGGCTACGCCTACGTCGGCGGCACGAGCAATCTCGCGGTAATGAACTACCCGTTCCCTACTTTCTCGAACGGCAACCGCTCCACCGTCACCACGTCCTACTACACGTTCTGCCACGAACTCGCCCATAACTTCGGCAGCCGCCATTCCCGCGCGAACAGCGATTCAGACGCCGTCGACGGCGATGGACGGTACTACTACGGCCACCGCATCAACGATCCGCAAAGCACGTCCAACCCCATCGAAACCGTGGGAACGATCATGGCGACGGGCAGCAGCTACCGGATCCCTTATTACTCCCATCCCGAGATCACCTTTCGCGGCGTGCCCATCGGCGTGGCGATTGATCAGCCCACCGCCGCCTTCAACGCCCGCTTTCTGGGCGAGCGCGCCCCGACGATGGTCGCCAGCGCCTCCTCCGTCGACAAACCCGCGATCGTCCGTCAGCCGACGAGTGTCCAGACCACGGCCGGCCAGCCCGCCAGCCTGACGGTCACCGCCACAGGCAACGGCCTGACGTATCGCTGGACCAAGGACGGTGCCACCGTGGCCAACGCGACCTCGTCCACCCTGAGCTTCGGCGCCCTTTCCGCCGCCGAAACCGGCACCTACACGGTCACGGTATCGAACTACCTGGGTTCCGTGACCAGCGATCCGGCCACCGTTTCCCTCACGACGCCTGTCGCGCCGGCCCCGACCACCCCCAGCACGCCCACCACCGCGAGTTCGGGTGGCGGCGGCGGAGGCGGCGCGGTCAGCCCGCTCTTCCTCGCCGCGCTCACCGCGCTCGCCGGTCTGCGCTGGCTGGTCCGTGTCAGGCGCGGCGCGTGACCTCCACGTCCGGCAGCAAGCCGGCGAGGAGCCCGATCAGCGGGAAAAAACTGACGATGAAGAAGACCTGTTGGATGCTCGTGTGATCCGCGAGCATGCCGAGCAGCGCGGAACCGATTCCCGCAATGCCAAAGGCCAGGCCAAAGAACAGGCCCGCGATCATGCCGACTTTGCCCGGCACCAACTCCTGCGCGTAGACCAGCATCGCGGAGAACGCCGACGCGAGGATGACGCCAATGATCACGGTCAGCACCGCCGTCGCCGCGAGCCCAACGTGCGGGATCACAAGAGCAAACGGCGCCACGCCCAGAATCGACGCCCAGATGACGCGCTTGCGGCCGACGCGATCGCCCACCGGTCCGCCGATGATCGTCCCGGCCGCGACGGCAAACAGGAACAGGAAGAGATAGATCTGCGAGCCCGCCGCCGTCAGGCCGAAGCGGTCGATCAGGTAGAACGTGTAGTAATTGGTGAACGTCACGAGGTAGATGTACTTCGAGAACAGCAGCGCCACGAGGACCGCCATCGCGCCACCGATCTGGCGGCGCGAGAGCCGCGCCTTCACCGCGGCGGACGCCGCCCGCGCCGGACGCGTGAGGTGTCGTCGGTACCACGCCGACAGCCGCGCCAAGATCGCGAGCGCCACCACGGCGAGGACGCCGAACCACAGGATGTGAATCTGCCCGCGCGGCATCACAATCGCCGCCGCCAGCAGTGGTCCAAGCGAGGTGCCGAGATTGCCGCCCACCTGAAACAGAGACTGGGCCAGGCCATGCTTGCCGCCCGAAGCCAGCCGGGCCAGCCGCGAGGCCTCCGGGTGGAAGATCGCCGAGCCAGTGCCGATCAGGGCCGCCGAAACCAGAATGACCGCATAGCTCCACGCGAAGGCGATCAGCGCCAGCCCCACCAGGGTCAGCGACATGCCCAGCACCAGCGAGTACGGCAGCGGACGGCGATCCGTGTAGCTCCCGACCAGCGGCTGAAGGATCGAAGCCGTCCCTTGGTAGACCAGCGTGATCAGTCCGATCTGCGTGAAAGTCAGCGCAAACGAGGTCTTCAGCAGCGGATAAACCGACGGCACCACCGCTTGGATGATATCGTTCAGCATGTGGGAAATGCTGAGGGCAAGCAGGACATTCATGGCCGTTTGCTCCGCCGTCGGCGGAGTTGTGGGCATGGCGGTGGCAGTGCGATCCATGGGCGAGGGATAGGGCTTCAGACAGGGAACTCCAATCCCCTTCGCACCGTCCACCCGCGCACTCGCTTGCACGGACAGTCGGAACAGTCCGGCCTTTTGCGATTTCGTGATCGTGCTTATACCTATTAAGCTGCACAAACGTCCCCGCTTTTACCCCTTTCCCCGCGTCCTTGCTGGACGCCAACCGCTCTTCGTATGCGCACCGTCTCCCTGCCCCGCCATCTCGCCTCCACGCTTGCCGCCCTGTCCGCCCTGACGTCCGTCCTCCCGGCAGCGCAACAGGCCCCTGCCTCCACCGGCGAACTGACCCTTCATAAGTGGTCAGGCGACCTGAATGTGCCGGATCCCGTTGCCGGTACGGTCGATCCCCAGGGCCGCGTCTATGTCGCCGCCACCACCCGTCGCAAAGTCGGCGACCTCGATATCCGCGACCACCGCATGTGGACCGCCAGCGATGTCGGCCTCGACAGCGTCGACGCCAAGCGCCGCTTCTTTCACGAGACCCTCGCCCCGGGCAACACCCCCCGCGCACGCGGGGGACTCGATGACCACAATCAGGACGGCTCGATCGACTGGAAGGACCTCACGTATCACACCGAGCGCATCTACCAACTCCGCGACACCGACGGCGACGGCACTGCCGACAAGATGACCGTGTTTGCCGAGGGGTTTAACACCGAGGTGACCGGCATTGCCGCCGGCGTGATGTGGCACGATGGCTGGGTTTACGCGACCATCGCCCCCGACGTCTGGCGCCTGAAGGACACTGACGACGACGGCGTCGCCGACATCCGCGAGATCGTCGCCACGGGCTTTGGCATCCACATCGCCTACGCCGGCCACGACATGCACGGCCTCACAGTCGGACCCGACGGTCGCATCTATTGGAGCATCGGCGACAAGGGCTCCAACGTGACCTCACGCGAGGGCAAGAAATTCTACCATCCGAATGAGGGCGCCGTGTTCCGCGCCGAACCCGACGGCTCCGGCTTCGAGGTCTACGCCCGTGGCCTGCGCAATCCGCAGGAGCCGGCGTTCGACGACTTCGGCAACCTCTTCGCCGTCGACAACGACGCCGACCAGCAGGGCGAGCGCGAACGCTTCGTCTACATTCTCGAGGGCAGCGACACCGGCTGGCGCGCCAACTTCCAGTACATGGCCATGGGCAGCCCGTGGATGCGCGAGGGCCTGTGGAAACCCACCTTCGAGGGTCAGGCCGCCTATCTCCTCCCTGCGATCCAGAGCTACTCCGACGGCCCTTCCGGCTTCCGCTTCGAGCCCGGCACCGCCCTCGGCGAGGGCCAGCGCGGCAACCTCATCATGACCGAGTTCCCCGCCGGCCGGATCCGCGGCTTCCGCGCGGAGTCCAACGGCGCGAGCTTCAAGATGGAGAACGAGCGCGTCATGAACACCGGCGTGATGGGCATCGGCCTCAGCTGGCACCCGGATGGCTCGCTCATCATGGTCGACTGGATCGGCGGTTACCCGCTCGATGGCCTCGGCGCCGTCTGGAAGGTCGACGCCGCCACGGGCCGCGACGAGTCCGCCCGCCGCGAAACCCACGCCCTGCTCAAGGCCGGCTTCGCCGGACTCGATGACCCGCGCCTTTCCGCGCTGCTGGCCCACCGCGACCAGCGCGTCCGTCAAGGCGCGCAGCTCGAACTCGCCAAACGCGGTCGCGGCGAGGCGTTCCTCACGATCGCCCGCAACCCACAGGCCTCCCTCCTTTCGCGCGTTCACAGCATCTGGGGCTACGGTCAGCTCGTCCGCCGCCGGGCCGCCGACGCCTCGGCGCTCCGCGCCCTGCTGGCCGATCCGCAGATGCAGATCCGCAACCAGACGATCAAGGTCCTGGGCGACGCTTCGCATGCGCGTGACCTGGCCGACGCCGTGATCCCGTTGCTCGCCGACCCGGAGGCCCCGGTCCGTGCGCAGGCCGCGATCGCGCTGGGCAAATGGCAGGTTCCGTCCGCGGTGCCGGCGCTTCTGGCCCAGGCCACGCGCGATGGCAACGACCCGACGCTGCGCAGCGCCCTCGTCGTCGGCCTGACCGGATCCGCCACCGCCGACCAACTCGCCGCCCAGTCCGCCCATCCGTCCCTCGCCGTCCGCCTGATCAGCGTGGTCGCCCTTCGCCGCCAGGCCTCGCCGGCCGTCAGCGCCTTCCTCAATGACGCGAATGTCCGCGTGGTCGAGGAAGCGGCCCGCGCGATTCACGACGACACGTCAATTCCTGAGGCCCTGCCGGCTTTGGCCAAGCTGCTCTCGCCGACCGGTAGCAGTGAACTTGTGCAGCGCCGCGCGCTCAACGCCGCGTTCCGCCTCGGCACGGCGGAAGATGCGGGTCGGATCGCCGACTTCGCCCTCAACCCGACCACGCCGGTCGAACTGCGCCGTGAGGCGCTCACCATGCTGCGCCAGTGGACGCAGCCGCCCGCCCTCGATCTCGTCGACGGCTGGGCCCGCACGCTCAAGCAGGCGCCCTGCGGCGAGGTGCTCAATACCAAGGCCGAGGCGCTGCTCGCGCTGGCAGACCCGGCGCTCAAGACCCTCGCAATCGAAGTCTTCATTGCGCACCAGCTCTCGGCTCCGCCTGCACAGATCGCCGCCATCGTGGCGGACAAGACCGCGCCCGACGCCCTGCGCGCCGAAGCGCTGCGTTTTCTCAACAGCCGCTTCCGCAATGACGCCAGCGTGGCCAAGGCATTCGACACCGCCCTGAACCCCGAGGCGCCGGACATCCTCGCCGAGGCCGCTCTCGCACTGCTGCTGCCTGCTCAGTCCGACCGCCTCGCCCGCGAGGCGCGCACCTTCATCCAGAGCCGCGGCATCCCGGCCCGGCAGGGCGCGATCGCGCTCCTCGCAAAAGCTGGCACGCCCGCCACGGACGCCGTGCTCGCGGAGCAGGCCGACGCCCTCGTGGCCGGCACGCTCCCGGGCACGCTGCAGCTCGACGTCATCGATGCGCTCACCGTCCGCAGCCAGGCCCAACCGGCGCTCGCGGCCAAGCTCAAGACCCACCTCGCCTCGCCCACCGCCACCCGTCGCACCGAGTTACTTGAGGGCGGCAGCATGATCGCCGGCCGCGAAATCGCGCTCAATCACCTCGGCGCCAACTGTGTCGCCTGTCACCGGCTCGAGTCCACTCAGGGCAGCGCGGTTGGCCCGATCCTGCGCGGCATCGGCCGTCAGCGCGACGCGGCGTCCCTCCTGCAATCGCTGATCGAGCCGAGCGCGGTCGTCGTGCCGGGCTACGGGCTGGTCACCGTCGCGCTCAACTCGGGCGAGGTCGTCGCCGGCACCTTGCTCAAGGAGAGCACGGACACCGTGGTCGTGAAGCTCGGAGACGGCACGGAACAGTCGATCGCACGGACAAGCATTCGGACCTTTGATCCCCCCATCTCCATCATGCCCGCGATGGAAGGCATCCTGACTCCCCGCGAGCTCCGCGATCTCGTCGCCTACCTCAAACAGTTGTAGTTCACCCACCCCACCCGCCATGCCCCTCGACGCCACGTCCTTCTCCCGCCGGCAGTTTCTTCGCACCACGTCCCTCGTCGCCACGGGAGCGATGCTGGCGCGCCCGCTGGCTGCCGCAGCCGCCGCGGCACCCAAGCCACTCTTCACCGGCATCGGCATCGCCGCCCCCATCGCCCAGGCCGATGCGCTCAAGGCCGTCGGAATCGATTTTCTGACGGAGGGCGTCGACCGCCTGCTGGTGCCGGACAAGCCGGAGGATGCCTTCGCGCAAAACCTGACCGCCCTCGCCACGGCGTCGCTGCCCGTGCTCGCCTGCAACAATTTCATCCGTCCGCGCCACCTGCGCTGCGTCGGCGCCGATGCGAACCACGACGAGGTACTCGCCTGGGCCGACACCACCTTCGCCCGCGGGCGGCGGGCCGGAGCCAAGTTCATCGTCTTCGGCAGCTCGGGCTCGCGCGCGATCCGCGACGATTGGCCCCGCGACCGCGCCGAGGCGCAGTTCCGCGAATTGCTCGGACGCATGGGACCGCTCGCCGAACGCCACAACATCACCGTCGCGATCGAGCAGCTGCGCGCGCAGGAGTGCAATTTCATCAACCACATCGCGGAAGCCGCCGCCATCATCCGGGCCGTCGGACATCCGCGCGTGCGGCTCACGGCGGACCTTTTCCACATGACCGTGATGAAGGACACGCCGGCCGACTTGAAGGCGGCGATGGATGTGGTCGCGCACATGGAGATCGCCGAAACCGAGGGCCGCACGGCACCCGGCGTGCAAGGCCAGGATTTCCGCCCGTTCTTCCGCGTGCTGCGCGAGGCCGGCTACAGCGGCCTCGTCAACATCGAGGGCTCGTGGAAAGTCGAGCAGCTCGCCGCCGCGGTCGCCGAGATCCGCAAGCAGGAGCGCGAGGCGTGATTTCAAGCGGTCAAGCGGATCGTCGCACACGAATCCGATCCACTCGAACCAGCCGAGTTTAACCACAGATAAACACAGATCTCCACAGATAAATCTCTCTGGTCGGGATCTGTGACCATCTGTGTTTATCTGTGGTTAAACTCCGTGGTCTGGACCGAACGACATTGCCCGATCACTTCGCGGCTTCGCATGAAATAAAAAAGGCCGCCCGAAGGCGGCCTTGAGGGAAGCTAGAGCGTTTTCGATTTAGTTAGACGCATATTTGGCATGCTTAAAGAAGCCTTGGCAGTGGGCGGGCTCGAAGGAGGTGAGGCTCTGCGCAAGGGATAGCTGGAGGTCAGCGAGCGTGCGCGCGGCCGCTTTGCGCAGG
>DASWVY010000015.1:0-39006 GCA_036401075.1 Opitutaceae bacterium
TCGTAGGGGCGCGCCTCGTGCGCGCCCTTCCGTCTATACCGTAGCCGAAGGGTTCGTGCGGCCGTAGAGTTCGCCCAAGGCACGCAGGTAGGCGGCGCTTTCGCGATGGAGGCGCTCGAGGCTGCCGGCCGGACACCGCCATTGCCAATTCCCGTCCGGCTTGCCGGGCGTGTTGAACCGGCCTTCGCCGCCGAGGCTGAGCATGTCCTGCAGGGGGATCACCGCGAGATTGCAAACGCCCGCGTAGGCTGAACGGAGAAAATCCCAGCCGACCTCGCGTCCATCGACGCGGAAATAACGCCGGACATGGTCGCGCGCCTTCTCCGGAGCCGTCGCGTACCAGCCGAGCGTCGTGTCATTGTCGTGCGAGCCCGGGTAGACAACGCAGTTGGCGCGCTGGTTGTGGGGCAGATAGAGATTCGTGGCGTCGCCGCCGAAGGCGAACTGCAGGATCGCCATGCCCGGAAGACCCGTGGCCTCGCGCAGCGCGACCACGGACGGCGTGAGTTCGCCCAGATCTTCCGCAATAAGACGGCACGCGGGCAGGGCGGTGCGGATGCGCTTGAAGAAATCCACGCCGGGGCCCGGCTCCCAGCGGCCGGTCCGTGCCGTGGGAGCGCTGGCCGGAATCGCCCAGTAGGTGTCGAACCCGCGAAAATGGTCGATGCGGACGATGTCGCTCAGGAGGAAATCCGCACGCAGCCGGCGCAGCCACCAAGCATAGTCTTCGGCCGCGTGCGCCTTCCAATCGTAGAGCGGATTGCCCCAGAGCTGGCCGTCGGCGGAGAAGTAGTCGGGAGGCACGCCGGCAACGACGAGGGGTTTGCCGGTCTTCGGTTCCAAAAGGAAAAGCTCAGGATTCGTCCAGACGTCCGCGCTGTCGCGGGCGACAAAGATCGGGGCATCGCCGATGATTTCGATGCCGGCCGCGCGAGCCTTGGCGCGCGCCTCGGCCCATTGGGTGAAAAACAGGTACTGGTAGAAGGCGTGCGCGCCAGCCTCGGCGGCAAGGCTCTTGGCCAGCGGGGACTTGACCGCGTTGCGATGGAACCGCACCGCCTCGGGCCATTCCCACCACGGTTGCCCCTTGAAGTGATCCTTGAGGGCGCGGAACAGGGCATAGGATTGCAGCCAGTCCTGGTGCGTTTGCTGAAACCCGCTGAAATCGCCGTAGGGGGCGGCAGGCGTCTTCAGACGCGTGTAGGCATCGTAGGCCCGACGCAGGATCGTCCACTTGGTCCCGTAGAGCGCGCCGTAGTCGACCCGGTTCCCGGGCAACGACCGCAGCGGCGCGACGTCGCCCGCGGTCAGCAGTCCGGCCCGGACAAGCGCATGCAGATCGACGAGGTAGGGATTGCCGGCAAAGGCAGAAAAGCACTGGTACGGCGAGTCGCCGTAGCCGGTGGGCCCGAGCGGGCAGGTTTGCCAGTACTTGAGCCCCGCGGCCTGCATGAACGCGAACAGGGCATCGATCGCGCCGTCGAGCACGCCCACGCCCTGATCACTGGGCAGCGCGGTCGGATGGAGGAGGAGCCCCGCTGAGCGATTGGCTAGCCAGTTGAAGAGCGGCAAAGCAGGTGCGCCAGTGGCTGAGTTCAAAGAGTCATTCAGGCCAAATGATGATTAGACATAATATTTATTGTGCGAATTGCCTCAGTTTAAACCTGAGGTACAACAACTTGCGCAATACTGCTGAGGCAGATGTCCAGATCACTCATTTGTCCAATCTCGATGATCCCAACAGAAATCTCGGGCATTGGCAATCGCTGCCCAGTTCAGACTCTACGGCGCCGGGCCCCAACGCGTCGTGAACGGATAGTAGATGAACAGCGGTTTGCCGACGACGTCCTTGTCGGGAATGAAACCCCAATAGCGGCTGTCCAGGCTGTTTCCGGAATTATCGCCGAGCGCTAGATAGCTATCTGGCGGTACGGTCACCTTCTGTCCTTCCATCAAGATGGAGTTCGGATACTGGAAACTTCTTTGCCCATTGAAGTAGCCTCGGTAGCCTTCGCTCTTTGTTGCATTCTTTTCGAATGCGCTGGAGCCTTCAATCGCTCGCCCATTGCGGTAAATCCGTGGCTCCATGATTTCTATCGAGTCCCCGGGCGTTCCAACTAGACGCTTGATGTAGTATTGATCGCTACCGATAGCGCTGATGTGGGCGGTTCGGAAAACAAACCCCTGCCCGACTTTCGGCTTTACGAAATGGTAGCTTACTCGATCTACAAAAAGTTGATCGCCTGTTAGAATGTCGAAGGAGAGCACACGATCTCCTTTCTTCACGGTCTTACCGGTTCGCAGTAAGCCCAATTGGCCACCGTTCGTGGTTCGGCCGGCCGGATATCCATCTGTCTCACTGAAAAACGCGCTCTGTAATACTTTATCCAAATCAAAATCAGCCGGTACTTTAATCGGAATCTGCACGCCGCCGACGACCAACTGATACTGGCGAAGTTGAGTTGGAATGAGCCACCATTTCTTGCCGTCCACAAGTTGATGATGCGCCGTTCGGTTTCCGGTATCAAACCTGATCAGAACCTCGCCGTCGGCAGGAGCATCGATTCGATGTGCGACAGCCAGCTGCGCGATGAAACGGAATCCCTGCGCGACGTAGCCCGGCTCCTCGGCGGTGCTCTTGAACACCTCGCCCGTCATGCCGTTGTAGCTCGGCCACATCGAATTGGTCGGGATCTTGAATGGCTGCACGAAGTACGTGCGAATGCCGAGGATCACGATCGCGGCGACGAGGAAGAATTCCACGTTTTCGACTAGGGATGACTTCGGGTACACCGCGCCGCCCGTGCGCCGCAGGACATCCTCGAGTGACTCAATGCCAAGCTTGAGCTTGCTTGCATCGTCGCCGTCCCGGAGCTGCCGGCGAAGGCCCTCGGTCATCTGATTGAGTTCACCCAACTCGGCTGGCGTCAGCCGGTCCCGCCGGTAGTCATGGACCCGCGCCGCCATCTCCAGCCAGTGCGCGGCGCTGGTGCGCATCTTCTTTTCAACCGAGGAAAAAAGGCCGAACACGGTGGGCTCGCTTTCGTTCGTAGGGGTTCGGCTGGTACAGTGGCGGAGGCGCAGGGCTCAGTTAGTTTTTGAGCACCTGAATGAAGGCGTCGGGCGGGATCGAGACCTTGCCGATCTGCTTCATCTTCTTTTTGCCTTCCTTCTGCTTGTCGAGGAGCTTGCGCTTGCGGGAGATGTCGCCGCCGTAGCACTTTGACGTCACGTCCTTGCGCATCTCCTTCACGTTGTCGCGGGCGATGATCTTGCCGCCGATCGCGGCCTGGATCGCCACCTTGAACATCTGCGGAGGAATGATGTCGGCGAGCTTTTCGCAGAGCTGGCGGCCCTTGCCCTCGGCCTTGTCGCGGTGGACGATGCTCGCGAAAGCGTCGACCGGGTCGCTGTTGATGAGGATGTCCATCTTCACCAGGTCCGACGGCTGGTAGGCGCCGAGCTCGTAGTCCATCGAGCCGTAGCCGTGTGTGATGCTCTTCAGCCGGTCGTTGAAATCGACGAGGATCTCATTCAGCGGCATGACGCACGTGAGCATCACGCGCGTGGCGTCCAGCGTGTCCGTGTGCTCGACGATGCCGCGCTTCTCCATCACGAGCGCGAGGATGTCGCCCATCGCGTCGTTCGGGATGTGGATCGACGCCTTGATCGTGGGCTCGGCGATGTAGTCGATCGTGCCGGGATCCGGCAGGTTGATCGGGTTGTCGACCTCGATCTCGTCGTGGCCGTGCTGCTTCACGCGGTAGACGACGCTGGGATACGTGGAGATGATCTCGACGTCGTGCTCGCGGCGGATGCGCTCCTGGATGATCTCCATGTGGAGCAGGCCGAGGAAGCCGCAGCGGAAGCCGAAACCCAGCGCGACCGAGCTCTCCGACTGATAAAGGAACGCGGCGTCGTTGAGGCGCAGGCGCCCGAGCGCGGCCTTGAGCTTCTCGTAGTCGTTCGACTCGAGCGGATACAGGCCGCAGAAGACCATCGGCCGGACTTCCTTGTAGCCGGGCAGCATGTCCGTGGCCGGATTGCGACTGAGCGTGAGCGTGTCACCGGTCTTGATGTCAGCGGTGTCCTTGATGTTGGACACAACGTAGCCGACGTCGCCGGCGCCGAGCACATCGACCTTCTGCATCTTGGGCGTGAAGATGCCGACTTCCTTCACCTCGGCCTTCTGGTTCGTGCTCATGAGCACGATCTGGTCGCCGGCCTTGATCGCGCCGGAGAATACGCGGGCGTAGGTGATCACGCCGCGATAGGAATCGTAGAGCGAATCGAAGACCAGCGCGCGGGTGTGCGGATGATCCGACCAGCGCGGCGGCGGGATGCGCTTCACCACGGCCTCGAGGATGTCGACGATGCCGATGCCGGACTTGCCGCTCGCGAGAATCGCCTCCTCCGCCGGGATCATCAGGATGTCCTCGAGCTGCTTCATGCAGAGTTCGAGGTTGGCCGAAGGTAGGTCAATCTTGTTGATGACCGGAATGATCTTCAGGTTCTGCGCCGTCGCGAGGTGCGCGTTGGCCACGGTCTGGGCCTCGACGCCCTGCGCAGCGTCGATCAGCAGCACGGCGCCTTCGCAGGCCGCGAGGCTGCGCGAGACCTCGTAGGAGAAATCCACGTGTCCGGGCGTGTCCGCGAGGTTGAGCTTGTAGAGACGTCCGTCCTTGGCCGGGTACGTCATCGTCACCGGGTGGCTCTTGATCGTGATGCCGCGCTCCTTCTCCAGGTCCATGGAGTCGAGATGCTGGTCGGTCATCACGCGCTGCTGCACCGTATTGGTGTGCTCCAGCAGGCGGTCGGAAAGCGTCGTCTTGCCGTGGTCGACGTGGGCGATGATGCAGAAATTACGGGTGAGCGAGACGTCCATTAGGCGGGCGGGTAAGGTGAAATCCGGAGGGTCCGGCTTTCAAGCGGCAAGGTCGGAAAATTCGGCGAGGCTCTTCACGACCCACGCCTTGTCGGTGCGGCGCGCGAGTCCGGCGAGGACTCCACCCGGCCCGAGTTCGAGGAAGGACGTCGCACCGGCGGCGGCCGCGGCGCGCATGCAGTCTTCCCACAGCACGGAGGCGACGACCTGCTTCACGAGTGCGGCCTTGATGGCAGCGGGATCGCTGACGGTCAGGCCGGTGGTGTTGGTGAAGACGGTGAGCCGCGGTGCATTGAACGGCACGGTGTCGAGAAAGGCCGAGAACGCGGCGCGCGCCGGCTCCATCAGGCGGCTGTGGTAGGCGCCGGCGACGTTCAGCGGGATGACCTTCTTCATGCCGCGGTCCTTGGCGGCCGCAACGGCGGCTTCGACCTTGGTCTTGTCACCGGACACGATGATCTGGCCCGGCGCGTTGAAGTTGGCGGCCTCGATGTCGAAGTCGCGGCAGAGCTCGGCGACCTTCGCCCGCTCCTCGCCAATCACGGCGGCCATGCCACCGACCGTTTGCTCGCAGGCTTGCTGCATGAGTCGGCCGCGCTCGGCGACGACGCGCAACCCGGTGGCAAAATCAAAGACGCCGGCCGCGGTCAGCGCGGTGATCTCGCCCAAGCTAAGACCAAGGGCAAAGCGGACATCGGCGAGTTTCCCCTGCTCCTGCAGGACCGCATGGAGGGCCAGACCGTGAACAAAAAGGGCCGGCTGGCAGACCTTGGTCTGGGTCAATTCGGCCTCCGGGCCTTCAAAGGAAACCTTCGTAAGATCCCAGCCCAGAACGCGGTTAGCCTCGTCGTAGAGCGCGCGCGCGGCAGCGGACTGGTCATAGAGCGACTTGCCCATGCCAACTTTTTGGGCGCCCTGCCCGGCAAAAAGAAGTGCGGTAGCCATAAATGAAACGCCAAGGGCTAAGGCCCGGCGCCCCTGAAACCAAGCCCTAAAACCGCTTGAGCTGAGGGAAGTACTTGGCGTCCGACGAGGGCGGCGGCTGGTAGCGGGTCGCAGGGGCGGGCCGCGGGGCCTCGGGTTCGGTCAGGGCCGTCGGCACCGAGGTCGTCGCGGGGCCGGTCGCGTCGGCGGCCACAGGCGAAGCAGGCGTCGCGTTGAGCGATGTGGCCGGCACCGGATTGGCCGCAGCATTCATCGCGTCGATATACGGGTTCGCGGTGGTCGCCGCCGGCTTCGGAGCGGGTTTGCGGGTCGCCGCAGACGGCGTGCCCACGGTCGCCTGCCGGCGCCATAATTCGGCCGCAGTCGGAGTCGCGGTGTCTTTGCGCAACAGCGCGTGGTCACGCGGGCGCATCCAATCGCCGAGGTAGCTTTCCAGCGGATTGACCACCGGCGTCGGTGTACGGACGGGCTCAGGCGCACCGCGCGTTGAGCGTGACCCCTCGGTTGCCACGGTGCCGGCTGGATCACGTTCCTGTTTCGCGGCCGTGGTTTCCTGCGCCGGGAGCGATGCCAGCGAGGCGGAGCCGAGAGCGAGAAACCCAAGGAGGTGCAAGCGGGGTCCGCGCGCTCGATGTAGCCGGGGTCGCTGACCCCGGTCCGAATCTTCCGCACCGCCAACCCCGGCCTTAGCGAGGCCAGCTACATCGAAGGAAGCGCGGTGATCAGGGGTGATGTTCACGGCGCGGACGGGCCCCTACTGCTTGATGAAAATACCCTTGATGTTCATCTCCAGCGCCTGCGGATTCGGGGAGAAGCGGAGGGCGTCGGCCTTGCTGATCTTGCCGGCCTTGATCAGGCGGAAGAGGTCCTTGTTGAAGGAGAAACTGTTCGAGTCGCCGCTGCCCTCGAGGATGCCCTGGATCTTCTCGTTCTGGCCTTCGAGGATCAGGTTCTTCACGACGGTGTCGGCATTGAGGACCTCGTTGGCCGGGACGCGCGCATTGCCCTCGATCGTGGGAATGAGCTTCTGGCAGATGAACCCGCGCAGCGAACCGGCGATCTGCCGGCGCGCCTGGGCGAGCTGCTCGGGCGGGAAGAACTCGAAGAGACGCGTAAGCGACTGCGCCACCGTGGCGGCGTGCATGGTGGAGAACACCAGATGGCCGGTTTCAGCCGCCGAGATCGCGGTCTCGAAGGTTTCGCGGTCACGCATCTCGCCGATCAGGATGATGTCGGGATTCTGACGCAGGACCGACTTGATCGCCAATTCGAAGCTCGGAACGTCGAGACCGATCTCGCGCTGCTGGAAGAGCGACTTGTCGTCCTGGAACGTGTACTCGATCGGGTCCTCGATCGTCACGATATGCCGGTCGAGGTTTCGATTGATCCAGTTGAGCATGGCCGCCATCGTCGAGCTCTTGCCCGAGCCGGTGGCGCCGCACACGAGCAGGATGCCGTCCTTGGCCTGGGCGAGCTTGAGCAGCGGCTCGCCGTTCAGACCGAGTTCCTCGAACTCAGGCACGCGGCTCTTGATGTGACGCATGACGATGCTGACCAACCCGCGCTGATGGAAGCCGTTGACGCGGAAGCGCCCGACGCCCTCGGCAGAGTAAGCAAAGTCGACCTGGCCGTCGGCCTCCCACTTGGGCCGGAAGACCTTGGGCACATGCTCATCCACGAAAGCCTGGGCCTCGGGACAGCTGATCGGATCCATGTCGACCGGCTTGAGGCGGCCGGCGATTCGCACATAGGCCGGCTTGTTGGACTTGATCACGATGTCACTGGCGCCGCTATCGACGGCCAGTTTCAACAGATCGTTGAACATTTCAGTGTGCGGGGTCATGGCCGGATACAGGGCAGAAAAGGGTTGCGTACTTGGTAAAGTGGGGTGCTTTCCTCGGCAAGGTATCTTTCCCGAAGTCCATGAAGCAGCGCCCCCTTACCGGCACCATCACCGCCCTCGTTACGCCGTTTTACCGCGGCGAAGTCGCCTTTGACGACCTGCGAAAGCTGGTCGACTTCCAAATCAAGGGCGGCATCGACGGCCTCGTGCCAGTCGGCACGACGGGCGAGTCCCCCACTCTTTCAACCGATGAGCACCTTGAGGTGATCAGCGCGACCATCGCCGCCGCTCGCGGCCGGGTCCCGGTCATCGCGGGCACCGGCTCCAACTCGACGCATGAGGCGGTCGCTCTCACCAAGTCCGCCCACGCCGCTGGCGCGGACGCGATGCTGGTGGTCGCCCCGTACTACAACAAGCCCTCGCAGGAGGGCGTGTTCCAGTACTACTCTGCCGTGGCCGAGGCAACGGATCGTCCGGTGATCCTCTATTCGATTCCCGGCCGCTGCGGCATCGAGATCAGCGTCAGCGTCGTCGCCCGTCTCCGCGCCAAGTATCCGCATGTGTCCTACATCAAGGAGGCCGGCGGCACCGTCGACCGCGTCGATCAGCTCAAGCAGGCACTCGGCCGCGACATCACGGTTCTGAGCGGTGACGACAGCCTCACCCTGCCGTTCATGGCGGTCGGGGCCGAGGGCGTGATCAGCGTCGCATCGAATCTTCTGCCCAAGCAGGTCGGCGCGCTGGTCCGCCACGCGGCGGCCGATGAGTTCGCCAAGGCGTCCAAGCTCCACCGCTCACTCTATCCCGTTTTCAAGGCCCTGTTCGTCGAGCCGAACCCCGTGCCCGTGAAGCAGGCGATGGCCGAGGCCGGCATCATCCGCTCGGCCGAGGTGCGCTCGCCACTCGTCGGCCTCAGCGCCGAGGGCGCCAAGGTCCTGTCCGCCGCGCTCAAGGGTCTGCGTCGCTGAGTTCAATCCCCACTCCCATGTCACTTCGCATTGCACTGGTGGGCGCCCGCGGCCGGATGGGCCAGGCCATTGCAGCCGCCGCTGCTTCCGAGGGCGCGGTGATCGCGGCCTCGCTTGACGTGGGCGACGACATCGCCGCCGGTATCGCGCAGGGCGACGTGGTGATCGACTTCAGCTTTCACGCAGCCACGGCCGGCGTGCTCGCCGCCTGTGTCGCCGCGAAGAAGCCGCTGGTGGTCGGGACGACGGGCCATGCACCCGGCGAAAAGGCGCGCTTGCTCGCGACCGCGACCACCCTGCCCGTCGTCTGGGCCGGCAACTACTCGGTGGGCGTGAACCTGCTCTTCGCCCTCACCCGCCGCGCTTCGGCCGTGCTCGGTGCGGATTACGATGCGGAAGTGGTTGAGATGCACCACCGCTTCAAGAAGGACGCGCCCAGCGGCACAGCAGCGCGCCTGCTCGAAATCATTCTGGAGGAGCGCAAGCTCTCCGCCGACGCCCTGCGGCATGGGCGCGAGGGCATCACGGGCGAGCGCACCTCGACCGAAGTGGGCATCCACGCCTTGCGTGGTGGTGATGTCGTGGGCGACCACACGGTGATGTTTGCGGCGCTCGGCGAACGGCTCGAGCTCACGCACAAGGCCTCCGACCGCGGGATCTTTGCCCGGGGCGCGCTGCGCGCGGCCCGCTGGGTTTCGACGCAGAAGGCCGGGAGCTACGACATGCAGGATGTCCTGGGTCTGGCATGATCACGTCGATTCAGGGCACCCTCGTTGAGGCGACGCCGCTGCGGGCGATCATCGAGCTCAACGGACTCGGCTACGAGGTCCACATCCCGGTCACGACCGCGGAAAAACTTCCGGCCTCGGGTACGACGGTGAAACTGCACACGCTCGTGATCTATCGCGAGGATGCTCACACCCTCTACGGATTCGCGACAGTGGCGGAGCGGGATTTCTTCCGGCTGATGATCGAGCATGTCACGGGCGTAGGCCCGAAGATGGCGCTCGGGATCATGAGCCGGTTATCGCTTCCCTTGCTTACGAACGCCATCAGCAGTGGCGACATCGCCACCCTCGCCGGCTGCCCCGGCATCGGCAAGAAAACCGCGGAGCGTCTCGTGGTCGAATTACGCAGCAAGGTCGGTGCAACAACGGGAGCCGCCCCGGCGGCCGCAGGGGGCGAACCGACAGCCGCGCCCGCGGGCGATCACCGGGTGCGCGACGCCGTGCTGGCGCTGGCGGCCCTGGGCTACAAGGCCGCGGACGCCGACGAGGCGATCCGCCGGGCGGGACTGACGTTGGGGCCCAAGGCCACGACGGAGCAGCTCATTAAAAAGGCGCTCGGTTCGTGACCGAGCGCCGGGTGGGCAAAACGCTGACCGAAGGCGTGTCGCCTATTTCCGGAACTGAAAGGCGCTGAACTCGACCGCGCTCTGGGCCGGCGTGAAGGGCTGGCTGCCGACGAACGTGCGGCTGGCGGCATCCGATGATTCCGTCGCAAAGCGCAAATTCTCGACCGACACCCGCTGCAGGGACGTCAGCTCCAGGCTGTGCATCCAGTCGGCTTCCGGCGTCGTCGCGGGCTGGAACGTGAAACGGCTAGTGTCCGGCTGGCGATTGATCAGCCCGACCACTTGGTAATCCGACTGGCGCGCGGCCGGTGCCGTCGACGGTGAGGCGACCGGCGCCACGCGGGCGACCGCCGTGGCGTTGGAATCAGGCGCAAGGTCGGCCGGACCACGCAGCGCGGTCATGATCGCCGGCCCTTGGAGGGCGGCGACAGCCAGGGCGGCGGCGAGCCCTCCGGCCCAAGCCACCCGACCCCACGGGCCGCGCACGACGCGCGCGTCGGCCGATTCCGGGAAGGCGAGAACCTTCTCGTCGGCGTCCTGGGCCGCGCGGTCGAGCTTCGGATGGCGCGGTGCCTGCGAGCGGGCGTTCTCGAAGAGCAGCGCACAACCGCGGTGCATGCGGCAATATTGCTCGTAAGTGCGCCGACGCGCGGGATTGCGGGCAATCTCCCGTTCCAGCTCCTCCACCTCTCCGGCGGCAAGTTCCTGGTCGATGTAGAGATTGAGCAGTTCGATGAAGCGTGCGTCGTTCATTTGAAATCATGGCCGAGCCGGGCGCGAAGGGCTTCGCGCGCGC
The DNA here is from genome assembly GCA_036401075.1 of Opitutaceae bacterium. GTDB lineage: Bacteria > Verrucomicrobiota > Verrucomicrobiia > Opitutales > Opitutaceae > CAMAXB01. The sequence goes on from DASWVY010000015.1 coordinate 10,792, forward strand.
GGGCAATCCGGCTTTTTACGGTTCCCACCGAGAGGCCGAGGATGACGGCGATCTCTTCATAAGACAGGTTCTTGACGTTGCGAAGAATCAAAATTTCGCGGTGTTTGGCTCCGAGCTTTTCCATTCCGACCGCGATACGATCCACGAGTTCCTGCGTGACCGTTGCGTCCTCCGGAGTTTCGAGTTCGGCCGCGATCATTTCCGACAGCGGCGTGCTGTTGTCGTCGCCGACGGGCTGATCGAAGGAGACGCTCTTGTCGCGCTTGCGGCGCCACCAGTACCAGTACCGATTGCGGGCAAGGTTGGTCGCGATCTGGTAGAGCCAGGTCGAGAACGCCGACTCGCCGCGGAAATTGCTCAAGCCCCGGTGTGCCCGGATAAACGCATCCTGGGTCACCTCTTCGGCATCCTGTTGATTCCGAAGTAGTTGATGGACCATGGCATAAATGCGGTCCCAATAGCGTCGCACCATCTCGTCGAAGGCGGACTGGTCGCCCTGCTTGAAGCGATCGACGAGAAGGCGGTCTAGTGCCACTTCTTCAGCTTTGGTTGACATACGTTCAACCTCCCTTTGACGCGTGTACTGTTCGATTGTTCCCACAAAGTGAAGCGGTTGGATCAGGATGGGGAAATGAGACCCTGATGCAACGCGCGGGGTCCGTGAATCTTAACTTTCCCCACGAGGGATGGCCCTGGGTTTGGGAAAAAGGGCTTGCCAATTCAGGCTGGCGAAACGTATTCCCCGCGCTTTGTTGGTTTGTGGGGGTCGATAGCTCAACGGTAGAGCAGCATCCTTTTAAGTTGTTGGTTCCGGGTTCGAATCCCGGTCGACCCACCATCCTCCGCTCCGACGGAGCATGGTTTCACCCCGGTCGTCTGAGCCCCGCAGGCCGCACGGCCTAGGGATGAGAACCCTTGGGTTCGACGGAGTCCCGCGGCTGCGGGACGGAGATGGGATCCCGACGCAGTCGGGAGTCGCGCAGCGATGCCGCGGGCGCGGCACCAATCCCGGTCGACCCACCATCCTCCGCTCCGCTGGAGCTTCGGATGGCACCGCCATCCGCCTTCCCTCTTCCGGACCAACAACGGATAAAAATTCTCGGGTTCGACGGAGTCCCACAGCTGCGGGACTTCGGTTGGCGCGCCTCTCCTGCGACTCCACGCCGCGATAATAGCTTGGTTCGCACGCGCGAAACGCTTTTAAACTGCACTCCTTGATGCGTTACGCTTAGGTTTTTGCACCAAGCGCCGTTCTAACGTTGCCGCTGCAACGGTCCTATCATCGACTCCGTACCGTACGAATTTATGAAAAGATTGGTCATTATTGAGGATCAAACCGCCATCCGCGAAATGCTCGTCGAGATCCTGCGCATGGATCCGAACTACAAATTGGTGGGCGAAAGCGGGGACGGCCAGAGCGCCTACACCCTTTGCCTCGAAACCAAGCCGGACCTGCTCGTGCTGGATGCCAAGCTGCCCGGTCTCAATGGAGTCGATCTTCTGCGCCGCTTGAACAAGCAGCTGAAGAATGTGCGCGTGCTGGTGTTCTCCGGTCACGAGAATCCTGTCCTCGTGCGCGAGATGCTCGAGGCCGGCGCCCACGGTTTTGTCGAGAAGACCGCCGGTCTCTTTGAATTCAAAAAGGGCCTCGAGACCGTGGCCAATGGCGGCACGTACTTCGGCCCCGCGGTCGCGGCGCTCCTGCGCAACGTGGTCGCCAATCCGGCGGCGAGTGCGACGACGGACTTTCTCACCGATCGCGAGCGCGAGATCCTCCAGCTGGTGGCCGAGAGCCACAGCACAAAGGAAATCGCCTCCAAGCTCGGCATCAGCGTCAAGACGGTCGACAATCACCGCACCAACCTGATGCGGAAGCTCAACCTCCACGACGTGGCGAGCCTGACGCGCTACGCGCTCGAGGTTGGCCTGATCGAACCAAAGAACACGGTCTGACCTGGCTCAATGTAGCCGGGCTCGCTGAGCCCGGTGCTTGAAGTTCGTTGTCCGGACCCACCTCAGCGCGGCCGGCTACCGTAGCGCGGCCGCGCGAAAGCGATCGGCCAGCACCGCAATCACCTGCGGGTGCGCACCGAGCGTCGCCGTGGCATGCGTGCGCAGTCCCGGCTGCTCCGCCTCGGCCGCCCCACAGATTGCCGCAATGTCGCCCTCCGCGCCAGCATGCCGCCCGGGGGCGAGAAACTGCAGCGCGATGATCACGTCCCCGGTGTTAAACGGAGGCTGCCGCAGGGCGTGTTCCAGCAAGGGCTCGTTAAAGGCATACTCCGGCCCCTCGCGTCGCTCCATCGACGCGGTGATCACGACGCTGACGGCGTCACCCAGCTCACGCCGCAGCTGCCCACCCAGATACTCGCGAATCGCCGTCACGGCCGGCTGGGGGGTCCCATGGTCGACAAGGATGACCGGCACGCGGCCCAGCGCCGACGCCGCTTGGCGGGCGCGAACTTCGTCTGCCAGGGCTTGGGCAATCCGGGTATCGGCCGGCTCATCGGCGCGCACGAGCGCATCGGCCAGGCGAAAGGTGGCCTGCGGATGCCGGGCACGCAGCGCAGCCAGTCGCGTCGGCACGTAGTCGGTCAGTGCGGCGCTGGGACCGAAAAAGAGCGGCAACAGGACGGCCTCGCGACCGCCTGTCGTCAAAAAAGCATCAAGCGCCGGTTCGAGCAGTTCTGCCGGGCGACCATCCAGTTGCTGGGGATTTACCCCGCTCGAATGAAGCAGGGACACAGGCCGGACGGGCTTTCCGAGGCGTTCCGCGAGGGCGACGGCGACCTTTCGGAGGCTCCGGGTCGCGTCCGCCCGCAGCGAACCGTTGTCGAAGAGGAAACAAGAAGCGTGGTTTGCGGTCGGCACGTGACGTTAAATGACTTGCCGACCCAATTTGATTACTCAATAAGGTCAAACCACTCGCGTATCTCACGTCCATGAATCTCCTCTCGAAGAAGCTCTCCCTCGCCCTCGTTAGCACCGTGCTCGCGCTCACCGGCTGCACCAAAAAGCCGGTTCGTCCGGACCCGAGCTCCACGGTCCTCGGCCCGGGTGCGGGCGGCGGCCTCAATCCGAGTTCGGTCGATGCCGGTATGCTTGGCCTCACCGATCCGTCGGCCTCCGGCCTCACGGCCCGCGGCGATGGCGTCATCGAGGACGAGAACACGATCCGCGGTCTGCTCCAGCCGGTCTACTTTGAGTTCGACCAGGCCGGCATCCGCGCCAGCGAGCGCACGAAGCTCCAGGCCGCCCAGGACTACCTTTCGAAGAATCCCCAGCATCGCATCCTGCTTGAAGGTCACTGCGACTGGCGTGGCACTGCCGAGTACAATCTCGGCCTCGGCGACCGTCGTGCTGCCGCCGCCCGCCAGTACCTCGAGACGATCGGTGTCACCGCCGCCCGCCTTGAAACCCTCTCGAAGGGCGACCTCGATTCCATCGAGAACGCCACCGACGAGCAGATGGGCAAGGATCGCCGCGTCGATATCGTGATCCTGAAGAAGTAAGGTCAGGTTCTCTCTTTAAACAAAAAGCCCCGGAGTGATCCGGGGCTTTTTTGTGTCTGAGAATCGCGATCAGGCGTCGCTGATCAAAGAGCGCGGGCTTGCCCGCCTTTGGTGGGCGGCTCGCCCGCTCCGCTGATTTCGTAGGGGCGTGGCTCGACCACGCCCGGTTAGGAAGGCGCGCACGAGGCACGCCCCTACGACCTGAGCAGGCCAGCAGCCCGGCCCCCAGCTCACTTGCCTGCGAGGCGCTCCAGGATCAGTTCCGACGCCTTCATCCCTTTCTCCATCACCCCGAGGTGGAAGCTCTCATTGGGCGCGTGGAGATTATCCTCGGGCAGGAAGAGCCCCATCATCACCGAGTCGAGGCCGAGCACGCGCTTGATGTCGGCGATGATCGGGACGCTGCCGCCTTCGCGCAGATAAAGCGGAGCCTTGCCAAAGACCTCAGCGATCGCGGTGTCGGCCGCATCGAAGGCACGGGCGAGCACGGGCGACTGATCCTTGGGCGTGTTTGAGCGATGGGGCGGCACCACGATGTAGGGCGTGCCCTCGTGCTGGTCGATGATCTGGAAATTCACGTCCGCCGGCATCCGCTCGCGGATCGTACGATGGAGCAACTCGCGGATCTTGGCGGGCGTCTGGTTGGGCACCAGACGGCAGCTAATTTTCACGAAGGCCTTGCTCGGGATGACCGTCTTGGTCCCCTCGCCCTGGTAGCCGCCGCCGATGCCGTTGAACTCGAGCGTGGGCTGAAAGCGCACCGCCTCAAACGGGGTGAAGCCCGGCGCGGTGTGAAACGCCTTGATGCCAAGAAACTCGCGGTACTTTTCCGCGTTGCCCCCGAGCTTCGCGAGCTGCTCGCGCTCCCACGGCTCGACATCGAGCACGTCGTCGTAGAAGCCGGGCACGTTGACCCGGCCGTCGGCGGTGTGCAGGGAGGCGCAGAGCTCGGAGATGGCTTGGATCGGGTTGCGCAGCACACCGCCGTGCAGACCGGAGTGCAGGTCGCTCTTGGAACCGGTGACCTCGACATCAAGGAGCACGAGCCCGCGCAGGCCGCAGGTGATCACGATCTGGTCCTCACTCGGGATGCCGGTGTCGGACAGAAAAACGAAATCCGCCTGCTTCAGCCGATCCTGGTGCGAGGCGAGAAACTTCGGGAAGCTCGGGCTGCCCATCTCTTCCTCTCCCTCGATCATGAAGGTGATGCGCAGGGGCAGATCCGGCCGGCGCTCCAGCAGGCGGGCCACGGCGGCGATGTGCGTCATCAACGGACCCTTGTTGTCCGCGGCGCCACGACCGTAGAGGCGGCGTCCGCGAATCTCGGGTTCGAACGGGGCGGTCTGCCAGAGCGAAAGCGGATCGGCCGGCTGCACGTCGTAATGGCCGTAGATGATCACGTGGGGCCAGGCCTTGTCGCCGCCGCGCTCGGCCAGGATGATCGGATGCAGGTCGGTCTTGACGACCTCGACCTTGAAGCCGAGCGACCCAAGGAGACCGGAGACGAATTCCTGCGCCCCCTTCATGCCGGCGTGGGCCTTCGAGTCGGCGGAGATGCTCGGATGGCGGATGAATTCCTTTAGCTTTTCGACGGGGTCAAACATGCCGTCATCCTGTCGTAGCACCTGCCATGCGGCTAGCGGATTTTCTCAGGAAAATCCCAGCCACAAAGCATCATGAAAACGCGATAGCCAAAGCCTGGGAGCAAGGTCCGCCGGCCCGGTGGGCTATTGTAGGGGCGTGGCTCGACCACGCCCTCCGAGGGCGCGCACGAGGCGCGCCCCTACGTTCCAAATCCGCAATTAAGCGAGCCAGCGGCCGCGCTCTCAGCAACACGTACTACGGCTGCTCCAACCGCGCCCGCGCGCTCTCGTAGAGCGGCAGGAATCGAGGGGCGATCTCCTCGAGGTTCTTGATGCGCGTCGCTTCGGCGGGGTGCGTGGAAAGGAACTCCGGCGGGCGCGCCCCACCCTTGTTCGCCGCCGCCATGCGCCGCCAGAACTCCGCCGCGGCGCGCGGATCATAGCCCGCACCCGCTGCAAAGCGCAGGCCGATCGAGTCAGCCTCGGTTTCGTGCAGACGGGAGTACGGCAGCATCAGGCCGACCGTGCTGCCGATACCGTAAGCCGCGAGGATCGCGTTGCGCTTGGCGGGATCGACGTCCTTGGCCTCCATCCCGATGCCCGCGAGCAGGCCGACGCCGGCCACGGCCAGATTCTGCGACGTGCGCTCCGCGCCGTGACGCGAGCTCACATGCGCGATCTCGTGGCCAATGACCGTCGCGAGCTGATCATCGCTCTCCGCGAGCTTGATCAGTCCGGTGTACACGCCGACCTTGCCGCCCGGCAACGCGAAGGCGTTCAGCTGGTCGGACTCGAACACCGCGAATTCCCACTGCGCGTTGGGCAGCTCGCGGCCGACCGACTGGGCAATGCGACGGCCGATGCGCTGGATGCGCGCATTGGTCTCGACGTCCTGCGACAGCTTTTCCGTCTTCTTGATCTGCGCGAAGGCCTCGAGGCCCATGCCGGCCTCCTCGGAGGCGGAGACAAGCATGAGCTGGCGACGCCCTGTCTCCGGGACGGTCGTGCAGCCGGTGGCCAGGGCGGCAAGGAGCGCGAGCAGCAGCGCGGCGGAGGATTTCATGGCGGTAGGTGTAAGGTCCATCGACCGCGCCGGCAACCCGCGGTTCGCTCAGTGTTTGAAATGGCGGATGCCGGTGAAGACCATCGCCATGCCGCGCTCGTCGGCGGCCTTGATGACCTCCTCGTCGCGGACGGAGCCGCCCGGCTGGATGGCGCAGGTGGCGCCCGCATCGGCGGCGGCGATCAGGCCGTCGGCAAACGGGAACAGCGCCTCGCTGGCGACGACCGAGCCCTTGAGGTCGAGCTTGGCCTCTCCGGCCTTCCAGACCGCAATGCGCGAGCTGTCGACGCGCGCCATCTGGCCGGCGCCGACGCCGAGCGTGCGTTCGCCGCGGCAGTACACGATCGAGTTGGACTTCACGTGCTTGCCGATCTTCCAGCCGAAGAGCATGCCGGCCCATTCCTCGGCCGTGGGCTGACGCTTGGTCACGACCTTGAAGTCGCGCGGATTACCGAGGGTCTTGTCCCGGTCCTGGAGCAGCACGCCGCCGACGACGGAGCGCACCTCCTGCAACGAATCCGGGCCAATGCCCTCCTTGGCGACCATGAGGCGGAGATTCTTCTTCTTGGCAAAGATCGCGAGGGCCTCGTCGCTGAAGCGCGGGGCGATGATGACCTCGGTGAAGATCTCGGCGATCGTCTTCGCAAGGCCGCCCCCGAGCGTATGGTTGACGATGATGATGCCGCCGAACGGCGCCTGGCGGTCGGTCGCGAAGGCATGCTCCCAAGCTTCCTCCAGCGTGTCCGCGCTGGCGACGCCGCAGGGATTGGTGTGCTTGAGGATCGCGACAGTCGGGCGCTCGAACTCGCCGATCAGGTAAGTCGCCGCTGTGATATCGAGAATGTTGTTATAGCTGAGCTCCTTGCCCTGCAGCTGCTGGTAATGCTCGTGGAACGTGCCGTAGAGCGCGGCCTGCTGGTGAGGATTCTCGCCATAGCGCAGGGTCTGCGCCTTGGCGTACGACAAGGTGAGCTTCTCCGGAAATCCACCGAGCGCGGCCAGATCGGGACCGTCCGCCTGCGACTGCAGGTAGGCCGCGATCGCGGTGTCGTAGGCGCCCGTGCGCTGAAACACCTTCAGGGCCAGCCGGCGACGAAGCGCGCCAAGCTCAGCCGGGGCCGCGAACGCGGCGAGCACCGCGGAGTAGTCGGCCGGATCGCAGACAACCGTAACGCTCTCATGATTCTTGGCCGCGCTGCGCAGCATCGACGGGCCGCCGATGTCGATGTTCTCGATCGCCTCCTCGAACTCGACGTGCGGCTTGGCCACGGTCTGCTCGAACGGATACAGGTTCACAACGACCAGATCGATCAGGGCGATGTCGTTCTTCGCTGCTTGGGCAAGATGGTCCGCCTTGTCGCGGCGGCAGAGGAGACCGCCGTGGATCTTCGGGTGCAGCGTCTTAACGCGACCTTCCATAATCTCGGGAAAGCCCGTGTGCTGACTCACCTCGGTGACCGGGAGGCCCTTCTCGGCGAGCAGCTTGGCCGTGCCGCCCGTGGACAGCAGGCGGTAACCAAATTGCTTTACGAGGGCCGTCGCAAAGTCGACGAGGCCGCTTTTGTCACTCACCGATAACAGGGCCAGTTTTTCCATAAACGGGCGTTTGTGCGCGCCTCGTCCGGCGGTGGCAAGCTTGGGTTGAATCGGTCAGAGGTCAGAAGCCAGAGGTCGGAGGTCAGTTCAGACAAATCCGACGTCGTCGGCTCCCCCTAGATGCCGGTTCAAACCATGCTCGATCGTTAAGGATGTTCTGACTGCACCCCGGTCTTCCCGACTTCTGACCTCTGTCATCTGACCTCTTGCAGCTTCGCCCGTCGGGCGTTCCGCCGGGCTTGCGCCCCGGGCCGGATCGCTTCTGTTGGAGGGGTGTCCACCCCTTCGCACGAGCTCCCCGGCCTGACCGCCCGCCTTGACCGGCTGGTCTATCACCACGGGGGCATGAGCCTGCCGCCCGACAAGCCGCACGCCTTCGTTTATTTCATCACCGTCCGCAACGGCTCGGACCGGGTGGTCACCCTCTTGGGGCGCAAATGGGTGATCGACCATGCCGACGGCACCCGGCTGGTCGTGGAGGGCGACAAGATCGTCGGCGAAACCCCGCGCCTCGCTCCGGGTGAACAGTTCTCCTACAACAGTTACCACGTGACGGCGACCGACGCGCGGGCCCAAGGGTCCTTTCACGGGGCGGATGAGTTTGGCGCGCGTATCCACGTTATCCTGCCACCGTTCAACCTGGTGATTCCGGCGAATAATCCGGCCAGCTGAGCGCCTAAATCACGGGGCGGGCCCTTCGTGGCGGGAAAGTTACGCTTGCCCCCACCGACCGTCTGCCTCTCCCTCGTCGGCATTAATGAAGTTAATCGACCTGAACCGCGATGGCGGTATTGGAGCCAACTCGCTGTTTGTCCAGATCGGGGATATCAACATCCTCGTGGACTGCGGGTTGAATCCCAAACAAGTGGGCCGCCGGGCCACCCCGGATCTCGCGGCCATCCGTGGCATTTCCCTTGATCTGATCATCGTCACGCACTGTCACCTCGACCACATCGGGAGCCTACCGCTCGCGATGCGCGAACACCCCGAGGCGACCGTGATCATGACGACCTCCAGCCGGCTGCTCATCGAGCGCATGCTGCACAATTCGGCCAGCGTGATGCTGCGCCAGAAGGAGGATCAGAACATCCCCGACTACCCGCTCTTCACCCACGAGGAGATCGACCGGATCAATCGTCGCTTCACCGGCCTGCCCTTCGGCCACGCCAAGAAGTTCCGCGGCAAGAAGGACGAGATCGAGATCATCCTTCATCCGGCGGGTCACGTGGCCGGCGCCGCCGCCTTCGAGATCCACCACAAGCACCGCGCCATCTTCTTTACCGGCGACGTGCTCTTCGAGAACCAGCGCACCCTGCAGGGCGCGCGCTTCCCGGCCGGCCATTTTGACACCGTCGTCATGGAGACGACCCGCGGCACGACCGAGCGCCCGCTCGGCAAGGAGCGCATGAACGAGGTCGGTCGCCTGGTCACATCGATCAACGACACCATCCAGCGGGGCGGATCCTTCCTCATTCCGGTCTTCGCCCTCGGACGCATGCAGGAGATTCTCTCGATCATCCATGACGGCCGAAAGTTCGGCAAAGTCGTGGACTGCCCGATCTACGCGTCGGGTCTCGGCATGGCGCTGGCCGAGTATTTCGACGAGATCTCGCGCAAGACCAAGCACGTCAATTTCTCGCTCAAGGTCGTCAAGGACCTGAAGCTCAAGCCCCTGCCCCGCGTTCTCAAGCCAGGCGAGGATCCACAGCAGAACGCGCTCTACATCATTTCTTCCGGCATGCTGGTGGAAAGCACGCCCAGCTACACGCTGGCATCGGGCCTCCTCGGTCATGCGCGCAACACGATCGGCTTTGTCGGCTACTGCGACGAGGACACCCCGGGCGGCAAGCTGCTCAAGACCAAGCCGGGCGACACCTTCCTGTTCGAGACCGCCAACGTTAAGGCCAAGGTCAAGGCGCGGGTCGAGCGGTTCGAGCTCAGCGGTCACGCTGACCGCGAGGAATTGCTTGAGTTCGCGGTCCAGGCGACCCCGCGCAGCCTCATTCTCACGCATGGCGATCAGGCGGCCCGCGACTGGTTTGCCCGCGAACTCGCGATCAAGGCGCCGAACACCAAGGTCATCGACCCGGTGCCGCTGCAAACCTACCAGGTTTAAGGTCTTTCCTGTCGCAGGGAGCGCGGGCCGCTGGCCCGCTGGGTTTCGGTTCGATTCATTCCGAACTCCGCAATCCGCAGTTCAGCGGGCCCGCGGCCCGCGCTCCCTGCGCCAACCCGTTCACTGCCCGAGGACCTTGCGCACGTGGGCGCACATGACCGGGCTGCCGGCGAGGTAGAAGATCCGGCCCATCTTGAGATCGAAGGTGCGCAGCGGGAGCGGTGACGGCGTGATAAATTCCACCTGCCCGCCACCGGCCAGTACCAGCGGAATCGCCGCCGCGATGTCCCAGATCTTCACATTGTGGTCGATCGTTCCATCCAGGATCCCGACCGCGACATAGGCCAAGTGCAGCGTGCTGCTGCCGAGGCTGCGGATCTTGAACTCGCGCACCATGCGCTCCGCATCGCCTGCATGGCGCTTATCCATCGGACTGTGAAAGCCGACCATCGTTTGCGGGCCCGGCACCTCCGTCCTGACCCGAGCCGCGCGTTCGCCATCGAAGAGACCGAAACCCGGCCCGCCATGCATCAGTGAGCGCCGAGCGAGATCGTAGATCACGCCAAACACAGGCTGGCCGTTCTCCAGCAGGGCGAGCGAAATGGCACAGTGGGCAATGCCCATCGCGTAGTTGTTGGTCCCGTCGATCGGATCGAGCACCCAACAAAACCGCGCCGTCACCGGGATCGGGGCGTCTGCCTGCGTGAGCTCCTCGCTGAAGAATTGATCCTCCGAAAAGCGCGCCTGCAACGCCATCACGATATTCTCCGAGATCGCGACATCGACCGCCGTCACCCGCGTGCCATCGCTTTTCCAGTGGCTCTGGGCCCGACCGAACTCACGGTGGAGCAATTCGGTCTGCGCCAGCACGACGGCACGGGCGGCTTCACTGCGAGCGAGGAGTTCGGACGACGGCATGCCCCTACTCGAGCCAAGGTTCAGGCCGGCACAACGAAATTATGGCGCAGCCCCATCCGGGAGCGCAGGTGGCTCGCCCGCTGTTTCTGTAGGGGCGTGGCTCGACCACGCCCTCCGAAGGCGCGCACGAGGCGCGCCCCTACGTTTAACGAAATTGTGGCGCAGAACCGATTCCTGCCGGCCACCGCCCGCTCATCATACTAATATCCGCGAAAATTCAGATGAGGACCACGGAACACACCGAACACACGGAATCAGAGCTGCGATTCTGAATCCCATACAAGGGCTTCGGGTCTCTTTCCGTGTGTTCCGTGTATTCTGTGGTTTACCCCGGATTGAATTCGCGCCGGTTCGTGTGATTCGCGGGCAAGGATCGGATGCCGTTCCGCTGAATCAGGGCGCAGGCCCGAGCTGATGGCCATGTTTCACCACGCCCGAGCGCCCACGGTCGTTCAGTTTGTCGAGCACGGCCGCCAGTCGCCGGCGCTTTTCTCCGTCGGCGGCAAACAGATCCAGCTGGGCGGAACCGTCCTCGACGTTTGAGAAGCGCACGCTGATCAGCCGCAGCGGTCGTCGCTTGGTCCAGGCCTGGCGCAGCAGTGGTTCGACCATAGGGTAAAAGGGCTGCTCGAGATCGGTCGCCTCGGGCAGACTGCGGCCGTGTGACTCCTGGGTGAAGTCCGGGTAACGCACCTTCACCGTCATCGTGCGCACCCGCTTTCCGTCAGCCCGGATCTTTGGCATGAGTTCGTCGATCATGCGCTTCGCGATTTTTTCGATCAGCGCAAACGCGCTGATATCGGCGCCGAAGGTTTCCTGCTGCGAGTAGCTCTTCGCGTCGTCGTGTTCCGTCTCAACCGGCCGATTGTCTTCACCCCGCCCCATGGCCAGCACCTCGCGCCAGCCATTGCCCAGCGCGGCGTGCAGTTCGGATTCCGTGCGGGAGAAAAGATCACTGATCAGGACAATGCCGTGGGCCTTGAGCGCCGCTTCGGTCTTGGTCCCGATGCCCGGCAGGCGACCGATCCCGAGCGGGGCCAGAAAGGCCTCTTCGGTTCCCGCCGGCACCACCACGAATCCGCGCGGTTTGCGGAGCTTCGAGGCGATTTGCGAGACGAGCTTGTTGGTCGCAACGCCGATCGAAACCGTGATCTGGAGTTGATCCCAGATCCGCTGCTGCAGTTGTCGCGCGACGGCCTCGATCTCGACCGCCGATTTGAAGCCGCAGGGCGCGAGGTCGAGGTAACCCTCGTCGATCGAGTTGCGCTGGACGACGGGCGTGACCTGCTCGCACAGGTCGAACATCCGGCGGGACATCTCACTGTAAACGCCCCCGGTGTGCGGCACGAGAATCAGATCGGGACAGACCCGCAGGGCCTGACTCGAGGGCATCGGCGTGTAGACCCCGCAGGCCCGGGCCTCGTAGCTCGCCGAGGAAATGATGCCCCGCTCGCGTCCCCCGACCGCGACTTTTTTTCCGCGGAGCGAGGGATCGCGCGCCTGCTCCACCGCGACGAAGAAAGCGTCGGCATCGAGGTGCAGGATGGTGGGCAGCGCGGCCATGCCCCCTACTCTTGCATCACGCCGCCGGCTGGCAACGCGGGATCATCAGATCGAGAAGGTGGAACGACCAACGCTGGATCGTTGTAGCCGGCCTCGCTGAGGCCGGTCCGGCAATCGCCAGCTGAACCGGGCTCAGCGAGCCCGGCTACAACGTCACCACCACCTCACAACGAGCGCTCGATCAAATCCATCAACGCCTCAGGCTGAACCGTGGCGGAGGCGATGACGAGTTGCTCCTGATTGTAAACGGCGAGGCAGACGCGCATCGACGATCCGGTGAAGTTTTCATCCGTGGCGTAAACGACCACCGTGCTCTCGCTGTTCCGGACCGCCACCAAGCGGGACCACCCGCGACCGCGCAGGCCCTGGTCAGCTTCCTCAAGGATGCGTGAGTGGTCCTTTTCGGTAGAATCACGATCGAGGTCGTAAACCCCGACACTGGCCTTGCGCACGGCAGCCAGTCCCTGCCGAGCCTCGGCCGGGATGTCGTCAATCAGGGCCGTGACACTTCGGGCCAGACCAAGGAGGACAGGACCGGTGGAGACCTGAACCTTGGTCGAGAGATCGAGATCACCGGCCCGCACCACGGCGCGCCGCAGCGCCGCGGCATCGCGACTGAGCGTGACCACATTCGCGACGGCCGCGACCACGAGCAGAAAACCCAAAGCGAAGGAGCCGAAAATCCAGCGCCACAGATGACGTCGAGGACGCGGCGCGGCGAGCGGAGGCGGGTTCATGGGAATTAAGGAGGCGGATGGCTGACGGTTGATCAGCGGCGCAGGGCGAGCTTCGAGCCCTTGAGGGGCTCGATGTCGAGGCGCTCGCCGAGTTCGGCCAGCTGGTCGGCCTTGATCTGACCCACAACGTTGACGAGCACAGCCTTCCGGTCGTCCTCGATCACGGTGACGACGATGCCTTCAATGACGTCCTCGCCGCTGGTCTTCATGAACACGACGACATTTTCGTCGGAACGGCCCTTGACCGTGACGATCTGCTCCCAGCCCTGGCTGGCGAGCTCGGTCCGGATCTTTTCGACCCGCTCGGTCGTGGACTTGCGGTTAGTGTCATCAAGTTCGATCACGTTGACCCGCACGCGCTTGAGTCCGCGCAGGACCTCCGCGGCGGCCGGCTCTTCCTTGGCGGCGATGCGGGCGGCAAACTTGATCAGACCTTCCTGAAGGTTGACCTCCACGAATTCACCGCCGGCCGAAGGGGTAAAGGATCCGAAATCAACAAAGCCGGGCTCGGCCGCCGAAGCGGACAGCAGACCGGCGGTGGCGAGAACGAGGGCAGCGAAGGAGGAGCGAGCGAAACGATTCATGGTGGGTAGGAGTTAGGTTGGGTGGTGGGGACAGCCCCGTGATTTCCTCCATCACCCCGCAGTCTGGGCAAAAGTTGCAAAAGCCTCCCTTCCCTGCGCGTCAGCTTGTCTTTTTGTCCGGAAAGCCCATGGTTGCGACAGCCTCAACTCGTCCACCCGGACACTTCGCCCCTATGAAGACCCTCGTTGCTCTGGCCCTGCTGGCGTTCTTTACGACTGGTTCCGCGTTTGCCGCGCAGGAGTGGCACCGCGAAGGAAAGTTGAAGCAGGCCGACGCTGGGCTCTGGCGCAACGCGACCGAGACCCAGAAGCTCGCGACCTGCGCCGAGTGGATTTCCGATTGGGAACGCCGGCGGATGACGAAGCGAACCTACCGCACCATCACCGACCTGCGCCGCGCCGCGGAGGAACTGCGCTACGACTTGGAGTTCCGGTTGCAGGATGTACGCGCCGACCGGCCCGTGCTGCCGATCGCGAACGAAGCGGCGCGAGCCTTGGGCATCCTGCGCTTCTAACGACTACCCGTCTTCACCGATGAAAGCGCTCGCGACACTGCGCCGGGGCAAGACGCTCGCCGCCGTCGTGTTCACGGGAGCCATCGTCGTTTCGTTGCACGCGGCCGAACCCGCAGTCCGCACCGCCCGCCCCTCGACCGGTCCTTTGGGCGCCTTTTCCGGAGCCTTGGTCACGCGGTCTTCCGAGCATCTTCTTGCGCCGCAGTCACCAACGCCAACGGCCCAACTTGCCCGGACCCGCACGCTGCGTCAGCTGGAGGCTAATCTCCCGCGATTTGATTCCTCATTCGAACCGGCCGTGCCGAGCAGACTGCTGGAGCCCAAGCGTCGGGCGGATCCTAAGCCACTTTGGCTGGAAGGCTCGCGCCTGCCGCGGGATCGCTGACCGGGTGGGTGTAGCCGGGGTCGCTGACCCCGGGGATTGCGGTTCGATCAATCTAAAATAGGACCGGGCTCAGCGAGCCCGGCTACATCAAGCATCGCTCGGCGTTTGCTCGATCGCACCGACGGCGCGCACGCCCATGAAGCGGATCACCGGCCGGTTTTCAGCCCGTGACTCAGCGAGTGACAGCGTGAACGTCGCCTCCCAGTCGTTGTGCTCCTCGGGATCGATCAGCATCTGGGCCAGCGTCCATTGGTCGGGATCGGTCTCGTCCCAATGGGTGTGTTTCGCCGCGCGGCCTTCCGGATCGAGGCGGAAGCGTCCGCGGGCATCAAAGTAGGCCTTGAAGGCGTCCTCGATCCGGCGCGCCTCGGTGGGAGACACCACCCCGGCCTGCACCGGCACCGCCGGCAGGCGCGACGCTGCGGCCTCCGCGTCACGTGCGGCGACATCCTGGAGAAAGCCGAGCAACGCGGTTCGCGTCAGGCGGCGGAACTCGGCGCGATCACGGGTGACATCATAGGTCGCAGGCCGGGCCGGACGACCGTCCGCTTCCGCCTCAGGCGCGACATACTCGGGGTTGCGCAGGCGTTCCCATTCCTCGAGCAGACTCGAGTCGATCCCGCGGATGAGCTCCCGGAAATAGAGTTCCATTTCCACGACCGGCTCCGTCTTCGCTTCCTCGGGCACGGTTTGGCTCAGGACCTTCCAGACCTGCGAGAGGTGGCGCAGCAGGAGTCCTTCCGAGCGCTCGAGTCCGTACTCACGGATATAGTCAGCAAAGGATTGGTAGCGCTCGTACATCTCGCGCGCGATCGACTTGGGGCGGACATTTTCCCGGTCGGCCCACGGGTGCGCTGCGGCGAAGGCATTGAAGGTCTCGTACAGGAATTCGCGCAATGGCTTCGGATGCTCGATTTCCTCCAGCTTCTCCATGCGCTCCTCGTAGGGCACGCCCGCCGCCCGCAATTCCTCGACCTTCTCGCCCTTGAGGCGGTCCACCTGCCGGCGCAGGATCTGGTCCGGATCCTCGACGATCGCCTCGCACAGGGTGAGGACATCGAACGGATAATCCGGCGATTCGCGGTCGAGCTGCGGCAGCGTGTCGATAAGGTAGAGCGACAGCGCCTGGTGCAGGGAAAAATCGTATTGGAGCTCCGCATTCACCCGCAGTTTCCGTCCAGACGGCTCGGGCGGGATCCACGCGATGATCCCACGGTCCAAGAGCGCGCGGAAAAGCTGCCACGCCCGACGGCGGAGCGCGCGCTTGCGGTGCGCCGTCTCGTGACAGTCGTTGATCAGCGCACGCATCGCACGGCAGCCATCCTCATCCCGGCTGAGCACCAGCAGCAGCATGCCCGCTGAAACATCGAAGCGCGACTGCAGCGCCTCGGACGGCGCGGTCATCAGCTTTTCGAACGTCCGCGCATCCCAGCCGACCATGCCCTCCGGGGCGGCGCGCTTCACGAGCTTCTTGCGCTTGGCTGGATCATTGGCAGCCTTCTCCTCGGCGCGCTTGTTCTCGATGATGTGCTCGGGCGCCTGCACCACGACGAAGCCGCGATCGTCATAGCCCTTGCGTCCGGCGCGGCCGGCGATCTGGCGGAAGTCGCGCACATTAAGGATGGCCGCCTTCTGGCCATCATACTTCCAGAGCTGGGTGAACAGGACCGTGCGGATGGGCACGTTGATGCCCACACCCAGTGTGTCCGTGCCGCAGATGAGTTTGAGCAGCCCCTTCTGCGCGAGCCGCTCGACGAGGATGCGGTAGCGCGGCAGCAGGCCGGCGTGATGCACGCCGACGCCGTGACGCAGCCAGCGCTTCATGTCCTTGCCGTAGGGACTGTTGAAACGCACGCCCTCAAGCTCCGTCGCGAGCGCAGCCTTTTCCTCCTTGGTGCAGACATTGAGGCTCATCAGGTCCTGCGCGGCCTCGGAAGCGGCCCGCTGCGTGAAGTGGACCAGATAGATCGGCGAGCGGCTCGCCTGCAGCAAAGCGGCAATGCGCTCGGGCAACGGCGTCTCGGAATACTCGAACTCCAGCGGCACCGGTCGACGGTCGCTGCGCACGGTCACCGACGGCGCGCCCGTCAACTTGGTCATCTCTCGCTCAAAGAACGCCGTTTCGCCCAGCGTCGCGGACATGAGCAGGAAGCGCGACTGGGTCATGGTGATCAGCGGCACTTGCCAGGCGTAGCCGCGCTCCGCGTCCGAGTAGTAGTGAAACTCGTCCATGATGACGGCCGCGATGCCCGCCTGCGCCCCCCGGGCCAGCGCCATGTTGGCGAGGATCTCGGCCGTGCAGCACAACACCTTGGCCTGGGGATTCACGCTCGCATCGCCGGTCATCATGCCGACGTGCTCCGGGCCGAAGTCGCGGCAGAGCGACAGGAACTTCTCATTGACCAAGGCCTTGATCGGACACGTGTAAACCGACCGCTCGCCCGCACAGAGCGCCTTGAAATGCATTGCCGCCGCCACGAGGGATTTCCCTGAACCGGTTGGCGTGTTCAGGATCACGTTGCGGCCCGCAAAGAGTTCAAGGATCGCCTCTTCCTGCTCCGGGTAGAGTTCGAGCCCCTTGTCGGCCGCGACCTTGAGAAAGCGATCCAGGACCGCGTCCGCGTTATACGGTCCCGGCAAGGGAGCGAGCGGCGCGGGCGGCGTGGCGACGACAGACGACATCGCCCCACAAGGAGTGCTCCGCGCAGACGAGACAACCGGTAATTGCGGCGGAGGAAGCAGCGGAAACGGGGTTTCCAAAAAATCTTTGCGCCCCCTCTTGATTTTTTCCGGCGATTGGCCGTTCTCTCTTTTTGCACCTACTTAACCCTTCCCCCTCACCATGATCACCCTCCCCCACAACATCTCTGCCCAGATGCGCCGTAGCGCACTCCGGACCGCGATGCTGGCGGTTCGAGGCGTCAATGGTGCCATGCGAGGCAATGCCATCGCAGCGTTTCGCGGTTTTTATTGCCGCGGCGTCATCGGAAGTGGTTCCTGCTGAATTTCACTGAAATTCGTCTGACCGGACCACTTCCTCCCGGAAGTGGTTTTTTTGTGTCCCGCCGCTTCCGGACTCCGGGCCTCGAGCCCGTCTTCACAGTCCCTTTGCGGCTTCACTGCTGAGCCCAACGAATCAGCCAACGCCCGCCTTCATCCCGCGGCCGTCCAATCCGTCCCGTTACCGGGCCGAGAGGGACGCTGGTGTGAATCTTCCTTCGGAATCTTTGTTTTGGTTGCTCCACGGCTGGTCCGTGCAGGCGGCGATCTCATTTTACCCACGGTCATTGAGGGCGGATCCGGGAGAAGTCTTCCCGGACCGAGCGACCTGAGCCGTGGTTCAACTCCGCAGGCGGTTCACACCCGGGATGAAGGCCGGCGTTGGTCGGTCAGCTCCAGATCACTCCTGTCCTACCCATTTTCATTTTGCTGTCCCGCGAACAGTCGCGGTGACGACCGTGTCATGAACTCCTCCTTGGAACCCCCTGAACCGTCTCTCGCCCGCACCCTCGCGGTCGTGGACACGGTGCTGGGCCAGCTTTCCCGCCGGCTACCCGCGCATGTCTCGCGCGAGGACCTCGCCAGCGCGGGAAAGGTGGCCCTGATCGAATCCTTTGTCCGTAGCGGTGGCACGGAAGCCGCGCTCAGTCACGCCCGGGTGCGCGGAGCCATGCTCGACGAACTCCGTCGCCTCGATCCGCTTTCCCGTCGCAGCCGCAGCCAGATCAACGCCATCCGCCAGGCCACGCTTGAGCTCGAGCGCACCACCGGTCGTGTCCCCTCGCCGGCCGAAGTCGCCGAGGCCGCCGGACTCACGCTGGAAGCGCTGCACCAAGTCGAGGCGCTCGCGGCCGCGGCCGACACCTGCTCGGTCCATGAAACCAACGAAGCCGGCGAACCGCGCCACGTCCTCGTCGATCGCAATGCCGCGTGTCCGGCGCAGTCCGCCGAGGCCCAGGACGTTTCGGCCACGCTGCAAGCCGCGCTCGACCGCCTGCCGGACAACCACGCCCACGTCATCCGCCGCTACTACCTGGAGGACGCCACGCTCGATGACATCGCGAGCGAACTCGACCTCTCCAAGGAACGCGTCCGCCAGATCCGCGAAGCCGGCGCCCGCAAGCTGCGCGGCGACTTCATGGTCCTCGCCCTCTGGCAATCCTTTCTCAACCGCACCCATGACACCTGAGCCCGCCCTCCTCGACCGTTCGCCTGATCCTGTTCCGACCCGGAACGCCTCACCGCCCCTGCCCGCCATGAAACTCTCGCTTTTTCACACCTTCGTTTTTCTTCCTGCCTGGTTTCGCTCCGCCGAGCCACCCGAGACGCCACCCACCGACCCCGGATCCGCATCCGCGCCTGGCCAAGTCGCGCCGGTCTGGACCGAAACCCATCGCGTCCGTTTTCCGCTCTACGTCAGCGACGCGGCCCAGCCGCGATCTCGCGGCCAGCGCGGCGATCATCCGTGGTAATCCGAAACTCCACGAGCGACAGAACTCGCGCAGAGACGTGGAGCCGCTGAGAAAGGCATAAACAGCCTTCAGGGAAGGCGGAAACCGCCCAGGGCCGACCTGGCCTCTGACTTCTTGCCTCTGCCGCTCCACTTCTCGCTGCGGCTCTGCGTCTCTGCGCGACCTCCGGGTTGGATCGGTTCAGTCATCGGATCTCCCGATGTTAAGGTGTTGCGCCCCAGCACTGGGTAAAACCACGCTCGGGCTTCATGCGTGGGCTCGAACGCATTCGTCCCTGGCTCCCTCGACTCGCCGCCCTCGCGGTGGTGCTGCTCTTCGCTGGCCTCATGATCCGCCTGTGGCACCCAGCCTACGGGTTCACCGCATTTCTTCAGCTCAACGCTGAGAACGATGACCTCAAGATTGCGGCGTTTCACGATCCGTCGATCTACGTGCATCGCGACACGGGGGGCTATGACGGCCTGTACTACGCGCAGATCGCCTACGATCCCCTCCTGAAGTCCGACGAACTTCTGCGCGCCATGGACAACCTGTCCTATCGTGCACGGCGCATCCTGCCACCCGTCGTGGCCTGGATCGTGGCCCTCGGCCAGCCGGAGTGGATCGTCCACATCTACGCTTCATTGAACCTCGTGGCCTGGGCCGCGCTGGCCCTGCTGCTCTGGCGCCTGCTCGGCGTCTCGGATATTCGCGGCTGGCTGGCCTGGGCGGGCATGATGCTTTCTGCCGGCACGCTCAACAGCGTCCGTCTCGCGTTGAGTGACCTTCCCATGGTCACGCTGATCGCCGCGTCGATGCTCGCGGTGGAATCCGGACGCCTCCGCGCCTCCGCCGGCTGGCTGGCCGCCGCCGCTCTCGCACGCGAGACCGCCGTCCTCGGCCTGGCCGCCTTGGTGGAACGACCCTGGCTGTCGCGCCGTAACGTCCGGATCGGCCTGGTCGTCGCCATTCCCCTGGCGTGCTGGCTGGCGTACATCCGCTGGCAGGTCGGCCCGGCCAACCAGGGATTCAGCAACCTGACGCTGCCCGGTTCCGGCTTCGTCGAAAAATGGACTGAAGTCCTGTCCGCGCTGCGCGACACCAATGACCCGATCCTCGCTTGGACCACCGTGCTGGCGACGCTCGGCCTCACGGTTCAGGCCGTATTCATCCTGACCCGCTGGCGGAAGATCGATGACCGCTGGTGGCGGCTCGGCGCGGCCTACACCGGGCTCATGCTCATCCTCAACACCGCGGTGTGGGAAGGGTTTCCCGGCGCATCGATGCGCGTGCTCCTGCCCTTGACCCTCGCGTTCAATGTCCTGGCTTTCCGCACTCGTGCATCAATCGTCTGGTTGCTGCTCGGCAATGTCGGCGTCGCCTCGGGTCTGCTCGCGCTGCGCGATCTGCCCTACTCGCGGGAACTCGACGCCAGCCGTGCGCAAGGAGCGGTTTCCCTTGTGGAGATCCAAAGCGGCTGGTCTGCCGTGGAACGAAATGCCGACCACACGTGGTCGTGGGGCGCCGAGCAGGCGACACTCGCGCTGGAGCTCCGCTCCGACCGGCCGCGCACCGGTGTATTTTCAGGGGAACTCCACAGCCTCGTTCCGCGCACGGTCATCATCAGCCACGCAGGCCGGGAACTCTGGCGCGGACGCGTGGACGGACCACGGACGCCGTTTTCGATCCCGCTCGCGCTCACGCCCGGTGACAATCCCGTGGTGTTCACCACGGATACACCCGCGGTCACCGAAGGCGACGGCCCCGGCGCGCGTCGCCTGGCCTTCGCGCTCTACGACGCGCAGTTGGCGCTCAACCCGCCTTAACGAAGATCGATGTAGCTGGCCTCGCGGAGGCCGGTCCGGATAGGGCGATAGTCATCCGGGTCCAAGCATCCGAAATACAGAACCCGCCAGAGGTGCAGCAACAGTCGCTAGCTGAATTCCTAGGGAAACGAAAGCCGCAGAGATCCGACCTGACCTCCGACCTCTGACTTCCGACCTCTTGCCGCTACCGCTCTGCCCCGTCCGGCATCGCAAGCGCGGTCAGCCGCCGCAGTTCGACATCGCCCCAACTGCGCTGCAGCTCCCAATCGCCCGCCGGCAATCGGTCACCTGCGGCCGTGCGATCAAACCCAAACAACACGGCATAGACCGGACGACCCAGTGCCAGCGCCCGAGCCGCCGCCCGCGTGTTCTCGTCCCGGGTCAACTGATCAAACCGCAGCACCACCCGATCCGTCGAGAGGTGCAAGGTCCCGCTGGCCTGCAGCGCCATGACAATCGCACCGTCGGCGGTCGAAGTCTGCACTTCTTGGGCGATTTCCCGATACAGACGATTGCCTCGGGCGGGCTCGAGCGCGTTGAAGCGATGGCTCTGCACCAGCGGCAGCGCCACCAGCGCGACCGCCAGCACCGGGCCGTACCGGGCGTGATGCAGCGTATGCCCGTTCATCTGCAGCTTGTCGGTCACCGTCTGTCCGACGCGCAGGGCAAGGACGATCACGGCCGGCAACGCGGGCAGGATGAAGCGCAGGTACCACCACGTTTCATGCGTGCAGAAATAAAAGGCATAGAGCGCAAAGTAACCGAATGCGATGAGACTGAGCGCGCGCCGAATGCGCGGTTCCAGACCGGAAAACCACGGCGACAGCAGCGCCAGCCAGACCGCCGGAGAAACCAGTCCCGTGAGGTACCAGCCGTAGTGAGGCAGCGTCAGAGGCAGCCAGCGCCACTCGAAGGCGCCTGAAATATCGCCATACCCGGTCGCAAGTGGATGCCCATACGTCAGCCACGCATGCGTGCACTGCCAGATGGCGCCCGGCAGCGCACCGGCAAGGAAGACCGGCACCGAGCGCCACGACGGCAGCAGGATCGCCACGGCGGGAATGATGAGCGCATTCGTCGGCCGCAGGAGCACGGCCATCGCCACGGTCGCCCCGGCGGCCAAGGTCCAACGCGAGCCATCGCGTGACCGCAATCCGCAGCACAGCGCGAACGAAACCCAGGCGAGCGAGGCGACATCCGAGAGCGGCTGGACGCCATTGTAGAGGTAGATGGGTCCCAATCCGATCAAGCCGGCGCCGAGCCAGGCCCAGCCCGCGCGAAGTCCGCAGAGCCGGGCCAGCGCATAGACCAGACAAACGCCCGCCACCAAGTGGAGTAGACTGATCGCTTCGACCGCGACGCCGCGCGGAAGGATCTGCTGCAACGCCGCGATCATCAGCGGCAATCCGGTCGGATACGTCGGGGCCAATCCACCTTGCTCGCGCGGACTGAATCCGAGCGGCGCATACGCCCACGCCGGAAGCGACACGCCAGGGATCTCCCGCGCGGCGACCGTGAGCTTGCCCTCGGTCAACAGCTGCGCTGATCCCAGGTAGCCCGCGGCGTCGGACCCGGCCGCCGATGAATCGAGCCGGGCCGACAGCACCACCGCATACAGCGCCACGCCCAGCCATGGCACCCAGCGCAGCGTCGCCCATGAAGGTTCTTCGCGACAAGCCGCGCTCCAACCCAGCAGCACGGCGCCCGTAACGACCATCCCGCCAAAGCCAAACAACCAAGGCCAGAGATCTGCACTCTTTCCGGCCAGCCACGTTCCCCGGCCCAGCTCGATCGGCGCGGTCATCGCGATCCAATTCTCGGCCGACTCGTCACGCAGCTGCACCCGGAATGGACCCGGTGTGACCTCGAGGTTCGTTCTCCGCCACCCTCCGGTGGCATCGAGGCGCGCCTGCAGAGGCTCCCGCTCTTCACCGTCTTGCCCCGTGAGCCAAAGCCGTGTGTCCGGTCGCGCCAGGCGGCCGGCAACGTGAAACTGCAACAACGGAAACTGGGTTGTCGCCTCCGCACTCACCCACTCCCCCGGTGTACCCGCGCCGCTGGCCAAGGATGCGTCCCAGGTGCCGATCACGGTCGAACCGGGTGGCAGCGCCGGCAAAGGCGGTGCTCCGTCGGCCGCAAATCCCGGTACGTCTGCCTGGGCCTGCAGCTTCAGGGGATGGCGCACGGCGGCCGGCAGCCACGGCCGGAAATCAGATCCCAGCAGCAGTGGACGAATCCGCACGACCTCCGACTCCGTCAGGCCCAGCGCCGGCCCCAGCCCGGTCACGTCACTGCGCGCGACGGCGAGCCGCGTGGCCCGGGCTCGTTCCTGCCCTTTCCTCGTTTGCTCGACCTGCGGCGCAAGACTGGCCGATGACAGATTCACGCTCTGGACCGCCACGAGCAGCCAGAAACCCGCGCCCAGCCACGCAACGCGCGCGCGTGACGCACTCACGTGGCTCAACTCGGAGATGACGGTTGCCAGCGCGATAACGACGATCAGCGGCCAAAGCGCGGACAAGTCGCTGCGCAACCCTGCGATCAGGCAGGCCCACAGACCCAGCAGAACAAGCGCTTGATGTTTATCTGTGTCGGCGCCCCTACGTCGCACGGCACTGGCGAGTCCCCAGACCAGAGCAGCCAGCGCCGCCGCCACTGCGAGGACCGGCGCATGGTCCCAGGCGAACCCTCGCTGCCCGATCGCTTCCGCGCTCCACCCCGCACGTGCAAGGCCACCGATCAGCAGCACGCCATTCCAAACGAGGAACCTCTTTGGCGCTCCCCTGGAAGGATTTCGCACACGGACGAAAATCTCCACGACCAGTACGGCAGCGACCGACGCGAGGCCGGCGGTGGATAACGCAACCGCCACCAGCCCTGCCACTGCACCGATCCAACCACGCCGGCCTGAAACCGACCAACGAAGGTACAGCAAACTGGCCAACGCCACGGCGGCGTTGAGCGGAGCGGCCGGGCTTGCGACGGCCGCCACGGCCGCCGGCACGAGGGCGACGACCAAGCCACTCAGCCCCAAGGCCAGCCCAATGATCGCGCGGTGAGCGGGCAGAATCCACGTCAGGATCACCGCCCAAGCTCCGGCTAAGAACCCGACGCCGGCCATGAAGGCCAGACGCGGGTCCCATTGCCCGTTCATCACCAGCAATCCCACTTTGAGCAGACCGTCGCCCGCGTTCGCATCCTGCACGAGCCAGCTTGCTGGGGAAAATACGCCTCCGCTCTGCTCGATCCACGGAAGAAATAGGCCCACGCCGTCCGCGAGCCAGTCCGATCCGGACGGCGCATCCGTTCCCAACGCCGCAATCTGCCGCAGCCCCATCGCCGCGAACAGCACGGCGACGCCGACGGAGAAAGGGAACGGCCAGTTGCCGCAGATTCGGGCGAGGAAAGCCGACAAACGGTTCATTCTAAATCAAACTGAGCCAATCCACCACAGATTGCACTGATGCCACCGATGGAGCCGGATCGGCGAGCCGTCATACCTTCAATCTGCTGACAAATCGATCCCAGTTCCTGTGCTTCCGTGATCTGTGCCCATCGGTGAAATCGGTGTTTAAACGGACCGTTTCTTCCTCGGAAAAGTTTGTGCCGTCTACCGCGTGAGCCAGCCGCGGGCCTGCATCCACTCCTCCGCGCGCGCGATCCACGTGGCGGCCTGCCCCACGTCCTTCCTCATGCCGAAGCCGTGCGGTCCTTTTTCATACAGGTGCATTTCCGCCGGCACGCCAGCGGCACGAAGCGCGCGATAAAAGGTCAGGCTGTTTTCCGCCGGCACGGCGGTGTCCTCCTGCGTGTGCACGAGGAACGTGGGCGGCGTACCCAACGTGACGCGGGACTCAAGCGACATCGCCGCCACCTGCTCCGGCGTGGCCCCGGCGCCCAGCAGGGCGGTGCGCGAACCCGCGTGCGCGTAGGGGTCCTGCAGCGTGATGACAGGGTACATCAGCAGCAGGAAATCCGGCCGGGCACTCACGGTATCTAGCGCGGCGCCCGTTCGCCCCTCGGGAGCGTCAAACAAGGTGCCGGCCGAGGCCGTGAGGTGCCCGCCGGCGGAGAAGCCGATCATGCCAATGCGATCCGGCTTCACCCCGAGCGCCTGCGCCTGGGACCGCACCAGCCGCACGGCGCGGAGCGCATCACGGAGGGGCGCCGGATGGCCGTACTCCACCATGCGGTACTTGAGGATGAAGGCCGTCACCCCGATCGAGTTGAGCCACTCGGCGACCAGCGAGCCCTCGTTCTCCATCGAGAGGCGCACATAACCCCCGCCGGGTGCGATGATGACGGCCGCCCCCGTCGCCTTGTCGGCCGGAGCCGGATGCACGGTGAGCGAAGGCTGGTGCACATTGGAGGCGCGGGCGTTCTCGAGTTTCTCCGGCGACGCATCGGCACGGAGCCCTGGGACACCCTCGGGCCACAGCGGGATCACCTTTGGTTCAGCCGCGGAGGCAGAGGAAACGGCGAGCGTGGCGAGAAGGGCGGTGAGTCGCATAATAGGAGTAGCTGGGAGCATCCTGCTCCCAGCCGCACGAGCCGCCAACGTAATTTCCACGCGTCCGCCCGACAATCGGCGCGCGATGAGCGGGTATCAGCGAGCGCCCTTGCCGCAGGGCCATCACGTTGACCACCTCAGCCCGATCCGGCCTGGAAGCTCAGGTCTCAGGTTTCAGATCTCAGGTTTCCCCTCTCCGTCTACTCGCTACCCACTACTCGCTACTCGCTCCTTCGCCCCCCCCATTCCATCCAGCGGCGAGCGCACGCCCAGCCCCGGTTTTTGCAGAACATGGGTGTAGATCTGCGTCGTCTCGACGCTCGAATGGCCGAGAAGATCCTGCACGGTCCGGATATCCGTGCCTGACTCGAGCAGATGCGTCGCAAAGGAATGCCGGAGGACGTGAGGCGTCACCCGTTTGGGGATGCCCGCAGCGGAAGCCGCGGCACGGATCGCATTCTGGAACGTCCCATCGAGGACATGGTGTCGTCGCACGATGCCCGAAGCAGGATCCCGCGCTTCCTCGCGCGAAGGAAACAGCCACTGCCATTCCCAGCGCTCCCCGGCTCGCGAATACTTTCGCGCCAATCCTTCCGGCAACCAAACCCCCGCCAAACCGGCTGAACGATCCGCCGCGTACAGGACCTTTAAACGCTCGAGGTGGTCATGGAGCGGCTTCACCAGCGAGGCCGGCAAAACGGTGACGCGGTCCTTGTCCCCTTTTCCTGCGTAGATCTTGATCTGTCCGCGCTCGAGGTCCAAGTGGTGCACTCTGAGCCGCAGCAGTTCCATCAGGCGCAGACCGGAGCCATACATCAGCTCCGCCATGAGGCGGCTCGTACCACTCAATTGCTGGAACAAGCGTCGACACTCGTCGATCGTCAGGACGGTAGGAATTCGCTTTTTAGGCCGCGCCCGGCGAAAATCGAACTCCCCAAGGGAGATCCGCAGGCCTTCCTGCAGGAAAAACACGATCGCATTGAGGGCCTGCTTCTGGGTCGACGGACTGCTCCGCGATTCCACAGCGAGCCGGGTGAGAAAGGCGGTCACGTCAGAGGCGTCCGAAGCGTAGGGCGACCGAGGGGCCATCGCTTGGGCAAATCGTGTCGCCCATTCCCGATAGGTCTTCTCCGTACGCCACAGGAATCCGCGCGTACGAATTGCCCGGATGAGATCGCGCTCCCAATCGGCACCGCCCGTATCCTGGTGGGCGGGTAGCGGAACGTGGGCTGCGCTCGGAGCGCCCGCTGGCGTCCAGCGCACAGGGAGGGTGTGAGCCGACTTCGAGCGGACGGCCGCCCGATAAAACCAGCGCAAGGCCTCGCGGGCATCCGGTTGAGCTTGCTCCGCAAGTGACTGGATGTAACCCTTCGCCACAATGATTGAGGCCGGACAACGGGCTCGTTTACAGTGGCCCAAAAATGCAATGATCGCCCGGCAATGCCGGGCACGGGTCGACGGTTCTGGTACCTCGGAGATGAGAGCCTCCTGCCAGTTTGGAAACCGGATCGGCTCCGAATGCTCAGGAAATGCATTTTCGGCTAAAGCCATACTCGCGGTTGAGCTTTAGCCGGAGCTCAACGGAGGCCATTCCCAGTACCCCTTAGAATCCTGTACAATTTAACCCCATGCAAACCATGAGCTTAATTGTCACCCTAGCTCCAATTGCGCCACGACCCGCCGCTTTGCCTACCCGCGTAAAGCTCAACTGAGTTGAGGCTAATAACACTGATGGGCAAACCATGAAATCGCTGATCATAGTCTTGTTCGTGATGGTGACGCTCGGATGTCGCGCGAGCGGCTCGACTTTGCAGGCCCACCTGGAGAAGCACGGCGATCCCGTTGCCGTGGTGAGCGGATTCAAGAAGGAAGAAATGAAGCTGCGCACAGTTTCACTGTATGGGCTGGATGAGAGCGCACTCGCGCGGCTCAAGGCAAAGGATGAGCGTGTGCTCGTCTACAGTTCTGATCCAAGATTCGCGCAGGCCATCGAGTATCATTTCGAGGACCTGATTGATCCGGCAGCCCACGTCGGTTGGACGATGTTCGCGACGCTGGAGTCCGGCACGACCTTGGAGTTAGTTCGATTTGATGCAGCGGGACACCTTCTGGATCAGATACGTTTGGTCGTCGATGTCGCCTACCTTGAGGAAGGAACCGAGAATCACCTAGTCCGAATAAAGCCAAAATCCAAAGTGCCCATCCAGTCGCCCCAGACAACTCCGGTCAGCGCTCCGCGCTGACCTCCGTGTCTGAGCTCAAACGTTGGGCCGAGAAAGCATGACTCCTCGCACGCAGAACACGCATAAGAGCGTAATCTCTGATTGGCTTGCGCGGCCAAAGAAGAAGGAAAGCACGGTCATTCGCATTCGCGGCGTTGGTTGGTTTTCTCTGCTGAAGCTGCTCCTCGTCGGTTACGCATTTGGCTCACTGCCCTTCATGGCCCTCTTGAACTATGCGGCGATCTCTACTCCGGGTGCACTTAGTGAAGAAGTGAAGGGAGCGATTTCTTTGCCCGCAGTGCTTTGGGTCTGGCCGATTGCAGTGTTCTTCGCGGCGTGGTTCACGAATTTCTTCGTTAGTTTTGGCCTTCGCATATTTGGAAGCGTATGGCCCTTGGAAATCACGGTGTTCATCGACGAAAAGCGAGCGCCCAACCAGACCCCAGACCCAACGGCGCCAAGCCGCCGTGGGTCATCTTAAACGTTCGGTAGAAATGAATCCATCCGCAGTAGTTCAGCACTTCATTGCGGCGGTGAACGCTCAAGATTGGGACGCCGTGCTGCGCGTGGTCGATCGCGATTTCGTGAGGCACAGCCGCGCCGGTGGCGAGATTCGAGGCGCCGACACGCTGAT
>DASWVY010000016.1:0-1939 GCA_036401075.1 Opitutaceae bacterium
CAGCGCCTCGCCGCGCTCCGCCGCGCGGTGGAGGCCGAGCGCGCGCTGCCCTACATGGAGCCGTCCTTCTGGTGGTACCCGACACGCCAGACGCTCGCGGCCGCGCTGCTCGAAAGCGGCGACGCCGCCGCGGCCGAGCGGGAATTTCGCGGGGACCTCGTCGACTTCCCGCGCAACGGCTGGTCCCTCTTCGGCCTCGCGCAGGCGCTCCGCGCGCAGAAAAAGGCCGAAGCCGCAGCGCTGGTCGAAGCCGAGTTTGCCCAGGCTTGGGCCAGGTCCGACGTAAAGCTGCAACTCGACTGGCTCTGAGGCGGAGTAATGCGTTGAGAACCACGAATGGACACAAATCTACCCGAAGAATCGCATCCGCATCCCAATCCACTGGTCGGAGTGCGCTAGGAGCTGTTTAAGAATAAGCGGCTGAAAAATGTATCCATTATTGTGATACTTAAGCTTGCCAACGGAAGGGCCGGGGTGATTGCATGTGGCTGTGAACCAAAATGAAAGGTTCGTTCTGAGCGATGAGCAATGGAACGAGCTTAAAAAATTAAGGCCCACCGGGAAGGCCGGTGCGGGGTGCAGCGGCGTGGCCGCCGGTGCAGCGACGAGCGGCTGCGGATAGAGGCGATCCTCTGGATATTGCGGGTGGGTGCAGGCTGGCGTGAACTGCCCGCAATCTTCGGCCCTTGGACCACAGTCTACGCCAGCTTCCGGGCCTGGACCCGCAGCGGTCTGTGGCAGGCGATCCTCGCCAGCCTGGGCGCGCAGCAGCGCGATGACGAGTATCTGATGATCGATAGCACTGCGGTGCGCATCCATCTCCACGGCTCGGGTCCCGCCGGCGGCCAGCTTGCCCAGGCCATGGGCCGCTCCCGCGCCAGCCTCTCAACCAAAATTCATCTGGCCTGCGACGCCTTGGGCTATCCCCTGGGCTTCATCCTCACCGGCGCCAACGTCTCCGACTACGACCAGGCACTCCCGCTGCTGCGCTCTTATCTTCGCCCCGGCGCCTACGTTCTCATGGACAAGGGCTACGACAGCGACGCCATCCGTGCTTATGTGAACCAACATGGCGGCGTCGCCGTCATAGCCGTAAACTCCAGCAGGTCACTAAAACCTCCTTTTGACCAGCATCTCTATCGCGAGCGTCACCGCATCGAAAACCTCTTTGCCCGTCTCAAATCCTTCCGTCGCATCGCCACCCGCTACGACAAGCTCTCCTCCTCCTTCTCCGCCATGCTCTCCCTCGCCTGCATTCTCGTTTGGCTTAAACTCTGATCCCTTTTTCTCAAACAGCTCCTAGGGCGCGCGCGGCGCTTTCGTGCGCGCCTCGATCTCGCGGCCCATGGCCTCGATCTGCTCGTACGTGCGCACGGCGTGGTCAATCAGCGCGGCGTAAGCGCGGCGGCCTTTCTCGGCGGTCGCTTCGGCGGGCCAGCCCCAGTGTCCCGAGGCGGTGAGGTCGGTGGCGTCGAAGTAGTCGAGAAAGGCCTGGGGTGGGAAGGGCCGGTCGGGCGTCGCGGAGAGCGGGCGCACCTTGTCGGGGTGCAGGTGCAGCATCAGCGAGGTCTCGTACTCGCCCGCGTGGATGTCGCCGGTGGGATGGGCGAAGATCTCGGCCATCGCGGCGGGCGGGAGATCGGGGTAGAGCAGGACGGCGCGGAAATCGGGCCGCGCGCGGTTGATGCCGCGGATCGCGGGCTTGAGCACCCAGTTGCCACCATGAAAGTTGGCGATCAGGAGTCGCGTGAAGCCCGAGCCGTGCAGGGACTCCGCGATGTCGCGTACGACGGCGGTGAGGGTGCGGCCGTGCAGGTAGACCGTGCCGCGTGCCTTGCGGTGCTCGATCGAGGCGGAGATCGGGATCGCAGGCAGCAGGTACGCGTCAAGGCGCTCCGCCACGCCGCGACCGAGGGCCTCGGCGAGCAGCACGTCGGTG
>DASWVY010000017.1:0-2005 GCA_036401075.1 Opitutaceae bacterium
AGGCCTGGGCCCCAACGGCGTGGATCAGATTGCCTTCTCCGGCCAGTGGAGCCAGCCGGTCTGCGGCGACCTCAAGGCGCACGAAGAGGTGGTGAAGAACCTGCCGCTTACCCGGAAAGCCGGTCAGTAACCCGCTGATCGCTTCTCAAATTTCTCAGATTGTCGTTGCTCGGCCCCAGTGGATCAGTACAAGGCCACTGGGGCCTTGGTCCGCAGTGACTGGCCATCGCGTGTCCCTTTGCAATCGGTCGGACAAATCTGAGGCTCAACCATCCTCTCGAGAATCATCATGCTGATCCCTGGCAATTCGTTGATCACCGCCACGCCAGAGGAGGGTCGCCAGCTTGCCATGACGATATCCAGGCTGGTCATCAAAACCACGCAACCGGATGACGCGGTGCGATCCAGGCTGCGCGATGTCTATGCGAACGACGCGATGGCTTTACTGCAGGTCGGCCAAACGGTCGCCATCGAGTTCGCCACGATCGCAGCCGCAAACAACTATTGGAGAAAGTAGCCAGGTCTCGGGCCTGCAGCTCCAGAAGGTCAAACCCTAAATGCCGACTAGCGGTTTAGTGCGGCTGATCAGCCGGAGCAACTCGACTTGAAGGACCGCTTCTGGCACCTCAGCGACAGTCGCTGATCAGCCCAAAGTCGCCATTGGCGGTCCGACTCTGGAAGGTCGCCGATCCAACGCGAGCGGACGGGCGTGCTGTCGACACGGCCCTGACTGCAACATTGCGGCGACACATGGCCGGACCGCTCTCTTGCGAACGAGCGACTTCTTCCGGGGGCAGCCGTGACGATGCGGCCGCCTCGGTGGCTGGCGGCCGGCCGATGTCGATGATCCAATCCGCGGCGGCGACGAGTTCCGAACGAGCGACGACTTGCCCAGTTCGGAGAGACGTTCGAACGCCACAAACGCGTGACGAGGGAGGGCGACGGGCGCGCGCCCGAGGGAACGGAAACACCCCTGCGCTGTCTATGTAACCCGGCAGCGCGGGACCTGTCGTTCAATTTCCCGGAGGTGCGAGATGATTACCCGTGGCCTGCTGGTTCGCCTGGAAGCCAAGCCAGGCGAAGAGTCGGCGGTGGAGGATTTCCTCCGATCGTCGCTACCGCTCGTGCAAAAGGAAGCCGGCACCACCGCGTGGTTCGCCGTTCGGTTTGGGCGGGGCGAGTACGGGATCTTCGATGTCTTTCCGGACGACGCCAGCCGCGATGCGCACTTGGCCGGTGAGGTCGCAAAGGGGCTGCAAGCGCGCGGCGAAAAGCTCTTCTCGCGGACGCCGCGCATCCAGAAACTGGACGTGCTCGCCAGCAAGCTGCCTGTGGGCAGCGTCCCGCAGCAGGACACCAAGGGGCTGCTGCTCACCTTCAAGGCCAAGGCGGGTCTTGAGCAGGAGGTCGAAAGCTTCCTGCGCGATGCCGAGAACCTGGTGAAGGAAGAGCCGAAAACCACCGCGTGGTTCGCGATCCACACTTCCGAAGGTGGATACGGAATATTCGACGTATTTCCGGACAACGGCGGCCGCTTTTCCCATCTGGTGGGGCACGTGCCGCGAGAGCTGGCGAAGCACGCGCTCACGCTGCTGGGCTCCGTACCCGACATGGAGATGCTGAACATAGAAGCGGAGAAGCTCGCCGCCTGATGGTCGGCGCCGCGTCGCTAAATGGCTCTTTCGAGGATGTCGAGACCGCGCTCGGAGGTGGCGCGGTCGATGGTGAGGGCGGGCATCAGCATGAGGACGTTCTCTTCGGCGGAGATCAGCAAGCCGCCTTTCCTGCACGTAGCACCGATTTTGCCCGCGTAGTCCTCGTCTTTCAGTTCGATGCCGATGGCGAGGCCTGTTGCCGCTCGCTGAAAACTGACCAGCAAATCGAGGATCTGCTCGCGGAAAATTGAATAGGGTGTTCCGACTTAGCCTGCGGGGTTTAAGGCCCAGCAGGGAGAAGAGGTGCACACCATGGCGACATACGCGAAAGTCCGCAGGATGCGGCTTCG
>DASWVY010000018.1:0-70663 GCA_036401075.1 Opitutaceae bacterium
AAAACGTGGATCTTGTTTGAAACTCTGCGGCTCTGCGCCTCTGCGCGACTTCTGGATTGGATCGATTGAGCCCAAACCTCGCCTGCAGCCCGAGCCACCGAACAGATCCATCTGCTCCGGTCCCCTCACCTTAGGGACGCGCTCGACCGGCCAGATCGGCGGCGGCGGCACCCGCGGCTCGATCTCATGGAGGATGGATTGAAACAATCGCGCGAGCGCCGGCGCATAGGTGTCGTCAGGATGGTGCACAAAGAAATGCGGTGTGCGGCCCTCGCTGATCCAGCGCGCCGCCACGGACGCCCATTCCCGGAACGCCCCCGCGTTGGCCTCGATAACCGGATCACCGACAAAGCGCACAAAGGGTCGCGGTCCCGTCGCCGTGAAGCGTACCGGCACCCGCGGCTTCCGGCGCTGCGCGTCGAGGACCGCTTCGTCCTTCGTCTTCGCCGCAAAGAGTCCGCGCGTGTCAAAAATCGCGCGGTCAATCCCTCGCTCGTTCAGCAAGGTATCCAACGCCTGCTCCTTTGCCCCCTGATCGAAAAAATCCGGATGCCGAACCTCCACCGCGTAGGTGAAATTCCGAGGCAGCGTGTTCAGGTACGCAGCCAGCACCGACAGACGGTTCGCGCCGAATCCGCTCGGCAATTGCAGGAAGAACGGCCCCAGGCGGCCCTCCAACGGAGCCAGGCGCTCGAAAAACCGCGCCGTCGCTGCCTCCGCTCCGACCAACTGCAGGTCGTGGGAGATCTCGCGGTTAAACTTGAAGCAGAAACGAAAGCCCTCGGGCGCCTCGCCCGCCCAGCGTTTCACCGTCTCGGCCGCGGGCAGACCGTAAAACGTCGCATTCCCTTCCGTCGCCGCAAAGACCGAGGCGTACTGGGGCAGAAAATCCTCCCGCCGCGCATCCGCGGTGAAAAACGACCCGACCCACGGCGCATGCGCCCAGGCGGGACACCCGATGAGACAAAGCGGGCTCATGCCAGGAAAAAGGGGTGAAAACACATCACGTTCACTCCAGCTTCCTCACCCCACCCGTTCTGGCAAACCTCGTGTCACGTATTGCGTGACACGAGGCTCGGCAAGGCCGAGCTTGCCCTGCGGGGCGGGGGCAGTTGCATGCGGGGCGATGGCGACAAGCGAAAACCTGTTGGCGCGGCTCGACGAGGAGCGGCGCTCGCTCGATGAGTCGGGATTTGTTCGCGAAGCGGATCCCCGGGTGACGCGGCACATCTCGCGGCACCGCCGGTTTGGCTTCGTGACCTGGTCCGCCCTGCCCGCGGCGGACCTCACCGCGGCAATCGAGCGGGAGATCACTTTCTTCAAACCCCACGTGGACCAGTTTGAATGGAAAACCTACGACCATGATGGTCCACCCGGGCTCACCGACGCCCTCGTCCGCGCGGGCTTCAAGGCCGGCGAATCCGAAACGGCAATGGTCGCCGATTCCGCCACCGTGGCGACCCTGCCGCTAACGCTGCCGGAAGGCATCGTCGTCCGCAAAGCGAAGACATCCGCCGACCTCGCCGACGTCGTGGCCATCGAAAACGCCGTTTGGAACAACGACCGCAGCTCGCTGGCCGAGGAACTCGGAGCCGAACTCCGGGCCAATCCCGACCGCCTCCACCTCTACATCGCAGCCGACGCCGGCACGCCCGTCTCCTGTGCGTGGGTCCGGTTGAATCGCGGCAGCGCATTTGCCGGGCTCTGGGGCGGCTCCACGCTCGCCGCTTGGCGCGGGCGCGGGATTTACCGCCACCTGCTGATCCGCCGCGCCCGCGACGCGGTCGCCGCCGGCTATCCCACGCTGTATGTCGACGCCAGTCCCGACAGCCGCCCGATCCTCGAACGCAACGGCTTCACCCGCCTGACCGGCACCCGACCGTACGTGTACATGTTTTAATGGGGAATGAAGGCTGGAAACTGCGGACGCAGAGGTGTCCCTTGGTGGAAATTTCCTTCACCTCGTTTTTGGAAGCAAAAGTCCGGCCATTTTGCTAGATCTCACTCATGGCAAATCTCCTGATCAAAAACCTGACTTCCGCCCTCTACCGCCGGCTCAAGCAGCTTGCCCACGGACGTCATCGAAGCGTGCAGCAGGAGGCCCTGCTTGCACTTGAGCGCGGGCTCGGCCCGGTTAGATCCAACTTCGCCGTGCCTGAACCGGTGATACCTATCCGGCCACTCGACGACGTTCTCCTCGCTGCGGCACGCAATCGCAATCGTTGATCATCGCTGACCCCAACGCCAGAGCGCACGACTGCTGACCAACGACAAGGAATTGCTGAGAAAATTTCCGTCCACCGCAATTTCGCTCGCCGCGTTTGGCGCCTCCGCCTGACTCGCGCCGTGACCGACGACCTGCTCATCACGCTCAAGACCACGTTTGGCTACGACGCCTTCCGTCCGCTCCAACGCGACATCATTGAGGCGTCACTCGCGGGCCAGGACGTGTTCGCGCTGCTGCCAACCGGAGGCGGCAAATCGCTCTGCTTCCAGCTGCCCGCCCTCGTCCGGCCCGGTCTGACCGTCGTCGTCTCGCCCCTCATCGCCCTGATGAAGGATCAGGTCGACCAGCTCCAGGCGGCCGGCGTGGCCGCGACCTACCTCAACTCATCGCTCACCGCCGCCGAGGCCCGCTCGCGTCTCGCCGGATTGCACCGCAACGAATGGCGTCTGCTCTACGTCGCGCCCGAGCGCCTCATGCTCGACAACTGGCAGGAGAACCTGAAGGCGTGGAACGTCGCAGCGATCGCGATCGACGAGGCGCACTGCGTCTCGGAATGGGGCCATGACTTCCGCCCTGAATACCGCCAGATCGCCAAGCTGCGTGAGTTGTTGCCCGACGTTCCCGTGATGGCGCTCACCGCCACCGCGACCGAGCGTGTCCGCACCGACGTGATCAAGCACCTGAAACTGCGCGATCCGCAGATCTACGTCGCCAGTTTCAACCGCCCCAACCTCACCTATCGCGTCACGCCCAAGGATCAGCCGGCGAAGCAGATCATGGAGTTCGTGAAGCGCCGCGAGCACGAGAGCGGCATCGTCTACTGCGCCACCCGCGCCACCGCCGACCGCACCGCCGAGGCACTCGCGGCCCGCGGGCTGCCGGCCCGCGCCTACCACGCCGGACTCGACGCCGAGGAGCGCGCGCGCAATCAGGAGCTCTTCCTGCGCGACGAGGTGCGCATCATGTGCGCGACAATCGCGTTCGGCATGGGCATCAACAAGCCCAACGTTCGCTGGGTCATTCACTACGACCTGCCAAAGAACATCGAGGGCTACTATCAAGAGACAGGCCGCGCCGGGCGCGACGGCCTGCCCGGGGACTGCCTGCTGCTGTTCAGCGCGGGCGATGCGGCCAAGCAGACGCACTTCATCGACGAGATGACGAATGAGCATGAGCGCAATGTGGCGCGCGCGCAGCTCCGCAAGATGACGCACTACGGCGAAAGCGCGGGCTGCCGGCGCGCGGAACTGCTGGGCTACTTCGGCGAGACCTTTCCGCTGGATAACTGCGGGGCCTGTGACAACTGCCTCGAGCCGCGCGAGACCTACGACGGTACGATCGCGGCGCAGAAATTCCTCTCCTGCGTGTACCGTATCCGCCAGGCGAGCCGCTTTGGCTGCGGGGCCAATCATGTGATCGAAGTCCTGACTGGCGCCGACACCGACAAGATCCGGCGCTGGGGCCACGACCAGCTTTCCACCTACGGCATCGGCAAGGAAATGGGCCGCCCGCAGTGGGCGGCGGTCGGACGCGAACTCATGCGCCTCGGCTACCTCGCGCAGTCAGAAGGTGAGTACCCCACGCTCGAACTCACAGCTGAGGGCATTGAAATCCTGCGCTCGCGCGCACCGATCACGCTGACCAAGCCACTCGACCTGCCCAAGGCCCGCCGCGTCATCCGCCGCGAGGGCGAGATCGCCTGCGATGAAATCCTCTTCGAACGCCTGCGCACCGTGCGCAAGCGCCTCGCCGATGAGCGCAAGGTCCCGGCCTACGTCATCTTTGGCGACGCCACCCTGCGCCAGATGGCGCGCGAATACCCCGACCGGGAGAGCCGCATGGAAGGCGTCTTCGGCATGGGCGAAAAGAAACGCGCCGAGTTTGGCGCGACGTTCGCAGCGGCCATTGCCGAGTTCCTCGAGACCAACCCGCGGATGACGTTCAACGATTGAGGTGGATCTGGAATACCCGCGGAACACGCGGAAGAACGCGGAACCGGAGTCGTTTGAACAGGAGAGAACAGAGACGAACCAGAGGGTCTGAATCAACCAACAGCGAGTTCACCTCTCTCCGTTTACTCTGCTCTCTCCCGTAAAACCTAATCCGTGCGTTCCGGATCGTGGATTGCTTCCGCGCCTTTCCGCGTGTTCCGCGGGCCCAATTCAAACCCGTCAGAACGGCCACCAGCTTGATTTCACCGGCTGACCGTCACGCGTCGCGACGCGGGCTTCGTCGATCGCTTGGATGAAATAGTCCGCCGTGTCGGAAGCCGGGCGACCCTTGCGCGTGTCGACGCGCGTGAGCTGGGTGCCGTCCGCTGCGAGCACGAGGAGTGACGGGAAGGACGCGATCCCATACTGCTGACGCAGCCGGTTCGTCTGCTCGGCCTCCGCCGGCGGCTGGGGCGTGTTACGCAACCAGTTGATCTTCAGGAAAACAAACGACGGCGAGAACGTCTTCAGGAAATCCGCATTGTACGCCACCTGGGCCTGAAACTCCTGGCATGGGCCGCACCAGTCGGTGCCGGTGAACAAAATCAGAATGCGCTTGTTCTCCTTCGCCGCCGTTGCCTTAGCCGCCTCGAAATCGAGCAACCACGGATCATTGGCCCGCTTGGCTGCGGGTGCGGCCATGACCTGTGAGAGTGCCTGGGAGCGCTCGGCCATCGCTTCGGGCGCCGTGGCAACCTTGGGCGGTGCGGCAGGAGCCTCCGCCGGTGCGGCAGTTGCCGGAGTCGTTGCCGCAGAAGCCGGCGACATGGTCATCTCGGACACCTGCCCCAGCACCAAGACCACACGGCCGTTGGGGTACGTGAGGATCTCCTTATGCCCCGCCTTGGTGCTGCCTCGCGGCGGCCCAAATTCGGCAATCACCTGTTCGCGCGTCGACCCCATCCCAATCTCGGCGGAGAGGATTGAGGCCAGCAAAAAAAAGGCAGCGAGGACGCGCAGCACCATGGGAAAGCCCATCAGTGCCGCCGTCCCGCCGCAAGCCGTAAGCCCCGCAGGGGGCTCACGGTGCCGCCGAGGTGGAGCGCGTTGCCCTCAACGCGCTGGTTTGAAACCCATCGATCCAACGCGTTGAGGACAACGCGTTCCACCTTTCAGCCATTCAAGCAGGCTCAGAACGACCACTCGACGCCGGTGTAGGCGCCGGTGCCGGGTTGCGGGTAGCCGTGAACCTGCTCGTAGACCTCGTCGAAGAGGTTCTCGACGCGCGCCTTCACCGACAGGCGCTTGTTGACGCGGTAGGCGCCGTAGATCCGGACCACGGTGTAATCCTCGCCGTCGATGTTCGCGAAGGTCGACGCGTGCACGTCCTTGCGATCCGCCACCCAGCTGATTCCGGCACCGGCGCTGAAGCCGCGGCCGAAATCATGCCAGACATCGGCGCTCGCGCTGTTGCGCGGGCGCCGCAAGAGGCGCGTGTCGGTGCTCAGGTTGTCGGCCTCAAGATAGGTGTAGGCGAGACGCGTCTCGATCGCACCGGGCAACGTGGCTTGGAACGCGACCTCGAGGCCCTTCGTGCGGGCGCGCTGGATGTTGACCACGCTCGTGAAGTCCGGGGAGCTCGCGATCAGGTCGCGGAAGCGCGTGTCAAACCACGTGACACCGAGCGAGCCGCGGCGGTTCGCGAAATAGACGTCGAAGCCCGCATCCCAGCCGCGCGCTTCCTCCGGATCGAGATCCGGATTGCCGCGGTAGAAGGCGCTCTCGCCGTAAAGATCGAGGAAGCTCGGAGCGCGGAACGCCGTGCCATAGCTGGCGCGCAGCTTGAAGCGATCGGGCACCGGCAGCCAGGCGGCGGTGACGCGGCCGGTCGTGGCGCGACCAAACGTGTCATGGTCGTCGCTGCGCAGGCCGGCGGTGAGGAAGACGTTGTCCACCGGCGTGAACTCATCCTGCACGAAGAACGCGAGCAGGCCCTGCTTTTTATTGATCGCACCGAAGCCGGTGTTGCGGGTGTGGTTGGCCTCGGCCGTGAGGCCGCCCGTCACGCGATGCTTGTCAGCACCGGAATAGGTCGTCTGCCAATCGAGCACGCCGCGGCGATTCGTCACCACGGTGACGGACGTCGCGCGGCCCGCGCGCGGACTCTCGGCCACGAAACGACGGTCCTGTCCGCCGAGCGTGACCTTGGAATCCCAGCCGGCAGCCGGCTTGAACTCGACGAAGGCGGTCGCGAGCCAGTTGCTCTCGCGCTCCTCGTTGTCGGGATCGTTGGTGAAGCGGGATCCGGGCGAACCGTAGACGCCACGGAATCCGCGCACGGTCGCGCCGACGGCGAGACCCTCGCGCACCGTGCGGTCAACGCGCAGCGTGAGGTTGCCGCTGTCGAACGCGTTGTTCACGCGGTCATTGTCCGTGTGCCCACCCTGCAGCGAGGCGACATAGCCCCAGCCGGCGTGCTCGCCCTGCGCGGAGATCGCGCCCTGGACGGTGCCGAAGGAGCCGGCCTCAACCGCGATGCGGCCGGACGGCGCGCCCGAACCGCGTTCGGCGCGGAGAGCGATCACGCCGCCGACGGCCTCGCCGCCGTAGAGCGTGCTCTGCGGGCCATGCGAGACCTCGAGGCTGTCGCAGAAGCTCACGCAGGAGCCGCCGAGGAACAGTTGGTAGTCGGTGTTCGGATCGTTGAGGCGGATGCCATCAACGAGGAACAGCGTCTGGTTGGAATTGGCGCCGCGCAGGAAGATCGAGGTGATCCCGCCGGGCGCGCCGGAAGCGAAGAGCGGCGCGCCGGGCACGATCCCAAGCGCACCCGCGAGCGAACTGACCTGCCGCCGGGCGAGGTCCTCCGCGGTGATGACGTCGACCGCGGAGCCGACGGCTCCGGGCGCGAGCGGGGTCCGCGTCGCCGTGAGGACGTACGGATCCAGGGATTGAACAGGCGCCTGCGCGCGAAGGAATCCGAACGGCGCCGCGAGGACGGCGCACGTCAGATAAAGGCAGCCCGAGGAACGGGCCGGTGTTTTGGTCTGCATGATGACTGGCTGACTAACGGGGCAAGAGCAGCCCGCCTGACCGTATCCGGACAGGCATGACCTCTCTCACGCTTCATTTTTGCGATGAAGAGAAACGGCCGGCGCGCGCAAAAGTTCCGCGCCGGACGCGTGAGCACCCCAAGGTCGGATATTCGGACTCCGCATTTATCGCGCACTTCGTGCGCGAAATCCTCAATCCAAAGCGGCTAAATCCTAACTTAACCTCAGCAGAGCCTCGGTGTTCGGTTAGGAATTAGGATTTGAATCTTTAGGATTTCGCGAAAGCGCGCAGCCTCCCCCCTCGCCTTCACTCCCGGCCGGAGCCGGAAATTGACTTTGGGCCTGCGTTCGCAGCGCAGGCTGTGGGTTTGGATGGATGCGATACCGCAGCGCAACTGTGGCCGGATCTCACGGCCTTCCCCGATTCCTGAGATGAGCAAAGAACAGCGAAACGTGTCCCGCCACCCAGACCGATCGCCAACCCCGACGCAACGCCCACCCTTCGGCAGCATTGCTTCGGACGCCATCGCCCGGTCTGGTATCAACAGGACGATGATAGCCATACATATCAACATATCTGTATGTAAAGATATGTTTCTTGCATCCTCGCTTTTTCGATCCATCGTTGAAGCCTGAAACGCTCTCCCGCCATGCCTTCCAAGCCCGTCGAATCCCCGTCCTATGCCGCCCTCCGTCAACTCTTTGCCGAGCGCATTGCCGTGCTCGACGGGGCGATGGGCTCGATGGTGCAGACGTACCAGCTGACGGAGGCCGATTTCCGGTCCAAGCGGTTCGCCGATTTCCCCCATGATCTGAAGGGCAACAACGACCTGCTCTGCCTGACCAAGCCCGAGGTGATCGAGGAGATCCACGCGGCCTACTTCGCCGCCGGGGCGGACATCGTCGAGACCAACACCTTCAGTTCCACGTCGATCGGTCAGGCGGACTACCACCTCGAGTCGATCGTGACGGAGCTCAACCACGCCGCCGTCGGCTGCGCCCGCCGTGCCGCGCTCAAGGCCGAGGCGGCCACGCCCGGCCGTAAGTGCTTCGTTGCCGGCGCCATCGGGCCGCTCAACCGCACGCTGTCGATGTCCCCGGACGTCAACCGCCCCGACTACCGTGCGGTCACCTGGGCCCAAGTCGTCGAGGCCTACACGGAGCAGATTCGCGCGCTGATCGATGCGGGCGTCGACATTCTCCTCGTCGAGACGATCTTCGACACCCTCAACGCCAAGGCCGCGATCTTCGCGATCGAGGGCGTGTTTGAGGAAAAAGGCGTGCGCCTGCCCGTGATGATCAGCGTCACGATCACCGACGCGTCCGGCCGCACGCTCTCCGGCCAGACGACCGAGGCCTTCTACCACTCGATCCGTCACGCCAAGCCCTTCAGCGTCGGCATCAACTGCGCCCTCGGCGGCCGCGCCATGCGTCCCTACATCGAGGAACTCGCCCGCATCGCCGAGTGCCACGTCACCTGCTACCCGAACGCGGGCCTGCCCAATGCGTTCGGCGGCTACGACGAATCTCCGGCCGACATGGCCGCGATCCAGCGCGAATTTGCCGAGGCCGGCCTCGTCAACATGGTCGGCGGCTGCTGCGGCTCCACGCCCCCGCACATCGCCGCAATCGCCCAGGCCGTCAAAGGCCTGAAGCCCCGCGCCGTCCCCAGCCACGCCCCCGTCCTGCGCCTGAGCGGACTCGAACCCCTCTCCGCCGCCTGAGGCCGCGGAGAAATGACCAATGTCCAATGATCAATTCCCAATGAAACTTTCCAAACCCTCCCGTCTCTCTCTGACCGCATTGGTCATTGGTCATTGGACATTGGTCATTCACTCCGTTTCTCAGCGATGACCACCAGCGCCTCCTCCTTCCTCGTCGTCGGCGAGCGGACCAACATCACCGGTTCGCCCAAGTTCGCCAAGGCCCTCAAGGCCGGCGACTGGGACGCCTGTCTCGCGATCGCCAAACAGCAGGTCGAGAGCGGCGCCAACGTCATCGACATCAACGTCGACGAGGCGCTGATCGACGGCGAGGCGACGATGGTCAAGTTCCTCAACCTGATCGCGGCCGAGCCCGACATCACGAAGGTGCCGGTCATGATCGACTCGTCCAAGTGGACCGTGCTCGAGGCCGGCCTGCAGTGCCTGCAGGGCAAGGGCATCGTCAACTCGATCTCGCTCAAGGACGGTGAGGCCGAGTTCCTCCGCCGCGCCCGCCTGCTCATGCGCTACGGCGCCGCAGCGGTCGTCATGGCCTTCGACGAGCAGGGTCAGGCCGCGACGCGTGACGAAAAGGTCCGCATCTGCACGCGCGCCTACAAGCTCCTCACC
Organism: Opitutaceae bacterium; assembly: GCA_036401075.1. Lineage (GTDB taxonomy): Bacteria > Verrucomicrobiota > Verrucomicrobiia > Opitutales > Opitutaceae > CAMAXB01. The sequence continues at coordinate 9,545 of DASWVY010000018.1, forward strand.
GAGACGCTCGGCTTCCCGCCTGAGGACATCATCTTCGATCCCAACATCCTCACGGTCGCGACCGGCATCGAGGAGCACAACAACTACGCCGTCGATTTCATCGAGGCCACGCGGATCATCAAGCAGACCCTGCCCCACGCCAAGGTCTCGGGCGGTCTGTCGAACATCTCGTTCTCCTTCCGCGGCAACAATCCGGTGCGCGAGGCGATGCACACCGTGTTCCTCTACCACGCGATCAAGGCGGGGATGGACATGGCGATCGTCAACGCCGGCATGCTCGGCAACTACGACGAGATCGAGCCGACGCTGCGCCAGCTCTGCGAGGACGTGCTGCTCAACCGCTCGCCCGATGCGACGGAGAAACTCATCGTCCACGCCGACAAGATCAAGGCCGAGCTCGATGCCGCCAAGGCTGGTGGCGTCGTCGCCGACCAGGCTCCGATCGATGCCTGGCGCAACACATCCGTTGAGGAACGTCTGAAGCACGCCCTCGTGAAGGGCATCGACACCTTCGTCGAGGCCGACACCGAGGAGTGCCGCCAGAAATACCCGCGCCCGCTCGACATCATCGAAGGCCCGCTCATGGACGGCATGCGCGTCGTCGGCGACCTCTTCGGCGCCGGCAAGATGTTCCTGCCGCAGGTCGTGAAGAGCGCACGAGTGATGAAACGCTCGGTCGCCTACCTCACGCCATTCATGGAGGAGGAAAAGAAGCGCGCCGCCGCGGCCGGCGAGACCACCCGCGCCCAGGGCAAGTTCCTCATCGCGACGGTCAAGGGCGACGTGCACGACATCGGCAAGAACATCGTCGGCGTCGTTCTCGCATGCAACAATTACGAGGTCACCGACCTCGGCGTGATGGTCTCGTGCGACAAGATCCTCGCCGAGGCGAAGCGCATCGGCGCGGACGTGATCGGGCTCTCCGGCCTCATCACCCCGTCGCTCGACGAGATGGTCCACGTTGCCCGGGAGATGAAGCGCGAAGGCTTCACCGTTCCTCTCCTCATCGGCGGCGCAACCACCAGCCCGGCGCACACCGCAGTCAAGGTCGCCCCCGAATACCCAGGTGGCGTCGTCCACGTGCTCGACGCCTCGCGCGTGGTCAACGTGGTCAGCTCCCTCCTCTCGCCCGAGCAGAAGCCCGCGTTCATGGCCGAGGTCACGGCCAAGCAGGAACGCCAGCGCGAGGAGTTCGCCGCACGCCGCTCGCGCAAGCCGTTGCTCTCGCTCGAACAGGCCCGCGCCCGCCGCCCGGTCTTCGACTGGGCTCAGGTCGACATTCCCAAGCCCGAGTTCATCGGCACCAAGGTTTACGATCCCGTCCCGCTTGAGGAAATCGTGCCCTTCATCGACTGGGGTCCGTTCTTCAGCGCGTGGGAACTCCACGGCCGCTATCCCCAGATCCTCGAGGACGAGGTCGTGGGCGAGGAAGCCAAGAAGCTCTTTGCCGATGCGCAAAAACTCCTCCTCCGCATCACGCGCGAGAAGCGTTTCGTCGCCAAGGCCGTAATCGGCTACTGGCCGTGCAATGCGGTCGGTGACGACATCGAGGTCTATGCCGACGAGCAGCGCAGCCGCGTGCTCACGACGTTCCACCAGCTGCGCCAGCAGCTCGAGAAACCGGCCGACCAGTTCAATCACTGCCTCGCCGACTACATCGCGCCCAAGGACAGCGGCCGCATTGATTACATCGGCGGTTTCGCCGTCACGGCCGGTCATGGCGTCGAGGACTTCGCCCGCGACTTCAAGCGGGCCAACGACGACTACTCTGCGATCATGGCCCAGGCGCTCGGCGACCGCCTCGCCGAGGCTATGGCCGAGATGATGCACAAACGCGCGCGCGAAGCGTGCGGCTTCGGCAAGTACGAGGAGCTCAGTCACGAGGACCTCATCCGCGAACGCTACCGCGGTGTGCGCCCGGCCCCGGGTTATCCCGCGTGTCCCGATCACACCGAGAAGCCGATCCTGTTCTCCCTGCTCAACGCGACCGCCGCCACCGGCATCACGCTGACGGAGAGCTGCGCGATGCACCCGGCGAGCAGCGTGAGCGGCTGGTACTTCAATCATCCCGACTCGAAGTACTTCGGTGTGGGCAAACTCGCCCTCGACCAAGTCACCGACTACGCGAAGCGCAAGGGGCAGACCCAGGCCGAGGCCGAGAAATGGCTCGGGCCGTATCTCGACTACAATCCGGCGTAACTCACGCCGGTGTCGTTGGATTTTAAGTCGTGTACCCGGGGTCGCTGACCCCGGTCAGGCTAACCGCGTGCCTACGCAAACCCCGGGCTCAACGAGCCCGGCCACACCGACCAAGTAGCCGCTGGTCGAGCTCCGAGAGGAGGTGCTCACCTCATGAGCCCGGTCGGGAACCACCGGCCCGGACCTCGGTCCGTAGCGGCAGAACAACGGTTCAACGTCCTCCGCCTGCTCAGTCGGCTCCGTGACTCGATCGCCCGCACACCGCGGGCATGAGCGGATAACGAGTGAGGATTCCTCATCCGATCAGGCGGACGCTCAAGCAACCTCATCCAACCAAATCCACCATGATCACCCTCCCTACCCGCCTCCTCCCTGCAACGAAACGCGCCTTGCTTGTTCTGCCGGCCACGCTCGCCGTCCTCACCTTCAGCGCGTGCTCGCCAAAAGCCGAATCCAAGGCCGAGGACATGAAGTCCGCCGCCGCCGAAATGGCAGCTGACACCAAGGCCGCGCTCTCCTCGGCGTGGGACAGCACCAAGGACTTCGCCTTCGAGAAGCGCTCCGATTTCGAAGCGAGCGCCCGCGCCATGTCCGCGCAGCTTGACGGGGAAATCAGCGAGCTCCGCGCCGACTACTCCGAGGCCAAGGCGGATGCCAGCCGGCGCGCCGCCATAGACGAGTTGAAGGACTCGCGCGCCGATCTCGATGACAAGCTGTCCGCTCTCGGCAATGCCACCGCCGCCACGTGGGACGCAGCCAAGCGCGACGTGATCGCGGCATGGGACCGCACCCAGGCCGCCTATCACAAGGCCCGCGCCAACGACTAAGCTCCCGCGTCGGGACGAGTCCTCCCCGACCCACTTCCACCCTTAATCCTTCCTCCTATGCTCAGTTGGTCCCTCACGTTCCTCATCGTCGCCATCATTGCCGGCGTTCTCGGGTTTTCAGGCATCGCCGGCGCTGCCGCCGGAATTGCCCAGACCCTGTTCTATATCTTCCTCGTGCTTCTGATCATCTCGGCGCTCTTCGGTGCCCTCCGGGGCAAGCCGCCGGTCTGATGCAGGGGATGGGCACGGCACACCTGCGGTGCCCTGGCCGCCGCCAATCCGGCCTGCGCCGTGATGAAGTCGATCGCGGGTCCCACCTGAAACGGGGGCCCGCGATTTCACATTTTATTCTCACGAACCAACGTAGCGATTCGGGGTCTTGGGTGTAGACTCTCTCCGTGCACTTCACGACCAACCTGCCCAAAACCGCGCCGCGCAGCGGCGCCGCCGCGTCACCACCGAAGGTGTTACGCGTACTCTACGCAGACGACGTCAAGGAACTGCGGGACGTCATCCGGCTAACCCTCATGCGCGAGGGCCACACGGTTGACTGCGTCGTCAATGGATCGGAAGCGCTGAAGCAACTGCAGGCTGCGCCCGATGGTTACGACTTGCTGATCACCGATCACCACATGCCCGTCATGAACGGGCTGGAGCTGGTCACGGCGGTGCGCGCCTTGCCCGGGTATCACGGCCGAATCATGGTCTTTACCTCGGAATTATCCCTCCATATCGCGGCCGCCTACCGGCGTCTCGGCGTCGACCAGATGATCCCGAAGCCCGTTTTCCCCTCGGTTCTGCGCCAGATGATCGCCGCCCTGTTCGCCGACTAATCCGTTTCGGGCCGGGAGAGCGGAAAAGCGCGAAACCGCCTCGCGGCTGATGCGTTGAGTAGGGAGGAACCCTTCCTCTCATGCGCCCGACCTCCCCCCTGCCTCGTTTCCTCGCCCTCGCGACCGTGGCATTAGCCACCTTGGTCTCCACGTCCTCGCTTCAAGCCCGGGAGCGTGCCCGGGGCAACGGCACCCGTGAGCGGACGACCAGCCGGACCAATGCCGCCGGCGAAACCACGACGCATACAGAGAGCCGGACACGCGATCGGGAGACGCGAACGCTCAACACCCAGTCCGCGACCACCCTGCCCGATGGCCGGACCGCGACCCGAACGCAGTCGAGCAGCCCGACCGAAACCGGACGCAGCACGACCGGGACGGCGACCACGTTCAACGGCCAGACGGCCACGTACGATTCGGCCACCACGCGCACCGACACGGGTTACACCCGCTCGGCCACCGCCACCGGTCCCAACGGGCAGACCGCCTCAAAGGAGGTCGCCGTGTCTCAGACGGATGCCGGAGCCACGCGCTCGGCCACGATCACAGGCCCGCAGGGCGCCACCCGGACCACGACCACCACGACAACGCGCACGCCCTGACGCGTGTCCGCCGTTTCGCCATCGCCCCCGTTCTGCGATGTCCCTAGCTTCACTTTTGCATCCCCGGGCATCGCGCCTGCTGCGGGTCTGCCACGATTGAAACCGGAGCCCGCGTCAACCGACCTCTCTGCCTCCGACCCTGCTGACGACGACCTTGTCCGTCGTGCCCAGCAAGGCGAACGCGCCGCCATGGAATCCCTTGTGCTCCGTCATCACGCCGAGATCAGCCGCCTGCTCTGGCGCTTCGCGCGCAACGCTTCCGACCTCGAGGATCTGGTGCAGGAAACCTTCCTGCGTCTGGTGCGCAGCCTGCACACCTGGCGCGCGGATCGTCCCTTTCGCCACTGGATCACGCGCATCGCGGCCAACGTCGGCCGTGACTTCTATCGCCGGCAGTCCGTGCGTCGCCGCTGGACGTCCGAGCCGCTGCCCGCCGGAGAAAACGGCGCAGCCCTCACGCCCGAGGCGATCGACCCCGGCGCCGATCCCGCAGCGCGCGCCGCGGCCAACGAGCTCAAGGAATTGCTCGCCACCCTGCCCGCCGATGACCGGACCTTGCTCACGCTCCATCACCTCGAAGGCTGGGACTTGAAGCACATCGCCAATCAATTCGGCTGGACCGTGACCGCGACCAAGCTCCGCGCCTGGCGCGCCCGCAACCGCCTCCGCGCTCTCCTGACCGAACCCCACTCACCATGAACGACCCGAAGGATTCCCTTCCTCCCCGCTGGAACGACCTCGTGGCGCACGCCCGCCGCGATCAGCCGCCCGCCCTTGATCCCCAGGCGCTGCTGCACACCCTGCGCGACGCCCCTCGCGCACAGCCCGTAACGGCCGGTCTTCCCGCCGGCTGGTGGCCCGAGTTCGCCGGCCTGTTCGGCTCGCGCGCGGTCCTCGCCGGCGTCGCCGTCGCCACCGTGGCCCTCGGCGCCGTCGTGCTCTGGCAGACCACACTTGCGTGGGAGGAAGTCATGCCCTGGGCGGAACTGATCGCCGGCGATGAGGCCGCCTTGATCGGAGGTGTCCTGTGAGCGCCACCATCACCTGGCGCGCGTGGGCCGCCGCGGCGGTCATCTTTATCTTGGGCATCACCGTCGGCGTCGCCGGGACCTCGCTTTACGGGCTGCGCGTCCTGCGCCGGGCCATCCAGACTCCACCGGCCGCAGGCGGCCCGATCGACCGCGCCACCGCCCGCATCGCGGAGGATCTGGTACGGTCACTCCAGCTGCCGCCCCCTGAAGCCCAGCGGGTCCGCGCCGAATTTGCGCAGACCGCCGCCAACATCCGCGCCCTGCGTACCCAATCCAATCGTCAGATGATCGCCGAGCTGCGCCAGGGTGCCCGCCGCGTCGCCGCCGAACTGCCCCCGCAGCAGCGCGCGGCGTTCTACAACCGCCTCGAGCGCCGTCTGCAGGCGATCGGCTTCGACGGCAGCCGCCTCCGCGCCGAGGACCCCGACGCCACCGTGCCCAATCCAGTGCCCGCCAAGCGCGAGCCGTAGAGCGTTTAACGTTCAGATGTAGCCGGGGTCGCTGACCCCGGGGATTGAGTTTTTTCTCTCGCGAGAGGATCGGACCGGGGTCAGCGACCCCGGCTACATCCTTACCGGAATGGCTCTCGTCACGGTCACGCGTTACTTCACCAGCGCCTGATAGATCATGACCTTGAACTTCTGGTTCAGATCCACGCCGGTCGCCGGACGAAGCTGGGCCATGAAAATGGCGACCATGCGCTCCTGCGGGTCGATGAGGTACTGCGGGAAGTAGGCGCTGCCCCAGCCGTAGGCGCCCTCGGATCCAAGCTCGCCGTATTTTCCGAGGTCCTCATTGACCCAGAAGCCGAGGCCAAAGCCCTGCCGGCCGCCGGCGTGCTTGTCCCCAACGTGATTCACGCGCATCAGCTCGACCGTCTTGGGACTGAGCAGACGCACGCCATCGATTTCACCGCCGTTGAGGAGCATCTGCAGAAACCGGCCGTAATCGGTGATCGTCGATACCAGGCCTGCCCCGCCGGAAAAGACCGTCCGTGGACCGTTGATGAAGTCGGTGCGCTCCGAGGTTTCGTTGCGCACCAGCTGCCCACGCTCGATCCCGTAGACGGGCGCCAGACGCGCCGCCTTATCCTTCGGCAAATAAAAGGACGTGTCCTTCAGCCCGAGGGGACCCGTGATGCGTTCCGCAATAAAACGGTCGAGCGGCATACCCGAGACCACCTCGACGAGATAACCGAGTACATCCGTCGAGTAACCATACTGGTAAACCTCGCCGGGCTGACCGTGAAGCGGGAGCGTCGCGAGCCGGTTGACGATCTCGCCGATCGTCTGGTTCTGATCAATCAGATACCAGCCGTAGAGCTTGGCCGCCTTGTAGTCGTCGATGGCGAGTCCGTCCCCATAGGTCAGGCCGGCCGTGTGGGTCAGCAAATCGCGAATCTGGATCGGCCGCTTGGCCGGAACGGTCGAGTACTTGGTTCCAGCCGGCGAACCCGGCAGCGGCGGCACCGCGACGACTGACTGCTTGAAGGCCGGGATGTAGTTCGAAACCGGGTCGCTCAGCATGAACTTGCCCTCCTCGTAGAGCATCATCACCGCGACGGTCGTCACGGCCTTGCTCATCGAGGCGATCCGGAAAATCGCGTCGGTCGGCATGGCTTGGCCTGACTCGATGTCCTGCTGACCGTAGGCCTTGAGGTGGGCGATCTGACCGTCGCGCGCAACGTAGACGATGCCACCGGCCAGCTGCTTGCGGGCGATGTAATCATTCACCACGGCGTCGAGCCGCTGCAGACGTCCGGGATCAAAACCCAGCGCCGCCGCTGATTGGGCCCGCACCGGCATCACCGCAGCCACAGCAAGCAACACGACACAGCCAAACCGAACGAGGGAAGTCTTCATGGGGGTAGGCCAGCAGGAGTGGCGGAGTTCGCGCGGTTGGACAAATGCAAATCCCCTCCTGCGTCACGGCCCTTGCCTGGACAGTTCGACCATGCCATCCTGAGCGATGTGAGAGCCGCCCAGGTTTCGACGGAACCCACGCCGACGCCGGACGTCCCACCTAGCTGATGATTTCCTTTTTTACCTCGCACGCGTATCGCCGCTCGCTCGCCGTGGCCGCGTTGCTGCTCGCAGCCGCAGCCGCCAGCCATGCGGCGGAGCTGCGCTACACCGACGGGCTCGCGCCCGAGGCACAGATTGCGGCGGGCATCAACCGGATCAGCTCCGCCCAACTTTCCGCACTCAACGCCCAGATTGGGCGCGAGCTGGCCCTGGCACGTGCGGGCGACGTCCGCGGTTTCGCCGGCACGTTCTCCGGGCGCCGCACACCCGCCGAGCGGGCGGCCTCAGGCCTCGATACCCTTTCCGCCGACGAAGTCGCGCGCATCGATACGCTCGTGGCCACGCTGCTCGCCAGCCCCGCCAGTCCGGAGTGGCCGGTGTACACGCCGGGCGCACGCGGCACGACGATCGAGCCGGTCACCGAACGGCCGCGCATCCACGGGCAGGTCACCGCCATGTATGGCTGGGGCAGCGGCGGATACTCCACCTACGGTGGCTCGCTTTCCACGTACTATCACGATCCCGTGCGCAAATTCTCCGCCGCCGTCGAAATCTCCGACTACCGGACGGATCACGGCAACCTTCCCCGCTACCTCACCCGCGGCCGACGCTAGGGTGAAATCCGACCCATTCAAACCATCGATCCGTTTACCACAGATGAACACCGATCAACACCGATACAGACCATATCGATCGGATCGAATCTGTGGCCATCTGTGGACATCTGTGGCTAGAATGCCTTGTTCCGGTCGCAGCGAATCAGGTTGATCCACTCGGCCGGCTGCTCGGCGCTTGCCAGCGCCAACCGATCGCATCCTATGGCGGGATGAAACCGCTCCTGTTTCTGGTTCTGCTGGGCGCCTTGCTGACTTCCGGCTGCGCGTCCTATCAGGCCCAAGTTGATCGCAGCCGCCCTGCCGACGGGTACCAGCGGTTCTTCGTTCAATCCAATCTCAACGACAACCACGCCGTCGCACAGCTGATCGCGTCAACCCTCCGGGCCCGCGGACTCCAGGCCGACAGCGGCCCGCTGACCATGCTCCCGACCGACGCCCAGGTGGTCGTGACCTACCAGGAACGCTGGACCTGGGACTTCGGTGAGCACCTCGTCTACCTGCGAATCGCCCTCCGCGACGTGGCCACCGACACGCCCATCGCCAGCGCGGTGTTCAATGGGCCGGTCGCGATCAACAAGGATCCGCCCGACGTCGTCGCCCGCCTTGTCCGCGAACTCCTCGACCAGAATCGGCGCTGATTCCACCTGCGCCGTGATTCCGCCCGCGATCGCCCGCCTCCCTGCGTCTGCCGGTCAACTCCGGCAACGGCTGATCGATTGGACAGCGATCAACTCCGGCTCCGATCACCTCGCCGGCCTCGCCCGCATGGCGGCCGTCCTGCGCGAGGCCTGCCGGGAACTCACCGCCCAGGTTGACCTCGTTCCGCTTGACGCCGACGGCCGCGTCGCCATCCGGGCCCGTCTCCGGCCGGACGCTCACCTCCAGATTTTGTGCAGCGGGCACTACGACACGGTCTATGGCGCCGCCCACCCGTTTCAACAGACCCGCGAGATCGACGCCGGCCGGCTAAATGGTCCCGGCGTGGCGGACATGAAGGGCGGGATCGTCGTGATGCTCGCGGCCCTCGCCGCCTTTGAGCAAACGCCTCACGCCAGTAGACTCGGCTGGGAAATCCTGCTGACTCCGGACGAGGAAACCGGATCGCAAGCCTCGCGGGCCCTGATCGAGGCGTCGGCCCCGCGCTTCGACGCCGCGCTCATCTTTGAACCCGCCCGCGAAAGCGGCGACCTCGTGCGGTCACGCAAGGGCACGGGCATTTTCACGCTGACCTGCCACGGGCGCGAGGCTCACGCCGGGCGCAACCCGCAGGAGGGTCGCAATGCGATCGTCGCGCTCGCCGAGGTCCTGCTCGGCGTGCACCGCCTGCCCGACGGCCTGCCGGACTTGATGCTCAACATCGGCTCAATCCACGGCGGTGGCGCGGTGAACATCGTGCCCGCCCTCGCTTCGGCCGAGATCAATGTCCGCATCGGCCGCGCCGAGACCGCCACGCTTTTTCACGAGCGGTTGCAGGCGCTCCTTGCCCCGATCAACGCCCGTGAGGGCTACCGGCTCGAGGTGACGGGCGGCTTCAACCGGCTGCCGATGGAAGCCGGTCTCGTGTCGACCCAGCTGTTCGAAGCCTGGCAGGCCTGTGCGCACGACTTGGGGGAACCGCCTTTTTCGTGGGTCCACGTCGGCGGCGGCTCGGATGGCAATCTGCTGTCGGCCGTCGGACTGCCCTGCATCGACGGCGTCGGGGTGATCGGCGGCGAACTGCACAGCGCCCGCGAGTGGGTGGATTTCACCCGGCTCCCCGGCCGCGCGCAGATGGCCGCACTCGCCCTTCATCGCATCGCCGCTGGCGAGGTCACGCTGCCGTCGCGACGATAAGATCGATTCGATCCAGAACTCGCGCTGAGACGCAGAGCCGCCGAGAAGACCACCTGACGAGCGGATTGTGTTTTAGAACTCTGCGGCTCTGTGCGCCTTCCGGAGTTTGTGACTGCCTACACGGACCGCACCAGCGTCCCGTACACCGCAAAAAAATGGCAGACGCTGCCACCCAGAACAAACAGATGCCAGACGGCGTGGTGGTAGCGGAGACTGCGCCACAGATAAAAAACGGTTCCGCCCGTATAACAGAGTCCGCCCGCGAGCAGCAGCCAGAGCCCGGAGGGCGCCACCGCCGCGAGCATGGGACGCGTGGCGACGATCACCAGCCAGCCCATGGCGAGATAGATCAGGGTGGAGAGCAGCGTGAAGCGACCGGCAAACCAAAATTTCAGCGTCACGCCCACGACCGCGAGTCCCCAGATCACGCCAAACAGACTCCAGCCCCACGGTCCACGCAGGCTCACGAGAAGGAAGGGCGTGTAGGTTCCCGCAATGAGCAGAAAGATCGCGGCGTGATCGAACTTGCGCAGCAGTCGCTTGGTTTCGGCCTTGCGAAAGGTGTGATAAAGCGTCGAGGCCGTGTAGAGCAGCACGAGCGACGTGCCAAACACCGAGGCCGCGACCACGTCCCATACGTCGCCCCGCAGGGCTGACTGCGTCACCAACACGGCGAGTCCGACCACACTCAACAGAATGCCGACGGCATGCGTCACGCAGTTCGCCCATTCTTCCGCCTCGCTGTAGACGGCGGGTGCAGCGGCGGTGGCTTTCATGATTCCTCAACGTCGTCATCCACCGCCCGTTTGGCAACGGGCATTTCCCTTTCGCCCAGCCGAGTCCGGCGCTCCGAGCCTACGCGATTTCACCCAGACATCGACGATTGCCATCGACCGGTTTGCGTTCATATTCCGCTCCCAATCACTCGCTTCGCCATGACTACCTCCTCCAGCCCGGCTCATGTTTGGAAATTCTACCGCATGGGCGGACTCGATCAGGTCTCACTCGAATCCGGTGCCGACCTCCTCGCGCTGGACCAGCTCGACCAAAAGCTCTGGGTCGCCTTGAGCTGTCCGGTCAAGGGCCTCGAACTGGACGAGAAAACGCTCGCGCTCATTGATGCCGACAAGGACGGTCGCATTCGCGTGCCCGAGCTGATCGCAGCCATCAAGTGGGCCGCCGCTCATCTCAAGGACGCAGGTGAACTGCTGCGCGCCGCTCCCGCCCTCCCGCTCGCGGCGATCGATGACTCCACCCCGGCCGGCAAGATCCTGCTCGCCTCCGCCCGGCAGATCCTCGTCAACCTCGGCAAGCGGGACGCCACCGCGATCTCCGCCGACGACAGCAGTAACACGGCCAAGATTTTCTCGTCCAGTCCGCTCAATGGCGACGGCGTCATCCCGCCCGAAGCAACCGAAGATCCGGCCGCGCAGGCCCTGATCAAGGACATCATCGCCTGCCTCGGCGGCGTGAAGGACCGCACCGGCTCCGAAGGCGTGACCGCCGACACGATTGCGAAATTTTTCAGTGAACTCGCGGCCTACGCCGCTTGGGTCGAGCAAAGCGCGTCCAAGGACATCGCCGTCCTCGGCGAGTCGACCGACGCCGCCGTTGCGGCGATTCGCGCCGTGCGCAGCAAGGTCGAGGATTACTTCGGTCGCTGCCGCCTCGCGGCGTTCGACGCCCGCGCCACCGCCGCACTCAATCGCGCCGAGGCCGAGTACCTCGGGATTGCCGCGAAGGACATGAAGATCACGGCGGACGAGGTCGCCGGCTTTCCGCTATCACGGATCGAGGCCGGACGCGCCCTGCCGCTCGTCGACGGCGTGAACCCCGCGTGGGCCGCTGCGCTCGCCACGCTGCACAAGGTCGCGGTCGCGCCGGTGATGGGCGAAGCCAAAACCAGTCTGACCGAGGCTGACTGGGTCGCGCTCAACGCCAAGTTCGGCGCCTACGAAACCTGGCTCGGCGGCAAGGCCGGCAGCGCCGTGGAAAAACTCGGCCTGCCCCGCGTGAAGGAAATCCTCGCAAGCCCCGCCCGCGACGTGCTCGCCGGCCTCGTCGCCCAGGACAAGGCGCTCGAACCCGAGTTCAAGGCGATCTCCGATGTCGACCGCCTCACGCACTACCACCGCGACATGCGGACGCTGCTGAACAACTTCGTCAATTTCTCCGACTTCTACTCACCTGATCGCCCCGCGGTCTTCCAGGCCGGCACGCTCTTCCTCGACAGCCGCAGCACCGAGTTCTGCATCCAGGTCGCCGCGCCGAGTCCCCTCGCCGCGATGAGCAAGGCCTACATCGCGTACTGCGATTGCAAGCGCCCCGGCGGCGAGACGATGAAGATCGCGGCATGCTTCACCCAGGGTGACAGCGATTATCTCTTCGTCGGCCGCAACGGCGTGTTCTACGACCGCAAGGGCCGCGATTGGGATGCGACCATCACGAGCATCGCCGACAACCCGATCAGCATCCGGCAGGCCTTCTGGTCGCCGTACAAGAAGTTCATCCGCCTCGTCGAGGACCAGATCGCCAAGCGCGCCGCCGCGGCCGAGGCCGACTCAAGCGCGAAGCTGGCCTCGGCGGCCGAGAAGACCGCCAATGCCGACAAGGCCAAGCCGGCCGAGGCGCCCAAGAAGATCGACATCGGGACCGTCGCCGCCATGGGCGTCGCCGTTGGTGCGATCGGCGGCGCACTGGGGGCCATCGCCACCGGCCTCGCGGGCCTGAGTCTCGTGCAGCTGCCGCTCGTGCCCCTCGGCCTCATCGCGGTGATCTCGGGTCCCTCCATGCTCATCGCGTGGCTCAAGCTCCGCCAGCGCAACCTCGGTCCGATCCTTGAGGCCAACGGCTGGGCGATCAACGGCCGCGTGAAGATCAACATCCCGCTCGGCACCAAGCTGACCGATCTGGCCACGCTCCCGGCCAACGCCCGTCGCTCGCTGGAGGACCCCTACGAGGACAAGGCGGCCGCGGCCAAACGCCGGCAGATCATCTTCCTCATCGTGCTCGTCCTCGCCGCCGCCGGTATTCGCTGGGATCACAACCGCCGCGGTCACTACTTCTGGCAGCCCGCACCGGTCCCGGCCGCTGTGGAGGCTCCGGCCGCCGCGGCCCCGGCGCCGGCCGAGGCCGTCAAGTAGGCGCCTGTTCAGCACTCGCCCGCGAAACACGCGGAAGGCGCGGCGGCGGATTGCGTGTAGCCGGCCTCGTTGAGGCCGGTCCGAAGCCTATTCGCACCGCAAAATCGAGACCACGTACCGTTCCACAAAGAAGGACGGAACGGTGGAGCGGCTTGTCCCCAAGACGCTGGATTGAATCGCACACCGAAGCCCCATCCAACGCGTTGGGGACAACGCGTTCCACCTCAGTCAGCCGGGATAACCGGGAATCGGCACCCCAACGGGAACGAGCGAAGCGCACGCCGGTCCGTCGGAGGGTTCACTTAAACCTCCGTGGCTTCCGCCACGTGAAGAAAGGACCTTCCCATGACTATTCCCTTCCCTCTCCATTCCGTCAGGGCTGCGCTGCTGGCCAGTCTCGTCGTCACGCTCAACACCTTCGCCCAGACCGCCGGCGCGCCCGAGCAGCCCGTGCCGGAGCACTTGGCCACGGAAGCGGCCGCGCAAGGCAAACCCGACGCCGAGCGCCAGACCTTCGAGGGCATGCTGAGCCTCGCGCTGGCCGAACGACAGACGCTCGCCCAAGTCAGCGACGCGGGTCATTGGAATCGCGCCCAGATCGCCGCAGCCGTTGAAGCTCGCTACAACCTCACCCGCCCGGTCGTCGGCCAAGCCCGCGAGAAGGTCGGTGACATGGAGCCCGCCGTGCGAGAGCGCGTCGCGACCGCCCTGACCAAGGTTGATACCGCCGAGACCGAGCTTCAGTCCGCCATCCGCAATGCCCGGAATGCGGAGGAAACCGACTGGACCGGCGCCCGCGAGCGTCTCAGCGATGCGTTTGAGGACTACGCAAGCGCCGTGATGGTCGTCGCCACCGCCGTCGACGCCGCGCTTACGCAGGCGCCTGGGAAGAAATAAATCCTGACAGGTCTGGGAGCGCCTCGTCGACCCAAACAAACGGATTCGATCCATCGATCTGCTCACCACAGATGAACACAGATCTACACAGATAAGGGCCTGATCGCCTGGGATCGGATCTGTGACCATCTGTGTTCATCTGTGGTTAAACCCGTTTGGGTTCGAGCGGCTCGGATTCAGGTGAACCCAGAGCCTTTCGTGGTTATATCCGGATCGCTTGCGTTTTTGTCGCCTCGCGACTGCTTAAGGCCATTCCCCTATGGCCCGTGCCCGCAAAGCCCTGATCCTGTTTTTTGCCTACCTGATCCTCGCCGCACTCTTCGTCGGCTTGTCCGGTGACCTTGGCGCGCGGGACTGGCGCACTGCCAGTCGCGAGCCCGCTGGCTTGGCGCCCGATCCCGCGACCACGCCCGAGGCGGTCGTGCAGGTGTACGCGGCGCGCACGATCGGTTGGCGTGGGTATTTCAGCGTGCACACCTGGGTCGCGGTCAAACCGGCCGGCGCGCCCCGCTTCATGGTTTATGAAGTGATGGGCTTCCGCCTCCGCCGCGGCGAAGGCGGCAGCGCCGTCTATGCACGGGAGCGCGCGGCCGACGGCTACTGGTACGGGGCGCGTCCGCAGCTGCTCGCCGATGTGCGCGGCAGCGGCGTGGATGAAATCATCACGCGCATCGAGGCCGCAGTCGCCGACTATCCTTACGCCGATCGCTACACCGCCTGGCCCGGACCCAATTCGAATACCTTCGTGGCGCACGTGTTGCGCGCGGTGCCGGAGCTCAAGGTCGACCTGCCCTCCACCGCGATCGGCAAGGATTACGTCGAACCCTACTTCGTGGCTGGCACGCCGGCCGGCGCGGGCGGGCAATTCAATGTTTACGGACTCGCCGGCGTGCTGGCCGGGATCGAGGAAGGCGTGGAGTTCAACCTGATCGGCCTGACCCTCGGGGTGAACCCCAAGCGCCTGTCGCTCAAGCTCCCGCTGATCGGCAACGTCGGCCCCGGCGGCGACGCCAAGGCGCGGCGGATCGAGAGCGCTTCATCCGCCCCTGTTCGCGCCACCAACTGAGCCGGCTAGCTTGGTTGCCCGCGGAGCACGCGGAAGGCCGCGGAAGATCCACAATCCCGTTTACAGGAGGAAACCGAGAGAACGGAGACTGCGATGTAGCCGGCCTCGCTGAGGCCGGTCCGAACCTCCGAATCGTTCTCGTTCTCTTGATCGTTCTCGTTCTCGCTTCCTACAGATCTCCCCCCGCCCCATGCCCGTGCTTCACCTCACCACCGTGATCGCCGCTCCGCGGGAGCGGGTCTTTGACCTCGCCCGCAGCATCGATGCGCACCTGGCGAGCACCGGAGACACCGGGGAGCGCGCCATCGCCGGCGTAACCTCGGGCCTGATCGGCGCCGGTCAGGACGTCACGTGGGAAGCCCGCCACCTCGGCGTGCGCCAGCGGCTGCGGGTGAAGATCACCCTCTGCGAGCGTCCCGACCGGTTTCAGGACGTTATGCTGCAGGGCGCGTTCGCCATGATGCGCCATGACCACACGTTCGCCGAACGCGACGGCCAGACCGTAATGACCGACCGCTTCGAGTTCCGTTCGCCCTTGGGCCCGCTCGGCTGGCTGGTCGACCGCGTTTTCCTGACGGGCTACATGAAGCGATTCCTCGAGCAACGGAACACAACCCTCAAGCGCATGGCCGAGTCGGAGGAGTGGAAGCGGTTTCTCACGTCGCCGAGGTAAGTCGAAGAGTATTCGCGTACTTACCCCCAGATGGACATCCATTCACGCGGATCTAGATTCTTTCAGCCTGCCACAGCCTAGCTCGTATTCAACCGGATCTCCTTATCCATGCGCTTACAGCTCATCGCCATTCTGTCTTTTATCGCTTCCGCACGCGCCTTCGGCGCGGAAGGCAGCGCACCCTGCGTCTTCTGCGAGATCGCGGCCGGGCGGGTTTCGGCCAACAGCATCATCTACCGCGACGGCAGCGTCGTGGCTTTCATGGACCGGGCGCCGCGCAATCCGGGGCATGTCCTCGTGGTTCCGATTCGGCATGCGGAGGGCATCCAGGATGTGCCTGCGCCCACCCTCGCGCACATGGCGGAGGTCGCGCAGCGGGTCGTGCATGCAATCAAGCGGACGGATCTCAAGGCCGAGGGGTTCAACTTGGAGTCCAACATCGGCAAGGCCGCCGGGCAGTCGGTTTTTCATCTGCACCTCCACGTCATCCCGCGCTATGCCGGCGAACCGGCCGCGGTCAGCCCCAAGCCGATCGCTCCCGTCGCCGAGGTTGAGACCGTCGCAGCCAAGCTCCGCACTGCCCTGCAGGATATGACGGACGGGATTCCGCCGGCGCCTTAATCCAAGACGGCCTTGCGGATCCTGAAGCGCCCCCATGAATCCTGAATCCGACGAATTGCTGCACCCGATCGGTGCCTTCGATCCCTCCGACACCAAGCGCGTGATTGCCGCGCTCGAGGCCGCGGCGATTCCGTTTGAGGTGGAGGCCGATCACTCCGCGCTGGCCAAACCGGGACGCTGGGTGTCGCTCGCACTCGGCATGCCGACCGAGGGCTCGAAGCTCGCGATCTTTGTGCCGGAGTCGAAAGTCGACGCGGCGCTGGCCGAGGTGAAGCGATTGTTCCCGGTCTAAATGAACGGGAAACAGGTTGCCCGCGAATCACGCGAATCTGCGCGGAGAGAACCCAGAGCTTTCACCACGGAATACACGGATCACACCGAATTCTGAATTCAGCATTCCGATTCTACTTTCCGTGTGCTCCGTGTATTCCGTGGTGATCATTCCGCATTCGCGCCGATTCGCGTGATTCGCGGGCGCTCAGTCACTGCGCAGCGCCGCAAGTGGATCCATCTTCGCCGCGCGTCGCGCCGGTAGCCAGCAGGCCAGGGCGGCGGCGATGCCGACCGCGGCAGACGCCAGCATCAGCGGCGGCGCGGTCACGCCCTTCATCTGGTAAACGAGCGTCTTGAGCACGCTCGCGCTCGCAAAGGTGCCGATCAGGCCCACCACAATGCCGATTGCGACCCAGCGGCCGCCCTGGGTGAAGATCAGGCGCAGGATGTCACGATGCAGCGCGCCCACGGCCATGCGCACACCGATCTCACGGGTGCGCTGCTGGACCGTGTAGGACAAGGTTCCATACAAACCGACCGCGACCAAGCCGAGGGCGGCGGCCATGAAGAAGTTCACGAGTCCGGTCACAGCCCGCTGGCTGGCCGTGGCGTCGCCCACCACCTGACGCAGGGTGCGGATATCCTCGAGCGCGAGTTCGGAATCGAGTGCGGCTAGCTCCTTGCGCAGCTGCGGGGCCAGCGCGGCGGCCGGCTGGGCGGAGCGAATCACCACATGGATCGAACGCCCCCAGTGATTCTCGGGCGTCAGGTACATCTCGGGCCGAGCCGGCTGGGCCGCGCCCCACTGGCGCACGTCCTCCACCACGCCGACCACGCGGCCAACGAAGTTGGGCTTGTCAGGCGAATTGCTGCGCATCAGCTCGCCCAGCGGCTCCTTGTCCGGCCAGGCCGCGGCGACCATGGCGCGGTTCACGACCACACCACGGACTTCGCCCTCGGGAGCACGGTCTTCCGGCCGCAGGTTGCGGCCCTTGACCAGCTTGATGCCCAGCGCATCGAAATAGCCGCCTGTAACCGAGGAGCGCTCGACCGAGGTGCGCCGCTGGCTCGGATCGTAGACCTGGTCGTTGACCAGCACGTTGGTGTTGCTGCCGCCCTCGAGCGGGAGCTTCGAGGTGATGCCGACCGATGTCACTCCCGGGAGCGTCTCCAGCCGCTCAACCAGGCGATTCCAGAAGGCGACACGGTCCGTGTCTTCCTTGTAGGTGTCACCCCTCAGGTTGATCTGCGCGGTCAGAGCATGATCGGTCGCGAGAAACGCGTTCTCCTCCAGCAACTGCAGATAACCCGCCGAAAACAGCGCGGCGCCATTCGCGAGGATGAACGCGACCGCGACCTGGCCGATGAGCAGCGTGCGCAGCATCCGGTTGCGCGAGCGCGAGCCAACCGCGCCACGCGCATCGCTGCGCATCACTCCGGCCAGGCTGGTCCGCATCGCGGCCAGGGCCGGCGGCAGGCCGGCGAGCAGCGCAGTCAGCAGCGTCGCGCCTAGGGCGAAGAGCAGGACTGGGCCATCGAGCGTGATGGCCGCCTTGCGCGCCGCGCTGACGGGTGCGATCGCCTGCATGATGGCGATGCCGCCGACGCCGAGCACCATGCCGGCCACGGCGCCCGCCCCTGCGAGCAGCAGGCTCTCGGCCAGCGCCAAGCGCACCATGGCCCCGCGCGTCGCGCCGAGGGCCACGCGCACCGCAAACTCTCCTGCCCGCCGCGTGCCGCGGGCGAGGAGCATGCTCGCAACATTCGCGCAGGCGACGAGGAGCACGAGGATGACGGCACCAAACAGCACCCAAACCTGGGTGCCGCCCTCGCGCGTCATCTCGGTGTGCAGCGAGCGCACCAGCATTTCCTTTCGCGTGTTGCTGTTAGGATAGAGTTCCGTGAGGCGTTTGCCGATCGCCTGGACCTCGGCATGCGCGGCCTCGACCGAGACGCCCGGCTTGAGGCGGGCGACGCCGCAAAGCCAGTGGCTGTCGCGCGTGGCTTTCTGCTCCTCAAGGGACTGCGGCATCCACACCTGTGGGTCGACCGTGCGGATCCACGGTCCGACAAATTCAAAGCCCTCCGGCATAATGCCGACCAGAGTGACGTCCGTGCTGTTGATGCGGACCGTGTTGCCCACGAGATTGGGATCGCCGCCAAAGCTCTGCTGCCAGAGCGAGTGGCTGATAATCGCCACTGGCGGCGCGCCTTTGACATCGTCGCTCTCCTCGAACAGACGTCCACGCGCCGGCGCGACGCCGAAGGCGCGCAACACGCCGTAGGTCACGTTGGCGCCAGCGAGGGACTGGGCGTTTTCCCGGCCCACGTTGAAGGAACCCGGCGAGTACACGCCAAAGTCAGTGAAGGATGTCGACTGCTCCTTGAGGTCGAAGAAATCGGCTGGTGACAGCGGCCAGCCATTGCCCGACCAAACCATCGCGATGCGGTCCGCCTGCGGATAGTCGAACGGCGACAGGACGAGCGCACGCAAAGTCCCGAACATCGTCGACGATGCGCCAATCCCCACGGCCAGCGTCAGGATCGCCACCACGGCAAACGAGCGGTTCTTCGAAAGGCTGCGCAGGGAGAGGCGGAAATCGGAGAGCATGGTTCGGCAGCTCCAAGAACCCGCGAAGATGATCGGGGTTACAGAAAATCGATCAGAAAGGTGAAACCACGAAATACACGGAACACACGAAATCCTGATTATCCCAATCGAGATCCCTTTTCGTGTGTTCCGTGTATTTCGTGGTCCCCTTCTGAATTCGCGCTGATTCGTGTGATTCGTGGAGCTGGGGTCGCTGCCCCCGGGGTTCGACCGTTCTCTGACCGGCCTCGGCGAGGCCAGCTCCACCTTCGTGAACTCCGTGTGAAACTCACTTCACAACCGGTTCATGCCCGCACGATCCTTGCGCTTCCGGACCTGCTCTGGTGCGATGGAGCATCCCCTTCATGGAACCTGATTCCGAGCTCACGGAGTTGCGCCAACGCGTCAGCCGCCTCGAGGCGATTGTCGCCTCGCTCCAGTCGACTTCGCCGAACCAACCGGTTTCTCCGCCCGCTGCCATCGTCGCTCCTGCGGCAACCGCGGTCCCGCCGCCTTTGTCGCCGCCACCACAGGTGGAACTTCCGCCGGAGCTCCCCTCGCCGCCTCCGTTTTCGCCGGCGCCCGTGCGCCTGCGCCCGGAAATCTCGTCGACGGTCTGGATCGCCGGCGCAGGCGGCGTCCTGTTTCTCCTGGGCGCGATCTACGGACTCACCCTGTCGATCCAGCGCGGCTGGATCTCCCCACCCGTGCGTGTCGGTCTGGGGGTCATGACGGGGCTTGGCCTCGGTGTCGCGGCCGGACGGCTCATGCTCAATGAGAGCCGGCGCCTGGGCGTGTCGCTCCTCATCGCGGGCCTCGGCACGTTTGTCTTCGCGTTGTACTTCGGCAGCGCGCGCGCCCAGCTCTATCCGGCCTCGCTCGGACTCGCCGGAGCCGTCGTGGCCACGCTCGCGGCCGGCGGCCTCGCGTCACGCGTGCAGAGCGGCGGAGCCATGGCCGTCGCCAACATTCTCGGCTTTCTCGCTCCGCTCATCTTCTCCACCGGCCGGCGCGCGATGGCGGCGCTGATGGGGTACTATGTCGTCATGCTGCTCGCGCAGGCCGTGACGTATCACCTCGCGCAGACCGGCGCACGGTGGCGCCTCGCCCGCTGGACCGGACTGGTTCCCATCGCGTTGATCGGCTCGCTGGCCGCCTCCTCGGCTGATGCCAGCGATCGTTTCATCGTCCTGTTGCTCCTCCTCGCCGCTTACGCAATCAGCCTGTGGGTGGCCTGGCTGCCCTTTCATGGCGAACGTCCGGGCAATCCGGTTTCCCTCACCGCCACTGTAAGCGTGGCCCTCACCGCGGCGCTCTACGCCGCGTGGAGTGAACTCGGCTGGTCCAAGCCGTGGTTCGCCCTCGCCCTCCTCGCCCAGGCCTGCGTGTTGGTCGCGCTGATCCCCGCAGCCCGGCGCAAGCTCGACGATTTTTCCGCGGACACTGGCCTCCTCCTGCTCGGCGCGGTTTATCTGCTGCTCGCCGTTCCTGTGGCCGCGGATCCACGCTGGCTGGGCCTGATCTGGGGAGCCATGGCGCTGGCCAGCGCGCTCGGGGCCCGCGCCGCGCTCCAAGCCGGCCGGGTTGACGCCGAAGCCCTGTGGCTCGCGGCGGCCATCGCCGCCGTGAGTGCCAGCGTCCGCTGGATGATCGTCGTCGATATCGGACTCAGCCCCGGCACGCTGCCCCTGCTCAATCCCGACTTCGTCGGCGCCGTCCTGACCGCCGGGGCGTGGACCGTGCTGGCGCTGACGCGCACCGGAACCCTGCGTTATGGCAGCGCGGCGGCCGCGCAGTTGATCCTGGTGAACGCGCTCGCCTTTGAATGGATGGGCCGCCGCCCGGTCACCGAGTGGGACACCTTCAGCATCGCCACGCTGCTCGCGACCCTCACCTACGCCCTGGCCGGCATCGGCCAGTGGTACGCCGGCATGCACCGGGCCCAGACCCCGCTCGGACGCCCGCTGCGCATCGCCGGCTATGTCTGGCTCGCGGTGGCCGCGCTCAAGCTCCTGCTCGGCGATCTCGCCCACGCGTCCACCGAATGGAAAGCCGTCGCCACCCTCGGCATCGGCGCCCTGCTGATCGTCGCCGCCCTCCTCGCCAACCGGCTGCGCGTCCGCGCGACCACCTCGTCCTCCTGACTGACATGCTGCGTTCGACCGCCACCGCCGGTTTTCTTGTTCTGCTCGGATTCGCGCTGACTGCACCGGTCAGTCAGGCTGCGGCCGAGCGTCGCCCGGTGGAGATTCCCGCCACCGGCTGGGTTCGCCTGACGCTCGATCCGGCGGCCCAAGCCCTCGCCGACACTGCCTGGCTGGGCGACGGCGGCGGCCGGGCCCTGCCCTTTCTGCGTGAATCCGAGCGCGCCCGGGAAACCCGGCCCGTGGCGGTCACGGAATTCGTCGCCGGCCGCGACGCAGAGAATCGCTCAACCGTCGAATTCTCGCTCGCGCCCGAACCAGCCATGACCGCCGGCGATTGCATGATCGAACTCACGCCGGCCCCCGGGACTCCCGGCTGGGCCGCGCGGGTCGAGGTCACGCGCCGGCAGGGTGACGGCGCCTGGCTGCGGCTCGACGACGGCCTCGAGCGTCACGTGTATGACTTTGGTGGAGACGGCCGCCGGCTGCGGCTGAGCGTGCCACGGGACGGCCAACGCTACCGCCTGACCCTTCACCCCGTCGCCGGCACCGCGCCTGCGATCACGGCCGCGTCCGCCCGGCGCACCCTCGAGCGCAAGGAAGCCGTTCGCCCGGTCGCGGTTGAGGTCGCCTCCGTGGAAAATCGCACCGGAGCCTGGCGCATGCGTGCGCCCACCCGCCTGCGCGTGATCGGAATCGAACTCGAGCTGCGCGACCGCGTTGCTCCCTTGAGCGTGTACGTGACCACCCCGCTGCCTCCGCGCGAAGGGTTTCCGCCGTCGGAGCGCACGCTCGGACTGACGGATCAATGGATCTGGAATCTGCCCGCACTCGCCACCCGCCAACTGCAACTGGACCTAAGCTCGCCCGAGCTGGTCGACACGCTGACCCTGCACCTGCCGGAGGGAATCCAACTCCTCGGCGCGCGCTGGCTGGTCGCCGAGGAGTCGTGGCTGATCCCCGCGGAGACCGGGCAGCATCTGTTTCTTTACACAGGTGGATCGCAACGCACGGCTCCGGGTGATCTGGCTCGGCTCACGCTACCGGCGATTGACGCCGCGCTGCCGGCCGCGACCCTCGGCGCGCCGCAGCCCAACCCCCACGAGTCCGGTGAACGCCCGCTGCTGCAACGCATCGAAGCGATCCTGCCCTGGCTCATCGCCGTCGCCGTGGTGCTCGTCGCGTGGATCGGCCTGCGCCTGCTGAAACGGCCCGGCGCCCGGGCCTAGAGCGTGATGTAG
The DNA here is from genome assembly GCA_036401075.1 of Opitutaceae bacterium. Classification (GTDB taxonomy): domain Bacteria; phylum Verrucomicrobiota; class Verrucomicrobiia; order Opitutales; family Opitutaceae; genus CAMAXB01. The sequence continues at coordinate 32,159 of DASWVY010000018.1, forward strand.
CCGGGCTCGCTGAGCCCGGGAATTGAGCTTACTCCTCACGAAAGGTTCGGACCGGAATCAGCGCCCCCGGCTACATTGATCGCTACGGCCTTCTCGGCTTACGGAATCGCGTAGAACGGATTCGGCAGCTTGAACGTGCGCTCGGCGTGGCCGCCGGCGAGGTCGCTCTCTTGGTCGCCGATGCTGGCGATGATCGTCCAGCCCTCGCGGGCCAGCGCGGCGCGCTGAGCGGCCTTGCGTTCGGCGGTGGTCGCAAACTCGTCGGACGCCGGGGCAAGGACGAGACGGGCGTAGTCGCCCATTCCCTCGCGGCGAAGATTGGTCTCAGTCCCGGCGCGATCACGCGGCTCTTTGCGGCCCGTCACGAACAGCACATCGACGCCCGACCGCCGCGCCACCGCATAGATCTCGCGCACCGGCACAATCGCGGGCGCTTCACCGCGGTCGACCCACTCATTCCAGACCTCAGGCACATAACCGAAGTCCTGCGCCTTCATCTGCGGGTAACTCGAGAGCACGGTCTCATCGATGTCGAAGACCACCGCCAACCTCTCGCTCGGAGCCTTGCGCGCCGCGCGCTGCTCGATCCACGCCCGCGCCTGCACTGCCACCGCAGTCAGTTCACGGTCGTACACCCCGGAATCGACATAGGCCACGACCGCCGCCTTGGCGTCGGTGAGATTGACCAGGCTGGAACGAGGCGTAGCGCAGCCAGCAACCAGTAGCGCCGCACCCAGCAGAATCGCCGGGCCGACATAACGGAGACGGAGGGATGGCCACGAAGAACACGAAAAATTACCCCCACGCGCAGGAATCCCGTCCGCGCGCCCTATAAGGCGCCGGGAGATCAACGTATGCAGGCCGGCCTTTCTTGTGTTCTTCGTGGCCATCCTCCGTCTCGGAACTCAGCTGACTTTCTTTACCTGTCGCACCGGCCATTGGGTGACCGTCAGGCCCTTGGCCGAGCGGCTGCCAACCGTGAGTTCGCTCAGATCGAACTCGAATTCCTTGATGCGCGCCGAGCAGCGGCCGCTGAGGATGATCTCGACCTTCTTTGGCATGCCGGCCTCGGTCTTGGCCACATCGAGATAGACGACCTTGGAACCCTCGCTCGAAGCGAGCGGATAGAGTTTCTCGCGCGTGACACCGCCGACCTGGAAGCGCTTGGCGAAGGCCTTTCCGCTGGCCTTGTCCTGGTAGATCATCGTGTAGAAGGCCTTGTCGCCGTCCTTGGGCAGGATCGCGACATGGAGAATCTCGCGGCCCATGAAGACCTTGTCGGCCACGCGCGCGACCTTCATCGAGCCATCGGCCATGAAGCAGATGACGTCGTCGAGGATGGTGCACTCGGTGACGAACTCGTGCTGGCGCCAGTTGAGGCCGATGAAGCCCTCCTCGCGGTTGACGTAGAGGCGCTGGTTGGCGGACACGACCGCGGCGGCGCTGATCTGCTCGATCTCGTCGTAGGTCGTGCGGCGCTTGTGCGCCTTACCGTACTTCTCCTGCAAGGTCTCGAACCACTTGATCGCAAACTCGGTGAGGTGCTTCAGGTTGTGCTTCACCTCCTTGATGCCCTCCTCGATCTTCTTGATCGCCTCGTCGGCCTGGAAGCGGTTGTAGGCCGAGATGCGCTTGATGCGGATCTCGGTCAGGCGCGTGATATCGTCGTCGGTGACCTCGCGACGGAGCTGCTTGAGGAAGGGCTTCAGGCCCTCGCGGATCTCGGCCAGCACGTCCTCCCAGGTCTTCGACTTCTCGATCCGGCGGTAAATGCGTTCCTCGATGAAGATCCGCTCGAGCGAATCCCAGTGCCACTGCTGGTCGAGTTCGCCCAGCTTGATCTCAAGCTCCTGCTTGAGCAGGCCGACCGTCTTGTCCACCGAGCGCCGCAGGATGTCGGACACGCCGAGGAACACCGGCTTCTCGCCATCGATCACGCACGCGGCCGGCGAGATCGATACCTGGCAGTCGGTGAAGACATAGAGCTGTTGGATGATCTGGTCCGGATCGCTGCCCTGCGGGAGATGGATCAGAATCTCGACCACGTCGGCGGTGTTGTCGTCGACATGCTTGACCTTGATCTTGCCCTTGGCGTTGGCTGCGAGGATCGACTCGATCAACGACTCGGTCGTGGTGCCGTAAGGCAGCTCGGTGATGGCGAGGAGGTACTTGCTGCGCGCCTCGATCTTGGCGCGGACCTTCACCTTTCCGCCGCGCTCGCCGTCATTGTACTCCTTGAAGTCGGCGATGCCGCCAGTCGGGAAATCCGGATATATGCGGAAGCGCTTTCCCTGGAGATGATTGATCGCCGCGCGGCAGAGGTCGTTGAAGTTGTGCGGAAGGATCTTGGTCGAGAGACCGACCGCGATGCCCTCGGCGCCATCGAGGAGCACGAGCGGGAACTTGGCCGGCAGCGTGACGGGCTCGTTCTTGCGGCCGTCGTAGCTGAGCTGCCAGGTCGTGGTCTTCGGATTGAAGAGCACATCGCGCGCAAACGGCGTCAGCCGGGCCTCAATGTAACGCGGCGCCGCGGCGCCGTCGCCCGTGAGCGTGTTGCCGAAGTTACCCTGCGGCTCGATCAGGAAGCCGCGCTGGGCGATGCCGACGAGCGCAGCGTCAATCGACGCGTTGCCGTGCGGATGGAGCGCCATGGTCTGGCCGGTGACATTGGCGACCTTGTGGAATCGGCCGTCATCCATGTCCCAGAGCGTGTGCAGAATGCGGCGCTGCACGGGCTTGAGGCCGTCGTCGATGTGCGGGACAGCGCGATCGAGGATGACGTAACTGGCGTACTCGAGGAACCAGCTCTTGTAGTGCTTGGCCAGCGGGGCGTCGTCCGGATTGCGCGGCGCATCCGTCGCGACCGGAGCATCCGGCGGCTCGGCTCCGCCGGAAGCAGGCGCGGGGGTCGGTGCGGCCGGGATGGCTGGGGTGGCCGCCGTGGACTCGGGACTGCCGTTGAGGGGCAGTTCAGGCTGGTCGGAAGGCTTGGAGTTTTTGCGTTTGGCCATGATACGAATTCGAAAAAGTGGAAACGGGATCAGGAACGGGGAAGCGGAAGAGGCGCCTTGAGCGCTGCGAGCGCCGCCGCGAGGTCGGCGTCGCGGCCGTGGCGCAGGTCATCGAGGCGGAGCGGGACCCTCACGTCGGGCTCCACGCCCTCGCCTTCCAGGCGGCGGCCGTTGAGTCCAACATAGTCCTGGATCGCGAGCTGGAGCTGGCCGCCATCGGGCAGACGGTAGTGGCGCGCGGCAATCACGGCGCCCGCCGTGGTGCGGCCGACCACGATCGCGCGACCGTGATGCTGCAGCACATGGGAAAAAATCTCCGCACTGCTCGCGGACGCTTCGTCGACCAGGATCGCAACGCGACCCGGGTAGCGCGCGGCGCCGAGCGTGAGGGAGCCGGTGTCGCGCTCGCGTCCGTCGCGACGCACGAACGTGCCGACCTGAACCTGCTCCGGGAAGAACTCGGCGATCGCAAAGCGCACGGAGACGAGCAATCCGCCGGGATTGCCCCGCAGATCGACGATCACCGCCGGGGTGTCACGGCGGGCTTCCAACTGGTCGCTGAGCCAGCGGATCGACGTCTGGTCAAACTCCTCGAAGCGCAGCAGCACGACGCCTTCCCCGAGTTCGCGTACTTCGCGGCGCGGCGCCCAGACGACCGGGCCAGCCACGAGCGTGAGTGGCACCACGCGGTCATCGGGATCGAGGAACTCAAGGTGCACCTCCTGCCCCGGTTTCATCACAAAGCGCGGCCCGCGTTCGCCGATCGGACGGCCGTCGCGCGTGCGCACGAGCCAGCCAGGCTGCACGCCGGCCTGCGCCGCCGCCGAACCAGGATAGACGGTGGTGACGACCCAGAAGCCGTCGACCCGCCGCATCACAAAGCCGGTCGCCACGCGGGTATCGTGCCGCTGCTGGAAGGCATCGCGGGGCGAGAGCGCGCCGTTGTGGGATTCTCCGAGTTCACCGAGCAGCGCGTTGATCGACGCGTAGAGCGCCTCGTCATCGGATGCCGCCACCGCGGTCGCGCGGTGACGTGCGACCGCCGCGGACCAATCCACCCCGCGCATCGCCTGATCGAAGAAACGCTCGGCCGCGAGTTCCGCCGCGCGATCGAAGACCCGGGCGTTGCGCCCGGTGCGCGCTTCGGCGGACAACGCGGGCGGCTCGGTCCAGACGCGCGGCGCCGTCGCGCAACCGCCGGCCAGGACGGCAGCGAGGAGCAGAACGGCGATGGAACGCGGGCGCAGCATGCGGGGATGAATCAGGCCTCGACGAGGTCCTTTTCGACCTTGAGGTTCGCGATGATGAACTCCTGCCGGTCGGGCGTGTTCTTGCCCATGTAGAACGAGAGGAGCTGTTCGCTGTTCTGGAGATGGGCGAGCGAAACGGGCTCGAGGCGGATGTTCTCGCCGATGAAGTCCTTGAACTCGTTGGCGCTAACCTCGCCGAGACCCTTGAAACGCGTGATCTCCGGATTCGCGCCCAGCTTGGCCATGGCGGCGTTTCGCTCCTGCTCGGAGTAGCAATAGATCGTCTGCTTCTTGTTGCGCACGCGGAAGAGCGGCGTCTCGAGAATGAAGAGATGATTGTTCGTGATCAGCTCGGGGAAGAACTGGAGGAAGAACGAAAGCAGCAGCAGGCGGATGTGCATGCCGTCGACGTCAGCGTCGGTCGCGATGATCACGCGGTTGTAGCGCAGGCCATCGAGCCCGTCCTCGATGTTGAGCGCGCTCTGCAGGAGGTGGAACTCCTCGTTCTCGTAGATGACCTTCTTGGTCAGACCATAGGTGTTGAGCGGCTTGCCCTTGAGGGCGAAGACGGCCTGGGTCTGCACGTCGCGGCAGGCGGTGAGCGAGCCGGAGGCGGAGTCACCCTCGACGATGAAGAGCGTGCTGTCCTCGGCGCGCTTGTCCTTGGAATCGAGGTGCACGCGGCAGTCGCGCAGCTTGCGGTTGTGGAGCGAGGCCTTCTTCGCGCGCTCGCGGGCGAGGTTGCGGATGCCGGAGAGCTCCTTGCGCTCGCGCTCGCTGTCCTCGATCTTGCGCTTGAGCGCCTCGGCCGCCTCGGGATTGCGGTGCAGCCAGTTGTCGAGCTGCGACTGCATGAAGTTGGTGACGAACTGGCGGATCGACGGGCCGCCCGGGCCGATGTCGTTCGAGCCGAGCTTGGTCTTGGTCTGAGACTCGAAGACCGGCTCCATCACGCGCACCGACACGGCCGCGACGATCGACTGGCGGATGTCGGCCGCGTCGTAGTCCTTCTTGAAGAAGTTGCGGACGGTCGCGACCAGCGCTTCGCGGAAGGCCGCGAGATGCGTGCCGCCCATGGTGGTGTGCTGGCCGTTGACGAAGGACCAGTACTCCTCGCCGTAGTGACCGCCGTGGGTCATCGCGACCTCAATGTCGTCGGCCTCGATGTGGATGAGCGGATACAGCGGCTCGCCGGTGAGCTTCTTGGTGAGGAGATCCTTGAGGCCGTTCTCGGAACGGTAGCTCTTGCCGTTGAAGACGAGCGTGAGCCCGCGGTTGAGGTAGGCGTAGTTCCAGAGCATCTCCTCGATGAACTCGGGGCGGAACTTGAAGTCCTTGCCGAAGAGCGCCTCGTCGGGCGTGAACTCGATCAGCGTGCCGTTCTTCTCCTCCTTGGCCGCAACGACCTTGCCGTCCTTCTTCAGCTTGCCCTGGTAGAACTCGACTGAGCGCGTCTGGCCGTCGCGGTAGGCCTGCGCGCGGTACTCAAGCGCAAGGGCGTTGACGGCCTTTTGGCCGACGCCGTTGAGGCCGATCGCCTTCTTGAAGGTCTCGCTGTCGTACTTGGCGCCGGTGTTGATGATCGAGACGCACTCGACGAGCTTGCCCAGCGGGATGCCGCGGCCGTAGTCGCGCACACGGAGGGTGCGCTCGTTGAGCTCGATCTCGACCTTCTTGCCGAAGCCCATCGTGTACTCGTCGATACAGTTATCGATCGTCTCCTTGAGCAGCACGTAGATGCCGTCCTCGGGGTGGGCGCCGTTGCCCAGCCGGCCGATGTACATGCCCGGGCGCAGGCGGATGTGCTCGAGCGGGGAAAGGGTCTTGATGGAGGCTTCGGTGTAGTTGGAGGCCATGATGGGAAAAAGAGGGAGAGGAATTCAGAGTCGGTCGGGCAGGACAAGCTGTTGCGGCGCGTCGGCCGCGGCACCGAGGGCCGCGTAATGAGGATCCCGATGCACGAGAATGGCCGACGAAACCCCAGCCGTGGCCGCAATGACGGCGTCAACCAGCGGCAGGCGGACGCGCGCAGTCTCGCGCAGGTCGGCCGCCCGACGCGCCACGTTGCGGTCGACGGCCAGGACGGTGGTGATCTCCTCGGTGTAAAGCCGCATCGCCCGCTCAACCTCGCCGCGATCGGAAACCAGCGCGCCGAGACGCCCGCGCAACTCGGTCACGCTCAGCGCGGACAGACCGATCTCGTTGCGGTGATCCTGCCAGATTCGCTCCACCTCATCCGCGCCCGGCTCGTTGAAGTAGTGGGCCAGGACCGCCGACGTGTCGAAAACATGGGTGATCACGAGGCCACCCCTTCCTCGCCGGCCTCGCGCGTGCGCTCCTCGACCAGCCCGCCCACCACATCCGCCGACGGCGGCACAAAGCGACGCCCTGCCCCCCGCAGCGAACGGGCCAGCGCGGCCCGACTGGGCATGACCTTGACCCGTAGCTCACCCGGCTTGCTGCCCGGCTGCCACTCCAGTTGCATCCCCGGCTCGATCTGCATCAATGACGCAAGTTTTGATGGGATAGTAACTTGGTTTTTTCCTGTAACGGTGGTTAACATGATTTACCGTTCCCTTGAAATATAGATTCAAGGATTTCTCGGCGCATGGCAATGCGTTTTCTTCCCTGTCAAACGGCTCACCCGTCTGGTCGGGTGTAGCTGGGGTCGCTGACCCCGGTCCGGGGATACTTGAGACGAAAAAGCTCAAACCCCGGGGTCAGCGACCCCGGCTTGTCCTCAGTTTAAACCGAGCGCCGGTAGCGGACCATGAGCTGCATCGACCCCTTGCTGGTCGTGAACGCGGCCGGTCTGCGGTTATCGCCGCTCACGTCATAGCACAATTGGAGGAGCTCCCCGCGAACGCGATAGATGGCCTTGATGGTCTTGTTGCCATTGGGGCCGGACGTGCCAACCAGATCCACGGCCAGGGGCGTCGCGGTCGCGTCGAAGATCAGCTCTCCCTCATCGCGCCCGTTCTCCGATTCGATCACGTAGCGCGTGCCAGTGATGACCCAGCGCGTGTCGGGCATCGGAAGCGACTCACCGCTGAACTCGCCGCCTTGGGGCGTCCACGTGCCGTCAAGCATGGCCAAGCTTTCCTTTGGCCACCGCGGCGGCGCGCAGCATCACCGCCCGCAGTTCCGCGCGCGGGATCGGTTTGGGCAGATAATCATCCATGCCGGCCGCGAGGCAGCGTTCGCGGTCCTCGGGCAGCGCGTGCGCGGTGATGGCGACGATGTACGGCCGGTGTCCGCCCGGCACCTCGCGCGCGCGGATCTGCTGGGTGGCGCCAAACCCGTCGAGCTCGGGCATCTCCACATCCATCAGGATCGCATCGAAGTTCTCTGTCGCGCTGCGCGCCACCGCCTCGTTGCCATCGGCCACCGACTCGGTGCGGTGCCCGTCCTTCTCCAGCATGCGGATCACCAGTTGCCGGTTGAGGAGGTTGTCCTCGGCCACGAGCACGCGCAGGCCGGGTGGCAGCGGCGGCGTTTCCTTGCGCGCCGGCGCTGGCGTTGGGGTCACCAGCACGGTGGGATCAACCACCTCGACAAAAATCTCGGCCGCGAACTCGGAGCCCTCGCCGGGCACGCTCTGCAGGGTGACCGTGCCCTCCATGAGTTCCGCCAGGCGGCGGGTGATGGCGAGTCCGAGTCCGGAGCCACCATAGCGGCGGGCGGTGCTGGTCTCGGCCTGGCTGAAACGCCGGAACAGCCGCGCCTGCGCTTCGGGCGCAATGCCGATCCCCGTGTCACGCACAGCGAGCCGCAGCCGGCACCGCGAACGCGCGCCGCCCGGCGCCGGTACGGTGCTGATCGCGACCGTGACCGAACCCTTGGCGGTGAACTTCACCGCGTTGCCGACCAGGTTGACCAGGATCTGGCGCAGTCGCAGCGGGTCCACGAGGACGACGGCCGGCACGCCCGGCGCAAACGACCACGTGAGCTGCACGGACTTGGCCTTCGAGGCGGGTTCGAAGAGACGGCAGACATCCGCAACAATCGACTCCACCGAAACCGGCTGGGGATCGAGGGTGACGTGCCCGGCCTCGATCTTGGAAAAATCGAGCACCTCGTTGATGAGCGTGACGAGCGACTCGCTGCTGCGCGCGATCGTGTTGACGTAGTCGCGCTGCTCGGGCGTGAGCGGGGTTTCCTTGAGGAGATTCGTGAAGCCCAGCACGCCGTTCATGGGTGTGCGGATTTCGTGGCTGATCGTTGCGAGGAAGTCGCTCTTGGCCCGGCTCGCCGCCTGTTCCTCCAGGGCGCGCTGCTCAGATCGCCGGCTCGCCGCCGCCTGCAACGACACCTCGGCCTGCAGCCCCCGGTAGCGGGCGGCCAGCGCCAGCAGGAACAGCACGAGGTTGAGCAGGAGCCCGGTCTGAAAAGGCAGCAGGCGCGTGATGCTATCACTCGTGTCATCGACGATGAACTGCACCGCCATGAGCAGACCGGCGATCGTCAACGGAACCTGGGCCGCCAGAAACCAACTGGCGCCCAGCGCTCCCCGGAGCGCGGCATGCACCGCCAGTGCCGTGCACGCGATCAGGTTCGTCAGATTCACGGCCAGGATCGGCCACGAACTCGTGGGCACCCCGCCGCGCATGAAATCTCCGACCACCCAAAGAGCGACCGGTACATAGGCAAAGCCGACCCCGCGGAGAAAACGCGCCCACCGGGGAAAATCGACCTTCACCCGGAAATAATTTCCGACGAAGAACAGAAAGAGCACCGCATACGGCAGATGCAGGCCGTTGACCACGGCATCGCTGCGATCACCCCAGTGCTCGTTCAGCCAATCGGTGTACGAGGGGTCCATGCCGCCCATCAAGCCCACCAGGAGCACGTAGCCCGCGTAGAAGAAGTACGTCCGGTCACGCAGCGACCACCCCAGGGCGGTCACGAAAACCGCCGCCATCGTCAATGCCCCCAGCCAGAACGCGGTCTGCCCCGCCGTGTCGTTGAGGACGAAGAAAAAGTGGGCGGTGACGCTGGGAACAGACATGCCGTGGCTCAACGCTCGCAAGGTCATGAGCGGCATGCAAGCCCCACGCCAGCCGGCCCTCGCAGCGCCCCATCCCAGCGTTCTCGTTCTCGTTATCTTTATCGTTCCCCCTTGCCCGCCCTGCTGATCGAGAGAACGAGGAACGATAAAGATAACGAGAACGAGGGTTCCCTCCCCCACACCGACACTTGCCGCGGCTCCACGGCCGTCCTACGCTGTCGGCAACTTCCACGCCCATGAAAAAACTGCTCATCGTCTCGGGTCTTCTCGCCACCATCGTGGTCATCGCTGTGGTCGTGACCGCAACGATGGCCGGCTCCCTGGTCCGTCAGGGCTTCACCTCGGTCGGACCGCGTTTGACCGGCACGGCCGTTGAGCTCGAAGGCGCCCGGCTCTCTCCGCTGAGCGGGAGCGGGACCCTCACCGGCCTGATGGTCGGCAATCCGCCCGGCTGGCAGAGCGACCGCGCCTTTTATCTCGGCCGGATCCACCTCGACCTCGAACCGATGTCACTGCTGGGCGATGCCATCGTGATCGAAGAGATCACGATCGAGCGGCCTCATTTCGTGTACGAGACGAAGCTGGTCAGCAGCAACATCAAGGACCTGCTCGCCAACATCGAGAAAGCGACCGGCGGCCCGGCGGAGCCCGGCCAGACGACCGAAGGTCCGTCCAAGAAATTCATCGTGAAGAAATTTTCCCTTACGGAAGGCGAAGTGACCCTCGGGGTCGGCGCGGCCGCGATCAAGCTTCCACTGCCGCCCATCACCTTGAACAATCTCGGCGTGAAGGAAGGCGGCATCACCGCGGGTCAGCTCACCGGGGCCGTCATGCGCAGCGTGCTTTCAGACATTGGCACCGCGACCGCCAAGGCCGCGGGCCGGATCGGCGCCGCCGGCGGCGCCGTGGCCACCGACGCGATCGGCTCCGCCGCCCAGAAGGCCGGCGAAGGCCTGAAAAAGCTCTTCGGCAAGGACGGCAAGGAAGCGCCGAAAGAAGCCGAGCCAAAGCGCTGAAGACAGTCCTGCTGGCCCGCTGAATTGCGCATCGCGCAATCTTCGGACCAGCGGTCTGCGACACGGGCACCCGCTGGATAAAGTCCTTTCGTGTACTCTTGTGCGCACTGGAGGGCTGTCGTGAGCTTCATCCGCTGACTGATTGACCCTATGGCCCGCGCCGAAGAGCCTCGGTGCACCATGCAACCCGCCGTCACCGTCACGTACTACCTCGAAGTCCTTTCGTCCTGGTGCACCTGGGTCGAGCCGACCTGGAGCGAGCTCAAGGCCCGCTACGAAGGCCGGGTCGCGTTCGAGTGGCGGATCGCGTTGATGAATCCGTCGGATTTTCCGGCGTCGCGCCAGCAGTGCGACTGGTTTTACCGCCGCAGCGGCACCCTCATGAAGTCGCCGACCATGCTGCACTCCGGTTGGTTTGAGGCGTCACGCCGCGGCCACTACGAGGCCCCCAACCTCGTAGCCGAGGCGGCGCGCGATTTCGGGTTTAACGGCGACGAGATCCGCCTCGCCCTCGCCCATGCGGGCGTGCGCGAGGGTCGCGCAATCGGGGATCTCGGGGCGGCGGTGGACGTCGCGGCGAGCGCCGGCGGGCGAAAGCTCCCCGCGGCCAAGCTGCGCGCCGCGGCCACGTCGGCCGCCGTCCGCAGTCGCGTCGACGCGAGCACCCAGGCCTTTCACGCCCACCAGATCAACCAACGCCCCGCCTTCGTGCTCACCGACACGATTGGCGACAAGGCGGTCTTCTCCGGCTTGGTCCGGATCGAGCCGCTCGCGGCCACGATCGACGCGATGCTGGCCGACACGGCGGGCTACGCCTCATTCGCGGCCCACTTCGGCGGCCCACCCAAGGCCTGAGAGCGGATTCGAAGACCCGATTGGTTGAACAGGAGGGAACCGAGACGGACAGGAGGATTCGTCAGAAAATCGTTATCGTTCTCGGATCGAGATGACATCCACCGAGTCCCACGCTCTTCAGACAGGATCTCAGACCCGTCGAGAACGAGAAAGATAAAGAGAACGAGAACGATGAAGATTGAGCGGGATCTCTCCCACGTTTGACGCATCGGCCGGCGCCCGCTTGGGTGGCGGCATGCAGCTCAAATGGCGCCTTTCGCACGCCCAAGGCTATCTCCAACTGGGGATGGTCGACGAGGCTGCGGCGGAATTGCGCCTGATCCCCGCTGGCGAACGCGACACCACCGAAGTGCTGACGCTGCGCGTCGCAGTGCTGCAGGAACAAGGCCGCTGGCGCGCACTCCGGCTGGCCGCGGCCGAACTGGTGCGACGGGACCCGGCCGAGCCGGCCAGCTGGATCACCTGGGCCTTTGCCACCCGGCGTTCGCGCTCGGTCATCGAAGCCGAGCAGATCCTGCTGGAGGCGGAGATCCGGCACCCGCAGGAGCCGACCATCCAGTTTAATCTCGGCTGCTACGCCTGCCTGCGCGGGGATCTCGGCGAGGCCCAGCGGCGCGTGCGCCGGGCGATCACGCTCGATCGGGGCTTCCGGGCCCATGCTCTCGCCGACCCCGATCTCGAGGCCTTGCGGATGCGACCGGGCGGATCTGCATTTTAACGCAATTTTCCTGAAACAAATCTGGAGTTCGCGCGTCTAGGGTAGCGTGCCCGGAGTCTGCACCAAATCCGATTCGCTCGAATCAGCGAAGCGCCCGGCGGCTGTCTCATTCGACGCCGCCACGCCGGCGCCGATGCGTCTGCCTTTTGGCCTCGTCGCGCTCATCAGCTGCTGGCTGATCCTCCTCGGCGGATGTTCGGGGATATTGATCGTGCTGTGTACCGGTCACTGAGCGACGTGTGGTCGCGCAAGACCGGCCGTTCGTCGCAATCTGCTGGCCACTGACCGAACCGGTCAGAGCTTTGCAGGCGACCCATGGGTGACCCCGACCAAAAGGATCAGGCGAGCGACGCCGACGACACCGCGGACCACATCATCCGCGACACGGCACTCCGCCGGATCGGCATCCCGCTGGCCGGCCTGATCATCCCCATCGCGACCGGATCCTACGGTGGCCTGAGCTGGCGCGAGCCATGGTGGTGGGTCGGCGCGGGGTGGTTCCTCCTGCTCTCGTGGCTGACCTGGCACGGCAACCGCCTCATCATCCTGCGCATCCGCAAGCGGCTGCGCTGGTCGGAGCGGCCGCTGCGCAAGGTCGGCATCCTCATCCTCGGGACCAGCCTCTACACGATCCCCCTCTGCGTGCTGATGATGACCCTGTGGCAGGTAGCCGGGCCCTTCCCCGCGATCGACGGCCGCATCATCCTGCGCTCCACCCTCGTGGTGACCGTCGTCGTGCTGCTCATGACGCACGTCTACGAAACGCTGTTCCTGATCAACGACCAGCTGGCCGACCAGCTGCGGCTGGAACGGGCCGAGCGCGCCCGACTCCAGGCGCGCATGGCCGTCCTACGCAGCCAGCTGACGCCGCATTTTCTCTTCAACTGCCTCAACACTCTCGCGGTCCTAATGAAGACCGCCCCGGCCGACGCCGCGGTGTTCAACCAGCACCTCGCGAACATGTCGCGCCACCTCATCCGGCACCAGCAGCACGACCTCGTGCCGGTGGCGGACGAACTCGCCTTCTTTCATGCGTATGCCGAGCTGACCCGGCTGCGTTTCCCGGGAAGTTTCACCGTGACCGTGTCCGATTTCGGCTCCACCGCCGGCCTCGCCCTGCCCCCGGCCGCCCTGCAGTTGCTGCTGGAGAACGCGCTGAAGCACAACCGTCACACCGAGCAGGAGCCGCTGCCGATCACCGTAAGGCGCGAGGGCAACGACATCGTGATGGTCAACCCCCTCCGCCCGGTCGCCGAGCCCCCGCCTTCGACCGACACCGGTCTGCGCAACCTCGACGGGCGCTACCAGCTCCTCGCCTCCGTCGCCATCCGGGTCGAGCGCACCAGCGGCGAATTCCGCGTGCGGCTTCCGCTGGTCCCCGCGCCCAGCGCGTAAATTTTCCAACGACTCTCCCCGGCCTGCACGGACCGGCCTCAGCGAGGCCGGCTACAACCAGCCATGGGCGGCGCAAACGCGCGTCTCGACCGGGAAAGCCGGGGTTTGACGCGGCGCGCCGGCGGAGCGACAAGGGTGCTGCCGCGAACGCGGCCTTTTTGCCATGTCCCTTCGCGCCTGGTTTCCCACCTACATTTACTGTGAGCCGCTGCAGCCGCGGGGGCTCGATCGCCTGAACGACGATCTCGCCGACGAGTGCGCGCGTCTGCGCGAGTTCGACCAGGCTGGACGCAAGTGGTCCGAGAAAAACTATCCCGGCGGCTACACCAGCTACGCCTCGATGAACACGCTGCACACGTTCTCGAGCACCTTCGAGGCGCTGGAGCGCAAGCTTTCCCGCCACGTCAAGGCCTACGCCAAGGCCCTCGCGATGGACCTGCGCGGACGGACCGTGCAGATGACCGACTGCTGGGTGAACATCATGCCCCCGACGGCCGCGCACTCGCTGCACCTGCACCCGCTGTCGTTCATCAGCGGCACCTATTACGTGCGGACGCCCAAGGGCTGCTCCGGCCTGAAGTTTGAGGATCCGCGCATGGATCGTTTCATGGCCGCCCCGCCCAAGCTCCCCGGCGCCGGGCCGCAGCACCAGGCGCATGTCACCTACCCCGCGGAGGCCGGCAACGTGATCCTGTTTGAAAGCTGGCTACGCCACGAAGTCGCGGCCAACCGGGTCGACGACGAGCGCATCAGCATCAGCTTCAACTACAACTGGAGCTGAGCGCGATTCGATCGGGTTAACCACAGATTACACAGACGGGCACAGATACGGAACGGATTGGGCACCTCCGAATCTTATCCGTGTTCATCGGTGATATCTGTGGTCAAATCGGCCTGATCCGACCGAGTTGCACGATTGGCAAAAGCGCATTCCCTGCCCCATGCTCGTCATTCGCCGCCTCGTTGACCGCCGCCGCGCCTACACCGCGCTGATGCTGCCTGGCGAGCCACCGAAGATCTTCCCGACCAGCGACGTGGAGCACGCGCGGATCCTCCAGATCTACAAGCAGGACCGCGCCTACCCCGGCATCGTCAACGACTTCACGGACTACGATCCTCCTCCGGCCCCCGCGCCCGCCCCCCAGCCAACGCGCAAAACCGGTTTTTCGTCGCGACGCCGCACCGGTTCATCGCAGTCCAGTTGAATCAGGCCGGTCGCCCGCTACCAAACGGGCCTATGAAGACCATTGAAGTCAGCGAAGAGGTTCACGCCGAACTCACCCGTCTTTCGGCCGAATCCCGTCGCGCCCCCAACGCCGTTCTCGCCGCCCTGCTCCACCTGCCTGCCTCGCCGGAAATGGGCAGCGATCCCCTGATCAGTTTCCTCGTCGGTCCGGCCCTGCGCACGAAGGCCACCGATGCCGAACGCTACCTCGCCATCCTCGGCTGGGTTGCCGAGCGCCAGCCGGGCGACTTCCGCGAGTACATCCTTTCACTGACCAGCGGCCGCCGCTACCTCGGACTCAACCGCGACGAGATCGTGGCGCAGTGCCGTCACAACCAGGCCCGCCCGATCCCCGGCACGCCCTACTGGGCGATCATGAACCTCGACACCCCGACGAAGCGCCGCTTCCTCGCGCGGGTCCTGGAGTTCACCGGGCACCGGACCGAAGTCGTCACGTTTGCGTGCGAGGCCATCGGCCGCCCCCGCCTCGCCCTGGTCGAGGAAAGCGCAGCCGCCTGAGACTGCTGATCTGCCGCGATCGGTGAGAGAACAAGGCATTTGAAGCCACCGATTTCACCGATGGGCACCGATGCTTGAAACTCACTGAAAGCCACCATCCACCCCAGGGTGGGTGCCGGCAGTGAGATCAGCGCAGTTATCCGGCTTGATCTGTGCCATCCGTGTTATCCGTGGTTGGTTCGATTTGCTGAATCTGGATTCGACGCAACTTCCGGCTTCCGCCGGCCCGCGGATTGGCCAACGCTCGGGCCCGTGACTTCGCCCGAACCCGAGCCAAAGCGCCGCAACGTGCGCAACTTCTTCGCGTCGCTCCGCTATGCGATCGATGGGTTCTGGGCCGCGCTGAAGCATGAACCCTCGTTCCGCGAGGACCTGCTGTTCGTGGTCCTGCTCGTGCCGTTCGCGATCATCCTGCCGGTCAACGCCGTCTCGACGGCCCTGATGATCGCCTCGCTGCTGCTGATCATGATCGTCGAGCTGCTGAACTCCGCGATCGAGTGGACGATCGATTACCTGCGCCCGGAGATCCACCCGCTCGCCAAACGCATCAAGGACATGGCCAGCGCCGCGGTTTTCCTCGCCTACCTGAACTGCATCATCGTGTGGATCATCATGCTCTGGCCCTCCAACGACGTCTGGAAGCGAATCGAGGAGTGGCTGATCGCATGAGCGCGCCTCTCGCCGCCCTCGTCACCGGCGCATCCCGCGGCATCGGCGCCGCCATCGCGCGCGCGCTCGCCGCCCGCGGGGTACGCGTCGCGGTCCACTATCAGCGCAACGAAACCGCCGCGCGCAGCACCCTCGCCTCGCTGGCCGGAACCGGTCACGGGCTCGTGCGCGGCGATCTGTCCGACGCCGCCGGTGCGGAGTCCGTCTGGACCGCCGCCAACGAAGCGCTCGGCTCAATTGCGCTGTTGATCAACAACGCCGGCATCTACGAGACGCACGCGCCGCTCACGACGGATTTTGCCGCCTGGCAGCAGGCGTGGACACAAACGCTCGGGGCCAACCTGATTGGACCGGCCCACCTGTCGTTTCTGGCGGCCAAGGCCATGTCCGCGCGTGATCCCGTCCATGCGGCCCATGGCCGAGGGCGCATCGTGAACATTTCTTCCCGCGGCGCCTTTCGCGGCGAGCCGGACGCGCCGGCCTACGGGGCAAGCAAGGCCGGGCTCAACGCCCTCGGCCAGTCGTTGGCGCGCGCGCTGGCTCCGCAGGCGATCTATGTCTTTGCCGTCGCGCCCGGCTGGGTCGCAACCGACATGGCGGCGGATCACCTCGCCGGTCCCGCCGCCGGCGAGATTCTGGCCCAGCACCCGCTCGGGCGCGTGACGGATCCGGAAGAAATCGCCTGCACCGCCGTCTTCTGCGGCCTCGACGCTCCGGCCGCCATGACGGGCGCGATCATCGACGTGAACGGCGCATCGTACCTGCGGACGTAAACCGGTCAGCTCGATCCGTATTACAGGAGGGAACGGAGAGAACGGAGGCGGGATCGCTTACCGCACACGCGTGAAGAAGCCTACGCCCACGCCCAGCATCGCCAAGTTGGGAATCAACGCGGCCCACAGCGGCGGCATGACCTCGCGACCGCCCATCGCGGTGCAGGCCTTGAGCAGAACAAAGTAAACGAGGAACAGGCCGATCGACTTGGAGACGCCGACCGCGGGATTCACGCGCACGCCGCTGATCGCAAAGGGAATGGCGATCGCCATGATGATGAGCGGCCCGAGCGTCTCCGCCAGCAGGCTGTAGTAGCGCACGGCGTAGCTGATGACCTTGGGATTCTCGTCGACCGTGAAGTAATCGATGATGCGACTCAGCTCGGAAAACGACAGGTCCGAAGGCTTGAGATCAAACACCAGCATGAGGGCGGGGTCCTCGCGAAAATGCGGCACGGGCTTCTCCGCGAACGCGACCGTGCGGATGACTTCGCCGGTCTCGGGCTCGAGCCAGGTCTCGCGTCCATCGTAGAAAACCCACGACCCCTTGGCCGCATCGAAACCGGCCTCGCGCGCGGTCAGGCGGGTCTTCTCGCGGCGCTGCGCGTCGAGTTCCGACACCGTCACTCCATAGCCCTTGCGGGTGAAGCGGCTGTAGCGGTTGAAGTACCACATGCGGTTCTGGCGCTGGTTGTCGAAGGCCACGCTCGTGCTGGTCCCGATGCGATCCACCGCGCTGTTGGTGCGGGCCTGGGAGCGAAACTGGAGGTTCTGCAAAAGCGACCGCGACTCCTCGACCGACCAGGGAATGACCGTGGCGTTGACGTACCACATGACGATGCAGAGTACACCGCCCGCAAGCCAGAGGACGCGGGTCAGCCGGAAAAGCCCGACCCCCGCCGCGCGCAGGGCCGTGATCTCATTATTCCGGTGCAGCTGGCCCAGGGTATAAAGAAGCGAGATCAGCAGGGTCAGGGGCAGCACGATCGACAGGTAGCTGGGGAGCTTGACCGCGTAATAGACCGTCACGTCCGAGAGCGTGGCGCCGTCCTCCAACAAGTCCCGGAAATCGTCGTACATGGCCTGCATCAGCAGCAGCCCCAGGGTCGCGCACAGCACGAGGCCGAGCATTTTCAGCCATTCGCGCAGAATGTAGCGATCAATGAGGGTCATGAGGCGGCAGACGAGACGGCCCATGCTGGCGGGGCCGGACCGGCCGGGGCGACTCAAAAAGACCGGGACGACGGCTCGATGGTTCCGGTGTAGCCGGGGTCGCTGACCCTGATGGTTGAGACCATAGGACCGGGGTCAGCCACCCCGGCTACACCAACTTGGCATCCTTTAAAGCGCTTCGTCCCATCCCCGGCCCGGCGCCTGCTGTAACGGGCCCCATGACCTGTACAGTTTGGTTGAAAGCTGGCCAAACCCTCGCAATGTTTCGCCTTCGCATGCACTTCCTGCCCCGTCGTCTGGTTGCTCTTTTTATCACCCTGGGTCTGGCGTCCGCGCTTTCGGCCCAAGGCACCATCAAAATCGGCGAATTTGCCTCCATCACCGGCAAGGAAGCCAGCCTGGGCCAGTCCTCGCACAATGGCACCGTGTTGGCCGTCGAGCACATCAACGCCGCCGGCGGCGTGCTCGGCATGAAGCTCGAGCTCATCACCGAGGACACCCAGTCCAAGGCCGGTGAAAGCGGCACCGCCGTCCGCAAGCTGATCTCCCGCGACAAGGTCGTCGCGCTCCTCGGCGAAGTCGCCTCAAGCCGCTCGCTCGAGGCCGCCCCCATCGCCCAGCGCTCGCGCATCCCGATGATCTCGCCCGCTTCGACCAATCCGCAGGTCACCGAGGCCGGCAACTACATCTTCCGCACCTGCTTCATCGACCCGTTCCAAGGCCCGGTGATGGCGAAGTTCGCCAAGGAGACGCTCAAGGCCAAGCGCATCGCGCTCATGGTGAGCAACTCGTCCGCCTACAGCGTCGGCCTCGCCAAGTTCTTCAAGGAGGCCTTCCTCGCCGGAGGCGGCGAGATCGTCGCGGAGCTCAAGTACTCCGAGGGCGACAAGGACTTCAAGGCCCAGCTGACCAACATCCGCGCGGCCAACGTCGATGCGATCTTCAATCCCGGCTACTACAACGAGGGCGCGCTCATCGTGAAGCAGGCCCGCGACCTCGGCATCACCCTCCCGATCTTCGGCGCCGACAGCTGGGAAGCCCAGGCCCTGATCGACCTCGGCGGCAAGGCCATCGAGGGCGCGTTCCTCTGCTCCCACTACTCGCCCCAGGATCCGTCCCCACGCGTCCAGGAATTCGTGAAGGCCTACAAGGCCAAGCACAACTCGACCCCGGACTCCAACGCCTCCCTCGGCTATGATTCCGTCCTCGTGCTGGCCGACGCGATCAAGCGCGCCGGCTCGGCCGACCCGGCCAAGATCCGCGACGCCCTCGCCGCGACCAAGGATTTCCCCGCCGTCACCGGCAACATCACCATCGATGCCCAGCGCAATGCCTCCAAGAGCGCCGTCATCGTCACGGTCAAGGACGGCGCCTTCCAGTACGTCCAGAGCATCGCGCCCTGATCTGATTCCTCCCGCCATCGCCCTTTCCTTCATCCCTTTCATCATGAGCCTACGCCAACGCCTCCTCCTCCCCCTGCTCGCCGCCTTCGGTTCGGTCGCGCTCGCCCAGGAAACCATCAAGATCGGCGAGTACTCGTCGCTCACCGGCAAGGAGGCCAGCTTCGGCCAGTCGTCCCACCACGGCATCGTCCTCGCGGTCGAGGAGATCAACGCCGCCGGCGGCGTGCTCGGCAAGAAACTCGAGCTCATCACCGAGGACAACCAAACCAAGCCCGGCGAGTCCGCTACCGTCGTCAACAAGCTCATCTCCCGCGACAAGGTCGTCGCCCTGATCGGCGAGGTCGCCTCCGGCCGCTCGCTGGAAGCCGCCCCCATCGCCCAGCGCTCGCGCATCCCGATGATCGCCCCGGCCGCGACCAACCCGAAAGTCACGGAGACGGGCAACTACATCTTCCGCGTCTGCTTCATCGATCCCTTCCAGGGCACCGCGATGGCCAAGTTTGCCGAGGAAACCCTCAAGGTGAAGAAGGTCGCGATCGCCTCCAGCGTTTCGTCGGCCTACAGCGTGGGTCTCGCCAAGTTCTTCCGCGACACCTTCACCGCCGCCGGCGGCACGGTCACGGTCGAGCAGAAGTTCTCCGAGGGCGACAAGGACTTCCGCGCCCAGCTCACCGCGATCAAGGCCTCCGGCGCCGAGGCGGTCTTTGTCCCGGCCTACTACACCGAAGCCGCGCTCCTCATCCGTCAGGCCCGCGACCTCGGCATGACCATGCCGTTCTTCGGCGGCGACGGCTGGGAAGCTCCCCAGCTCCTCGAGATCGGCGGCGCCGCGATGAACGGCACCTATTACTCCACCCACTTCTCGGCCGAGAACAAGGAACCGGTCGTGGCCGACTTCGTCGCCAAGTACAAGGCCCGCTGGAACGGCGAGGTCCCCGGCGCCTTCTCCGCGCTCGGTTATGACTCGGTTTACGTCCTGGCCGACGCGATCAAGCGCGCCGGCTCGACCGAGGGCCCCAAGCTCCGCGACGCCCTCGCCGCGACCAAGGGCTTTGCCGGCGTAACCGGTGTGACCACGATCAACGCCCAGCGTGACGCCACCAAGCCCGCCGCCATCATCGCGGTGAAGGACGGCAAGCTCGAGTTCCTCAAGACCGTCGCCCCCTGATCCGGGTTTGACGTCCGCCAGTTTTAGCGCGCAGCCTTACCGCTGCGCGCGCCTGTTTTCAGGCGCCGCACGGGCGCCCCGCCCACCCCTCTCGTGACCGAATTTCTCCAGCAACTCCTCAACGGCCTTTCGCTCGGTGCGATCTATGCGCTCATCGCGCTGGGCTACACCATGGTCTACGGAGTGCTGCGCTTCATCAATTTCGCCCACTCTGACGTCTTCATGGTCGGGGCCTTCGCCGGCTATTTCCTCGGCCAGTACCTGCCGGCGGACACGATCTGGGGCGGGTGTGTCGCCCTGGCCGGCGCCATGGCCGCCTCGGCCGCCCTTGGGGTCACGATCGAACGCCTCGCCTACCGCCCGCTCCGCAACGCCCCGACGCTCAACGTCCTGATCACCGCGATCGGCGTGTCGCTCCTGCTGGAGTACAGCGGCCAAGTCTTCTTCGGCGCCGCCCCCCGCACCTTCCCCTCGGTGTTCCCGTCCCGCAACTTCGACGTCGGCACCCTCACGGTCTCGAGCAACCAACTGATTGTCATCACCGTGGCCATCGCGCTCGTCGTAGCCCTGCAGTTCATCGTCTTCCGGACCAAGATGGGCACCGCAATGCGCGCGGTCTCGCTCAACCCGAAGGCGGCCCAGCTGGTCGGCGTGAATAACAACGTGGTCATCACGTTCACCTTCGCCCTCGGCTCCGCCCTCGCCGGCGCGGGCGGCGTGCTCTACTCGCTCAACTACCCGTCGATCGATCCGCTCATGGGCGTCATGCCCGGCCTCAAGGCCTTCGTCGCGGCCATCCTCGGCGGCATCGGCAACATCCCGGGCGCCGCGCTCGGCGGCCTCCTGCTCGGCACGGTCGAGACCTTCGTCGCGGGCAGCCAGTATTCGACCTACAAGGACGCCATCGCCTTCGCGATCCTCATCATCATCCTCCTCTTCCGGCCGGCCGGCCTGCTGGGGCGCTTCACCGTGGAGAAGGTCTGACATGCCACGCCCGCATCTCCTCCTTCTCATCGGCATCGCCTTCGCAGCCGGACTCTCGGCCCTCTCGGAGCGCATCGACCCCTACTTCCTCGATGTGATGACCGGCATCGGGATCAACGTGATCCTCGCCGTCTCGCTCAACCTGGTTAACGGCCACACCGGCCAGTTCTCCCTCGGCCACGCCGGCTTCATGGCGGTCGGCGCCTACCTGTCGGCGGCGGTCACGGTTTACCTCGGCCCCCAGCTCCTCGGCGACGAGCCCGGTATGTTCGCCCAGAACGCGATCTTCCTCGGCGCCCTAGTCGCCGGCGGATTGAGCGCCGCGTTTGCCGGCCTGCTGGTCGGCGTGCCGTCGCTGCGCCTGAAGGGGGACTACCTCGCACTCGTGACCCTCGGCTTCGGCGAGATCATCCGCGTGATCTTCCAGAACGTCGAGTCCCTCGGCGGCGCCCTCGGCCTCAACGGCATTCCTTATTACACGAACATCTTCTGGGTGCTGGCCTTCGTCGCCATCACGATCTTCGTCATCGTCTGCGTAGTGAACTCGACCTACGGCCGCGGCTTCATCGCCACGCACGACAACGAGATCGCGTCCGAGGCGGTCGGCCTCAACACGACGCGCTACAAGATCGTCGCCTTCGTCATCGGCGCCTTCTTCGCCGGCATCGCGGGCGGGCTCTATGGTCACTTCAAGATGACGATCACGCCCACCGGCTTCGACTTCACCAAGAGCATCGAGATCGTGGTCATGGTCATCCTTGGCGGCATGGGCAACACGATCGGCGTCGTGCTCGCCGCGGTCCTGCTCACGCTCCTGCCCGAGGTCCTCCGCCCGATCGCCGAGTATCGCATGATCATCTACTCGTTCATGCTGATCATCCTCATGATCCTGCGGCCCCAGGGTCTGTTCAACTTCAAGTTCGGCAAGACCCGCTTCTGATGGCGACGCTGCTCCAACTCCAGCAGGCCACCATCCGCTTCGGCGGCCTCACTGCGGTCAACGCGGTCGACTTCACGATCGGCGAAGGCGAGCTCTGCGGCCTGATCGGCCCCAACGGCGCCGGCAAGACCACTGTCTTCAACCTGATCACGGGCGTCTACCAGCCGACCGACGGCACGGTGAGTTTCCGCGGCCGCAATCTGGCCGGACTCAAGGTCCACTCGATCGTGCAGCTCGGCATCGCCCGCACCTTCCAGAACATCCGCCTGTTCGGCAGCCTGAGCGTCTTCGACAATGTCCGCGCCGCCTGCAACCTGCACCGCAGCACGAGTCCGCTGCAGACCCTCATTCGCCTCGGTGCCTACCAGGCCGACGAGGCCGCGATCACGAAACGCGCCGAGGAACTGCTGGATATCTTCAACCTCCGCCGCTTCCGCGACGCCCCGGCCACGAGCCTCCCCTACGGCGAGCAGCGCCGCCTGGAGATCGTCCGTTGCCTCGCGACCAAGCCGCAGCTCCTGCTGCTCGACGAGCCGGCCGCCGGCATGAACCCATCGGAAAAGATCGAACTCATCCGCCTGATCCAGCGGATCAAGACCGAGTTCAATCTCTCCATCCTGCTGGTCGAACACTCCATGAAGGTCGTGATGGGTGTCTGCGAGCGCATCGCCGTCCTCGACTACGGCATGAAGATCGCCGAAGGCAGCCCGGCCGAAATCCAAAAGGACAAGAAGGTCATCGAGGCCTACCTCGGCGAGGACCACGGCACCAACCTGTCGCACCACTGATGCCATTGCGGAATGCTGACTGCGGATTGCGGAATGAAACCCCGGTCCGATTCTGAGAATTCCGCAATCCGAACTCCGCAATCCGCAATTCAATCCATGCTCAAAGTCACCGATCTCTCCGTCTCCTACGGCGCCATCAAGGCGCTGGGCGGTGTCTCGTTTGAGATTCCGGAAGGGGAGATTGTCACGCTCATCGGCGGCAACGGCGCCGGCAAGACGACGACGCTGCGGACCATCTCGGGCCTGCTCCGGCCGCTGGGTGGCACCATCCATTTCTGCGGCCGGGACATCACCCAGCTGCAGCCGCATGAGATCGTCGCGCTCGGACTCGGCCATGTGCCCGAGGGCCGCATGGTCTTCGCCAACCTCACGGTGGACGAAAACCTCTCGATGGGCGCCTACCTGCAGACCGACAAGGCCCGGATCGCAGCGAATCGGGAGTACGTCTTCGGCATTTTTCCGCGCCTCAAGGAACGCATCAAGCAGATCGCCGGCACGCTCTCGGGCGGCGAACAGCAGATGCTCGCCATCGGCCGCGCCCTGATGGGCAATCCGAAGTTCCTCATGCTCGACGAGCCGTCGCTCGGCATCGCCCCGCGCCTGATCAGTACGATCTTTGAGAAGATCGTGGAGATTAACCAGAAACAGGGCATCACGATCCTGCTCGTCGAGCAGAACGCCAATCTCGCCCTCGAAGTCAGCCGCTACGCCCACGTGCTCGAAACCGGCCGCGTGGCCGTCCACGGCCTCAGCCAGGATCTCCGCAAGGATCCGCAGCTCAAGGCCGCCTACCTGGGTGGCTGAGGGCGGGGTCAGATATCCGTCCCATCAGTCCCATCCGTCCTATGGGTCCTATGGGACTGATGGGACGGATAGGACCGATGGACGATCCCCACCGGCCCTGCAAAAATCAGGCCGGCGTGGAACCGGCTGACCCGGCGCCCTCGGTCCCCTCGCCCGACTCCTTGGCGGAGGCCGGGGTTCGCTCGGGCGTTGCAGTCGATTCCGCGGCCCCGCGCAGGCGTGCCTCGCGGTCGGGCGCAAGTCGCCGCAGCTCGAGCCGCGCAAGGCGGAACTCAACCATGTTCGTCATGCCCGTGCCGATACAGGATTCAAGGTGAGCGATGGCCGCGGCCTGATCGCCCGCCACCAGGCTGGTCTGGGCCAGCAGAAAATAGGCTTCGCTGAGCTGTTCCGCGACCGCCAGTTCGCCGCCCTCGCGCGCACGGCGCAGGAGGTTTTCCGCGTTGATCCCACCTTGCAGGTACCAGAGGCAGTGCGCGACCCAGGAGTCGGGCGAGACCTGCTCGAGCGACCGCGCCACCAACCTTCGCTCCGAGCCGCCGGACCGCCGCGCAGCCAAATCCGCCAGGATCGCCGGCCAGCCGGTCTCCGGGAAGCGACGGGCTTCCGCGCGGAAAAGCGCGCGCGCCTCATCGAAGCGGCCTTGGCCGAAACGGAACACGCCGAAATCGAATTCCGCCAGCTCCTTTGCCGTCCGGCTACGGGCCAGGGCGGTGAAGATCGGCTCCGCCTCCGCATCCCGCTGCAGGTCGCCCAACACGCCCGCACGCGCGACATCGAGCCGCGGATCGCCGGCCTGCAGGCCCGCCGCGGAGGCAAAGTCCGCCAGCGCCGACTCGTACCGGCCGGCCCTGCGGTGGAGATCGCCGCGTTCGCGATACGCCTGCGCCAGCGACAACGGCTGGGTCTGCAGCATATCGATGCGGAAATTGCGCTCGCCGAGTTCGCGGTCGAGTTGGTGCCGGAGAATCGGGTTCGCGGCCACATCGCCGGTCCACTCCAGCTCGCTCGGGTCGGGACCGCTCAGCGCCACCGTCGCGATCCCGCCCTCCGCCCAAAGCGTCAGCAGCTCGCCTGCGGCCGGCTCTCCGATCAACTGGGGCAGGATGCGCCGCCACGTGATGGCGTCACCCGGACTGGCGAAACCGCGTGACACGACCAGCAGGCGCTGCAGCACGAGGGCGAGCTCGGGCGCCCCGGCCTTCTCCAGTTCGGCCACGAGCTCGGTGATCTCCTTGTGGCCAAGCGCCGTCCCGCGGTCGCTCAAGCGCTGCCAGCCCGCCAGCAGCTTTTGTCCGGCCACCCGCGAGGTCGCATCGCCGCGGAAGACAGAGGCGTTGATCGGATCGAGCACGTGCAGCCGCTCGATCTCCTCGCGCGAGGCCGCGAGAGACTCGGACCGACGCACCGACTCCAGTTCGGTCGTCGGACGCTTTCCATCGGGACCGGGCGCCGCCATGGCCACGCGGGCCCGCAGCTCGATCAGGGCGGACAGCACCAAGACATTCCCGGGCCAGGCCTTCAACGCATCCTGATACACCGCCTCGACCTGGCTCGCCTCAATCCCGGAGGTGCGCGCATCGATACCCTCAATGCTGTCCAGGATCAGGGCGCCGAGTCCATAGGTGTGCGCCAGGTAAAGCGGCCGCGTGCGCGGATCGATCGGCAGGAGCTGGGTCGTGGCCATCAGCACGCGATTCGCACGCCAGACCTCACCCGCGCTCGCAAAGAGCATGGACTGAAGCAGCAGCAGGCTCCCGTCAGAGGGTGCAATCTCCAACGAGGCCCGCCAGAAATTGGGATTTCGCGTCACCAGCGCATTCACGTCGAGTTCGTCCAGGCGCGGACCATCGGCGCCGGCGATCCGCCGCCGGGCGGCGTCGATGTCGCGCACCAGCGCACTCACGCCCGGACACTGGCCGGCCGGGATCTGCGCATAGACCCGCGTCAGGTCGAGGACCGTCTGCCAGGCCCGGAGTCGCGCATCCATCAGGTCGGCGCCAAACGAACTCGAACCCAACGCCACCGGCGCCACCGCCGGTGGCGGCGCGACCGGGGCCATCGTGCGACAGCCGCCCAAAAACAGGCTGGCGGACAAGGTCGCCCAGACGAAGGGGTTACGAGGGGAACAAAACAGCATGGGGCCTGTGACACCGAGTATCCGGCAGGGTCCCCTGAGACGATGAGAAAATGCACCCAACGGACCTGGTTTTAGCCGTTGCGTGAGCGCGGCCGGCGGATTCGATCTTCCGTCCATGCCCGACGGTCCCGCACCTTCGTCTCCCTCACCCGGTTCCAAGGATCCCCTCCATGGAGTCACCCTGGAACGTCTGCTCACCGTGCTGGTCGAGCGCCACGGCTGGGAGGGCCTCGCCGCCCGGGTCGACATCCGGTGCTTCAAGTTCGATCCGAGCATCAAATCGAGCCTCCAGTTCCTCCGCCGCACCCCGTGGGCGCGGGCCAAGGTCGAGCAGATCTACCGGGATGAGGTTCGGCGCTCCGCCTCTTGATTTTTTCGCGAACCTGATAAAATAACGGTCCCTCTTCGGCCCGTCGGGCCACCTTTTTTTAACTTACACCACACGCCATGTCAGCTCCCACGCCACAAACCTTCGAGTTCCAAGCCGAGATCAAGCAGCTGCTCGATATCGTCATCCACTCGCTCTACACGGAGAAGGAAATCTTCGTGCGCGAGCTGGTTTCCAACGCCTCCGACGCACTTGAGAAACTGCGTCACCTCCAGCTGACCGAGAAGGACATCTTTGACGACAAGGCCGAGCTCGAGATCAACCTCACGACCGACGACAAGGCCAAGACCCTCACGATTCAGGATTTCGGCCTGGGCATGACCCGCGCCGAGCTGATCGAGAACCTCGGCACCATCGCCCACTCCGGCTCCAAGGCCTTCCTCAAGGCCCTGAGCGAGGGCGGCCAGAAGAACGCCAACCTCATCGGCCAGTTCGGCGTTGGCTTTTACTCGGCCTTCATGGTCGCGAAGAGCGTCAAGGTCTACAGCCACTCGTGGCGCGCGGGTGAGCCGGCGCATGTCTGGACGAGTGAGGGCGCGGGCAGCTACGCGGTCGAGCCGGCGGACGACCAGCGCCGCGGCGCGAAGATCGTGATCGAGCTCAAGGACGACTGCGCGGAGTTCAGCCAGGAGTGGAAGATCAAGGAGATCCTCGAGCGCTACAGCGCCTTCGTCTCGTTCCCGATCAATCTCAACGGCAAGCGCATCAACACCGTCCAGGCCCTCTGGCTGCGCTCGAAGTCCGAGATCAAGGACGAGGAGTACACGGAGTTCTACAAGTTCCAGGCCCACGCTCACGACGAGCCCCGCCTGCGCCTGCACTTCAGCGCCGACGCCCCGCTTCAGATCAATGCACTCCTCTTCGTGCCAAAGGAGAACCTTGAAAAATTCGGCATGGCCCGCGCCGAGCCGGCCGTCTCGCTCTACTGCCGCAAGGTGCTGATCGACGCCAAGCCGAAGGACCTGCTGCCAGAGTGGCTGCGCTTCCTCAAGGGCGTCGTCGACAGCGCCGACCTCCCGCTGAACATCTCGCGCGAGACGATGCAGGACCGCGCCCTGATCGAGAAGCTCAACAAGGTCATCACCAAGCGCTTCATCAAGTTCCTCTCCGAGGAGGCCAAGAACCGCCCCGACGCCTACACCGAGTTCTACAGCCAGTTCGGCATTTACCTGAAGGAGGGCGCCGCGCTCGACTTCACGCACAAGGACGACCTCGTGAAGCTGCTGCGCTTCGAGTCGTCGCTGACCGAGAAGGGCAAGACCACCTCGCTCGCTGACTACGTCTCGCGCGTCGGAGCTGAGCAAAAGGAAATCTATTACCTGATCGGACCCAACCGCGAGGCGATCGAGAGCGGCCCCTACCTTGAGGCCTTCAAGGCCCGCAATCTTGAGGTCCTCTTCTGCTACGAGCCGGTCGACGAGTACGTGATGAACAACGTGCGCGAGTTCGACGGCAAGAAACTGACCGCCGCCGATCACGCCGACGTAAAACTCTCCGACCTCCCCAAGCCACCGGACGAGGGCGCGCTGAGCGAGGATGAGACCAAGGGTCTGGCCGAGTGGCTCAAGACCACGCTGGGCGAGCGCGTCGCCGAGGTGAAGGCCAGCGACCGTCTGGTCGATTCCCCGGCCCTCGCGCTCAACGCCGACAAGTTCATGTCGCCGCACCTGCGCCGCATGATGAAGGCGATGAACAAGGACGGTGGCGACTCGCCGCTGCGCGTAAACCTCGAGATCAACCCGCGTCACCCGCTGATGAAGCGCCTCGCCGCGTCGCGCTCCGCGTCGCCCGACAAGGCCGCCCTCGTCGCCGCGCAGGTCCTCGACAACGCCCTCATCTCCGCCGGCCTCCTCGAAGACCCGACCACGATGGTCAAGCGGCTCTACCAGCTGCTCGAGCAGGTCTGAGTCGGGCCGCCGGAAACTTAACCGCAGATAGCACCGATGGGCACCGATTGATTTCGGAGGGAAACCACGGAATACACAGAACACACGGAATGCCCGAACCTACGATTCCGATTTATTTCCGTGTGTTCCGTGTATTCCGTGGTGATCAATCTGTTTTGTATCTGTGGCTATCGGTGAAATCTGTGGTTAAACTCCGATGATCGTCCCTGACATGCTGCGAAAAGCCTTCGCCGTTTTGCTGCTGGTCGTGGGAGCGAAGCTCATCGCGCAGTCTCCGGGACGGGAACTCTATCGCGACGATTTCACGGGCGACCTCGCGCAATGGGTCGTCGAACAACAGCCCGGTGGCTCGGTGCGCATTCGCGACGGCGCGCTGGAGATCGACGACAACGCCGGCTGCACGGTGTGGTTCAAGCCCCGGCTGACTGCCCCGGTGGTCATCACTTATGAAGTGACCTGCGTCACGGCCGGCGGCCCGAACGACCGGCTCTCGGATCTGAATTGTTTCTGGATGGCGAGCGACCCGCGGCAGCCGGCGGACCTGTTCGCTTCCGGCCACGGCCGCACTGGACTCTTCGCGACCTACGATCCGTTGCGCACCTACTACGTCGGACACGGCGGCAACACCAACACGACCACCCGTTTCCGCCGCTATGACGGGACCGGCGCCCGCCCGCTCCTCCCAGCCCACGAACGCACGGCGCCGGAAGACCTCCTCACCGCCGGCACGACCTACCAAATTCGCCTTGAGGCCCGTCCCGACGGGACGGTCCGCTACAGCGCCAATGGACGCCTTCTCTTTGAATGGGTTGATCCCCAGCCGCTTAAGGAAGGCTGGTTCGGCTTTCGCACCGTGAAAAGCCATCAGCTGATCCGGAATTTTCGGGTCAGCCAAACCGGGCCGTAAACCCGCATTTGCTCGAAGAATTTGCAAGGGATTCGGCCATCCCCATCGTATCACTGGGCATGACGGACCCTCTCAAAGACCTGCTCCAGCGCTGGCGCCACGAACCCTCGGCCGCGCCCAATTTCAACGCAGGCGTGTGGGCGCGGATCGACCAGGCCGGCACGCAGCCGGCAGTCGCGACCGTGATTCCCTTCCGACTCCTCCTGCCCTTGGCCGCGAGCCTCACCCTCATCGCCTCTGTGGCGGCAGGCGTGAGCGCGGGTCTGTCGGTCACGCGCAGCCAGACCGCTGAGCGCATGGCCACGTCCTACGCCCGGACGATCGATCCCATTCTGAAGGCATCCACCGATCACGTGCACCCCCAACCGTGAAAACCCTGCTGCCCTGCCTGCTGATCGCCGTCCTCGCGAGCGTGACGTCCTTCGGCCTCACGCGCTGGATCGCTGCACAGCGGGCGCCGGCCACGGAGATGGCTTGGCTGCGCAAGGAATTTTCGCTCACCGCAGCCCAGGCAGACGCGATCGAAAAACTTCATGCACGCTACGGGCCGGTTTGTGATGAACACTGCGCGCGGGTGATGGCCACGCAGCAGCGCTTGGCCGGGCTCGAGCGCGGCACGCCGGCCCACGCCGAGGCCTCGGCCGAGATGGCCCGCCTCACGCAGATCTGCGCGGAATCGACCCGTGGACACCTCGAGGCCGTGGCCGCACTGATGGATCCGCGACAGGGCGCCCGCTACCTTGAACTGATCGGCGCCAAGGTCGCGTCGCACACCCACACCGAGCCGCTGGGCTTGCGATGAGCGAACAGCTCGACGCCGCCGACGCACAAGCGCTCCAGCGCGGCGAAAAAGCCGCGCTCGACCGCCTGATGGACCGCTGGCAGATCCCGCTGCGCGCCTACCTTTACCGGCATCTCCACCACGAGCAGGATGCGCTCGACCTTGCGCAGGAGACCTTTGTTCGGGTGTACCGGCACCGTGAGCAGTTCCGTCCCGGCGCACGATTCTCCACCTGGATGTTCCAGATCGCACTCAATCTCGTGCGCGATCACGTGCGCAGCCGCCAGCGCCGGCCGACCGAGAGCCTTGAGGCCGCGCCGGAGCCCGCGTCCGGCGCGACCGTTCACGGCGACGTGGAACGCAGCGAATCGGTGGCCGCCGTGCGCGAAGCGATCGCCACGTTGCCGGACGATTTGCGTGAGGCGGTCATCCTGTCCGAATACGAGCAGCTCTCGCACGCCGAGATCGGCGCAGTGGTCGGCGCGACCCCCAAGGCGATTGAAACCCGTCTCTACCGAGCACGTGACCTGCTGAGAAAGCGGCTGCAACGGTGGATAAAGCGCTAGGCTGTGCCGGATCGGTCCGGGGGCGGCTTGCACCGGCCTCCACCCGTTCACACCTTTTCCCCATGCCGTTTGTCTCGATCAATCCCGCCACCGGCCGGACGATCCGCCGCTACCGCGCCCACACGCCGGGGCAGGTCACGGCGGCCCTCGCCCACACCCACGCCGCCTTCCTCGGCTGGCGCGAACTGGCGCTGTCCGAGCGCAGCAAACACCTCCAGGCACTCGCCCGCCAGCTGCGCCGCGAGCGCGATACCTTGGCGGACCTCCTCGTGGCTGAAATGGGCAAGCCCCTCGCCCAGGCCCGGCTGGAAATCGAGAAGTGCGCCAGCACCTGCGATCACTACGCCCGGCACGGCGGCCGCTCACTCAAGCCCGAACGGCCCACGGGCGCGCCGCGGCATGCCCAGATCGTGTTTGAGCCCCTAGGCGTGCTGCTGGCGATCATGCCCTGGAATTTCCCGTTCTGGCAGGTTTTCCGGGCCGCGGCTCCCGCTCTGCTCGCGGGCAACACGGTGCTGCTCAAGCACGCCCCGAACGTCAGCGGCTGTGCCCTCGCCATCGAGGAAATCTTCCAGCGGGCCGGACTTCCGGCCGGTGTCCTCCGGACCATCCTCGCCGAGACGCGCGACATCCCCGCGCTCATTGCCGATGCCCGCGTGCGGGGCGTGACCCTGACCGGCAGCACCCGCGCCGGCCGCGAGGTCGGTGCACTCGCTGGCGCCGCGCTGAAACCCTGCGTCTTCGAACTGGGTGGATCGGACCCTTACCTGGTGCTGGCTGACGCGGACGTGGACAAGGCAGCGGCCATCTGTGCCACCGCCCGCCTGATCAACGGCGGCCAGAGCTGCATCTCCGCCAAGCGCATGATCGTGGTCGAGTCGGTCCGCGAGGCCTTTACCGCCCGCCTCGTCGCTGAGTTCGCCCGCCGCAACGTCGGTGATCCGACCCGGCCGGAATCCGACCTCGGCCCCATGGCCCGGGAGGACCTGCGTCGGAATCTTCATCGCCAGGTCACGGCGAGCGTCCGCGCCGGCGCCCGACTGCTCCTCGGCGGCAAGCTGCCACGCGGGCCGGGATTTTTTTATCCGGCCACGGTTCTGTCCGACGTCCGGCCCGGCATGCCGGCGCATGACGAGGAACTCTTTGGTCCCGTCGCTGCGATCATTTCCGTGCCTGACACCGAGGCGGCCATTGCCACGGCCAATGCAACCCCCTTTGGCCTGGGGGCCGCGGTCTTTACCCGCAACCGCCGGCTGGGCGAAACGATCGCCCGCGAACGGCTGGAGGTCGGCATGGCTTTCGTGAACGACTTTGTGCGCTCGGACCCCACGCTGCCTTTTGGCGGGATCAAAGACAGCGGCTACGGCCGCGAACTCGGCGCCCCGGGCATCCGCGCCTTCGTCAATACGAAGACAATCTGGGTGCGATAAATCGCTCCCAATGTGACAATTGGGCGGACGAACCCGTTATTTCTGGTTCCGTCGGAACTCGTGGCTATGTTAACCGTCTTTTCGATTCCCCGCCATGGCCAAGCGCACGTCCCGCAAACCCCGCAGCACCCCCCCGGTCGATCCGACGGGCGTATCGGTGCCGGAGTGCCTGACGACCCGCGTTACCCCTCCGGAGCTGCCGACGCGCTACGCCTACTTTAATCGCGAACTCTCCTGGCTGGCCTTCAACCGCCGGGTGCTCGAACAGGCGGAGAATCCCAAGAATCCCCTGCTCGAGCGGGTCAAGTTTCTCGCCATCGTTTCCTCCAATCTCGACGAGTTCTTCGAGATCCGCGTCGCGGGCATCATCCAGCAGGTCGACAACGGCGTCACGGAATCCAGCGTCGACGGACTCGGACCACGCGAGCAGTTGCGGCGGATCCACTCCGTCGTCGCCTCCCTCGTCGACGACCAGTACCGCTGCTGGAACGAGCAGCTCCAGCCGGCGCTCGCGGCCGAGGGCATCCTCTTCAAGAGCGCCGCGGAGCTCACGCCCAACGAGCTGAACTGGGCCCGTCAGTACTTCGAGGACCAGATCCACCCGGTCCTCACGCCGCTGGCGATCGATCAGTCGCATCCCTTTCCCCAGCTGGCCAACAAGACGCTCAACGTGGTCGTTTCGCTCGACCACCCGGAGACGGAGCATGTGGACCACCTGCTCGCGCTCCTGCCTGTCCCGCGCATCCTGCCCCGGCTGGTGCGGGTCAATCCCGACGCTTCGGGTCCGCAGTGCTACCTCTTCCTGAGCGAGATCATCAAGCTCTGCGCCGGCACGTTCTTTCCCGGCTACCACGTGCACGGTGCCCACGCGTTCCGCGTCACGCGCAACAGCGACCTCTACATCGACGAGGAAGAAGCCGAGAATCTCCTCAAGAAGATCGAGGAGGAACTGCGCAACCTGCGGCGCGGCGCCGCGGTGCGGCTCGAGATCGAGGACGGCGTGGCGGACGAGATCCTCAAGATGCTGTGCGGACACCTGGAGTTGTCCCATGAATACGTCTTCCGCCTGAACGGCCCGCTGAACCACCTGCGGCTGATGAGCCTCTACGAGCTCGACCGGCCGGACCTGAAGTTTCCCGCGTTCACGCCGGTCAGCACGTCCGCCCTCCGCGTGCCCGAGGCCACCTTCGCGGTCATCGGCGAGCGCGATGTGCTCCTGCACCATCCGTACGACAGCTTCACGCCGGTGGTGGAGTTCGTGGAGCAGGCCGCGCGTGACGAGCAGGTCTTCGCGATCAAGCAGACGCTCTACCGCACGAGTGGTGACTCGCCGATCGTGCGCGCCTTGATCGAGGCCTCGCGCAACGGCAAGCAGGTCACCGCGCTGGTCGAACTCAAGGCGCGCTTTGATGAGGCTAACAACATCCAGTGGGCGCGCCAGCTGGAGGAGGCGGGTGTGCATGTCGTGTACGGGCTGGTCGGCCACAAGACTCACTGCAAGTGCTCGCTCGTCGTGCGCCGCGAGGCCAAGGGCATGCGGCGCTACGTCCACCTCGGGACCGGCAACTACAACCCGAAGACGGCGCGCCTCTACACCGATCTCAGCTACTTCACCGCGCGCGAGGAGATCACCTCCGACGTGGCCAATCTGTTCAACTCGCTGACCGGCTTCTCCCGTGCACCGAGCTTCGATCACCTGCTGGTCGCGCCCTTCAACCTGCATGCACGCATCCAGGATCTGATCCGACGGGAACGGGAGAACGCCGCCGCCGGCCGCCCCGCGCGGATCATGGCCAAGATGAACTCGCTCGTGGACAAGGCCACAATCGACAGCCTCTACGAAGCCTCAAAGGCCGGCGTGCAGATCGACCTGATCGTGCGCGGGGTCTGCTGCCTCGTGCCCGGCGTGCGCGGCCTGAGCGAGAACATCCGCGTGCGCTCAATCGTGGCGCGCTACCTGGAGCACGCCCGCGCCTTCTATTTCGAGAACCACGGCGGCGATCCGGTCATTCTCGCGGGCAGCGCCGACTGGATGCCGCGCAATTTTTTCCGCCGGATTGAGGTCGTCTTTCCCATCCTCGACCCGGAATACCGGCGCTTCATCACCGACGAGCTCTTTGCGATGGAGCTGCAGGACAACGAGCACGCCCGCGAGCTGCATGCCAGCGGCGCCTACCTGCCGGTCGCGCGCAAGCCGGACGTGCCGGCGTTCTCGGCCCAGTCCTACTTCATCGCCGCCGCCGGACAGCGGGCCCGCGCGCTGACGTGATCAGGACTTCGTGGCTGGTTCGCCCTGCTCGCGTTTGCGCAGCCAGCGGTTGAACGGCAACCAGAGGGCCAAAGGCACCACCGCGCTGAGCGCGAGCGCAGCGCCCGGACTTTCCACCCCGAGATTGCCGATCGCGGCGTAAGTGAAGCCCATCGGGACCGAGCCGCAGGCCAGTGCCGTCATGAAAGCCGCGGGAGGCATGCGCGTGAGGCCGGCCATGCAGGCGATCACCTCGGGGAAGACCGGGAGCCAGCGTGAAAACGCCACCAGCCAACCGCCCGAGTGGGCGAAGAGTTTCTCGCCCTTGACCAGATCCTTCTCGCCCGCGAGGCGGATCGCCGCGCGCCGGCCAAGTTTGCGGCAAAGGAAATAGGCCAGCAGGCCGGAGAGGAAGGAACCCGTGGCGCTGACCGCACCGCCCATCAGCGTGCCATACATGTAGCCGAGCGCGGACATCACAACGGTGCCGGGCACGGGCAGGAAAAGGTCGACGACCAGCAGGCCAATGCCGGCCAGCCAGCCCCAGCGATCAAAGCGTTCAAGCCAGGTGATCGCGGTGGCCTGATCCCACATCAAGTCATCAGACCAGATGCCGAAAGGAATCAGGACCAACAGGGCGAGACCGAGAAAGATCCAGAGCAGGCGCATGGGATACGGGGGGTGCTGGCCAATCAGTATGGAATCGCGCCCGGCGCCGGCGACAACTAATCATCAGTCATGGCTGCCCCTACCCCGCCCCCGATCGACCTCGCCCAGCTGCCCGCCCTCGCCCACGCCGTGATTCGCAATGCGCGCTTCCCGCAACTGGCCACGATGGATGGCAATCAGCCCCGCGTCCGCCCGGTTTCACCCGTGCGCACCGACGGTTTTACGACCTACATCGCCAACCTCCGCAGCTATCACAAGACGGGCGAGATCGCCGCGAACCC
The DNA here is from genome assembly GCA_036401075.1 of Opitutaceae bacterium. GTDB lineage: Bacteria > Verrucomicrobiota > Verrucomicrobiia > Opitutales > Opitutaceae > CAMAXB01. Next base: position 67,175 of record DASWVY010000018.1, read on the forward strand.
CAAGGTCGAGCTCTGCTATCTCGACGAACACCACGACCAGGTCCGCATCACCGGCCGCGCCGAAGTCCTGACCGATCCTGCCCTGCTCGCGGCGATCTGGGAATCGAATCCGCTGCTCCGGCGCTACCTTGGCACGCCGGACAATCCCGCGCTGGTGATCTACCGGGTCGTGCCCGAGCGCGTGCGCTTCATGCGCGAGTGGGCGATCGAGTACCACGAGGTGCCGCTGGCGTAGGCCGGGAAGGGATCGGAACCTAGGTTCCATCGGTCGCATAGGTCCTATAGGACCTATGCGACGGATAGGACGGATGGGGGGAAGCTTTCAGAGCGCCCCCTGCGGTCCGCCAACGAAAAAGCCCCCGTCCTTGCGGACGGGGGCTTTGAAGTTCACGACAGGTTCAGATCAGGTGATCAGAACTTGTAGGTACCGGACAGGTAGTACGCGCGCGGAGCGATCGGCAGGTACTGGAGGGTCTGGTTCTCGTAGTCGGCCGGGAGCGAGATGAAGCTCTGACGGTCGCCCGTGTTCACACCCCAACCGCGCCAGGTCTGGACACCCTCTTCGTCGGTCACGTTGTTCACGTTCAGGTTCATCGAGAACCGGTCCGAGAACGTGTAGCCGAGCGAGAGGTCGAACTGGTTGTAGCGGGGCAGCGTGATCACGTTGGCCACGTTGCCGGCGCGCTCGCCCATGTGCTTCCACGTGAGGTTCGCGAAGAACTTCTCGGTGGTGTAGGCCAGCGTGTTGTTCAGGATGAAGTCCGGATTGTTGTCCGAGGGCTTGCCCGAGAGGTCCTGGTAGATGTCGTCCTCGCGGCCGTTCTGGCCGGCGGAGAAGACCTTCCACACGGTGCCTTCAGACTCCTGCCAGGTGAAGACCGAGCGAACGCTCAGGCGCTGCGTGATCTGGTAGCTGCCTTCGAGCTCGATACCGTAGGAGGTCACGACGTTGTAGATCGGATCCGGGTAGTACGGCGTGATGCCGTCGCTCTCGGTGCCCTGCGGGTTGCTGAAGATGTCGCTGAGACGGCTCCAGAACGGCGTGGCCACGAAGCTGAGCGCGCCGCGGTTGTAGCGGTAACCCAGCTCCCACTGCTCGATCTGCTGCGGGCGGGGCTTGAGGTTATCGAGACGGAACTGCGAGTTGTAGGTACGGAAGAAGCCGTAATCCGGGGCCTTCTCGGCCTTCGCATAGCGGAGGTAAACCGAGTTGGCGTCGTTGATCACGTAGTTCGAACCAGCAGACCAGGAGAAGGAATCGACATCCTTGTCATAGTACCAGGCGTAGCGGGTGCCGTTCTCGATGTCAGGACGCAGGTAGGACCAGCGGTTGTCGAAGAACGTGAGCGGGTCGCCGTCCGAGCCACCGTAGGTGGAATCCCAGTTGGCGCGGGCATTGCGGTTGCTGTTACGCTGGACGCCCTTGACGCCGTAGTTCTCCGAGCGGACGCCCCAATCAACATTCCAGTTGTCGGTGATGTCCCACTTGTGACCGAAGAAGAAGGCGATCTGCTTGGCAATCGCGTCGTTCTTGGTGATGCCGGCGCCGAGGTTGGTGTAACCGTTGACGTTGGTCATCTGGATCGGACGGCCGTAAGCCGCCCAGCCCGCGATCGCCGCGAGTTCAGCCGCCGACGTGCCCGCCGGAGCGGTCGCCGCCGTGGCCGGAGTCCAGGTGATGTCGAGGACGACGGGCTGCTCCTCGAGGGTCATCGCGCCGTTGCCGCCGTTGCCACCGTAGTTCTCGATGTTGGCGTAGCTGTAGAACACGCCACCGGTGAAGACCATGTTGTCGGTCGACTTGGAGACGTTGAAGTTGCCCATGCCCTCATCCATGTGCTCGTAAGCAATGCGGCCCGCGTTGGTCCACACGGCGTTGAGCGACGGATCGGTCTGGAGGCCGATGTTCAGGTCCTTGTTCGGCAGGTTCGAGGACGTGACGATCTGGCCGGGGTTGCTGGCGGCGCTGGCGACCGCACCCGAGACGGCGTAGGAGCCGTTCGAGGTGACGGTGCCGACGAGCTCACCACGGCGGTAGAAGCTGTACGTACCGGCCGGGACCGTGTTGTTGCCCACCGTGCCCGACGACGTCGTGATCGCGGCGTTACGGGTGAAGCCGAGCGTGCTCATGATGTTCGGCCACGCAAGGCTGCGGGGCGCGACACCGGCGCTGGAGTTCCAGTCCGCCCAGGAGCGGCTGAACTTGGCGTTGGCGGCGGCGGACCAGCCGTTGCCGAAGTCATGCTGCCACTGGGTGCCGAACACGCGCTGCTGGGAGTGGATCTTGTCCGTGGAATCCCAGTCGGTCATCACATCAGCGGCACCATAGGGAACCTGATGGCTGGCGGCCGGCCAGAGATTCGTGGAGTAGCGGCTGAGGCCGGGGCCTTGGACCGGGTCCTGCGGGTTCTTGGCCAGCAGGTACTCGTACCAGTGGTTACGGTCGTTCAGGTACTTGGTGTAGAACTTGATCGAACCGTTGCCGTAGTCCTTGAAGATATTGGCGCGGACCTGGTAGCCATCGTTCATCGGATAGCCGTTGGTCGGGCGGTAGCCCTCGTCCGAGCGGTAGAAACCGCCGGCGTAGTAGGACCAGCCGGACTCGCCGATCGGGCCGCCGACGCCGAGGTCGGAGCGGTAGAACAGGGAGCCGTCGCCGACGACACCAACGCGACCGCGGAGTTCGCCTTCGAATTCGGCGCCGCCGGTCTTGCTGATGTAGTTGAACACGCCACCGGGGGCGTTGGCCGAGGTGATCGAGGCGGAACCGCCACGCACCGCTTCAACGCGGTAGAGCATCACGTCCGGACGATGGAAATAGTCCGGGCCGTAGTTGCCGAAGTTGACGTTCGTGATCGGCAGACCGTCTTCCTGCAGGGAGACGTAGTAGTAGCCGTTGTCACCGTCGCTCGAGTTGGCCGAAACGCCACGGGAGTAAACCACGTTGCGGATTTCGCCGAGGGACGAATTGACGAACACGCCGGGGACGTTGAGCAGCATGTCGACACCGGAGACCGGGACCTGCGTGCTGAGCGTCGAAAGGTCGAGGGTCGAGATGGCCACCGTGGCCTCCTGCGCGGAGGTCGCGGTGAACACGCCGGTAACGACGAATTCTTCGAGTTGGACGGTATCCTGCGCACCGCCGGCCGGCGCCGTGGCCGGATTGTTGGGATTGGTCTGAGCAGCGAGGCTCGAGGCCAACCAAAGGCAGGTAGTACCGCCTAGGATGTAGCGACTGGGCTTCTTCATGGTTTTGGGTGTTTCGGGGACATCGCCGCAACGCCTCGTCGGGAGACGCGACGCCGCAGCAAAAGGGGATGAAAACGGAAGGTTCGGGGTCGCACAGGCCAGGGGCGGGCCGGGGATGGGATGTGCTGAATGACAGACCTGTCAGGTATAACTCCCAAAATCAACCGGATTTTCTTACAATTCTGTCATCTACAGATAACCAAGACCGGTCTTTCCAGCCCACAGGGATCAACCTCAACC
>DASWVY010000019.1:0-74722 GCA_036401075.1 Opitutaceae bacterium
CCCATCACCGGGCTCAGCGAGCCCGGCGACAGCGGAGCCAAACCACTCACTGCAGATCGAAGAACGGGGTGCCGCCGCCCGGTGCGACGATGGAGAAGCCGCAGGCGAGCTGCGTGCGTAGCCGCGCGAGTTGGCCTTCGATCGCCTCGGTGCTGTTGCAGTCGCGGCTGACGTGCGTGAGGAACACGTGGCGCCAGCGCGGGCTGGCGACGGTCTCGAGCAATTCGCGCATGGCGTCGTTGGAGAGGTGTCCGTGGCGACCGGAGATGCGCTGCTTCGTCGGCCAGGGACGCTTCAGGTCGGCTTGGAGCAGCTTGGGGCAGTGGTTCGACTCGACGACGACCACATCGACCTCGCGCAGCCGCTCATGAATATGGGCCGGGGCGTGGCCCAGGTCGGTCAGCCAGGCGATGGCTCGTCGCGGTGCGAAGAGATCGCCCTCGCGTCCGGCGGAAAACGTGAAGCCAACGGGATCCTGCGCATCGTGCGGGACGGCGAAGCTGGAAATCTCGAGATCGCGAAATTGAAAGCGCGCCCCGGTCTCGAAGAGATTCCACGCCGGGCGGTGATCGAGCTTGGCCTGCACGGCGCGGGCGGTTGCCGCGTTGGCAAACACCTGGACATGGGGGAAGCGCGCGAGTCCCTCGATGCCGGCCGCGTGGTCGCCATGCTCGTGAGTAAGGAAGACGGCGTCGATCGCCTCGAACGACGTGCCGGCGTCGTGCAGCATCTGCTTGAGCCGGCGCGGGGAGAAGCCGGCGTCGATGAGCACGCGCGCGCCCTCGGAGTGCAGCAGGGCGCAATTGCCCGAACTGCCGCTGGCCAGAATGCTGAAACGCAGACCCATGGTCGCAGCAAACGGCGGTGCGGCGGCGCGACAAACCAAAACGGTCCGGGCTTGCGCGAATCAACGGGCCGGGTTGCGCTGGGGCATGCCTGCCCATCGCCTTGAGCATGTCGCCCTGAATGTCGCGGATCCCGCCGCGGTCGCCGCTTGGTACGGCGAGCACCTCGGATTGCGGGTGGTGCGGGTCGGCACCGACCCGGCGCGGACCACGTTCCTCGCCACGGCCGATGGCGTCGTGCTGATTGAGCTGTATTGCAACACAGCGGCACCCGTCGCGACCTATGGTCAGAAGCATCCGCTGGAATTGCATCTGGCCTTCAGCTCCGACGACCCGGCGGCGGACGGCGATCGGTTGATCAAGGCAGGGGCAACCCTGTTCGAGGCGTTCAAGACGACGCCCGCGGGCGACCGCATGATCATGCTGCGCGACCCGTTTGGGCTCTCGCTCCAGCTGGTGTGGCGGGCGCAGCCGATGCTCCGCTGAAGGCTGGCCGAGCCTTATCCCGTCAACCAATGGTTGACAGGACTTTCGCGGCACAAGTTGACCGCGGTGGGGTTTTGGTGCTCTAATGACCCTCCATGCCTAAGAAGTCCTCCCAGCCGAAATCCTCCAAGGGCCCCGTGCGTCCGCTCAAGGGCGTGGTGAGCATCACCCGGCAGGTGCATTTCAATTCGGCCCACCGGCTCCACAATCCGACCAAGAGCCAGCAATGGAACGAGGAGAAGTACGGGCTGTGCACGAACCCGCACTGGCACGGGCACAACTACGTGCTGGAGGTCACGGTGCGTGGCCAGCCGGACCCCGAGACGGGTTACATCATGGATTTGGGTGATCTGAAGCACATCCTGAACAAGGCGGTGGTGGACAAGTGCGATCATCGTAACCTGAACGACGAGGTGCCCTTCCTGCGCGGGGTGATTCCGTCGACGGAAAACCTGGTGATCGCGTTCTGGAACGAGATCGCACCCCACATCACGGCCGGCCGGCTGCACTGCGTGCGCCTGTACGAGACGCCGCGCAATTTTGCCGAGTATCACGGTCCGGACGTCCTCTAACGCCCGCACATCCTGATTCAATTTCGCCGGACCCGGTTGTTATCGGTCCCCAATCGCCGGCGCCGCAGCCCAAAAACGACATGCCCACGAAGAAAGCAAAGACGATGTACCTCCACGCGATGGCGGGAGGCTCCAAGCCGCGGATTACGCGGGCCTACGACCACGGGTTCAAGTTGAGCCCGGCCTACCGCGAGTCGCTGCCCGACATGATGGAGGCCGCCGATGCGATCCAAGGCGCCGCCGTCCCGATCCAGCAGGTGGGCATCGCGCACTTCAAGCTGCCGCTCAAGTACCGGGTGAAACCGGGGCAGATCATCGCGCTCGAGACGAGCGTCACCGGTACGGTCTCGCTCGAGGCGACCCTCAAGGGCATCAACATGAGCCGCATCATGCGTTCGTTCTACGAGCACCAGGATGAGGTGTTCACGCCCGAGCTGCTGGGGCGCATTCTCGAGAAGTACCGCAAGAAGGTGGGCGCGCTGAGCGCGCGGCTGCGGCTGAGTTTTTCGCAGCCGATCCTGCAGCGCTCGCTGCGCAGCGGGCTCGAGGGGTACCAGTACTACGCGGTAGCGTTCGAAGGCACGCTGGACCCGAAGCACGGCTTCCGCCGGTTCATCGAGTTTGATTTTGTCTACTCCTCCGCCTGCCCCTGCAGCGCCGAGCTCGCCGAGCACGCGCGGGACACGCGCGGCGCGTATGCGATCGCGCACAACCAGCGTTCGAAGGCACGGGTGAAGGTCGAGATTGCGCCGGGAGCCCGGCTCACGGTGGCGGATCTCCAGCGTCACTGCCTGGCGGCGCTCAAGACCGAGACGCAGGTGATGGTGAAGCGCGAGGACGAGCAGGCGTTTGCCGAGCTCAATGGCGCGCACATCAAGTTTGTCGAGGACGCGGCGCGGCTCGTGTACGCCGAGCTCATCAAGGACCGGCGGATCCGCGATTTCCAGGTCGCGTGCTCGCACCTCGAATCCCTGCACTCGCATGATGCCGTCAGCGTGATCTGCAAAGGCGTGAAGGGCGGCTTCAGCGCGGACTTCACGGATTTCGGTTCGTTGGTGTGCTGACGTCTGATCGCCCATCATTCCCGATCCTGAAGCTGAATACAGGGACGGAGAACGAGTAGGAGAAAGAGAACGATTTTTATGAAACCAGCTCCGATCATTCTCATTACGGGTGCGTCCCAGGGCATCGGGGCGGCGATTGCGAAGGTGTTCGCGGCGGAGGTTCGTGGAGTGCGGCTGGCATTGGTCGCACGCAATGCCCGGACTCTGGCGGCGACCGTGCGGGCGTGCGTGAAGGCCGGCGCAGTGGCGGAAGCGTTCGTCTGCGACGTGGCCGATGAGGCCGCGGTCGTGGCCCTGGCGGCGGCGGTGACCAAGCGTTTCGGGCGCGTCGACGTGTTGATCAACAACGCCGGCGTCTTCGCGGGGGCGCCGTTCGCCGAGCTGGCGGTCGCGGAGTTCGACCGGATCGTGGCGGCGAATCTGCGCAGTGCGTTTCTCGTCACGCGTGCTTTCCTCCCGGCAATGACGCGCCGTAGGCAGGGCGACATTTTTTTCATGAGCTCGATTGCCGGGCTCGGGGCCTATCCGAATGGCGCGGCCTACTGCGCGGCCAAGTTTGGCGTGACTGGGCTGGCGCAGGTGCTGCGGGCCGAGACCCGCGAAACCGGGATCCGTGTCTGCTGCGTGCACCCCGGCGCGACGTGGACGCCGTCGTGGTCCGCGAGCGGGGTGGCGGAGGAAAGGATCATGCCGGCGGCCGATGTGGCCCGGGCGTTCCTCGACATCTACCGGCTGGGTCGGACGACGGTTGTGGAGGAAATCATCCTCCGGCCGCAGCGCGGCGACATCTGAGCGCTCAGAGTTTCTCGCGCAGCTGATTGAGCGCGCGCGCCAGGGGCACGCGGGTGCCGTCGGTGAGGAGCAGGGCGCGTTTGCCGGTCTTGGGCAGCTGGATCTCGCGGATGCAGTCGAGATTGACCAGGGCGGAGCGGCTGGCGCGGAAGAAGGACTGTTCGGTCAGACGGCGATCGAGCTCGGCGAGGGTGCAGCGGAGCACGTGCTTGCCGCGGGCCGTGTGCAACACGACATAGTTGGCGGCGGATTCGGCCCACTGGATTTCGTGGGCATGCACGATCACGTAGCTGTGCCGGGCCTTCACGAGGAAGCGGTCGGCCGCCTTCGAGCGAGCGTGACGCAAAGAGAATGGGGAAGCGGAAAACTCCGAGTCTTGCATGGGAGGTCGCGGGTCAGCTGCGAGTCCCTCCCGTCGCGGCCCTCGGGTGCAGAGCACACAGGGGAGCGAACCGGAAACAAGGGAGCAAAAGGTGCGTGGGGACCACGCAGCGCATCATCAGTGATTTCATGCCACGGCGAAGCGACTGTGATCCGGTGGAGTCGGTCCGAGTTCCGGAAATCTTTGCGTGGAAAGTCGTAACGTTGATGCTTTCGCCTGCGTCAAAGACCGGTTGAGCTCCGCCTGGATGGGTTCTGTCCCGGTTGCGCGAGGGTTGATCCCAAATCGCCGGGGCGCTTGCAAAATAGGGTGGGGCCGCTGCGTGCGAGGGAAAATGCCTGCAGGCTTTCCGTGGGGTTGCGTCGCTTGATCCTGCGGTCACGAAGCGGAACCGGCCCATGAAAAACCGCTCGTGCTTGCGCAGGAGCGGTTTCAAAAATGGTGCCCGGGCGCGGACTCGAACCGCGATGCTGTTAGGCACAGGCTTCTGAGACCTGCGTGTCTACCAATTCCACCACCCGGGCACGGGAGGAATGACGAAAACACGGATCCGGGACCCCTGAGGCAAGCCCGAATTCTGCCGGTGGGCCCGAAGGAGCCGGCGGAGGCGGCTGATCCGCACGGCTTACTTGGCGAACGCGAACGCAGCCAAGTCGGCGCGGGCGACCTTCATCTCGTCGAGAATCCGGTGGGCATGATCGAGCAGCTGCGTGCCGGCCGGGGTCAGTTTCACGCTGCGGCCCAATCGGTCGAAGAGACGAAGTTCCAGTTCGTCCTCGAGGGACTTGATGGCGTGGCTGACCGCGGACTGGGTTAAATTCAGTTCCCTTGCGGCCATCGTAAAGCTTCCAACCCGGGCAAGTGTCGTGAAGGCGAGCAACTTGCGGCTGTCCAGAATAGGCGTCATAGGTAGTTCGCTAACTACCCCTAATAAGCAGGTACCAAGCCAGCACCCACCGGTCTGCCTAAGATAAAAACTTTTCATTAAGCGCGGCCGGCATCCGCGCTAATAATTGAAAGAAAATGACTTAAGCGTAGCGCTCTTCCTTCCACGGGTCGGCGTCATTGGAATAACCCCGCACTTCCCAAAATCCGAGCTTATCGCGTTCGAGGAAGGTGAGGGTCTTCACAAACTTGGCGCCTTTCCAGGCGTAAAGCTTCGGAATGATCACGCGGGCGCGCCCGCCGTGTTCGCGCGGAAGCGGGCTGCCGTCGAAGCGGGTGGCCACGAGGACGTCGTCGTCGAGGCACTTTTCCAAAGGCACGTTGGTCGAGTAGCCGTCGTAACTGGTGAAATACACGAAGCGCGCTTCGGGCTTGGGCTGTGCGAGCTCGTAGAGGGTCGTGAAGGCGACACCGCCCCAGCGGCAGTCGTACTTGCTCCAGGTCGTCACGCAGTGGAAATCGCTGGTGTCGTCGACCTGCGGCAGGGCGTTGAAGTCGGCCCACGACAGGGTGACGGGTTTATCAACCAAGCCGTCGAGCGTAAGGGACCACTCCGACAGCGGGATGTCGGGCTGCACGCCCAGGTCGAGCACGGGAAAGCCGGTGGTGAGTTTCTGGCCGGGCGGGAGCCGGCCTTCGGCGGGGACCGCGCGTGCGCGGACGCCTGCGGCCACCTGCTTCTCGGCCCATTTCTGTTTGGCCGTGATGTAACGCTCTTTCGACATGACAACAGGTTAGGGACGCGGCTCCGGTTCGCAAGTGCGGGCGATTCCTCAGCTCGTCGCCTCATCCTCGATCATTTCGCCCTCAAGCGCGATGCGCACGGGCTCGCGCCGGCGGTGGTAGTAGACCGCCATGCCGCCCTGATAGGTCGTCGCGATCAGTCCGACCACCATGTAGACAAAACGATAAAAGCTTTCCACGACCGGCATGATCTCGCTCTCGGCCAGGCCGGCGTTGCGAAACGATTCGACGAGTTCAGGCGTGATCAGCGCGCGCATTTGCTCCGCATCAAAGGTCGCGATGCGCGCGACGACGTAGAGCAGGATGACGGACAGCAGCACCAGCTGGCTGCGCACCAGCCAGCGGATCGCGTCAGGGTCGCCGATCTTCAGCCGGCTGACGCCGTGCAGCTCCACCATGGCCGCGGCGGTCGCGAGACAGCCGGCGATGGCGCCGACCGCATCGCCGCTGAGCGCGGAGAGCGCGGCGAAGAGGCCGCCCATGATCATCAGCATCCGGCCGTCAACGGAAGCCAGGCGTAGGACGCGCGCGAGGACTTCAGCGGGCAGGGGAGGAGGCGAGGAGCGGAAACCGAACATGGAACCGACAAACTGAACGGATCGGGTCGCGGACCGCGAGCGTGTTGTTGGCGGGGTGGAGCTGGCCTCGCTGGGGCCGGTCCGAGCGGTCGTCCGGTTGCTTGCGTTTCGATCCCCGGGGTCAGCGAACCCGGCTACACCTGCACTGTGCCACCTCGTTCCACCTGGGCTGACGCAGCGGGCGTTTTGACCCGCTGTTTTGTCCCGGCCAAGGGAGCTTCCCTCTGGGCCGGGTTTGGCGCAGGCTATGCAAAGGAAGTCGCATGGATTTCAACACGCTCACCCAGATGTCGCGCCAGGCCGTCACCGACGCCCAGGCTGAGGCGCGCCGTCGCTCCCATCACGAAGTCGACACGTGGCACTTGCTTCATGCGCTGCTCGCGCAGGCGGATGGCATTGTCCCGGCGCTCGCCGACAAGCTCGGGCTGACCGCATCCGCGCTGCAGCTCGCCGCTGAGCGCGAGCTCGACCGTCTGCCCAAGGTTTCGGGCAGCGTCGACACGTCCAAGGTCTACGTCACCCAGGCCGTCAACGAGGTGCTGACCCGGGCCGAGGCGGAGGCGAAGCAGCTCAAGGACGAATTCATTTCGGTCGAGCATCTCTTCCTCGGCCTGATCGAGGTCGCCAAGCCCGACTCGCTCGCGAAGTACTGGAAGTCCTTCGGCCTCGATCGCGCCAAGGTTCTCACCGCCCTGAAGGCGCTGCGCGGCGCCCAGCGCGTCACGAACGACAACCCCGAGTCCACCTACAACGCTCTGACCAAGTACGGCGTCGACCTCGTTGCGCAGGCGCGCAAGGGGAAGATCGATCCCGTGATCGGACGCGACGAGGAGATCCGCCGCACCATCCGCATCCTCTCCCGCAAGACGAAGAACAACCCGGTGCTCATCGGTGAGCCGGGCGTGGGCAAGACCGCGATCGTCGAGGGCCTCGCGCAGCGCATCGTGCGCGGCGACGTGCCCGAGGGCATCAAGGACAAGACCGTGTTCTCCCTCGACATGGGCGCACTCGTGGCCGGGGCCAAGTACCGCGGCGAGTTCGAGGAGCGCCTCAAGGCCGTCCTCAACGAGGTCAAGCAGAGCGAGGGCCGTATCATTCTCTTCATCGACGAGCTGCACACCATCGTCGGCGCCGGCAAGACCGAGGGCGCGATGGACGCGGGCAATCTCCTCAAGCCCATGCTCGCCCGTGGCGAGCTGCACTGCATCGGCGCGACCACCCTCGACGAGTACCGCAAGTACATCGAGAAGGACGCCGCCCTGGAGCGCCGTTTCCAGCCTGTGCTGGTCGAGCCACCGTCCGTCGAGGATGCGATCTCGATCCTGCGCGGCATCCGCGAGCGCTTTGAGCTGCACCACGGTGTCCGCATCCAGGACAACGCGCTGGTGAGCGCCGTCACGCTTTCCGACCGCTACATCGCGGATCGTTTCCTGCCGGACAAGGCGATCGACCTGATCGACGAAGCCTGCGCGATGATCCGCACCGAGATGGACTCGGCGCCACAGGAACTCGACGCCCTCCAGCGCCGCGTGCTTCAGCTCGAGATCGAGGAGGCGGCGCTGAAGCTCGAAAAGGACGATGCTTCCAAGCAGCGCCTCGACGCGCTCCGGCGCGAGCTCGCCGATGCGCGCACCCAGGCCACCGCTCTCCACGCGAAGTGGAACAAGGAAAAGGCCTCGGTTGATCGCGTCCGCAAGGTGCGGGAGGAACTTGATGCCGCCCGCGTCGAGCTGGAGAAGGCCGAGCGCGCCTATGATCTCAACAAGCTGGCGGAGCTGCGGCACGGTCGCATCCCGCAACTTGAGGCCGAGCTGAAGAAGCTCGAGACCGGCGAGGCCAAGACCGAGTTGTTCAAGGAGGAGGTTTCCTCAGAGGAAGTCGCCGAGATCGTGGCGAAGTGGTCGGGCATTCCCGTCACGCGTCTGGTCGAGGGCGAAAAGGAAAAGCTCCTGCGCCTCGGAGACATGTTGCATGAGCGCGTCATTGGGCAGGAGGAGGCGGTCCAGCTCACGGGCGAGGCCATCCTCCGCGCGCGTGCGGGCATCAAGGATCCGCGGCGTCCGGTGGGCAGTTTCCTGTTCCTCGGGCCCACCGGCGTGGGCAAGACCGAGCTGGCGAAGACGCTGGCCGAGACCCTGTTCGACAGCGAGGCGGCCATGATCCGCATCGACATGTCCGAGTACATGGAGAAGCACTCCGTCGCCCGCCTGATCGGCGCGCCTCCCGGCTACGTCGGCTACGACGAGGGCGGCCAGCTGAGCGAGGCCGTGCGGCGCAAGCCGTACGCGGTGGTGCTGTTCGACGAGATCGAGAAGGCGCATCCGGACGTGTTCAACGTCCTGCTGCAGGTGCTCGACGACGGCCGCATCACGGACTCACAGGGCCGCACCGTGGATTTCAAGAACACGATCATCATCATGACCTCGAACTTGGGCAGCCGTCACCTGCTCGAGGGCGTCACGGGCGACACGATCCCCGAAAGCGTGCGCGAGAGCGTGATGGCCGAGTTGCGCCGCGCGTTCCGGCCGGAGTTCCTGAACCGCATCGACGAGACCATCCTCTTCAAACCGCTCACACTCGACGAGATCACCCGGATTGTTGACCTGCTGCTCGCCGACCTGAACCAGCGCCTGGCCGATCGTCGCGTCACCGTGAAGCTCGATCCGAAGGCCAAGGCCTGGGTGGGGGAGAAGGGTTACGATCCGGTGTTCGGTGCGCGTCCGCTCAAGCGATTCCTGCAGCGCAACATCGAGACGAGCTTGGCCCGCGCCCTGATCAGCGGTGAAGTCGCCGAAGGCAGCACCGTCACTTACAAGGTGAAGGGCGATGCGCTGGTGATGGGGTGAAGGGGGCTTGGTGTAGCTGGCCTCGCTGAGGCCGGTGCCTTAGATCTTCGATCGCGATTCTTCGAACCGGCCTCAACGAGGCCGGCTACACCTACTTCCGCTTGGTGACTTTGTCCCCGCCAATCATCCCGAGATGCGTGTGGCGGAAGCCCTCGGGCAGCTTCAATCCGTAGCCGAGGGCGCGGTCGAAGGCGATGTGCGCGCAGTGGATGAGTCCCGTTCCGAAGACCGTCCAGTTTTCCGTGACCAGTCCGAAGATGAGCACGCTGGCGGCGATCGCGTAGGTGTGCGCGAGGTTGTAGACCCAGGCCCCGATCCGCGGGCCGGCGAGGTAGGCGAGCATGGAGAGGTCGGGAATGAGGAAACAAAACAGAAACCACCGCCAGGGCAGCGCGAAGTACTGGTACGCCAGGAGCGTGGCGACGAAGACAATCACGCCTTCAAGGCGGAGCCAGAGACCGGCGGGTGCATGCATGGCCTCAAGGTGGCGACTGGCGGGGCGGAGACAAGCGCGACGCTCGGCCGCACGGGGCGGATTGATTCCGGGCGAACCGTTTTCTGCTTTGCCTCCCGCGGGGTCCGGGCGAATCTATCCCCATGCCGGCCGAGCCTGTCCGTTACTACAATCGCATCACCCGCACCGTCGAAACCGAGGAGATCTACGGCGAGGGCTGGCTGCGCTTCGCTTACGAGAACCCGATTGGCCGCTTCTTTACGGCGGCGCTCGTGCGCCGGGCGATCCTTTCGCAGTACTATGGTTGGCAGATGACGCGCCCCTACAGCGCGCATCGAGTGCTGCCTTTCATCGTCAAGTACAACCTCGATACGGACGAGTTCGCGAAGTCGCCTTTCGACTTCAAGCACTTCAACGACTTCTTCACCCGCGCGCTCAAGAAGAGTGCACGCCCGATCACGCCGAACAACGACTTGGCGGTGTTCCCGGCCGACGGCCGCCACCTGTGCATCCAGGACATCAACGACGTCGACGGATTCTACGTGAAGGGGCAGAAGTTCGACCTTGAGGAGTTGCTCGGGGATTTTGACCTCTCGCAGCAGTACGATGGCGGGACGATGATCATCTCGCGCCTCTGCCCGGTGGACTACCATCGCTTTCATTTTCCAACCGCCGGCATTCCCGACGAGCCGCGGTTGATCAACGGCTGGCTCTACTCGGTCAACCCGATCGCGCTTCGCCGCAACGTGCGCTTCCTGGTGGAGAACAAGCGCTATGTGACCCAGCTTCCGGCCTCGCCCTTTGGCAAGATTGTCCAAGTCGAGATCGGCGCGACCATGGTCGGCAGCGTCGTCCACACCTTTGTTCCGGGACGCCGGGTCGAGAAGGGTGAGGAAAAGGGACTCTTCAAGTTTGGCGGCTCGTGCGTGATCACGCTTTTCCGCCGTGGCTCGATCAAGCTCGACAGCGATCTCGTCGAACAGTCGCGCCAGGGCCTGGAGGTTTATGCGCGCATGGGCGACCGCATGGGCTGCGTGTTTGGGTGAGTGGGCGGCGCTTGCTTGGTCTGATCGATCCAGGCCAGAAGTCGCGCAGAGACGCGGAGCCGCAGAGAAGACCACCCAAAAATCGGATCGTATTTAAACTCTGCGCCTCTGCGTCTCTGCGCGATTTCGGTGGTTCGTGGCTGTGATCGCGCGTGCCTTGCCCATGTCAGAAACGCACCTTACCTCGCGAAGGTCTCGCGGAGCGTGAGGCTGAGGGCGTCTTGTTTGGCTTGGAGCCCGCGGTAAAGGGCGTGGCGCTTCTTGTCCGGCTCGCAGCGGGTCGCGGGATTGATGGCGACGCAGCGGGCGGCGAGGGTGTGCAGACTGGCGTTGTCGCCACGTTCCCGCGCGTCACACCACGCCGCCTGCAGTGCGCCGCCGAGTGCGGCGCCCTCATCCTCGACCATGGCAACGACGGGCACACCGAACACGTCGGCGGCGAGCTGGCGCCACGCGGCCGAGCGGGCGCCGCCGCCGGTGAGGCGGATCTCCTTCGGCTTCAGCCCGAGCGTGGCGAGGCGGCGCAGGCCGTAATTGAGGCCGAGCGTGACGCCCTCCATCGCCGCGCGAGCGAGGTGGGCCGGCGTGAGGGTTTGTTCGTTGAGCCCGTAGAGAACGCCGGTGCCGCGCGGGACGTTGGGCGTGCGTTCGCCGTTGAAGTAGGGCACGAGCAGCAGGCCACCGGCGCCGGCGGGAGCGCTTGTCACCGCCGCATCGAGGGCGGCGTGATCGAGGCTGAAGAGCTGGCGGATGCTCTCGGTCACGCGCGTGACATTCATCGTGCAGAGCAGCGGTAGCCAGCCGCCGGTGGACGAACAGAAGGCGGCGATCTCGCCGGCGGGATCAACGACGGGCTGGCGGCTGAAGGCGTAGATCGTGCCGCTGGTGCCGAGGCTGGCCGTGACGACGCCGGGCGCGACGTTACCGGTGCCGATGGCGCCCATCATGTTGTCACCACCGCCCATGCTGACGATGACGTCGGCGGAAAGCCCGTAGGCGCGGGCGAGGGCGGGGCGAAGGGTGCCGGCTGATTCCTGTGGACCACGCAGGGGCGGCAGCCAGTCGCCGAGCCGGCGATCAATCGCGTTAATCGCGGCGGTCGACCACTTGCGGCGGCGGACATCGAGGAGCGCCGTGCCGGAGGCGTCGCCGTGCTCCATCACCGCGTTGCCGGTGAGGTAGAGATTAAGGTAGTCGTGCGGCAGCAGCACGCGACGCAGGCGCTTGTAGTTCGCGGGCTCGTGGCGCTTGAGCCAGAGAATCTTCGGCGCGGTGTAGCCGGGGAGGAAAGGGAGACCGGTCGTGCGGATCACGGCCTTGGTGCCGCCGAGCTTTTTGGTGAGCAGAGCGCACTCCTGCTCGGTGCTCGTGTCGCACCAGAGCTTGGCGGGACGGATGACCCGGTCCTGATCGTCGAGCGGCACGAAGCCGTGCTGCTGGCCGGAGACACCAATGCCGCGGACCCTCGAGCGATCAATCTTGGCGCAGACCTCGGCGATGACGGCGTCGAGCGCGCTGGTCCAGCCATGGGGATCCTGCTCCATGTGCCCCGTCGGCAGACCGGCGATGAGCGCATGCGGCGCGCGGGCCTCGGCGAGGATCTTTCCGGTTTCGAGGTCGAGGGCGACGGCCTTGGTGCTCTGGGTTCCGCTGTCGATGCCGAGGTAGATGCTCATGGGGAGTTCGCGCAGTAGCCAAGCGCGCGGGTGTCGGGCAGGCAACAGGCGAAACGCACACTTGCCTCACCGCCCCGGCCCGGGTCAGTTTGCGCTTGAGCAGAATGCCCGCCCGGGTGGTGGAATGGCAGACACAAGGGTCTTAGAAGCCCTCGCCGCAAGGTGTGCAGGTTCGAGTCCTGTCCCGGGCACCAGCCTTCGCTAAAGCTTCGGCTGGCACGGCCAGCCTGGATGACAACGTGGGTGATCGCAGTCTGGGGTGGAGGCTGCTTACCGTAGCTCTCCGGAGGCGGGTAAAGCCCGGCGAAGGAGGGCGTTTGCTTGCAAGTTCGAGGTAGATTCGTCGGCGGCCGACTTTTCCTCCTTACGCGATTGGATTGGAGGTTGCACCCGGAAGCGGGCGTAGGTGAAATTTTGCCCGTCCGGACGCTACCCCAGTCGTCCTCCTCTGCTCACCGACGCCAGGCGTCGCTTTTCTTCCCATGCCCTTCATCTCCGCGGATCAGATCAAGGAACGTTACGATGTCATTGTGGTCGGCTCCGGCGCGGCCGGCGGCCAGACGGCCTACACCCTTACGATGGAGGGCGCCAAGGTCCTCATGCTTGAGGCCGGCCGAAACTACGACCCGGTCAACGAGACCCCGATGTTCCAGACGAACGCGCAAGCGCCGCTGGGTGGGGCTAGCACGCCGGACAAGCCGTTCGGATTTTACGACTCGACCATCGATGGCGGCTGGCAGGTGCCCGGTGAACCCTACACCAGCGCGTCCAACGAGCCCGGACGCCAGTTCGAGTGGTGGCGCGCCCGCATGATGGGCGGCCGCACCAATCACTGGGGCCGCATCTCCCTCCGCAACGGCGAATACGATTTCAAGCCGCGCTCGCGCGACGGCCTCGGCTTCGACTGGCCGCTCGGCTATGAGGATGTCTCCCCGTACTACGACAAGGTCGAGATGCTGATCGGCGTCTACGGCAGCAATCACGGCCTCGAAAACACGCCGGATTCCCCGGAGGGCTGCCTGCAGCCGCCGCCCCACGCCCGCGCGGGCGAACAGCTGGCCAAGCAGCGCGCCGCGAAGCTCGGCCTGCCCGTCATCCCGATCCACCGCGCCGTGCTGACCAAGCGCCAGGACCCGAACGTGCTGCCGGCCAAGATTCATCCGAATAACCCGCGGGCCCAGCGCATCCTCGCCGCCGCCATGTCGGAGCGCGCCGCCTGCTTCTGGGCGACGCCGTGCGGACGCGGCTGCGCGATCCGCGCCACCTACCAGTCGACCACCGTCCATCTCCCCCCGGCACTCGCGACCGGCAATCTCGACATCGTGTCCAACGCGATGGCGCGCGAGGTCCTCATGGACGACGCTGGCAAGGCGACCGGCATCCTCTTCATCGACAAGACCACGGGTCAGGAGCGCCGCGCGTACGCTCGGGTCGTCACGCTCGCTGCCAGTTCGGCTGAGTCCGTGCGCATCCTGCTCAACTCGAAGTCCGCCCGCTACCCCCAGGGCCTCGCCAACAGCAGTGGCCTCGTCGGCAAGTACATCCTTGATACCGTCGGCGCACGATTGGGGGGGCAGATTCCGCTCCTTGAGAATCTCCCGCCTCACAATGAAGACGGAGCCGGTGGCGCGCATGTCTACGTGCCGTGGTGGCTTTACAAGGAGCAGCATGCGGGCAAGTTGGATTTCGCGCGCGGCTATCACATCGAGTTCGGTTCCGGCCGCGGGATGCCCTCCGCCACGTCCTTCAACGGCTACGAGTCCGTCACGGGCGGCAGCTACGGCCGCAAGTTCCGCGAGGACGCCCGCCGCTACTACGGCTCCTTCCTCAGCTTTGCCGGTCGCGGGGAGATGATTCCCAACGACGACTGTTTCTGCGACCTCGACCCGGTCGTTAAGGACAAGTGGGGCATTCCCGTCCTGCGCTTCCACTGGAAATGGTCCGATCACGAGACCCGCCAGGCTGCGCACATGCAGAAGACCTTTGCCGAGATCATCACGGCGATGGGCGGTCGGGTGACGACGCCGCCGGCCGCGAACGGCGCGCTCGCGATCGAGCCCGGCGGCAAGATCATCCACGAGGTCGGCGGCACGATCATGGGCACTAACGCCCGCAACTCCGTGACCAACCAGTGGTGCCAGACGTGGGACATCAAGAATCTCTTCGTCACCGATGGCGGCCCGTTCTGCTCCAACGCCGACAAGAATCCCACACTCACCATGATGGCGCTGGCCTGGCGCGCGAGTGACTACCTCCTTGAGGAAATGAAGAAAGGAAATCTCTGACCATGAGCACCCCGCTTCCTCCCCGCATCGACCGCCGCACCGCCATCAAGTGGGTGCTGACCGCCGCCGCGTCCACCGCGCTGATCGAGCGCGGCCTGCCGTCCGCGAGTGCCGCCGTGGCCACGCCGGCGACCGCCAACGCGGTCACGCCTGTCACCGCCAACGGCTACGGCACCGATCCCAATCTGGTCAAAGACTACAAGCCGGGCGACGTCTGGCCCCTGACGTTCACCGACGAACAGCGCCGCACGGCGGCTGCGCTCTGCGAACTGATCCTGCCGGCCGATGGCGCGCATCCCGGGGCGAAGGCCATGGGCGTGCACGACTTCGTCGACGAGTGGATCAGTGCGCCGTACCCGACCCAGCGGGCCGACCGGGTCACCGTTCTCACCGGTCTGGCCTGGATCGACGCTGAGGCGCGGAAGCGTTTCTCGAAGGGCTTTGCCGACCTCAGCGAAACCCAGATGAGCGCGATTGCCGACGACATCTGCTACGAGCCGCGCGCCCGCGCGGAGTTCAAGCCGGCCGCGCGCTTCTTTGCGACGTATCGCAACCTCACCGCCGGGGGCTACTTCTCGACCAAGGAGGGAATGGCCGAGGTGGGGTATGTCGGGAACACGCCGCTCATCACCTTCGACGGTCCGCCGCCCGAAGTGCTGCGCCAGCTTGGGCTCGCATAGGCGCCAGGAGCGGGTCTAACTGGCAGAGTCTCCCGTCTACTCCCAAAATCAGCCATGAAGACCCTACCCCGACTCGCCTTGTTGTCCTTGCTTGTGGGCTCGTTGAGCCTGCTGACCGCGCAGCAGCCTGCGGCTCCCGCCGCGGCCAACGCGCCCTACGCGCCCAAGCAAACCGACCGGCCGACGCCCCTCGAGGGCGACGAGCCCGGCTTCGTTTCCATCTTCGACGGCACCCTCAACCAGTGGAAGGGCGATCCCGTCTACTGGCGGATCGAGAACGGGAACCTCGTTGGCGAGATCACCCCTGAGACGGTCGTGAAGAGCAACACCTTCGTCATCTGGCAGGGTGGGCGCCCCAAGGACTTCGAGCTCAAGCTCGAGTACAAGATCACCGAGCAGGGCAACAGCGGCATCAACTACCGCAGCACCGTGATTCCTGACCCGGTCACGCCCGCCAACCAGTTCGCCATGCGCGGCTACCAGTTCGACCTCGACGGCCGCAAGCGGTACCCGGGCAACAACTACGAGGAGAAGGGCCGCCTCTTCCTCGCCGTGCGCGGCCAGGTGACCAAGGTGGTCGGCGGGCGTCCGCCGATCGAACTGTCGAAGATCGGCAACACCGACGAGCTGGCAAAAGTTGCCACGGACGGCTGGAACACCGTCCACATCATCGCCCGCGGCAACACGCTCATCCACATGCTCAACGGCCAGATCATGAGCATGGTGATCGACGACGACGCTCCGAACCGCCCGGTCGACGGCCAGATCGGCGTCCAGGTCCACACCGGCCCGCCGATGAAGGTCGAGTACCGGAACATCCGGCTGAAGACGTACTAGCCGGATCCGCGGTGGTTGATGGAAAGGCCTGCCTGCATTATTCTGCCGGCCAGGCCTTGCCGTGCATTGACACGCGGCCGTAGGCCTTCGCACGTTCCCTCGCCATGACGATCCTGCCCCAGCGTCACTCCCTCGTCAGCCAGACGGCTGCGATCCTGCGCGACGAGATCGCCAAGGGCACCTGGACGGAGTGGCTCCCGGGCGAACGCACGCTGTGCTCCAGCCTGCAGGTAAGCCGCAATACGCTCCGTGCGGCGCTTGCTCTCGTCAAACAGGACGGACTGATCATGGGGCAGCACGGTTCCGGAAACCGCATCACGTCATCCGGTCCGGTGAAGCGAAAACCACCTTATTCGCGTGACGTGGCGCTTCTTACCCCCGATTCGCTGGAGCGCATGCGTCCGACCCAAACACTCTGGATCGACGAATTGCGTGCGATGCTGAGCGAGCGCGATTGCCGCCTCCATGTGTTTCATGGAATGCAGTTTTTCCGACCCAATGCCGGGCCGGCCCTGCGCAGGCTGATCGCGCAAAACCGGCATGGATGCTGGATCCTCGCGCTCTGCAATCAGGGAACCCAACAATGGTTCGAGCGGCATAGGATACCCTGTATCGTGGCCGGTTCGGTGTACGAGGGAGTTGACCTGCCTTTTCGCGACCTCGATCACCGTGCCGTTTGTCGCCACGCGGTGGGGACGCTTCTTGGGCAGGGCCACCGGCGGATTGCCCTGATCATGCAAAAATCCCGGCTTGCGGGCGACATCGAGAGCGAGGCGGGGTACCTGGACGGGCTGGGCAGGTTTGCGGGTGGAGCCGAACCGTTGGTGCGGTACCATGATTCGACGCCTGAGGGGATCTCATCGGTGGTGCGCAGGTTGACGGAACAGCGGGATCCGCCCACCGCAATGATCGTGGCCAATGCCTTTCATTACCTGACGGTGGCCAGCCGCCTCGCGCAACTGGGCAAGCGGGTTCCGACCGACATCTCGCTCATATCGCGAGACGAAGATCCGTTTCTCTCCTTCGTGCTGCCGACACCGGCTCACTACAACGGCACGCCCAGGCTGCTCGCGAAGAGCCTCCTGCGCGCGCTGTTGGAATTGCTTGATACGGGCAAAGCGCTGCGTCCAGGCGTCAGGCTGATGCCTGAGTTCATCAAGGGGGCGTCCATCCAAACGCCTCCCGGCGCGTAAATGGAAGCGCAGCCAGCACTGGTTTAACGTAAGAACCAGTCGTTTTCGGTTCGGGGAGGAAGGGATCGGGGCTAAGGGTTTGCGCATGCCCCGTGATTTGGCCCCTGCAGGGCCGAATCAGAACCCCAACTCCTGCCTCCATGAACTATCGTTTCGTTGATTTTTCCGTGCTTATTTCCCGCAGGTGCCGTCCCTGGCTCGCCGCGGTCATCGCCGTGATGGCACTCGCCGCAACCCCGTCCTTCGCACAGGCGGTCGGACGGATTTCCGGAACGGTCACGCATGCCATCACCGGTGAGGGCCTCAATGGCGCGCTGGTTGAGCTGCCGGGATCCGGCCGGACCGCGCTGACCGATGAACGCGGCCGGTTTGAATTCCGCGACCTCGCGGCCGGAAACTACACGGTCACGGTATCCTACACCGGGCTGGATGCGCAGAGCAGGATGGTGAGCGTGGGCGAGGGCGAGTCCGTTCCGCTCCAGTTTGGGCTCGATGCCGAAGTACTCCGCCTGGAGACATTCCAGGTTGTCACCGAGAGGGAAGGTCATGCTGCGGCGATCACCCGCCAGCGCAATTCCACGAACCTGATCACCGCAGCCGCGACGGACGCATTTGGCGCGCTGGCGAGCCAGAATCCCGGCGAAATCTTCATGCGCTTGCCCGGAGTGGCGGCGACGATTGGCGAGGATAACGAACCGAGCGCGGTTTCGATCCGTGGCATGGCCTCGCGCCTGAACGCAGTGTCAACCGATGGAGGCATGCTGGCACCGGTTTCCAGCGGGGCGACGCGGCAGGTGCGGTTCACGACCAATTCGACCGCCCAGTACGAGGAGTTTGAAGTCGTGAAGGGCATCCGGCCTGACATGGACGGCTCGTCGATCGGCGGCACGCTCAACATGAAGACGAAGTCGCCGCTGAGTTCGACGCGCGACAACGAGTTCAGCTACAAGGCCGGCGCGCGCTGGGCACCGCCGTTTGCGCCGCATAACCCCACCCGTCGTGACCGGGCCATCAACCCCGATCTCATGATGAGCTACACGGGGGTGTTCGATGTCTTCGGCAAGGAGCGCAATCTCGCGGTGTCGCTGACCAGCACCTATTTTGAAAGCGTCGGAGACTATGCCCGCACCATTCGCGACTATGAATTCACGAACAACGAGCGCGCGTACGTCTGGGACTATCAGGCCGCCGACTACTATTTCAACCGGATCCTGAAGACGATCAGCGGGCGCATTGATTACCAGCTGTCCGAGAGCACCCTCCTGAGCTTCCGATCGGCGATGAACTACTATGATGCCTGGGGCGGGCACCTGTTCAACCAGGCGCGCGCATTCACCTCGCGCACAGTGGCAGCGCTGGATGGGAACGGCCAGCCGACCGGCACCGGCGCGATCCTGCCAAGCTACACGGCGACCCGTACGGAGGTCCGCCCGGTGGCGGCGTCCCAATTCAGCCTGAGCTCGAACTCGATCGGCCAGCTCCAGGAGCAGCGCTCCTTCCAGGTCGTGATGGAGCACCGCAAGGATGATTTGGAGTTCGACGTGAACCTCAATTATGCGCTTGGCCGGCTCGATCAAACGAGCGGCCAGCGAACGGGCGACGATGAAGGCGGATCCTTCACCGCCACGGTTCCCGCCGTCGGCTACGTGATCGATATGGGCGCTTCCCGCGAGTACCCCCAGTTCAGCCAGACTGCGGGGCCCAGTGTCTACGACATCGCCAGCTACAAGACCCCGACGCTCATCCAAACCGGCTCCCGGCGCGACGCGCACATCTACTCGGCGAAGGCCGACCTGAAGTACAATCTGGCCACAAAGATGCCGGCTTACCTGAAGATCGGGGCCAGCCTGCGCCGCCAGGATTCCGACATGGTGACGAGGGATGATCGCAGCCTGGTCTACGTGGGTCCCGATGGGGTGGCCGGTAACGCCGACGATACGCTGGCCCCCTTTCTCAGCGACTTGGTGCTGAGCGCCGAGTACAATCTGGGCAACCTGCCGCTGATCGACGTGAAGAAGCTTGCGCGCAACCTGGAGGAAAACCCCGCGCAGTGGCAGGAGAACCGCTATTACCAGGAAAGCCGGCGCTATTCCGGAACCAATCTGGTCACCGAGGACGTCAGCGCCGGCTATCTCATGGGCAATGTGCGCATCGGCAAGCTGACCGCCCTGGGCGGCGTGCGTTACGAGCGCACCGAGGTGGAGAGCGAAGCCTGGGTCATTCAACGCACCCGCGCAGACATTGCCGATCCGGTGCTTCGTGCGGCGACCGAATACAGCCGCCGTGAGATCGCGGGATCCTACGACCACACGCTGCCGAGCGTGCACCTGAGCTATGCGATCCTTCCGGACCTGATCGCGCGGGCGAGTTATTCGACCGGCCTGGGCCGCCCCGAGTTCTCCAACCTCGTGCCGGTGGAGCAGGTCAACGACACCAATCAGACGGTGACCGTGAGCAATCCCTCCCTGCTGCCGCAATCGGCCACGAACTGGGATCTCAGCCTCGAATATTATCTCAAGCCCATGGGCCTGATCTCGGTCGGCGTGTTCCAGAAGGACCTGGAGGATTTCATTTTCAGCGCGTCAGCCGGTGTGGTCGATGCCGGCTCTGACAACGGATTCGGCGGCCAGTATGCCGGTTACACCATCAACACGACGTTGAACGGCGGCAGCGCCCGGGTGCGCGGACTCGAACTGAGCTACCAGCAGCAGCTGAACTTTGGTCCCCAATGGGTGCGGAGCATCGGCCTGTTTGCCAATTACACGAAGCTGGAGTCCGATGGAAACTACGGCGCGAGCACCCCTCAGTCGGTCAATCAGCTGGCCGAGTTCATCCCGGAAACCTGGAATGTCGGCCTGCGATTCTCACGCGGCCGTTTCCGCGCCAGTTATCTCGTGAACTATACGGGTGAATACCTCTTCGCCTACTCGTCCGATCCCACGCGACTGCGCTACAAGATGGATTTCATCAATACGACCGTCAGCACCAGCTGGGCCCTGCGACCCAACCTCGAGGCCTACGTGGACGCCTACAACATCTATGACGAGGAACAGCGCTACTACTACGGAGTCCCCTCTCACTTGCAGGCCTATTCGATCAAGGGCATGATGCTCAGCCTGGGTGTGCGTGGCCGCTTCTGATCTTCCCGCGATGATTTCTTCCCACCACCGCATCGGCTCTCGTCTCAAGCTCCGGTTGCGCCCGCGGGCATGCCTCGCCGGCTTTGCCCTCCTGGCGCTGGCCGTCAGCGGAGCGGTCGCGCAGCCGCGGCATATGTTCCTCGATCCTGCATTCGTGCGGGAGGCGAAGGGCGCGACCCTGACGGTCAACTCGCCCACATCTTCCGAGATCGTCATCCGCGCGGACAAGCCATGGGAGGAGTTCATGATCACCTTCTATCTCTCGGTGATCGACGACGGCGGGAAGCTGCGGATGTGGTATATCTGCCGCGACAAGGACAAGAGGCCCAACGTCGCTTATGCGGAATCGGTTGACGGCGTGCACTGGACCAAGCCCGAGCTTGGCGTGACCGAATACCACGGCAGCCGCGCCAACAACCTCGTCGGCCTCACCAGCCTGGAAGGCACGGTCTTCCGCGACGACCACACGGCGAACCCGCAGGAGCGCTATGTCTATGTGAGCACGGTGTACAAGGGTGGCGGCATCTATCGCTTCACGTCTCCCGATGGTTATGCCTGGAAGCGCGATGAGCGGCCGCTGCTGCCGTTCGAGGCCGACTCTCAGAACGTCACGTTCTGGGACGCGCGTCTCGGCCGGTACGTCGCCTACATCCGCGCCTGGAACCCGGCGAAGCCGGCGGTCGGCGCGAACCGCAAGGTGGTCCGCCTCGAGACCGACCGTCTCGACCTTCCCAGCGGGATCGTGCCGGCGCGGCCGCGCGACCAGCTGCGGCCGGCGGACCGGGAGCGCGACCCGTTTCTGGTCGACGAACTGCCCGATGCGCTGGTCACCGACGAATTGGATCCGCCCGACACCGACATCTACACGAACGCCATCCAGCCCTATCCGCTCGATCCCGGCTGGTACGTCGGCTTTCCGGCGTTCTACCGCCATGCGATCGACTCGCCGCACCGCAACGACGGCTGGACCGAAATCCAGTTCATTGGCAGCCGCGACGGGAAGACATGGGAGCGCTACGGCCGCGAGCCTTACCTGAGGCCCGGCCTCGCCGGTTCGGAGAGCGCCAGCATGCTCTACATCGGGCCCGGCCTCGTGGTGCGGGGCGACGAGATCTGGCAATACGGCACCGGCTACCGCACCACCCACGGCGATGTCCCCGCGCGCGAGCAGCGGGGCGACGGCACCATTTTCCGCCACGTGCACCGCGTGGACGGATTTGTGTCGCTGGACTTCACCGCGGCCGGGAGCCGGGCTGTGTGCGGTCCGGCCAAGGTCTCCGGTTCCAAGCTCGTGCTTAACGTGGACACAGGCGCGCTTGGCGACCTGCGGGTTGGGCTGCTCGCGTCCAACGGCGATCCGATTCCCGGTTTCAGCGTGGAAGAGTGTGACGTGGTTCGGATCAATTCCACCAAGGCGGAGGTCCGCTGGCGCGGCCGGCCCGATCTGGACGCGCTGCTTGGCCGCGAGGTCCAGTTCGAGATCAGCGCATCGCGGACGAAGCTCTATTCGCTCCGGTTTGAATAAATGGGCCCGTCATGCGCCCTTTCAAGGTTTGCCCCCATCCCTTCCCCCTGTGGCGCGCGGCAGGCCTGCTGCTCTCGCTGCTGTCTTCGGTAGGACGATCGGAGGACAAGCCGCCGCTGCGCCATCTGTTCCTGGATCCGGCGATCCTGGCGTCGGCCGAAGGCGTGGAACTCAAGGTCAACCCAGCATCTCGCCGCGAGACCGTCATCGTGCCCGACAAGCCGTGGGAGAAGCACCTGATCTCGTTCTTCCTCACTGTGCGCGACGAGGACGGAAAATTGCGCATGTGGTACGTCTGCCGCGACGCCTGGGGCGAGGGCAGCCAGGCCAATCTCGCCTACGCCGAATCCACCGACGGCGTGCACTGGACCAAGCCCAGCCTCGGCATCGCCGAATACCAGGGGATCAAGGAGACCAACCTCGTCGGGGTGCGGAGCCTCGAGGGCGTCGTGTTCCAGGATCCGAACCAGCCGCCGGAGGAGCGCTACAATTACGTGTCCACGAGCCGCGGCGGTCCCGATAACGCGACCGGGCTCTACCGCTTCCACTCACCCGACGGCCTGCGCTGGCGGCGCGACCCGGAACCGCTCGTCCGCGCCGGCAGCGACACGCAGAACGTCGCGTGGTGGGACGAGCATCGCAAGGAATACGTGCTGATCGTGCGCGGCTGGGTGCCGGATCCGAACCGCCGCAAGGTCAACCGCCTCTCGCTCGCCTCGATCAGGGAGACCGCCTCGGTGCGGCTCGACGGCAGCGGCTGGAGCCATTATTTCGGCACGGAGATCCCGACAATCCTCGCCTGCGACGAGCTCGATCCGAGCCGCACCGACATCTACAACATGGCCGCGCAGCCCTATCCGCTGGATACGCGCTGGTACGTGGCGTTCCCGACCTTCCTCCGCCGCTCGGCGCAGACCGACGCGCCGGGCTGGAGGGGCCGGCACATGGGGCCGGCCGAGGTCCAGTTCGCCGGCAGCGACGACAGCCTGGCCTGGCACCGCTACGACCGTGCCGCCTACGCCGCGCCGGGCATCGCTTCGCCCGACAAGAAGAACATGACGTTCATGGGGGCGGGCATGGTCGTGCGCGGCGACGAGATCTGGCAGTACGGCACGGAGTTCGAGACCGTCCACGGCGACGTCGACGCCCGCAACCGCAAGGGCGACGGCTCCATCGTGCGCTACGTGCAGCGCGTCGATGGTTTCGTGTCGCTCGACACCGGCAACCGCGAGGGCCGGGCGCGCACGGTCGCCGTGAAGGTCTCTGGAAAGCGCCTGCTGCTCAACCTCGACACCGGCGCCCTCGGCGAGGTGCGCGTCGCGCTGATCGGCCGCGACGGGCAGCCGCTGACCGGCTTCACGGCAGAGGAGTGCGTGCCGATCGAGTACAACGGCACCGGCGTCGAGGTGAAGTGGACCGGCCAAGCCGATCTTTCCTCCGTCCAGGGCCGCGAGCTGGCGATCGAGTTCCGTTCCACGCGGACGAAGCTGTATTCGTTCCGCTTCGTCGATTGACGAAACGATTTCCTCTGGCCGCCGGCCGGTCAGCGCCGCGTTCAGGCCCAGGCGGCTGAAGTCGATGGCGATGGCCTGCCCGATGCCGGAGAACGCATCGGTCACGAGGGCGGTCCGGCCGTGTGTGCGGGGACGACCGGCTTGCAGACATGCAGGCTGGCCGCCAGCGGCAGCTTGGCGGGGTGGCGGGGCTCGTTCAGGCGGCGCCGGTTTCGCTGGCGCGGGCCCGCTCGAAGTCCCGCTGCGAGAACCGGACGTAGGTGAACAGCATGATCATGCCGGCCAGCATGAAGGCGCCGGAGATGCCGGCGAAGACGCCGCCGAGGCCGACCTCGCGCTTGAGGAATCCGGCCAGGAGGACGCCGCAGCCGCCGGAGGCGGTGGCACAGGCGTTCATCAGGCCGATGCCGGTGGACCGGAGTTCCGGAGGCACGACTTCGCAGAGGGTCGGATGGTCGTTGGCCTGGCCCATGCCGCGGAGGAACGAGAAGGCGGCGATGCCCGCGGCGACGACACCGAACGTCGGGGAGCCGAGGAAGAGCAGGAGGAAGGGCGCGGCGATCAGGTAGGCGCTGCCGTACAGCAGCACACGGCGATGCGGCGCACGGGCGGCCGCGCGGTCCGACACCCACCCGCCGACCGCGATGCCGAGCATCACGGAAATCTGGAGCATGAAGGTGCCGGAGAACCCCGCGGCGGCGAGCGACATCCCGTAGGTCTCGCGAAGATACAGGGGCAGCCAGCTGAAGAAGATCCACATGCCCATGCCGGAAAGCATGGATTCGCAGACCATGGACCAGTAGGTCGGGATGCGCACGAGGATCGGCAGCGCGGCGAGGAGGGAGGGCCGCGGACGCGAGACTGCCTGGACGGCGGGCGTGGTGGCGGGCAGGAAAGGCCGAGCGCAGAGCGCGAGGACGATGCCAGTAATGCCGAGCACGAGGAAGCCCGAGCGCCAGCCAAAGTGCTGCGCCAGGAAGCCCGCGGCGGTCCCGCCGAGGATCATCCCGGAGTTGATGCCGATGGTCATCAGGCTCATGGCGCGGGCCCGGGTGGCGATGCCGTGGTGTTGCGCGATGAGCGCGAAGGCGGCGGGGAAGAAGAGGCATTCGGCGAGGCCCAGGCCGATGCGGAGCGCCAGCAGCTGGGAAAAGTTGCCGGCCAGCCCCGTGAGCGCGGTGACCACGCTCCAGGCCAGCAGGCTGACGACCACGAGCCGGGAACGCGACCAGCGGTCGGCCAGGCTGCCGGCGAACGGCGAACCGAGGGCGTAGCTCCAGAGGAAAAAGGAACCCAGCATCCCGAGCGCGACGTCGGACAGCGCGAGATCGACGCGCACCGCTGAGAGCACCGCGGACATGGCTGCGCGGTCGGCGAAATTGAGCGCAGCGGCGACCGCCAGGAAGGCGGTCATCCGCCAGCGCAATCGCTGATGGAACGGCTCAGGGGCGGAACCGTCGGGCGGGGTGACAGGGGGCATAAAGGGGATCCGGGAACCGGCCAGGAGACGGACGCGATGGAGGCGGGGTGGCGGTTTATGGATGGATCCAGGCGCCAGCGCTGGAGGAGGCGAGGTCGCGGTCTCCCGTGGTCGGCGGTTCCTCGAAGGGTAGCTGGCCGACTTCCTCAATGGCGCGCAGGTTCGGTCCGCCCACAGTCCGACCGAACTCCGCGCCTTGGGCGGCGAGGGTGTCCTGCAGGTCTGCGGTGGGCACCTTGCGGACGCTGCAACCGAGTTTGACGGCGAGCGCGGCGGCGGTGCCGGCGGCCTGGCCCTGGCCCATGCAGATGGGAATCACGCGGGTCGATGCGATCGCCTCGTGGGTGGCCGAGATGCACTTGCCCGCCATCATCAGCCCCTCGACATCGCGGGCGATGAGGCTGCGCAGCGGGATCGTGTAGGCGCGGACATTGTGCGAGTCGACCCACGTGCCGGCCGGGCGATGGATGTCGATGTGATAGCCGCCCATGCTGACCGCATCGTCAAAGACCCGGCCGGCGATGAGGTCATCGGCGGTCAACACGTAATCGCCCATGATGCGGCGGCTCTCCCGTATGCCGAGCATCGGGGCGATCTCCTGCAGCCGGGATCCGGTGAAACCCGGGACGTACTTCTTGAAGAAATTCACCAGCACCGGGATCTGCTCGTAGACCCGGGTGTACGCATCGGTGACGCTGGCGACATCGATCGGGTTGAGTCCGAGAACGCGGGTCATCACCACCGTGAACTCGTCGTGCTGGTGGTTCTTCACGCCGACGATGCGGGTCTGGGGAACGCTGAAATCGCCCGCCTGTCGCGCCTTCTCGATCAGCGCGGCGTAGCCTCCGCAGATGATGACGTTCATTCGGTCGATGCGTTTCATCATCTTCGCCCACAGGTCGGGGTAGGGCGCGAGCCATTCGCGGTAGATGTTGGCGGGGTCCTTGCAGCCGGCGACGAAACCGGCGCGGTCGACGCCGCCGAGTTTGAAAACGAGGGTCGGAGCCTGCACCAGGCCGTCGGCGGTGCGGCCCTTTTCCCACGCCACCCCGCCGCGGGCGGCCACGTCGCCGTCGCCGCTGCCATCGATCGTCATGGCGGCTTCGATGTGCTGGCATCCGGACTTGTTCTCGACCACCACGCCGCGGATGCGGTCGCCTTCGCGCAGGGTGTCCACGACCTGGGTGTGGAGCAGGAGCTTCACCCCGGCCTCGCGGCAGAGCTGCATGGCGATGATCTTCCACCAGTGCGAATTGATGCTGATGGCCGATGCGCACTTGGGATCGAGCTCGAGCGCGCTCGCGGCGCCGGCCGCCTGCAGGCGCTCGCAGAACTCCAGCGGCAGACCCTTGACGATCAGCCGGTAGTCGCGGTCGTGGAAACCGAGCCACGGCAGGGTGGCGGAGATGCCGCCCAGGAAGCCGGCGTTCTCGACGAGCAGGGTTTCGGCGCCGTTCCGGGCGGCGGCGATCGCGGCCGTCAGCCCGGCGGCGCCGGAACCGATGACGAGCACCTGGGTGCGAAGGGTGGAGAAAGGGGTGGACATGGAATTGCGGAGTGCGGATTTTGGAATGTGGATTGGGAAGGTCAGTGTGCGGAGTGCCGTGAGTCGATGGAGCGGTTCGGATCCAGCCCTTCAGCCTTTCGGTCTTTTCTTCACAGCCTCCACGCCTCGCCAAAGTAGAACGAGTCGGCATCCTTCAGCTCGAGGTTGTGGTGGCTGTAGTAGGAGCGCGCGGTGGCCATCACCTGCCAGTCGAGCTCGACGCCGAGGCGCTGGAGCTCGCGCTGGAAATCGGCGAGGTGCGAGGGCGTGTTGCGGACCTGGCGGGGCCTGAGGCCGCGACCGAGGCAGTAGGCGGCAAGCGCGCCGGCGGACTCGCCGATGTTCCACTCCGTCGGATGCACGCGGAAGGCGCCGTTGGTGACATGGGTGACTCCGAGGTTCTTGCACGCAGGCAGCAGGTTTTCCACGCGCACAGGGAGGAGCGCCCCGAGGGGTATCTGCTGCAGCCAGTGCTTGCCGTGCGCGACCTCGGTGATGCTCGGCGCGCCGGGCGCAGTCGGCTTGTGGATGTCCACGCGGTAGCCGCTGAGGCCCACGCTGTCGGCGTACTTCTGCGGGCCGTGCTCGTTGCCCGGCGTGTCGGTGCGGAAGTGCTGCTCGAGCACGGTGAACTCGGCCTTGATGCGGCGCGATTCACGGATGTACGGCGCCTGCGCGAGGCCATCGGCCGTGCCGAAGACGTCGCCGCGCGGGCGCAGCCCAGGGTAGCCCTGGCCGCCGGTCGCGGGATTGGGCGCCTCGGTCTGGAGCCAGTAGATCGTGCTGAGGCTGAGCTGGCGGGCGGCCTCGAGATGCTTGCGACGCTCCTCGGGCGACACCCCGCAGAGGACGCCGAGGTGGTACTCGTTGATCGGCCAGATGGCGACGGTGATGTCGCTGGCAAAGGCGCCGGGCTCGAAGTTGCCGGCGCAGAGCAGGCGCCGGAAGTTGAAGGTGCTGGCGTTGTAGGCGCCGGGCCGCGCGGGACGGCGCATGTGGTCGTGCTTCGCGCCGAAGAGGTCGGGCAGCGTGAATTTCGGGAAGTCGCCGCGGTGGCTCCTGGCCTGCTTCCAGAAATCGTAGTCCCGCGGACGCGGGATCACGTGCTCCTCGCCGGGGAGATGATCGACGGCGAAGACGTGGGTGAAGACCATCTGCTCGTGCGGCCGGGCCGGCCCCTCGGCGGCGAGCGGCTCGCCGGTCTCGGCCTGCGACTCGGCGCCGATCACGGACTCGATCTTGCCGAGTTCCAGCAGGTCGCCCAGTTCGGTGGCGTCGAGGACGTACGGTGCGGAAAGCGTGAGGTCGGCGTTGGCAAGCTCGTCGTGCACGGTGACGGCGCGCACCTGGTCGCCCTCCATCGCGACCGCGACCGGGCGGTGGCGGGTGAGGATCGTGACGCGGCCGGCGGAAAGGTGGGGCGCGAGCATCTCGTGGAGCACGGCGAGGCCGACGCGCGGCTCGAAGCAGAGCTTGCTGACCCAGCCCGCGCCGGGATTGAGGTAGGGGTCCTTGCGAGCGGCGGCGGAGAGCGGATAGTGGCGGCGATAATACGCGCGGACGCCGTCGCGGAACCCGGCGTAGCTGCGCGTGCGGCCGTAGCGCTCGCTCCAGGGATGCTCGTCGAGCGGGATGCCCTGGGTCGTGGCCTGGCCGCCGATCCAGCCGGTCTCCTCGGTGAGGATGATGCGGCGACCCATGCGCGCGGCCGCGAGCGCGGCGGCGACGCCGCCGAGGCTGCCGCCGATCACGAGCACGTCGGCCCGCAGCTCGCGGGCTTTGCCCGTCCTGCCGCCGGCCGGCAGGGTTGCGCCCCGGGTGAGGACGGTCGGTGCGGTCGCGGCGGCCGAGAGCGCGGCCGCGGATTTGAGGAACGTGCGGCGGGATAAAGGAGGGGTATGCATTCTTTGAGGGGAGGATGCGAGGTGCGTTCAGATGCGAACCTTAATGACGACTTTTTTCACCGGACAGGGGGCGCCATTCACGCAGCCGGGCTTGTGGCCATCGTGCGGGAGGAAGACGGCGAACGTGCCGGGCGGCAGGTGCAGCGGTGTGGCCGAGGCGGGGTCGGCATAAAGCAGGTAGTCCTTCTCGGTGTCGTAGGGTGTGACCGGATGCAGGCTCTCGGTGGGCGCGTAGTAGATGACCTCGGTGCCGTCGGCGACGTACTGGATGTCGGCGTAGGCCCGGTGGGATTCGTAGCTCTTCTCCGCAGCCGGCATCGTGTCGTAGCTCTGCACGAGGGCGAAGACATCGTCGCCCTCGATGTCGTAGCGGCCATCGGGCATGGCGGGCTGGAAGCGGGCGAGCCAGTTCAGTCCGGCGGTGAAACGCGAACCCAGGGAATGATAGTGTCCGGTGTATGAAAGCTGGTCGATGACCATACTGAGAACAGGCATGTGTGGCGGTACGAGGACCGCGAGGCGCTGAGGAGGATTCGCGGCCCCATGCTGGCCGGGCCGGCCCCACGCCGTAAAGCCCGCGGGCGGCGGCCGCGCTCATGGGAGTTTGCAGCAATAGTCGAAAAAGCCGACGCGCTCGAGTCCCGAACGAAGGCCGGCCTCGTCGGCCGGCGTCAGCGCGCGAAGCGGGAGCCGGACCGGCCCGCAGTCCACCCCGATCAGTTTCATCACCGCCTTGCCCGCGGACAGGCCGCCAAACTTGCCGAGGACGGCAATGAAATCCCACGCGCGCTTCTGGTCCTGCTTGGCCGCTTCCAGGTCGCCGGCCTCGAACGATCGGATGATCCGGGTGTAGAGGGGGGCCGCGAAGTTGTAGGTGCTGCCGACCGCGCCCTTCGCCCCGAGCGGAAGGCCGTCGAGCAGGATTTCGTCGCGTCCGAAAAGCATGGCGAAGCGTCCGTCCGCCACGTTGGTCGCGTGACCGAAGTCGGTCAGGTCCTCATGGGTGAACTTCACGCCTGCGAGATTGGGAATGCATCCGTTCGCCTGGTTGAGGAAATCCGTCGCCGAGATCGTCACGCCGGTCATGGACGGCATGTGATAGTAGTAGAACGGGAGCTTGGGGGCGGCCGCGGCGATCCGCTCGCACCAGGCGACGAGTTCGGCGGTTCCGGCCGGCTTGAAGAAGCTCGGGGCGATTGTTGCGATCGCGTCGGCCCCGGTCTGGGCGGCGTGGCGGGCGAGTTCGATGCTGTCGCTCAGGCTGAGATGGCCGACGTGGACCACGAGCTTGAGTCCGGCGGGCGTGGCGCTCCGCCACCGTTCGACGACCTGCCGGCGCTCGGCGATGGTCATGCTGCAGCCTTCGCCGGTGGTTCCGCAGACGAAAGCGCCACTCACGCCGTTGTGGGCGAGCAAGGCTGCCTGGCGCGGGATGACCTCGATATCGAGATCCCCGTTGGCGGCAAAGGGGGTGTGGGGGGCCGCGATCAGGCCGTGCAGGGTGGAATTCATGGAAAAAGCGGGCTTGCTGGGGATTGGCCGAGCGTCGGCGCCTGCTGAGGTGGAACAAGCACCGTATGGTGGTTCAATGAGAGTACCTTTGGCGGTGCGCCCGGTCGGCGACCCGGCTGCAACTCAATTTGAACCGCTCTAATCGCGGACCGGGCGCAGGCTTCGGCGGAGGTGAGCATGGGGGCGGGATCGCGGTGCAAACGGTGGCGCTTAGTAATAGAGGTAGCTGGCATGGTCGTGAGGATCTCCGGTCTCCAGCTCGAAGCCGCGGGCCAGTGATCCGTTGACGGCAGCCTGTTCACGGACTTCTTATTGCCCTTGTCCCCATTCCCTTCCGTTTCCGGCCGATGGCCAGTTGCCATCCCCCCAACCATGCGTGCTGTATTGAATTCCCTCGTTCGTGCCTTCCTGGGGTACGTTGCTCTCGCTTCCTTCGCCCGCGCCGCGGTTCAGACGTCCCCGTTTGAGCTGCGCGACGGCGACCGCGTCATCCTGCTCGGCGACGCCTTTGTCGAGGGCGAGCAGTACCAGGGCTGGATCGAGGTCATGCTGACCTCGCGCTTCCCGGACCGGAATGTGACCTTCCGCAACCTGGGCTGGAGCGGCGACACCCCGGCGGGCGACTCCCGCTTCGGCCTGAGCCTGCTCCAGGCCGGCCGCGAGCCGGCGGACGAGGGCTGGAAGCAGCTCGTCAAGCAGCTGACCGAGGCCCGCCCGACCGTCGCCTTCATCGGTTACGGCATGGCGAGTTCCTTTGATGGGGCCGCCGGTCTGCCCAAGTTCCGCGCCGACTACGCCAAGCTGCTGGAGACGCTCGAGTCGGTCGCCCCCGGCGTGCGGCTGGTCCTCGTCGGCCCGATCCGGCACGAGAACCGCGGCGCGCCCTGGCGCGATCCGTCCTCGCGGAACCAGGAGCTGGCGCTCTATTCCAATGCGGTCCGCGACATTGCGGCCGCTCGCGGGGTGCCGTTCATTTCCCTGTTCGATCGCCTCCAGGACCCGCTGCCCGGCGCCGCGCCGCTCACGTCGAACGGCATCCGGCTCAATCCCGAGGGCTATCGCGCCGTCGCCCAGATTTTCGAGGACCAGCTTTTCGGCTCAGCCGGCGCGTGGCGCGAGAATCCGCGGGCCGAGGCGCTCCGCCAGTCGATCCTGCGCAAGAATGAGTGGTTCTTCCACCGGTCGCGCCCGGCCAACATGGCCTATATTTTTGGTTTCCGCAGTCGTGAGCAGGGGCGCAACGCCGCTGAGGTGATCCAGTTTGACCAGTACATCGCGCAGGAGGAGGCGCGCATCGCCCAACTCCGCGGCCTGCAGGCGGTCAATGTGCCCGAGATTCCGCGCCGCATTGGCAATATCAGCGCGCCGCTCACGCCCCAGCCGCATCCGTCGTTTGTCGTGGCTGATGAGCTCGAGGTCACGCTTTGGGCCGAGAACCCGATGCTGGACAAACCCATCCAGATGAACTGGGACACGCAGGGTCGCCTCCTCGTTTCGACTTCGGGGGTGTACCCGCAGATCGAGCCGGGCCAGGCGCTGACGGACAAGATCGTCATGCTCGAGGATACGGATGCCGACGGCAAAGCCGACAAGTCCACGGTCTTCGCCGACGGCCTGCTCATCCCGACCGGGGTGGAGTGGGGCGATGGCGGCGCCTACGTCACGCAGAGCACCGAGCTTCTTCACTTCCGCGACACCAACAGGGACGGCAAGGCCGACGTGCGTGAGGTCGTCCTTAGCGGTTTCGGCACCGAGGATACCCACCACAATCTGCACAGCCCGCGCTGGGGTCCGGACGGCCGCCTCTACCTGATGCAGTCGGTCTACACCCGCACCGACGCGGAGACGCCGTTCGGTGTGGTTCGCCTTAAGGCGGGCGGCATCTTCCGCTTCGATCCGCGCGACCAGCGTATGGAGATTCTCTACCGTGGCTGGGTCAACGCGTGGGGCCATCAGTTCGACGCCTACGGCCAGTCCTTCGTGACCGACGGCGCCGGCGGTCAGGGCATCAACTGGGGCGTTCCGGGTGCGACGTACTTCACGCTCGCGCCGGCTGCGCGCACCCTGCAGAGCGTCAGCCCGGGCGACTATCCGAAGTTCGCGGGCGTGGAGCTGATCCGCAGCGAGCATTTCCCCGCTGAGTGGCAGGGCAGTGTGGTGACCAACGATTTCCGCGCCCACCGCGTGGTTCGCTTCAAGCTCAGCGACCAGGGTGCCGGCTATGTCACGCAGGCGATGCCTGACCTCCTCCGCACCACGGACCCGACGTTCCGTCCGGTCGACATCAAGCTCGGGCCCGACGGCGCGCTTTACATTGCCGACTGGAGCAACCCGATCATCCAGCACGGAGAGGTCGATTTCCGCGACCCCCGCCGCGACAAGGCCCACGGACGCATCTGGCGCATTTCCGCCAAGGGTCGCGCGCCGCTGGCCAAGGTTAACTTCAACGAACTCGCCAACGGGGCGCTACTCGACCGCCTGGTCTCGCCGAACACCTACGATCAGGAACGCGCCCGCCGCGTCCTCGTCGAGCGCGGTGCCGCCCGCGTGCTCGGTGACCTCAATGCCTGGACCGACCGCAACGCCGGCGACGAGCACCGCCTTCAGGCGCTCTGGATGTACCAGGCCTTCAACCAACCGCGCGCGTCCGTGATCGACCAGCTCCTCGCCTCGGCCAAGCCCGAGATCCGCGCTGCCACCGTGCGGGCGCTGCCGGTTGACGCCGGCACGCTCCCCGTGCTGCAGCGTCTCGTGGCTGATACACATCCGCGCGTGCGCCTCGAGGCCGTGCGGGCGCTCGGCAAGGTGTCGTCCGCCCGTGCCGCCGAGCTCGCGCTCACGGTGGCGGACCAGGCGATGGATCCGTTTCTCGACTACGCCCTCTGGCTCACGATCAACGAACTCGCCGAGCCATGGGTGGCGGCGGTCAAGTCTGGCGCCTGGACGGTGGACGGTCGCGAGAAGCAGCTCGAGTTCGCCCTCAAGGCGATCGACGCCCGCCGCGCGAACGAACTGCTCGGCCAACTCCTCGCTGGCCGCACGATGGCCCGCGACGGTTCGGGCCCGTGGATCGACCTGATCGGCACCGCGGGTGGGCCGGCGGAACTGCGCCTGTTGCTCAACCAGGTCCTCGCCGGTGGCTTTGAACCGGCGGCGGCGCAGCGTGCGCTCACGTCCCTCAGCGAGGCGGCCCGCCTGCGCAAGGCGCTGCCCGAGGGTGACCTCGCGACGATCCAGCCCCTGCTTACGCATGCGGCGGAGCCGGTGCGCACGGCGGCCTTCACCCTGACTGGTACGTGGAAGCTGGCGGCCTTCGTCCCCGCCCTCGTCGATGCGGCCGGCCGGCCGACGTCGTCAGCCATCGAGCGCACCGCCGCGCTGAACGCGTTGCGCGAGATCGGCGGCGCCGACGTGGCGGCGCGCCTCAAGGCGCTGGTCACCTCCGCGGGTTCGCCTGAAGTCCGCCGTGAGACGGCCGTGGCGCTGGCCCGGGTCGACCTGGACGGCTCTTTGACGGAGATCGTCGGCGTGCTCAAGACGTTGGCGGATGATCCGGAGGCTCCGGCCTTCTGGCGTGCGCTGCTCGGCGTGAGTGGCGCGGGTGACAAGCTGGCCACGGCGCTGCCCGGTTCGAATCTGCCGGTGGCGGTCGCACGGGCCGGTCTGCGTCCGGCGCGCGAGGGCAATGCGAGCCAGCCGCTGGTGCGCGAGCTCATGACGATTGCCGGCGTATCCATTCCGACTGAGCCGTTGTCCGCCGCCCAGCTGCAGGAGATCGCTCGCGTGGCGCTCGCCACCGGCGACGCGGCGCGCGGAGAACGGCTCTATCGTCAGACCGAGCTGGCGTGCGTCTCGTGTCACGCCATCGGCGGGGCCGGCGGACGCCTCGGGCCTGACATGACCAGCATCGGCGCGAGTGCGCCGCCGGATTATCTGGTGGAGTCGATTCTTTATCCGAATGCGAAGACCAAGGAAGGTTATCACTCGGTCCTGATCGCGACCAACGACGGCCAGCAACTGACCGGCATGGTCACGCGCGAGGATGACAACGAAATCGTGCTGCGTACGGTGACGAACGACGTGATCTCGGTGCCGAAGCGCAATGTCGCCACGCGCACCGCGTTCGGTTCGCTCATGCCGGCCGGCCTCGTTGACACCCTGCTGCCGGAGGAGCGCAACGACCTGATCGCGTTCCTTGCACAACTGGGCAAGCCGGGCGAATACGACGCCTCGCAGGGCGTCACGGCCCGCCTCTGGCGCACGTATGTGGTGACGAGTCGGAACGAGCCGGTGGGTGTGGACCGCGTGGTCGCGGGCGACCTTGGCCTGGAAGATTGGAAGCCGGTGTATTCATTGGTCAACGGCCAGCTCCCGCGCGAGGAGATTGTCGAGGCGGTGCGGGCGACGATCCCGCGCTTCCCGCCGGGTGTCCTGCCCCCGGGCTTCGTGATCCCGCTCAGTACCACCCGTGGCCTGTATGTGGCGGTCCAGTACGACGCGCCGCGCGCCGGTTCCGCGACCTTCAAGCTCGAGGGCGCGGTGGAGTCGGGTTGGATGAACGGCACGGTCGTGAAGACGGGCGCGGAGTTCTTGGCGCCGGTGAAGGCGGGCGTTAACACCCTCGTGCTCAAGCTGCCGGACATCTCGGTCGTGGAAAGCCTCCGCCTGAAGGCGACCGAAGGCGCGTTCGTGAATCAGGAGTAGGCGGGCAGGTTCGTTTCACAGGAGCAAACGGAGGGAACAGAATATCAATCCCAGCAAGGTCGGACAGGTTCGCGACGGGTCTGGATCGATCCTCCGTTTGCTCGGTTTCCTCCTGTGAGGATTCTGGGGCTGGTTTGGAGTGTTCCCGAAGAATTGACGCGCCTAGCAGATACGGTGTGCTACAGATGATGATGGTGCTACGCTCCATCGTCGTCTCATCACAGTCATTGGGAAACATAAAGCGAAGTCACGCGAAACACGCTTATAAAAGTTGCTCCGTTCGCACTGATGTTGGCATTCGTCGCCCTTTTCTTCCAGTATCGGAAAGTTGCGAGTGCTGAGAAGCACGCGCGCGAGCTAAAGGAGCAACTGGCCGAAAAGGACCGAAAGGCGAGGGATCTTGGTCGTGACTTGGAAAATGCGTCCTCGCGACTTGAGGGTTATCTGAGCGCAGCGCAGCAGCGGAAGGACGGCCAAAAGGCAGCGAAGCTTGAATCGCGGAGCGGGTTGGACGCGAAGGTCGAGGTTCTTAAGGAAATTTTTGTGAGATTACCCGAACAGGCGATACCCGAGCTGAGATTGGCGACGTTGGCGGACTGGTATGTCGCAGTTGAAGGCAATCTTGAGACGATTGAAGATTACCGATACGCGCTAGGCAGAATGCGGTCGCTCGCGGAGGCGCGGTTCGCCAAACTCGTGCAGCCGGCGCTGCGTGATTTCATTCGTGCTAACAATGGCGAGTTTCCCCGCGATATGATGCAGCTTCGTGAGTTAGTTGGCGCTGAAATCGATGACGAGATGCTCCAGAGATACCGAGTTGTTCCGGCCAAAACTCCAGAAGAGGTGAAGGCCGAAGGGGGCGCCAGCATGGGCGGAAAGTGGCAGATCACTCAGGTAAGCCTCGTTGATTCGGAATATGATAGGTATTCAGTCATCGGCCCTTTTGGTTTTGGGTCATACTCTTTTCGGAGCCAGTGAAACAGGGCGCAGCCCGAGAGGTTGCGTCGGTACCCATTGCCTTTCCTGCGGCTGGTCATAACGCGTCGATTCGTCGGAGTTAACCTCGTTCCACAAGTTCCCTTCGAATCCAAGCAGGATCCCGGCGCATATCCAGAATTGCGGCGACTCGGGCGAGATCGGCGGTCACATCATAGTAGATGGCGAAAGGGAAGCGGAGCGACAGGAGGCGGTGAAATCCGAAATGGACCGAGTGGATGCCGGCATTTAGCCGCAGCGATTCGAGGTCGGACAGGAGGCAGTCCAGGAAGTAGCGCCCTACGCCGGGTTCTCGCTCCTCGTAGAAAGCGCGGCCGGCTTCCAAATCATCCGCCGCTTCCGCAAGGAGGATGACCGCGCGGACGCGCATCAGCGAAACTGCTCGCGAATCTGCTCGAGGGTAAAAAATCGCGCCTCCGCCGAGTTCATCTTTTCTTTCCGCTTAGCCAGCACGGCCTCGTGCCAAGCCGGAGAAGCCGGTTCGGTCTTCCCGTTGCAGAGGGCATCCCAAAGTTGCTCCATGGCGACCAAGCGCTCATGGGTGGTCATCTTTTGGATTTCGGCGGTGCTCATGAGGAAGAATCTAGGGGAATTCGTCGGAGTCGCAAGCCCGTGCCGGATAGGCCCAGCTTGATGGGAAAAGCGCTGCGTTTGCGTTCCCGGCAAGAGTTCGAGCGTCGTGTGATCACGGATGCGGTTGTTGATCGATAGGGGTGGCAGTCCGGAACCGAGATTTACGCGAAGGCGCGAAGCTTTCGATCACGTTGGTCGGTTTTCGCGGCTTCGCGTGAGATATGTCTCGGAGGCAGCGTGCGAGCTTTGGTTTTAAATGCAATAAAGATGCAATAAAATCTTGACCAACCTCATCTCTTCCCGCAGCAAGGAGGTCCCCTATGCATGGCATCGCCCGATCTCTCGCAGGGCATGCTGGGCCAGTCTGGCGAGCGGTTGCGACCGCGCTCGGACTGGCCCTTGGGGTGGGGTGTCTTTGGGCCCAGGTGAGGGTCCCGTTGCCGCAAGTCCTGGCCGAGGTGGAGCAGGCGATTGCGGCCAAGCGGCCAGCGGACGCTGCGCCGCTGCTCGATCTGGTGTTGGGTCGAGTCGCTGCCGGTGAGGCTCTGCCGGGCGGTTTGACGCTGGATCGAGTCCGTCTCGCGACGGCGACGGTCCACTTTCAGGGTGCCGACTACGCCCGGGCTCAGGCCGTGGCGGCTGACCTCGTGGCCGCTGGGGGGCCGACGACGGTGGTCAGCGAGGGCCGCATGATCCTGGGGCTTGCTCTGGCCCTGCAGGAGAAATTTGTCGATGCCGTCCCGGTGTTCGGCGCGCTCGAGGCATCACCGGCCCACCGGGACCGGGCCCGCCTCTATCGTGCGCTGGCAGCGCAGCAGGCCGGCCAGGTCGACGTGGCGATCGAAGCCTATGAACGTTTGCTTGGGTCGGCGCCTCGCGATGCTGACTGGGCTGACTCGGCGCTCGTTTTGGTTTCCCTCCATCTCGAAAAGAAGCACCACGAGCAGGCCGCGCGCGGGCTCGCGCTCCTGCAAGGGCGCCGCGACCTCGTTGATAACCTGGCCGGCCTGAACACGCTTAGCCTACAACTGGGCGATGCCTTGCTGGCTGACGGCGATGCCGAGGGTGCGCTCGCGGCCTATCGTCAGGCGGTACCGCGAGCCGAGCTTCAGCGCGACCAGGCGGCACGCACCTTGCGATTGGACACCCAGATCGCGCGTGCGCAGGCCCTCGCGCGCGGGCCCGTGGCGGAGCTTGATGCGTATCGCCGGCTCGTCGGGCGCAAGGAGCGGGCGCAGGCGGCGTTGAAGGAAATCGATGCGCTCGCGAGCTACGATGCCGCGCTCTACCTCCGCATCGGCCGGGCGTTTCAGGAACGCGGCGGCGCGTGGGAAGCGGCGATCGCCTTTGGCGAAGTGCTCAGCAGTCCCGCGGACGCGGCGGAGCGCCCGGCCGCGCACGCCGGACTGGTGCGCGCGTATGCCGATGCCAGCCGGTTTGGAAAAACGCGCGAGGCGCTGGATCGGTTTGCGGCGGAATCGCCAGGAAATCCCCTCGTGGTCCAGGCACTCTACGGCGCTGCGCTCGCGGCGCAGGCGCAGGGTGCGCAGACCCAACTGCTTGGACTTTTGGCGCGCGTTGACGCTCTCGCCTCGGGCTCCGAGTACCGCGAGCCGCTCCTCGTCTTGCACGCGCAGGCGCTGCTCGCGGCCGGTCAGCACGGCGAGGCCCGGGCCCGCATGGAGCTTTACCGCAAAGATTATCCCCGTGGACGCTTCGAGGAGGAGGCCGTCTACCTGCACGCGATGGCCGGCTTGTTGCTCGGCCGCCAGCAGCAGGCGGTGCAGGAGATCGGCGGCTATTTGCGGACTTGGCCGGACGGGCGTTTTGTCGCCGATGCCGGCTACCGCCTGGCCGCCGCCCATTACGCGATGGAGGACTACGCCATCGCGATCCGCCAAACCGAGGCCTGGCTCAAAAATCAGCCCCCGGATCATCCTCAACGCGGCGAGGTCCTCGCACTGCAGGGCGATGCGTGGGCGGGTGAGGGGAAGTTGGACGAGGCCATTGCGAGCTATCGTGGCGCGCTGGAGCAGGCTCTGCCGGATGACCTGTTGGGCTACGTCCTGGATGAGCTGACGCGTCACCACCAGGCGCGTCGCGAGTTCAATGAAGCCGCTGCCATGTGGGAGGCCTTTGCCCGTGAGCGACCGGATCATCCTTTCGTAATCAACGCGGCGTACTGGATTGGACGCATCCGCGTACGCGAGGGGCGGCTCGACGAAGGCATCGCGCGGGTGGCCGAAATCGCGTTACGTTACCTCGGCGATCCCGCCCGTGATGGGGTCGAGCGATTGCTGGTCGAACTGGCGGGGATGCTGGCCCGGCCCCCGCGGCAGAGCGGAAGCGGCGCGCCGGCTGAACCGGTGAGCACGGAAGCGATCACAGCCCGGGCCGAGGCGCTGTTGCTGCCGTCGGCGCTGGAAGCGTCGCCCACGGCCCGGGCGCGCGTGATTTTTCTGCAAGCGGAGATCGCGGCGTTGCGCAACGCGACCGACGAGCGTGCCGCGCTGATGGATCGGTTGGCGGCCGACTTTTCCCGGAACGCGCTTCCGCCGGGCATCCTTGGTCGGCTGGGTGATCATCTGCTGGCGGTTGGACGGCGGGAAGAGGCTCAGGCCTGCTACGAGCAGATCGTCGCGACTTATCCCGCCTCAATTTTCGCTGATTTTGGGTACGCCGGACTGGGCGAGGTTGCCCTCGCGAGCGGACGCGCGCAGGACGCCCTGGTCCACTTTGGCGATGCGATCGACCGGGCCGGGGCGCGGTTCAAATTGCGCGAGGCCACGCTGGGGCGGGCGCGCTCCCTGCTGGCGTTGGATCAGCTGGATGCAGCTCAGGCGATTTTTGAACAGATCGCCGCCAACCGCGAGTGGCGCGGGGAGGCTACGGCGGAGAGTGTGTGGTCACTGGGAGAGATTCTGATGCGACGGGGTGGGCGGGAGAATCTCGCTCAAGCTCAGGCTCACTTTCAGCGGGTTTATTTGAGTTATCGAAAATTCACGCCTTGGGTGGCCCGGGCCTACCTGCGCAGTGCGGAGACCTTTGTGAACTTGGGCCAGCAACCGGAGGCGATGGCGACGCTGCGTGAGATGCTCCGGGATGAACGCTTGGCCGTGCGCGCCGAAGCGGCGGAAGCGTACCGCCGACTGGCGGAATGGGGCGCAACGTCGACCGGAGGGCAGGGCGAATGAATCTGCATAGGCTCACGATTATCCTGCTGTTACTGATGGTGGTGGGGTCGTTGGGTGCGCAGCAGCAGTACCACCTGCGTGACGGCACGATTCTGAACGCGGACGACGTGGTTGTACGCGGGGTTGAGCTGGTGGAAACAGTCGATTCGGACAGCGTCGGTGCAGTGGTCGAGCGCACGTATCCGCTTTCTGAGGCGGTGCGTCTGGACTGGCCGGAGCCGGAAGCGTTCGAACTCGCCCGGGAGGCGCTGGCGACGGGCCGGGGCGCCGAGGTGAGTGCGCTGCTGGAGCCGGTGCGAGCGGAGTTTGTGCTTTTCGCGAAAGTCCCGGGATCGTGGTGGACGGCCGCGTCCCTCCTGCGCTTGCGCAGCTTGCTCGAATCCGGCGCGTCAACTGCGGCCGAGGCCGCCGCGCGAGAACTTATCGCGACGGCGATTGATCCGGAAGCGGTGGGCTTGGCGCGACTCGGCCTGGCCGAGTTGGAGGTCGCCGCGGGTCACGGCGACATCGCGGCAGCCATGGTGAACGCGATCCTGGCCGAGGAGGTTCCGGCCGGGGTTCACGCCCGATCCTGGCTGGTCCGGGGCGAACTGGCGCTGCAACGTGGGGACGCGGAAGCGGCGTTGGAGGCGTTTCTCCGGATCCCGGTGCTTTATGGAAACCGGCGCGAGCTTCTCGCGTCCGCGCTGGATGGGAGCCGGCGTGCCTATCTTCTGGCCCGCGATACCGGCCGGGCCGATCGCGCGGCCGCTGAATTGCAGCGCGACTTTCCGCTATCCCCGGAAGCGGCCCGTTTGGGGACCGTCGGTTCGATTTCACTCCCTTCATCATGAAGCTCTTTATCCGCAGTTACCCTGTCCTGGCTGTTCTCGCCTGCCTCGCGTCGGCCCCGTTGCTGCTCGCCGCCGAGCCGTCAGCCCCGGTCGTGGTTCAGCAGACCCTGCTGCAGAAGCTCAACATGCCCACGATCTACATTCTGGTCGTGTGCAGCATGCTGATCGTGTGGCTGGTGACGGATGGCTATGTCCGCACGGCGCCCAAGCAGGTAATGCCGGTCGCGACGCTGGAGGCGCTCAGGACATTTTTTCGCGCCGGCGACTACCATGGGGCGTTTGATTATTGCCGGGCACATCCCAGCTTGCTGCCCAACGTGGTCGGGGCGGGCCTGCGCCATGCCTCCGAGGGCAAGACGGCCACGGAGGATGCGGTGATCACGGCCGTCATGGGCGAAAATGCACGCTTCCAGAACAAGATCGCCTACCTGTCGGTCATCGGAGTGATCGCGCCCATGATCGGACTGGTGGGCACGGTGTTGGGGATGATCGAGGCTTTTGCCGCGATGGGGCAGGCTGGGGCGGCCGATCCCTCGAAACTGTCGGGCGCGATCGGCAAAGTGCTCTATGCGACGGCCGGTGGTCTCGTCGTGGCTATTCCGGCCTTTGTGTTCTACTACCTCCTGCGCAATCGGACGGCGCAGGCGATTCATCACCTGCAGGAGGAGGTGGCGGAGCTGTTTCGACGGTTCCCGTATGAAGACCTGACGGCGGTCGAGTTCGCCGGTGGACAACCCTGTGCGGCCCGACCGAAGTGGCTACGATCCACCGTGTCGGACGGCGTGGGTGTAGCCGGGGTCGCTGACCCCGGTCCGGTGTCTTCAGCGCAGAGCTTGCGATCCCCGGGGTCAGCGACCCCGGCTACAACGAACCCGGCTGCATCGTAACTTACCTACGGAGGCTGTCATGGCAGGAAGTGCAGGCGGAGGGGAGGGCGATCCGGAGTTCCAGATCGCGCCGTTGATCGATGTGCTGCTGGTGCTGCTCATCTTCTTCATGAGCATCGCGTCGACCGCCGTGACGCGCTACGATCCGACCATCGAGCTGCCGGCGGCGCCGGATGCGGTGGAAAAGGAGGATTCAGAGGGCGAGTTGGTCTTCAACATAGCGTGGCGCGCGGCAGAGCAACGGGCCGTG
Organism: Opitutaceae bacterium; assembly: GCA_036401075.1. Taxonomy (GTDB): domain Bacteria; phylum Verrucomicrobiota; class Verrucomicrobiia; order Opitutales; family Opitutaceae; genus CAMAXB01. The sequence goes on from DASWVY010000019.1 coordinate 41,484, forward strand.
ACCACCTTTGAAGAGCAGGTCGTGGAGCCTGCAGCGATGACTCCGATTTTGGCCGCGAGAAAACAAGTGCGATCAGATCTCCGCGTACTGATCCGTTGCGACGGTGCCACGCCGGTCCGCCATGTCTCGGCCGTGGTCGAAGCGGCGGCGCAAGCCGGGATCATCGACGTGACCTTTGCCACGGTGAGCCGGCCATCGGTGTAAACGACCCTGATTCCGAAGAATACCGTTTAACCACAGATGGGCACAGATGAACACAGATAGAAATAATTCCGGAAACGACGGCGACCTAGCTCGGACCAGTTGTTTCTGTCGTTCGGGATCTGTGTCTATCTGTGTTCATCTGTGGTTGAAATTTCTGTGGATCGATTTTTCCGGCGCTTTGAGCCATGAAACGACCCGCACAGGCTGCTAATCCAGACTTGGGATTTCAGATCGCGCCGCTGATCGACGTGGTGTTCGTGATCCTCGTGTTCTTCATGGCGCTGGCGGCGCAAATCCGGATCGAGCGTATCCTGCAAACACGCCTCCCGGGCGTCGCGGTCGCGGACGGACCGGTGGAGTTTGTGGATGAGCAATGGCTGTCGATCGACGAAAGCGGTCAGGTGACGCTCAACGATGAGGCCTACGATTCGACCGGTGAACCCGCGATGCCCCAGCTGACGGCAACCCTGCTGCGGCTGAAGGAGTCCAGTGACGCCGCGAAGAGCAAGGTCGTGGTCACGCTGATGAGCCACCCGGACTCGCGCTACGATCGGACCATCGATGTCCTCAACGCACTTTCAGTGGCGGGCATCACGGCGGTGACCTTTACGACGACGTCGGAGTCAGACCTTTGACCATGGATGCCGCTCGCCCCAGTCTTTATCGCCGGCTCACCGGCAGCATGCCCGTGTTGGTCAGTGTGGGCCTGCATGCGGTGTTGATTGCCGCGGCGGCGGTTTTTGTCGTTTCGGAAACGATTGTGGGAAAGAAAAAGCGCTTTGATGCGCCTCCTCCGGCCGACACGACGCCGCGCAAGCAGGTTGAGCATCGGCTTCAGGTGGCACGAAAAGGTGGAGCCGTCAGTTCGTCACCCGCCGCCAGCGCGCGCATCCTCACGACGGCGTCCGGTGCGCTCGCCCTCCCGCCCATGCCTGCGCTGGCCACTCCGGGCGCGGCGGGACTGGGTGGGTTTGGCGGCTTCGGTTCGGGCCTGGGCTTGGGTGCTGGCGGGGGTGGGCTGGGGACGAGTCTTGGCAACGCGAACCTCGGCGGGCGCGGATTCATGAGCTTGAGCTTTCTCGGACTCTCGAACGTTCGCGCGCAGAAGGTCGTCTTCGTGGTCGATGTTGGGCGCAGCCTGATGGACATCCGCAAAGGTGGGTTTCAGGCGTTTGGCATCATTCGCAGTGAGATCATGAAGCTGATCGGGAATCTGCCGCCTTCGTCGGAGTTCGGGGTCGTGCTCTTTGACGGCATGAAGATCAGCCTGTACGCCGACCGGCTTCAGGCTGCGACGGTGAAGAACAAGACGGCGTTTTTCGCGTGGATGGAGCCGGTCAACACCCGGCTCGACGCGCTGGGCATCGCGTCGGCCGGAGGAGGCACGGCGTGGGCGGCGGTTGCGCCGGCGGGCTCGGGGCTTGATCCGAACTACAGTCCGAGTCCGTGGGTCCAGGCCGTGCATGCCGGGCTGCAGCTCAAGCCGGACACGGTCTTTGTGATCACGGGTGCGGCGGGCTACGGGAGCAAACGGCTGGGCGACGGGGAACTACAGGGCCGGCGGCGATCGCGTGAGCAGGATCTCGATGCGCTGCGCCGCGAAGGGCTCGATCTGAAGGAAGTGACCAAGGCGCGACTGGCGGCACTGGCCAAGGCGCGCAAGGAACTTGAGGCGATCAATCGCCGCCTGCTCGCGGACAAGCGCGACCCATTTGTGGTCACGGAAACGCGGCGCATCCTCGACGCCGATTTTCAGGCAGCGTTGGCGCGGGCCGGTGTATCGATCACGGTCGATCTCGCGGGATGGAGTGATCGTCAGGGCAAGCCGGTGTGGGTGGATCCTGATGCGCGGCTCTCCGAGGTCGAGCCGGCCGCGGTGACGGATGCCCAGGCTTTTGTGGCGGCGCTGGTCGGCACCTTTGCGCGGGATCGACTGGCGTTGAATCTCTTTCTCTTTGCCGGACCTGACGACCGTCCGCAGGCGGCGATGGACGGGCTCACCCAGGTCGCCCGCCGCCATGGCGGACGATTCGAACTGCTCACGACGCGCCGGCTTGAGGAGCTGACGGAGCCCTGACCTGACATTATGCTGATCCGGTGCCTGGGTGGATTTTCTCCGCTGACAGCGTGACGGAAGCCTGCACGCTGTGAGGCATGGCTACCGTCAAAAAACTCCTCCACACCCGCATGCGCGTGAATGACATCGAGCGCACGGTGAAATTCTATCAGGACGCCCTTGGGCTGACGGTGTCGCGCTGGCACACCTCGCCGCGCGGTGCCCAGCTGGTGTTCCTGGCGACACCGAACAGCGACGAGGAGATCGAGATTTGCCAGCTGCCGAACAGCCCGTCGGTTCAGGTTCAGCCCGACCTGATGCACCTGGCCTTCGAGGTCGATGACCTGACCGCGTTTGCCGCGCAGCTCAAGAGCCGTGGCTTTGCACTGAGTGATGGGCCTACGCCCAGCGGCAGCGGCTCCGTGATCGCCTTCATTGACGCGCCCGAGGGCTACGAGGTGGAGCTGATTCAGCGGTCGAAGTGACGTGACGGAATCTGCGCCGGCCTTGGATCAGGGAGGATGGGCCGGCGCGTGGCCGGATGCACTGGCCTTTGCCGCCGGCCTTGGGCTGGCGTGGTCTATGGGCTGGAACACCACGGATCTGGTTTGGAGCCTGTGGCTATCGAGTCTGGTTGTGGGCTACGCCATGATTGTCTGGGCGATTTTCGGTCCGGCGCTCCTCCGTTTTCGTGAAGGGGCAGGCGGTGCGGGAACCATCACTGCGGTCGGAGGGATGTTTGTGCTGGCGTTCTTCACCTTCCACTTCGGCATGTTCCATTTTGTGCACTCCGTTTTCCTGAGTGCCTTCTTTCCGCCGGATGGCGTGCAGCGGCTCGGTAGCACCTTTGCCGGGCTGGGGCTATATGGGGGAGTGGTGAAAGCCTATGCGTGGTTCCTGCCGGTCGCGTTCCTCGCCGAGCGGCGGCACTTTCGGATTGAGCAGCTGCCGTCCGAACCACCCTCGACCTCGGTCAAGGCGGCGGACATCGCGGCGCGCAAGGCCCGTCAGGGGTTCGGTCAGGGTGGAATCATGGCCCCGTACAAAAACGTGATCCGCATGCACCTGCTGATCTTCTTCTTCGCGGGCGCGCACGCGTTGAAGCTGGAGCACTTCGCGGTCTACGCGGTGGTTTACGCTGTCTACTTTTTCCCGTGGCGGCTGCTGCAGGGGCGGGCATCGGTCGGGTGAAATGGTGGCCGAGGTCGCTGACGCCGGCTCTGCCGTCCGCACCAAGACTCAATCCCCGGGGGCGGCGACCCCAGCTACACCGGCGCGCGTGCGCCTCGGTTTGATTCGGCGCGCTCGTAGGCGAAGAGGTATTGCTGGGCGAGTCCGGCGAGCGGGCCGAAGTGCGCGCGACCAAACTGGGCCACCTGCGCCGGCTTCCATCCGTCGAGGCCGTAGCGGCGTGCGAGCGCCTTGAGGATCCACGTGTCGACGGGAAATGCCTCCAGCCGGCCGGCGCCAAAGAGGAGCACGCAGTCCGCCACCTTTTCGCCGACACCCGGGAGCGTGCACAGGCGCGCTTTGGCCTCTGGGTAAGGAGCCGTTTCCGTGGCTTTGATCCAGCCCGGGTTGGCCGCAAGGAAGAGCGCCGTCTGATGAATGTAGCGGGCGCGGAACCCGAGCAGGCACGCGCGCAGGTCCGCCTCCGCGGTCTGCGCGAGCTCGTCCCAGGTCGGGAGACGATGCCAGATTTCACCGTCCACCTCGATCCCTAGCGGCTGACCATGACGACGGGCGAGCAGGGCCATCATCTGCTTGATCTGGACGATCTGCTTGGTCGCGCTGCAGAGGAATCCGAGCAGGGTTTCGCCGAACGGCTGGCGCAGGATACGTAGTCCGGGAAAGGCGGCTAGGCAGGCCGCGAGATGCGCATCGCTGCGCCAGGGCAGCGCGTCGGTGTGGGCGCTCGCGTCAGCCTCTAGGCCTAGGTAGGTGGTGAGCGCGGAAGGAGTCGTGGTGCGGAGCGAGGCCGGGGCGGACCATTGCAGTCGTCCGTTGGGGTCCAGACGCAGGCGGACCACGAATTCAGACCAGCCGCCGGTCCAGACGCCATCGGAGGTGCGGTTCCAGCGAAAGGCCTGGCCGCCATCCAGCTGCTCGGCGAGGTCGGCGGAGGTGGTGGCGGGCGCCGAGGGCAGGGCGGCCCATTCAGTCCAGCCCGGCGCAGAAGACGACGGCATGGCTGCGAAAAAGCGAACGCTTGCCGGCTGGCCCGCTTAGGCCAGCACCTTGGCGGCGGCGGTCGGGTAGTCGACGAACGTTTCCTGCAGCGCCTCGTGAATCAACTGGGCCTGCTGCTGAACCTCATCGAGGTACTCGTGGACGCCGCTCGTGATGATGTCGGCCACGCGGGTCTCCTGGAGGTGGGTTCGAAGGTCGGCGACGCGCTTGGTCGTGGGGTTGTCAGCGAGATGCGGCATGGTTGCGACGATCTGGGCAAGCGCGTCCTCCGCGCCGAGCACCGAAAAGAGGATGCTTCGTGGGAAGTCCTCGTCCCGGATCAGGTAGTCGAGCACCCGCTCGAGGTTCAGCTGACCGCGTCGGCTGCGGCGGAAGGCCTCGAAGGCCGAGCAGGAGCGCAGCACCGAACCCCACTGGATCAGGTCAAGGGCTGAACCCACGGCGTGGAGTGACGGCAGCAGCATGTAGTACTTCACATCGAGGATGCGCGACGTGTTGTCCGCGCGCTCGAGATGGCGGCCGAGCTCGTAGAACCACCAGCCCTGGGTGCGCGGGAGCATGGAGTCGGCCACGCCGTAGAAGAGCTGGATGCGGGTCTTGATCCGGTTGAGGTACTCGGCCGAGCCCAGCTGGGCGTAGCGTGCGTAGTCGTCGTCCTTCAGCTGGAGATAGAACGTGTTGAGCGTCTCCCAGACTTCATTCGCGAGTTGGTCGCGGATGCAGCGCGCGTTCTCGCGGGCGGTGGCGATACAGGAGATGACGGAACTTGGGTTGCGCTTGTCGAAGAGCATAAACTCCACGACCGCGCGTTCGCTCACGGTTTTGCCATAGAGTTCGAAGAATTTGTCCTCGTCGCCGGTCACGTAGACGAGCGGCTCCCACGAGCGCGGATCGTCGGCGGCCTGGCGTGACTGGAGATCGATGACGAGCTGTGCATTGACGTCGACAATGCGGGCGGTGTTTTCGGCCCGTTCGAGATAACGGGCCATCCAGTAGATGATGTTGGCGACGCGGCTTAGCATGGGGGGCGGAGCCGAATGACCAATGACCAATGGTCAATGACCAATGTCGGCATGGTTAGCGGGTGGATGATTTGGCCGTTTTGGCGAGCCTGAGATTCTCGTCGGTGGTGCGGATAATGCGGCAGAAAATCAAATGAAGTTCGCGCGCCTCACGCCAAAGCGAACGAATCGCAATCTTCGCGGAGGGTACGGCTTTGGCGAGCATGCGACACCAATGTTTGGATTCCCGGGACTCCTTGCGGCAAAGGGCGATCTTGTGGCGAAAGTCCGGTTTGGATTCGGCCTCGTCCGCCTCGCCGTAGTTGGCGCCCACGCTGGTGGCCGCTTTGACGAATTGGGTGATCAAGGGAGCGGTGATTGGAGTGAGGGGCAAACCCTGGCAGAACTCGATCGCGGCCTCGCCGTAAAGGGCGGTGCGCTCTTCGAGGTCGTAGGGAGCCGGCTTCATTGGTCATTGCCCATTGTGCATTGGTCATTTCGTCCAGCGCCGCTCCGCGACGCTAGACGATGATCTTCTCCTGGCCCTGCACCTGCACCGGGGCGGGGGTCTCATCGTCGCTGAGAACCCATGTATCCTTCGAGCCGCCGCCCTGGGATGAGTTGACGACGAGGGAGCCCTTGCGGAGGGCGACGCGGGTGAGGCCGCCGGGCATGATCTTGATCGTCTCGCCGTTGAGGATGTACGGCCGCAGGTCGATGTGCCGGCCCTCAATCACGCCATCGCACACGCTCGGGCAGCGGGAGAGACCGATGGTGGGCTGCGCGATGAAATTGCGGGGATTCGCGATGATCTTGTCGCGGAACTCGGCGATCTGCGCCTGGGTCGAGTGCGGACCGACCAGCATGCCGTAGCCACCCGCCTCGTTCACGCTCTTCACCACCAGCTTGGGCAGGTGATCGAGGATGAACTTCATGTCCGTCGGATCCGAGGAAAGGTAGGTGTCGACGTTCGGCAGGATCGCCTCCTCGCCGAGGTAGAACTTGATCATCTTCGGCACGTAATAATACATCGCCTTGTCGTCGGCGACGCCGGTGCCGATCGGATTGCAGAGCGCGACGTTGCCCTTGCGGTAGGCGTTGACGAGGCCCGGGACGCCGAGGAGCGAATCCTTGCGGAAGACGGTGGGGTCGAGGAAATCGTCGTCGATGCGCCGGTAGATGACGTGAACCGGATCGAGCCCGCCGGTGCGGCGGAGGTAGACCTTGTCGTTTTCAACCACGAGGTCGTCGCCCTGCACGATCTCGATGCCCATTTGGCGGGCGAGGAAAGAGTGCTCAAAGTAGGCGGAGTTGAAGACGCCAGGCGTGAGCAGCACCACCGTAGGCTCCGGCACGTGCGCCGGGGCAAGGTGCATGAGCAGCGCGAGCAGGTCGCTGGCGTAGGTCTCGACCGGGCGGACGCGGTAGTCGCGGATCAGATTGGGGAACACGCGCTTCATGACCTGACGGTCCTCGAGCACGTAGCTGACGCCGGACGGCGTGCGCAGATTGTCCTCCAGCACACGATAAGTGCCGGCCTCGTCGCGGATCAGGTCGGTGCCGTTGATGTGGACGTAGAGTCCGCGGGGCAGGGCGACGCCGACCATCTCGTGACGGAAGTGCTTCGAGGTATCGACCATCTCGCGCGGAACGACGCCTTCTTTGAGGATGCGCTGCTCGCCGTAGATGTCGGCGAGGAAGTGATTCAGCGCGGCCATGCGCTGGGTGAGGCCCTTTTCCAGATGGGCCCACTCGTGGGCGGGCACGATGCGGGGAAGGAGATCGAACGGGAAAATCTTCTCGGTGCCCGTCGTGTCGGAATAAACGGTGAACGTGACGCCGCGGTTGATGAAGGTTTGGTCGGCGATGCGCTGGCGCTCCAGCAACTCGTTCATGCCTTCCAGCCGGGCGAAGCGGTCGAACAGGCGCTGGTAGTGGGGCCGCGGGACGCCGGGAGCGGCAAACATCTCGTCATAGAACCGGGCGTGTTCGTAGTTCGCGAAGAGGTCGGACATGGGGAAGGGGATCAGATCAGGAGGAGAGGGTGGCGACCCAGAGAAAGCTTTCCTCGGCGGCGAGTTCATGCCCCGCGCCGTCGAGCACACGCAGTTTCCACGCCACCGGGCGGGCCTCCAGATTGGGCCAGTCTTCACCGGTCAGGCCGACCATCGTGGCATGGCTGCCGGACGGCAAACGGGTGGGCAGGGTGAAGACGCGCGGGGTGTCGGCGCCGGAGATGAGCACGGAAAGTTCGATCCGCGCCTCGGTTGCCGCGCCGGTCTTGGTGCGGATCAGCCAGTAGTAACCGGCACGGGTGGCGGGTTGCGTGCGGAGGACGGTCTGCCCGCCTGTGTTTTCATTGCCGCTAAAATACTCCGAGATGCGCTCGAACGATTCCGTGGTGCGTGGCCCGGTCCACACGCGCACGAGAGTGACGTCGCTGGCGAGCAGCGCGGTCGCGGGGATCAGGGCGAGGAGAAAGAGCCGGACGAGCCGCATGGGGTTAGACTGGGCGGCGGAGGGTTGCAGCACAAGGCGAAGGTCGCAGATTGTGTGCCAGTGTGGCCCCGGATTGCGGCAAATGCCGAACGCTAGGGGGCCATGGGTGGGTGTAGCCGGGGGCGCTGACCCCGGGGTTTGGCGATAAGCGCTCGACGATTTCAGACCGGGGTCGTCTACCCCGGCTACATCGGAGGATTGCTTTCAGGGCTGCTCGAGCCGGACCTTCTGGTAGCGATGGATGCCGAGGAGGGAAGGGACCCAGCCTTTGACGCTGGGGTGGATGAGGTAGCTGCGGGTGCCGAAGAAGACCGGGGCGATCGGAACCTCGGTCAGGAGGAGGGCCTCGGCCTTCTGCAGGAGTTCGAAGCGGGCGGTTGTGTCGCCGGTCTTGCCGGCCTCGGCGATCAGGCGATCATATTCGGGGTTGCTCCAGCCAGTCTGGTTGTTGCCCCCGTTGGTCACGAACATGTCGAGGTAGGTGTTGGGGTCGTTGTAGTCACCGACCCAGCGGGCGCGGGAGAAGTCGTAGCTGAGGGTGCGCATGTTATCGAGGTACACGCGGAAATCGGAGTTCGACAGCGTGACATCGATGCCGAGCTCGGTCTTCCACATGGCCTGGATCGCCTCGAGGACCTTGGAGTTGACGGCATCCGTGTTCATCTGGATGTCGAGCTTGGGGAAGCCCTGGCCGCCCGGGAATCCGGCCTCGGCGAGGAGGGCGCGGGCGGATTCGAAGTCAGTCGTGACCTTGGCGCGGGCGGTGTAGCCGGCGGTGTTGGGCGGCGTGAAATAATAGGCCGGGAGACGGCTGCCGTAGAGGAGCTTGTTGGCGATGGCCTCTCGGTCGATCGCGCGGGTGAGGGCGAGGCGGACCTTGGGGTTGTCGAGCGGCTTGCGGGTGACGTTGAAGCGGATGAAGAACGACTCGAGGAAGGGATCGATGCGGATCTGCTCCGGAGCGGTACGCTGGTAGTGACCGATGCGGTCGGGCAGCACGTCGTAGGTGATGTGGAGCTGGCCGGCGCGGAAGTTACTTTCGTCGGTCGAGATGTTCTCGTTCGGATAGAAGATGACGCTGTTCAGCCCGGTGTGTTCGGCGTCCCAGTAGGTCGGGCTGCGCTCGACCACGATCCGGCTGTTGGGCGACCACTCCTTGAGCAGGTACGGGCCGTTCGCGACGAAGTTTTCCACGCGGGTCCAGCGGGTGCCGCGCTGGTCGATCTTGCCATGCTTGAGGATGGTGGCGGGGTGGACGGGAAACCACGCCTGGTGGGCGGCGAGGGCGAGCAGGTAGGGCGTGGGCGCGGCGAGCTTGATCTGCAGGGTGCGCTCATTGAGCGCCTTGAAACCGACTTGGGCAAAATCAGTGACCCGGCCCGTGTTGAACGCCTCGGCATTTTCCACCGGGTAAAGCATGTAGGCGTACTCGGACGCGAGGGCGGGGCGGAGCATGCGTTCGTAGGAGAACACAAAATCCTGCGCGGTGACGGGGTCGCCGTTGGACCACTTGGCGTTGGCGCGAAGATGGAAGGTGTAGAGCAGGCCGTCAGGCGAGACCTCCCAGCGTTCGGCGACACCGGGCACGGCCTGCGAGGTGGCCTCGTCGATCACGGTCAGGCCCTCGAACAGGGCGATCATGATCAGGTAGTCGGTGTAGGCGGTGACGATCTGGGGATCGAGATCCTGTGGCTCGGCACCGTTGCCGAGGTGAAGGGTCTGCGTGCGGATCCCGGCTTCCACCGGGGTTTCGCGCTTGGCGCAGCTGGCGAGAAATAACGACAGGATGCAAAGCAGGCCGGACACGGAAACAGCGAGGCGGCGCATAGTGCTGCGAAGGAAACCGCCGGCTGCGTCTGGCGCAAGCGCGGTTCCGCGAAACAATGGCGTTGCCCTTCGGGCGCGAGCGGGATCCGCTAGGGTAAGACGATATGCAATGGTATTACGCTAATGAGGGTCAGCGTCACGGGCCGGTCTCGGTGGATGAGTTCACGAAGCTCGTCGAGTCCGGCGTGATTCGCGCGGACACGCTCGTGTGGCGCGCGGGCATGTCGACGTGGCAACCCTACGCCGACCTCGCGCCACCGCCGCTTACGGGGGCGCCGGTCCCTCCGGCTCCATCAGCTGATCCGCTCGGTGCGGGTTCCGCGGCAGGCGCGGCTCCGGTCGCGGGTGCAGCCGACGTGGTCATCCAGGGCTACGGCGGTTTCTGGCGGCGGCTGGCGGCGAAGATCATCGATGGTTTCATCACCAACCTCATCTCGTGGATTTTTGTGATCCCGCTCTTTTTCGTCATGATCGGGAGTGCGGGGCTCCTTTCGCCTGGAGCTCAGCCGAGTCCGGAGCAGCTGGCGGCGGTGTTTGGCTTTCAGCTCATCGCGTTCGGCATTCAGACCTTGATCGGCATCCTCTATTCGATCGTTTTCCTGAAGAAATATGCGGCAACCCCGGGCAAGATGGTGCTCGGCCTGAAGGTCTACCGGGCCGATAGCAGCCCGCTGTCCACGGGTCGCATCATTGCCCGGTATTTCGCTGAGATGCTGAGCAGCATCATTCTGTGCATTGGCTACATCATCGCTGCCTTTGATGCGGAGAAGCGCACGCTTCATGACCGCCTGGTCGACACCCGCGTGGTGGTCGTGCGCCAGTGAACGGCGGTTCCCCGTCGTGTCGTCTTGTGATGCCGCTGGGGCTGCCGAGAACGCGGGCGGCTCGCCCGCGCCCCGCGCTCTCAGGGCTAGATCGGCAAGCGAGTAGCGGTGTGGTTTCGTCTAAGAAACAGTTCGCTGGCGCGTTAAAGGAGCGAAGGTCCCGATGAACCCGGCCTCCGATCATGAAGCGGCTCGCGAGTTTGTGCAGAACGCAGTGGTGCAGTACCAGGCGCCGCTTCTGCGCTATGCTGCCCGCCTCCTCGGTGATCCCGACCGGGCGAGGGATGTTGTTCAGGATACCTTCGTCCGGCTCGTCGGTCAGCCGGTTGCGGAGGTGGACGGACACCTCGCGGAGTGGCTGTTCACCGTCTGCCGGCACCGTGCGCTGGATGTCCTGCGCAAGGAGGGCCGGATGAAACGCTTTGCCGAAGGGGAGGTCGAACGCCTCGCGGCGGATGCCCCGCGGCCGGGCCGGACGCTGGAGCACGAGGAGACGCAGGCCGCGTTGCTCGCCCTCATCGGCCACCTGCCGCCCAACCAGCAGGAAGTGATCCGCCTCAAATTTCAAAATGGATTCAGCTACAAGGAAATCAGCCGCATCACCGAACTCTCGGTGAGCAATGTCGGCTTTCTCATTCACACCGCCGTGCAGCGCCTGCGGCGGGAATTTGCCGCGCAACCGCGCTGACCCGAGACTCTGTCATGAACCCGCCCTCTCTTTCTGCTGATGATCCCCGTCTGACGGCTTACGCTTTGGGCGAGCTGCAGGGTGCCGAGCTGGTCGAGATCGAGGCCGCAGTGCGGGCGGACCCGGCGTTGCAGGCGGCGGTCGCAGAGATCCGCGCGATGGCGGGTGAGCTCACGGAGGTGCTGGCGAAGGAACCGACCGAGATGTCGGTTGAGCCCAAGGCGGATCCGTATCGCCGGAAGGTTGTCCGCTTTCCCTACTACATCATCTCGGGCCTGGCCGCAGCCTGCTTTGCCGTGATGGTGGTGCTGCACAAGGATCCACCCGTCGAGCCGGAGCGCCGGACGTTTGAGCTCAATCTCGCTTCTGAAGCGGCGCGCGCACCCGCGCCCGCCGCGGTCGCCGATGCCGCGGCGGAGGCCTCGAGTTTTGCCGCGGTGGCGGCAGCCGGCCAGGCCATGGCCATGCGCGAGGCCGCGCCGGCGAGCGCGCAGCTCAAGCGGGCGGCCGTGGCTGCGATGCCCCGCCGCTTTGGCCGGAGCGAAGCCGGCTTTGTGTCGGCGGCGGAGGCGCCGCAATCGGGATTTGTCCCGGAGTATGATCGCCAGGGCTACACGCAGATCTTCCGCACGCTGGAACGCGGAGGGCGCCCGCAAAAGGCCGAGGTCAGAATCGAGGATCTTCTCAATCACTTCCCGTACAACTATGCGGCGCCGACCGATGCCGCACCGGTGGCGGCGTCGCTTGAGGTGGCGGGGGCGCCGTGGAACCCGGCCCACCGGCTGGTGCGGATCGGGCTCCGCGTCCGGGGCGAGGCGAATCTTGAGGGACCCGCGCCGTCGGATGTCGTCGTCCGCAACACCCGGGTCCAGGTTGAATTCAATCCCGCGCGGGTCGGGTCGTATCGCCTGCTCGGTTACGAGAACAGCACTCCGGCCCTCGCGGGCATGGGGGCGGCGGATCTGACGGCAGGCCAGACCGTGACCGCCCTTTACGAGATCGTGCCGGTGACGCCATCGGTGGAGGGGGCGGCAACGGGCGACCTGCTCACCCTGAGTGTGGGGTATCACCTGCCGGATGAGACGACGGAGCAACGTCTCGATGTCTCCCTGGCAGATCAGGGCGCGGATTTCATGGCGGCCTCGGCCGACTTCAAGTTCGCGGCGGCGGTGGCGGGGTTTGGCCTGATTCTCCAGGACTCGCCCTACAAGGGCACGGCGACGTATGACGAGGTGGTTGGCTGGGCGGAGGCAAGCCTGGCCGAGGCCTCGAATCGTGCGCAGCAGGGCGTGGTCGATGTGGAGCGCCCGCAGTTCACGCGTCTGGTTCGTCTGGTGCGCGGTGGGAACAACGGATGAGTCGTCGGCGCGAAGTCTGGATTGCCTACGTCATCGGAGGAATCGCCGCCGCTGGGTTTGCCTACCTGGTGGCGCGTGAGAGGCAACGGCCGCAGACCTTGAGCGAGGTGGTGATGATGGCGCCATTCGTTTCGACGCCGGCTGCGGCGGAGGAAAGCGTGATTGAATCCGCGGCGCCGGCGACTGCCCAGCCAGCCGGTGTGTCGGTGCGCGCGGTGGGGCTGTCCGGGCGCTTTGCGCCAGTGACGGGCGAGCCGGTGGGGGTGGCGTTGACTACGGGACGCGGGTCTTACCGGGCTTTCGTTCAGGCGGTGCGGGCTGGGCAGGCAACGCCCGTGGACGCGATTCAGTTGGAAGAGTGGATCCATGCACCGCGATATGACTATACGCCACCTACGCGCGCAGGCGAGGAACTGGCGGTCCACCTCGAGGTGGCGGTGGCGCCGTGGAATCCGACGCACCGGCTGGTGCGGGTTGGGCTGAAGGCGACTCCCGATCCGGCGGGCGGACGAGTCCGGCAGGTGCGGGCAGGGATCACCTTTGATCCCCGTTTCGTCCGCTCGGCCCGGCGCCTGGCGTCAGGCGAAGCGACCACCACCGAGGGCGACGGGATTTCCGCCGCGGTGGATTTTGGGCCGGACGCCACGTTTACCGCTCTTTATGAGGTGGCGCTGACGATGGTGGAGGGCGGCGAGCTGCTGGGATCGCTGGGCGTTTCCCGCGAGATCACGGGTGGCCGGCGGGTGGCGAGCACGCATGAGATTCACGATGGGGGCTCCGCGCTGCTGGAGGCCTCGGAGGATTTCCGGTTCGCGGTGGCGTTGGCGGGGCTCGGGCTTTGGCAGCGATCCGCACCGGAGGCTGCGTTGATCGATCCGGATGACCTGATCCGCTGGATCGGGCGCGTCGATGCCTACGATGTGGCCGGGCGGATGGAGTTCATCGCGCTCGTGACGAAGCTGCGCACGCGGCGGTGAAGGCGCTCGATCCGCATCGCCCGTCTCCACGGAGACCTGCGACAAGCATCGAACCGTATCACCACGAACTACACGGAACACACGAAAGGGGATCTGGATTCAGAGTCCGAATTTCGTGTGTTCCGTATAGTTCGTGGGGAACCTTCTGAGTATTTAACGTCTCCGGCGGCGCCAGGCGGCACCGGCGAGGAGGCTGAGGCCGGTGCCCATAAGCACATAGGTTTCCGGCTCGGGCACGGGCGTGAAATTCAGCAACAGGCTGCGGCTGTCGTTGCTGAGGGAGAAGCTGAAGCTGCCGCCGGCGAGGCTGTTAGTGAAGTCAGTCGTGACGAGGTTGAACTGGCCGGCACTGAAGCCGGTGATGCTGCCGGCCGTGTTGCCCGCGGAAAGGGCGGCGAAACTCCAGCTGTAAGCCTGCGCGGGGTCGAACGCCTGTAGCGCGCCGCGGGCTCCGTTGGTGTCGAGCGTGATCACGTTGAACGTGATCGTGTTGGTCGTCGCGGTCAGGCTGATCGAGCCGTTGGTGACGTTGAGCAGGTCGTAGCCGGTGCCGGCGGCGCCGGAGGGATTCTGGATCTCAAACGAGATCGCGCTGCCGGTGCCGAGCGTCAGGCCGTTGCTGAAATTGAGGGTTCCGATCGAGTCGCCGGGGGCGAGGACCGAGTTGGTGGTGGCGCTGACGGCGGAACTCAGCGTGCCATTGCCCGCCAGCACGCTGGCGTTGCCGGTGCTGGTGAAACTGAGGGAGTTGGCGAGGGTGCGACCGGACGCGATGTTCAGGGTGCCGCCGCTGAGGGTGACGCTGCCGGTGCCTAGGGCGGTGTTGTGGTCGGCGATGAGCTTGCCTCCGCTGATCGTGGTGCCGCCCGTGTAGGTGTTGGGTCCGGTCAATTTCCAAGTGCCGGTGCCCTCCTTCACGAGGCGCGTGGCGCCGTCGACGCTATTCTTGATTTCCGCGCTGACAGTGTTGGTGGCATTGCTGGTGCCGGTCAGGGTGAACGCCTTGGCACCCGAGACGGAGACGCGGAAGGACGAGAACGTGACCGCTCCGGTGCCCGAGGCGTCGAGGGTCGCTCCGCCCGTGGAGCCGGCCATGTCGATGCCGCGGTTGGTTGAGACGGAGGCGTTGCCGGTGTACTTGAGAGTACCAGTGGTGGTGAGATTGCCGAGCCGGACGAAGAGGTAGTCGGCAATCGAGTTGTCGTTGCCTAGGGACGACGCGCCGCTGGCCGTGCCCAGGCTGCTGACGGAGAGCACACCCTCCTTGACGTAGGTGGGATCGATGTACGAGTTGCCTGAGTTGGCGAGGACGAGCGTGCCGGCACCGGTCTTGGTGATACCGACTGCACCCCCGACGATCCCCTCAATGGTCACGGTGGCGCCACTGGTGACATTGAAGGTGCTGCCGCTGGCCAGATTGAGCGTGAGTGTGCTGGCAAAGGAGACGTCTCCGACCGTGGTGAGCGTGACGTTGCCTGTGAGGCTGAGCGTGGGGCTGCCGGTACCGCCGAAGGTGTAGGCCGGCCGCGACGTGCCGCTGAAGGTCATGTTGCCCACGGTGGTCGTGCCGGGGCCGGTAAAGGAGACCGTGGTGTTGGTGACCACGTTGGTGAACTCGACGGCGTCGCCGCTGCCGGGGAGGGCACTGTCCACCCAGTTGGACGCGGTCGAGAACGAACCACCGGTGGCGCCGCTCCACGTCAGGACGACGGCCTTTGTTTGCGGCAGGGCTGCGGCGAAGCCGAGCGACAGGAAGCCGAGAACCCTCTTCATGATGGCCACATGCTCCCGAAAAGCATGCCGGGCGGCAAGTTAATCCCAGCTGCGCCCCGCCCGGCCGAGTCGGAGTCGACTCGTTTTACGGGGTTTTTTCCGTCCGCTTGCGCCGGCGCAGGGCGGAGGCGGCGAGCAGGCTGAGGCCGGCACCCATGAGAACATACGTTTCCGGCTCGGGCACCGGGGTGAAATTCAGCAGGAGATCGTTGCCGCTCCGGCTGACGAAGAACGAACCAAGGGACGAGTTGGTGAATCCGGATCGGTCGATCGTGAATGCGTTGGCCTCGAAGCCGGTGATGCTGGTCGCGCCGGCGAACTTCCAGGCGTAGTTGGTGGATTCGTTGAAATTGGCAGCATTGCCGGAGGCGAAGTCGCTGTTGAGCGACTTGACCTGGATGGTGAACGGCGAGGCCGATGAGGCGTTGACCGCGAGCGTGCCGGAGATGCTGAGGAGGTCCCAACTGGTGGAAGCCCCTGGGTTGAGACCCGTGTTCGCATCGCGGATTTCGAACGCGAGCGTGCCTCCGCTGTTCAGCGTGAGCCCGCTGCTGAACGTCATCGTGCCGGGTGAGGATCCCGGCGAGAGGGTCACGCCGGAGCCGACGGCAATGGTGGTCGCGAACGTGCCGGCGCCGCCGATGGAGCTGCCGGAATTGAGCGTGAGCGGATTCGAGACCGTGGCACCCGAGTTCGCGATGAGTGAGGCGCCGTTGTTGAGCGTGATGGTGCTGGTGCTGGCGCCCAAGGTGGCGCCACTGGCGAGGATGACTTTGCCGCTATGAACAGTGGTGCCGCCGGTGTAGTTGGTCGCGTTGGCGAGGGTGAGGTCCCCGGAGTTGTGCTTGGAAACGGAGCCGCTGCCCGTGATGTCGCCGCGGTAGGTGCCGGCGTTGTTCTGGTAGATCGCGAGATTGTTCGAGCCGAGGACGATGGTGCTGCTCGTCGAGGTCGCGCTGTCGAGGTCGCCGATGCTCAGGGTCGGCGTGCTGACTGTCAGCGTGCTGCTGCCCTGGAACATGACCTTGGCCTGCGAACCGAGGGCGTTGGCCGCGGCGGCGATGAGCGAGGCGCTGGCGATGTCCGTGGTGCCGGTGTAGGTGTTCGCGCCGGAGAGCGTGATGGCGCCGTCCTTGTTTTGGATATAAACCTTAGTGTTGCCTCCGCCCGAAATCACCCCGGCGAGGGTGAACGTGTTGTTGCCCAAGCCGGCGATGGTCGAAGGGGTTGAGGTGGAGATGCCGACTTTGAGGGTCGAGCTGGCCTCGCTGCCGAGTGCGATCGCGTTGTGAAGCGTCAGTCCGCTCGTGGTGGCGGCGAGGTAACCGGTGCCGCTGCTGTCGAAACTAAGTCCGCCGGTTCCGATCGGACCGGTCGTGACCGCGCCGGGGCTGCCGCTCGAGCTTGCCCCGAAAAGGAGGTAGCCGGCTTTGAGCAGGGTGCCGCCTGTGTAGTCGCTGGACGCTGACGAAAGGATGACTGCCCCTGAGCTCGTGTCGGCGGAGTTGTCGTTGATGCGGACGGAGGTGACGCTGTTTCCGGTCGAGAGCGGCGCCTCGACCTTGAGGATGCCGCCCCGCACACCGGAGAGCTTCAGGGCCCCGCCGGAGGGTGGGGTGATGACGGCGGCGCTCCCGATGATGGCGTAGGTACCGCTGCCGAGGCCCTCGAAATTCGAACCGGTGAAGGCCGACAGGTTGAGCGCATTGCTCGTGCCTCCCACGTAAGTGAGGGGAGAGGAGGTGGACGGGGAGTCAAAGCCCAGCGTGCCCGCGAATGTGGACTTGGCGATCTTTGAGAGGAAGTTGCCGAGGTGGGTGGTGGAGGTGAACGCCGAGTCGACCACGCCTACATAGCTCCCGGCCTTGCCGCCCGCGATTGTGAGGCCGGAATGAACCGCATTGGAGTTGGCGAAAAGCACGCCGCCCGAGGTCGTCGTGGTGCCAGCAGTGATGGACGTAATGGTGCTCGCGACACTGCCGCCGAAGACGAAGGCGTTATCCCCAGTGAATACGAGCAGCGTGTTGCTGTTTTCGGATTCAAGCTGGCCAAACTGGACCCGCGTGCCTCCACCTGAGATCGTGGTGGTCCCACTGCTCTGAAACTCCGTGGACCCGCTCAGCACCAGATCTCCGGACGAGGAGGACGTGCTGAACTGGACGGTCGATCCTTCGATATGGATGTGATTCGTGATCGTGCGGGCATCGCCATTGGAAGTAAGGACGGTGCCGTTGCCCAAGGTCAGCGTTCCGGTGCCGGCCCCCGTGTTGGATCCGAGAATCAGTGTTCCGGCGGAGACGGTGAGCCCGCCATCAAACGTGTTGGCCCCGCTGAGCGTGAGCGATTCTGCCCCGTTCTTCGTCAGAACGAGGCTGGTCGAGTAAGGTGAAATGACTCCGGAAACGGTCAAAGGGCGGTTCGTCGTCCACGTTTGGCTGGCCCGAAGGCTGATAGCGGTGGAGATTGTCACCGAGCCGGTGCCGCTCGATTCGAGGAGGATGCCACCTGAATCGATGCCGTAGCTGCCACTGCCTCCGAGCGTGTAGGACGGAAAAGCTCCGGTGAACTTGAGTTTGGAGACATCCAAATTCGTATTCAGCACCAGTGAGGTTGTGACGGCGGAACCAAAGCGAAGCTCGGCGTTCTCCGACGACTGAGGCGAGCCCGAGCCTCCCGTCCAGTTCGAGGCCGCGTTCACGATCGCATTGCCGGTCGTGCTCGAACTCCAGTCATAAACAATGGTGGTGGCCGACACCGAGGCTGCACCCAGCGTCAAACCCAGTCCGATGACGGCGGACTTGAGGGTAGCGTAGGCGGGCGGGCTCATAGGTAGAAATACTAAGGTCCACCCCCTATGCCGCAAGGTGCAAATCGCCCGCGATCCGCTTTACGCTCTCTTTACGCTGACGCGTTTCCGTCGACGGCGTGGATATGGGTGACCTCGGACTTGCCCTTGACCCCGACGAGGCCCAGATCGCGGGTCGTGTAGTGGCCGCGGGTGGCGGCCAGGGTCTCCGCGCTGACGAGAATGTCGGCCGCGAAGGCGGCGTTGCGGGTCAGGCCCTGCAGGCGGGCGGCGAGGTTGACGCCGTCGCCGACGACCGAGTAGTTGCGTCGGCGTTCCGAGCCGATGTTTCCGGCGATGACCCGGGCAGTGTTGATGCCGACGCCGAAGCCGAGCTGCGGCCGGCCCTCGGCGGCAAACTCGCGGTTGAGTTCGGCCAGGGCCTGGCGCATCGCGAGAGCGGCGCGGATGGCCCGGTCGGCGCCGTCGTCGACCGCCAGCGGCGCGCCGAAGAGGGCCATGATCTCGTCGCCGATGAACTTGTCGATCACGCCGCCCTCGGCCTCGATTGCGCGGCTCATGCGTTCGAGGTAGCGGTTGAGCAGGGCGACGAGTTCGCGCGGCTCGACCTTTTCGCTGAGGCTGGTGAAGCCGCGCAGATCGGCGAAGAGCATCGTGACCACGCGTTCCTCGCCGCCGAGCGATCCGCCTTCACGCATCAACTGGGCGGCGACCTCCGGGGAGACGTTCTTGTCGAGCAAGTCGCGCACCTGGTCGCGCTCGGCGAGGCCGGCGCTCATGGCGTTGAAGCTGCGGGCAAGTTCGCCCAGTTCGTCGGCGCGTTCGAGTTCGAGCCGGGTTGCGTAGTCGCCATGGGCGATCACTGCGGTGTGGGCGGCGAGCTGCTGGACGGGCTTGCTGATCGAGCGCGCGAGGCCGAGGGCGGCCACGGTGGCCGCGGCGAGGCCGGCGAGGCTGATCAGCAGGATCACGCGCTCAAGCGCGCGGGCCGGCTCCAACTCGGCGTTGAGGGAGCGCTGGAGCACGATCCAGACCGGCTCCGCGTCCATCGTGGTGGTGGGCAGGGCGCGATAGGTCGTCACGTAGTCCTCATCCTGCAGGCGCACGAGGTCTCGTTCCATCGTGGAGGGATCGTGGTTGCTCATGGCCAGTTGTCGCGCGAGGTCAGGGGCCAAGGTGGAGGCCAACATGCGGCGGTTCGTTCCGATCGTGACGAAGCTCACGTCGAGGTTGGAATTGGCCTTCAGCTCAAGCGCCACCGCCTCGTCGATCGGGAAACCGAGGCCGGCCCACGCGACGATCTCCGGCGGCGGCGCAAGGATCGGCACGAGCACGAGTTGGTGCAGCTTGTTTCCGACGAAACCATAGCCCGTGCCTTCAAGCAGGGCCTCCTGTTCGACCTCGTGGTAGAGGGCGACGAAGGGGCGCAGGGCGTCGGGGTTGCGCAAGTTATCGGTGTCCGCGAGCAGATCGCCGGCAGGATCGAGCATGACGATCACGGGGGCGTCGATCCGGTTGCGGTACGTCGCAAGAGCGGAGCTGGCCGTGTCCGGGCTGAATTCGTCCATCAGGAACAGCTGCCGCATCGCGTAGTCGCCCGCCATCACCCGGGCGGCGAGGAGGAGGTCCTCTTCGCGGCGATGGATGATGCTCTGGAACTGACGGGCGCCGCGATCAAGCGCTTCGCCGATGCCGCTGATGGCGTTGGCGCGGTTCGCGCGGGAGACGAGCACGTAGGCCGCGAGCTGGGCGCCCGCGAGCAGGCCGACGATCAGCAGGAGCAGGCGGGTTCTGAACCGGCGAATTCTGAACCGGCCGCTCATGCGTCAATAGCCACCGGCCTTGCCGTCCTGGGCCCGGCGGATGCGGCGGTCGGGACGCAGCGTGAGTTCGAAGGCTGCCGCGGCATTGTTGCCGGTGGCCACGGTGATCTCTCGCGTGACCGGCTGCGCCAGACGCGGATGCCACACCTCGAGCCGGTAGCGACCGGCGGGCACGCCGGAGAGTTCAGCGCGCCCCTCGGCGTTGGTTTTCGCGTAGTGCGGCGTCCCGACGACGAGCAGGTAGGCGATCATCCAGTCATGGATATTGCAGCCCAGGGCCACGACGCCCGGCTGATCGAAGACCACTGACTCGGTCGAGCCCGGCGCGTAGAGGGGCTTCTCGAAACGCTTGGCCTTGGAGACGGAGTAAATGTGATGCTGGATCCGGTCCTCGTTGGGAAAGGCAACCGAACTGCCCACGGTGACGGCGCTCACGAACGGCGAGTACTGCTCGTCGGATTGCACGATGCTCGCGTTGGCGACCGGCGCGGCGGAGGGGGCGCCGGGTTCCAAGGCGACCAGGCTCACCACGGCGTCCGCGAGCGGCCCCGCCTTGGCGGCGGAGACCAATACGGGCTGAACGCCCTCCGCGGCCTCGCTGCCCAGGGCGGGTCCAAGCAGACCCACGAGCAGGGCGAGGAGCGGAGTCGGACGCATGGCGATCAGAATGCGTGAAGCACGCTCAACGTCCAGAGATCCTGGCGGTACTTCACGTTCACGATGTTCTTGGCGAAGACGCTATCGTAGCGGAAGGACAGCGAGGTCCGTTCGCTCAGCGCCGGCGAGAGTTCGAGCCACCAAAGTTCGACCTCGCCCTCAACCCGGTAGGTGGTCCAGCCCGGTCCGTAGGCGTCGGTAACGTAGGTCGGCGTGGTGTTGTAATAATTCGCGATGGCGGCCCCGAGTCCACCGGAGGTCGCGCGGTTCCAGATCCGTTCGGACGCTGTCGCGGTGAAGTCGGCCCACTGCCGGCCGTAACCGTAGGTCAGGCGCCAGCTGGGATGAAAGTCCCAGGCGAGTTCGCCGATCAGGCGCTGGCTATGGGTGTCAAAGGGTTCGTTCGCCGCGTAATGCTGCTGCCAGTCGCCCGCGACCCGGGCCCGCCAGGTTTCGGTGAAACGTTTGGAGAGACCGATGCTGGCGGAAGCGGTGTAGCCGTCGTCGCCGTTGATGCGGGCCTCGCGGGCCGTGAGACCCGCGTCGGCCTGCACGACCGGGGCCAGGGCACCGAGGCCAAACTTGTATTGGAGCTGGGCGCTGGCGCCGAGGGTGGCATAGCCGAGGCGATCGAAGCGCGGGCTGGCGAAGGTCGCAGCTTCGGCGGAGACGCCGGCCGTCAGTCCGGACGCCAGCTGGCGTCCAAGACCGGCTGACACGGAGGCTTCGCCGACGAGCGTGTCACGCCAGTCGACCGGGCTCGAGGAGCGGCCGATGTTTTCGGCCCACGTGGTCGAGGCCTTCATGCGCAGGTCGGCGGCGAAGGAGGGAAGGGCGGTGGCGAGGAGGACGAGCGCTGGGAGGCGCAGGTGGAGGGAGTTCATCGGATCAGAGCAGCGGTTGGAGATATTTCCACACCGTCTCAGCCACGCGTCGGTGACCTTCCACATTGGGGTGGATCTGGTCACCGAGATTCATGGACGGAATGCCGCCCACGCCCTCGAGGAGGAAGGGAATGAGGGTGGCCTGATTGGCCTGGGCGAGTTCCGGGTACATGGCGGCGAAGTCACGGGTGTAGTCAGGGCCCATGCTGGTAGGCATTTGCATCCCGGCTATCATGATTTTTACGTATGGGTACTTTCCCCGGACGCGGTCGATGATCGCCTGAAGGTTGCTGCGGGACGTGGTGACGGGCAGTCCCCGCAGGCCATCGTTGCCGCCCAGTTCGAGGATAAAGACGTCAACCGGTTGTCGTAGGATCCAGTCGATCCGCCGCAGGCCGCCGGCGGTGGTTTCCCCGCTCAGACCGGCATTGACGACCCGGTAGGGCAGGCCGGCCTCGGTGATTTTGGCCTGAATTAATCCCGGGAAGGAAAGTCCCGCTGGGTCCTCCAATCCGTAGCCGGCGGTCAGACTGTCCCCGTAAAAGAGGACGGTCTTGGGTTCGGCCGCGGTGGCAAAGGTTCCGGAGACGAGCAGTAAAATCCAAAAACGAAGCAGATTAGTCATTTGCACAAACAGAGCACAGCGATTCATTCGCCAGTCCTAGCATGAGTGTTCAATCCATGTTGAAAGTCGAGCGCCTCGCCAAGATCTACCCCACCGCTGCGGGTCCCCTCGCGGTTTTGAAGGAGGTGTCCTTTGAGCTGCCTGCGGGAGCCAGTCTCGCCATCGTGGGGCCGTCCGGCAGCGGCAAGACCACGCTGCTCGGCCTCTGCGCCGGCCTCGACCGGCCGACCAGCGGCGTCGTCGCCCTCGCGGGCCAGTCCATCGGAGGGATGGATGAGGACGCCCGCGCCCGGGTCCGCAATGAGCATGTCGGCTTCGTTTTCCAGAATTTCCAGCTGATCCCGACGCTCACCGCGGTGGAGAATGTCCTCGTGCCGGTGGAACTCCGGGGCGAGGGTGGCCCCGAAATTGAGGCCGAGGCCCGCTCCCTGCTCACGCGCGTGGGCTTGGGCAGCCGCATCGACCATTATCCGGTGCAGCTGTCCGGTGGTGAACAGCAACGCGTCGCGCTGGCCCGCGCCTTCATCAACCGGCCGAAGATTTTGTTCTGTGACGAGCCCACCGGCAACCTCGACGGCGACACGGCCCACGCGATGGTTGACCTGATCTTCGGGCTCAACCGCGAGAAGGGCACCACGCTGGTGCTGGTGACGCACGACCTGGAACTGGCCAAGCTGTGCCAGCGCATGATCCGCCTCCGCAGCGGCGCGGTGATTGAGGATACCTCCCGCTGAAGTGGTGCCACCACGGAATACACGGAACACACGGAAGGAGGCGGTATGAGCGATCTTATTTACGCGGATGAAACTTACCGGCTCCGAGGGGCTTGCTTCGAAGTCTACAAGGAAAAAGGCTGTGGATTTCTCGAGGCTGTGTTTCAGGAATGTCTCGAACTGGAGCTAAGCGCCCAAGGAATCCCCTTTCAGGCGCATCCGCAGTTGAAGCTCAGTTACAAGGGCCAGACGTTGAAGCAGACTTACGCCCCGGATTTTATCTGTTATGGAAAAATAATCCTAGAGATCAAAGCCGTGTCGGTTCTGGTCGATGAGCACCGGGCGCAGGTGCATAATTACCTCAGAGCCACCGGGCATCGCCTGGGGCTTCTCGTCAATTTTGGACATTTCCCGAAAATCGAACTGGAGCGGATCGCACTATGAATGGGTGGTCTGACTTCCGTGTGTTCTGTGTATTCCGTGGTTAACCCATGAATTTCATCCTGAAAATGGCCTGGCGCGATTCGCGCGCTTCGCGGAAGCGGCTGCTGCTGTTTTCGCTCTCGATCGTCCTCGGCATCGCCGCGCTGGTGGCGATCGGCTCGTTCACGACGAACCTCCAGACCGCCATCGACGGCCAGGCCAAGGGGCTGCTCGGCGCCGACCTCGCGGTCGAATCCCGCACCGCCCTGACACCGGAAGCGCAGCAGTTTCTCGACGGTCTCGGTGGCGAACAGTCCCGCGAGATCATGTTCGCCTCCATGGTCGTGTTTCCCAGCGCGGGCGGCCAGACGCGCCTGATTTCCCTGCGTGCCCTCGAGGGCGGCTACCCGTTCTACGGCGAATTCCTGACCCAGCCTGCCGGCGTGGCGTCACGCCTCGCGGCTGGCGAGCAGATCGCGATCCTGGAGACGGGACTCCTAACCCAGTATGGATTGTCCGTCGGTGATCCGGTGCGCATCGGCCAGCAGACGTTCACGATTGCGGCGGCGCTGGAGAATGTCCCTGGCGAGTCGGCGGCGATCGCCCAGCTCTCACCCCGCGTTTACATCCCGCTCTCGCGCCTGCCTGAAACGGGTCTTCTCGGCCCCGGCAGCCTCGTGCGCTACAAGACCTACTTCAAGTTCGGCCCCGAGGTGAATGCGGAGCAGCTGGTGACGGACATGCGCAGTCGGTTCCGCGAGCTCCGCCTCGGTTTTGATACGGTGGAGGAGCGCAAGGAGGATCTCGGTGAGGCCCTGCAGAACGTGTATGCCTTCCTCAGCCTCGTCGGCTTTGTCGCGCTTTTCCTCGGTGCGATCGGTGTGGCCAGTGCGATTCACGTCTACGTGCGCCAGAAGATCGCGACCGTTGCGGTGCTTCGCTGCCTGGGTGCGAGTGCGTGGCGCAGCTTTGCGGTCTACCTGGTGCAGGGGATCGGTATCGGTTTCGTCGGTTCGATTCTCGGCGCTGCGCTCGGTGTGGCGGTCCAGCTGGCGCTTCCGGCGCTGGTGCAGGGAATGCTGCCGTTTGACGTCGACTTCACCATTGCCTGGGGCGCTGTCCTCAAGGGCGCGGCCGCCGGCCTGATCATTTGCGTGCTCTTCACGCTGTTGCCGCTGCTCTCGATCCGGCGGGTGTCCCCGCTGGTCGCGATTCGCTCCAGTTTTGCGGAGAACATCGACCGGCGTGACCCGTTGCGGTGGGCGCTGTATGCGGTGATCGTCGGTGCGATCACGGTCTTCGCCCTCGTCCAGACGACGGAGTGGGAGCACGGCCTGGGTTTCGTCGCGATGCTGGCCCTCAGCTTCGGAGTCCTGACAGGTCTGGCCCGCCTGGTTGCGCTGTCCGCGCGCCGGTTCTTCCCGAAGAGCGCGCCCTATGTCTGGCGCCAGGGTGTGGCCAATCTTTACCGGCCGAACAACCGCACGGTGCTGCTCCTGCTCGCGCTGGGCCTCGGCACGTTTCTCATCGTCACGCTGGCGCTGACCCGGGCCACGCTGGTGGCGCAGATCGAGAACACCGGCGGCGAAAACCGGCCGAACCTGCTGTTCTTCGATATCCAGGATGACCAGATCGGGCCGCTGGAACGCATTCTCGCCGAGCAGTCGGCCCCGATCGTGGCCAAGGCTCCCATCATCACGATGAAGGTGCGCAGCCTCAAGGGCCGCACCGTCGAGGAGATCCTCAAGGACAACACCTCGCGGCTGCCTTCCTGGACCTTGCGACGCGAGTATCGTTCGACCTACCGCAGTCAGCTGGCCGCGACCGAGACGTTGCTCGAAGGTACCTTCACGGGTCGGGTGGAGCCGGGGGTCGAGGTGGTGCCGATCTCGCTTGAGCGGGATCTCGCGCGCGACATGCAGCTGACCCTGGGCGACGAGCTGGAATTCGACGTGCAGGGCGTGCCGCTCAAGGCGCGGGTGACCAGCATCCGCCAGGTCGAGTGGCGCCGGATGGAGCCGAATTTCTTCGTGGTGTTCCCGGAGGGTGCGCTTGAGGGCGCGCCGAAATTCTTCGTGGCTGCGACGCGGGTCGCGACAGCGGCGGACTCCGCGCGCGTGCAGCGGGCGGTGGTCGCGGATGTGCCCAATGTCTCGGCGATCGATCTCGCCCTGATCCTGCAGACGCTCGACAGCGTGTTTTCCAAGATCCAGTTCGTGGTCCAGTTCATGGCGCTCTTCACCGTGGCCACAGGCGTGATCGTGCTGGCAGGCGCCGTGATGTCGGGGCGCTTCCAGCGCCTGCGCGAGACCGTGCTCCTGCGCACGCTCGGGGCGAATCGGCGTCAGCTGGTGCACATTCAGCTGGTCGAGTACGCGATTCTTGGACTGCTCTCCGCGCTGGTCGGCTGCGGCCTCGCGCTGCTCGCGAACTGGCTCCTCGCGGCGTTCGTCTTCAAGACCGTGGGGGCCTTCCCGTTGACGACCCTGCTGGGGGCGGTGGCCGCAGTGATGACGGTCACGCTGACGACGGGTCTGCTCAGCAATCGTGGTGTGGCGGACCATCCGCCGCTGGAGATCCTGCGCCAGGAGACCTGATCGCGGTCGAAGGGGACTCATCGGGCGGATGCGACGGATGGGGCACTCCAGGCCCCATCCGATTGTCCGCCTGACTTCCGGCTTGTTCCCGGCTGGCGATTCCCCGTGACTGGCGGGGTGCGTCGCATCGTCACATTCCATTACACCCTGCGCGATCCCCAAGGTCGCATTCTCGATACCTCGGCGGGAGGTGAGCCGATCCGCTACCTGGAAGGAGCGGGGCAGATCATTGATGGGCTGGACGAAGCCCTGCGCCAGGTGACGGCCGGGACCCGCGCCCAGATCCAGGTGCCGGCGGCAAAGGCGTATGGCGAACACGATCCCCAGCAGGTCCAGCGGGTGCTGCGCTCACTCCTGCCGGTCGAGGGCGAGCTGAATCCGGGCGATCAATTCCAAGTGGGCAACGATCAGTTTTCACCGGTGGTCACGGTGGTGTCCGTCGAGGGCAACGACGTCCTGCTCGACGGCAATCATCCGCTGGCGGGGATCGACCTCACGTTTGACGTCGAACTTCTCGCTGCCCGCGAAGCCACGTCCGATGAACTGGCCCACGGCCACGCGCACGCCGACGACGGCAAATGCGGATGAGGCAGTGACCACAGATAACACAGATGAGCACAGATAGCTCAGCAGATGGGATTCACCGTGATCTCAGTCATTCCATCATTGGGGCTGCCATGCTTGTGCTGAATACGTTGCGCCCCGGTTTGGACGAGAAGCTTTACGAGAATGCCTTGGTGATTGAATTACGGAAACGCGGACATCGAGTGGACCAGCAGAAGAATTTTGCCGTTCAATATGACGGCCAGCTGATCGGACGTTTGGTTCCGGATTTGATCGTCGACGAGAAGGTCATTGTGGATCCCAAAGTCGCTGATGGTTTCACTGACGCTCACGTGGCTCAAATGATCGGATACCTTGCGATCACAGGTCTCCATTTGGCTTTGCTGCTCAACTTTAAACATTCCCGATTGGATTCTCGAAGAGTTGTCCGTGATTGAGTCATCTGTGCTCTTCTGTGTTATCTGTGGTTAATCTCACCCCATGAAAGTCCTTGGCATTGATATTGGCGGCTCCTCGGTCAAAGGCGCCATCGTTGACACCGACACCGGCCGTCTGCTGACGCCGCGGCACCGCATTGCCACGCCTGGCGTGCTCAAGCCGAAGGCGGAGGCGGAGGTGATCCGCGAGCTGGCGCGTCACTTCGATTGGAAGGGCCCGATCGGCTGCGGTTTTCCGGGCGTGGTCCACGGTGGCACGATCAAATTTCTCGGCAATCTCCACCAGGACTTCGTGGGCTGCGATGTCGGCAAACTCTTTGGCCGCGCGACGGGCTGCCCGGTGAGTCTCGTGAACGACGCCGATGCGGCCGGGATTGCGGAGGTCCGCTTTGGCGCCGGGCGTGGGGTGCGCGGCACGGTGCTGATGCTGACCTTCGGGACCGGCGTGGGCAGCGCGCTGTTCACGGACGGGCGTCTCTACGGCAACTCCGAGTTCGGCCAGTTTCCCCTGCGCGGCAAGCCCGCGGAGCGCCGGATCTCGGCTGCGGCCAAGGATCGGCTTGATCTGTCCTTCAAGGAGTGGGCCGGCCGGGTCACCGAGTACCTGGTCGAAGTGGAAAATCTGCTCTGGCCTGAACTCATCATCGCGGGTGGAGGCATCAGCGCGGACCACAAGAAGTGGTTCAAGCACCTGAAGATCCGGTCCAAGATCGTCCCGGCCAAGTTCCTCAACGAGGCGGGTATTGTCGGCGCGGCGCTGCACGCGGCGCGCTGAGGCGAATTCCGTCTTCGCCGGCCATGCCTGCTCCCGTCCTGATCGTTGGGCAGGGCATCGCCGGCTCCGCCTTGGGGTGGGCTTGCGAGGAGGCCGGTATTGAATTTGAGATCGCCGACCCGGATCATACGACATCGGCGAGTTGGGTCGGGGCCGGCATCCTGAACCCGGTCACGGGCCGGCGGTTTGCGCCCACCTGGCGTTTCGACGAATGGCTCCCGCCGGCTCTGGCCTGCTACCGCGCCATGGAGCGGAGCTTGGGCGCGGCGCTGATCCGGCCCATGCGGATTTACCGGCGTTTCCGGGATCCGGCCGAGAGCGCGGCGCTGGCGCTCCGGCTCCAGCGGGCCGGGCCGGGGCCGCATCATCTCGGTGCGGTGGACGCGGAAGGCGTGTGGATCGAGGATGCTTGGCAGGTCGACACGGCGGCGGTGATCGCCGGGTTGCGCCGACGCTGGCTGGCGGCGGGTCGCCTGCAGAAGCGTCGCGTCGATGGGGTGGCGGAGAGCCGCCAACGTGATGCGGTGGTGTTGTGCACGGGCGCCGACGCGGTGGCGGCGTTTGCCTTTGTGCCGTGGGAGCTGGCGGCCGGTGAGATCATTTCGGGAACCACCGAAGGCCTCGATCCTGGCGTCATCCTGAATCGCGGGCATTGGGTCCTGCCGCAGGCGGCGGACCGGATGCGGGTGGGGGCGACCTACCGGTTGTCGGATCGACCGGCTGAGCCGACGTCGGCCGGTCGATCCGAGCTCGAGGCGAGTGCGCGCGAACTGCTGGGGGGCCGTCCTTTCGCCCTGACGAGCCATGAGGCGGGCGTTCGTCTGGGGGCAAGGGACCGGCGGCCGTGTGTCGGCCGGCATCCCGAGCTGCCCCGGGTGGGGTTGTTGGGTGGCTTGGGCTCGAAAGGCGCGCTCTGGGCACCGGCCCTCGCCCGGCAGTGGGTCAACCATCTCACCGAGGCAGTCCCGTTTGAGGCCGAAGTCGACGTGCGCCGGTTCCGGTCCTAGGCCGACCGGTTGGCGGGGAATAGCCGGGCATTTTCTTGCCTCTGACTGAGATATCGATGTCTGATCGCGGTAACTACTTCCGCCCTCCAGCGTCAGTATACCTGCCTCAAACCAACCACGTCTGCACGACATCCCCATGAAACGCATGCTTCTCGCGGCTCTCGCCGCTACCGCCCTCGCCGGCATCATTATCGCCCAGCCCGCGCCTAACGCCGAAAAGAAGGCGCCCGAGACCGAACTCGGCAAGGCGATGGACAAGCTGAACGGTGCCTTCCGCACCCTGCGCCGCCAGGTGGCGGACGCCTCAAAGAACGCCGATTCGCTGGCCCTGGTCGCCACGATCCGCGCCGAGGCGGTTGCCGCCAAGAAGGAGATCCCGATGAAGGCGGCCGACATTCCGGCGGCCGAGCGCGCGGCCTATGTCGCCAAGTACGGCAAGGGCATCGAGGATCTGGTTGCCCTCGTCGACCGCCTCGAGGCGGCGCTCAAGGCGAATGACAATGCTGGGGCCGAGAAGCTGGTTGCCGACATGGCGAGCGCGCAGAAGGCCGGCCACGACGAATTCCGCAAGAAGAAGAGCTGAGTTAAGTGATTCGCATGCGGCGCGCGTTCGTACTCGGTTTGATGGGCCTGCTGGCCCTCGCCGGTGCGGCGCGCGCCGAAGATGCGCCGCTCGGCAAGGCGCTGGCGGGGGAGGTGCGGGAGATTTTCCGCACCTCCTGCATTGAGTGTCACGGAGCGGACCTCGCGTCGCCCGATGGGGAATTCGGCTACGTGCTGGATCTCCCCCGCATCGCTGCGAATCCCGACATGGTGGTTCCCGGTGATCCCGCCAAGTCGGAGATCTACCTGCTCGTCCTTCACGACGAGATGCCGGGTGAAGACTCGGATCACGGTCCGCTGAGCCTGGTGCAAAAGGAGACGATCCGACGCTGGATTGAGCTGGGTGCCTTGGCACCCGATCCGGTCGCCGCCGTCGCGGGCGCCCCGGCCGACACACCTGCTGCAGCGGCGCCCACGCGCGAGCCGCCCTCGGCGGTCGCGCGCACCCTCCGTTGGCTGGGCGAGTTTCACGGCCCGGCCGTTCATTTTCCGGTCGCCCTGCTGGTTGTGGCCGCCCTCGCGCAAGGGCTGGGCTCGATCGGGGCGATGGTTTTCTGCCTGCGGGTGGCTGCGGTCACCGCGCCGCTTGCGGCCGCGCTGGGTTGGGCTAATGCCGAATTCGCCAGCTTCACGGCCAAGTCGGCGACCCTGCTCGCCTGGCATCGCTGGCTCGGGGTGGCGGTGGCTGTCCTCGCGATTCTCGCTTCGGCGCTCGCGCGCAAACCGGGCCCGGCGCTGCGCCCGGTCCTGATCCTCGGCGCGATTCTGGTGCTGGTGGCGGGGGCGCTGGGGGGCGGTTTGTCTCACGGATTCGGCCACTACGCCTGGTAGTTCGTCGCTAATCGCGACGGGCGGGGTGGCTTTTGTCGCATTGCGACCGGTGTTCGGCGCGCTCAGGCTGCGTTTCATCGCAATCCGGTTCTCGGCCTGCGTTCCTCGTCTCACGTTCATGGACATACCCGGTCTCCTTCACAGTCGCACGGCCAAGGGACTCGGCATGCTCGGACTCTGGGCGGCCATCGGCCTGATTTTGTCGATTGAGGTCTACTTCAATGTCCGGAGCACCCGCACGGATGTCAGTTTCCTTGAGGTCGCCGAAGCGCAGTACGCGCGCGCGCTGCTCTGGGCGTTCCTCGCGCCAGCCGTGCTCTGGCTGCGGACCAAGGTCCCGCTGAGTCTTGGCTACTGGGTCGGGGGCATCGCGTTCCACGCCATCCTCAGCTTCGTGATCATGGCGGGCTACTACCTGCTGCGCGTCGGCTATGTGCTGGTCGCGGAAGGCGAGTCGCTGAACGGCTTCTGGACCACCGCGCTCGATAATTTCTTTGGCCGCAACCTCATCGACATGGTTTTCTACTGGGGTGTGATGGGCTGCGGGTTTTCCTTTGAGATCTACCGCAAGTACAAGAATGAGCAGGTCAAGGCCGCCCAGCTCGAATCGCGCCTGATCGAGACGGAGCTGAAGGTGCTGCGGCAGCAGATGCACCCGCATTTCCTGTTCAACACCATGAACACGATCGCGGTGCTCGTGCGGGAGCGGCGCAATGAGGAGGCGGTCAATCTCATCGCCCGGTTCAGTACGCTCCTGCGGATGTCGCTGGAGGGCGCGCGCGTCCACGAGGTCACGCTTCGCCAGGAGATGGATTTCCTCGCCCGCTACGTGGAGATCCAACAGGCACGTTTTGCCGACCGGTTGACCGTGCGCACGACGATCTCGCCCGAGGCGCTCGACGCGCGGATTCCCAATCTGCTGCTCCAGCCGATCGTGGAGAATGCGATTCTCCATGGCATCGGGCCGAAGAACGCGCCGGGCCTGGTCGAGGTCACGGGCGAGGTGCGTGACGGGCGTCTGCACCTTGAGGTGCGTGACGACGGCCCGGGCTTCACGCCGGCCGGCCCGGGCCGGGGCCGCGAGGGCATCGGCCTCGCCAACACCCGCGAGCGCCTCGGCAAGATTTATGGTGCGAAAAGCGAACTGCGCCTGCAAAGCGAGCAGGGCAAGGGCACCACGGTGACCATCATTCTCCCCTGTCAGGCCTGACCCCGATCTCCATGTTCGCCGATTCCGCCTCCTCCGCTCCGCTCCGCATCCTGGTCGTTGATGACGAACCCGCCGCCCGCCGCGGCGTGAAGCTGCTGCTTGATGCGGTGTCGTACGTGGAGGTGATCGGGGAGGTGGGGGACGGCCCGGAGGCGGTCCGCCAGATTGAGAAGCTGCGCCCGGACATTGTCTTCCTCGACGTGCAGATGCCGGGTTGCGATGGCTTCGAGGTCATCCAGCGGGTGGGGACGTCCGCGATGCCGGCGGTGGTGTTCGTCACCGCCTACGATGAGCACGCCCTGCGTGCCTTTGATGTCAGTGCGGTCGACTACCTGCTCAAGCCCTATGAGGACGCGCGGTTTCACGCCGCCCTCGCGCGGGCCCGCGAGGAGGTTCGCCGTCGCCGAGCCGGAGACCTGGGCTCCCGGCTGGAGCGGCTCATCGCCGCGTTCGAGCGCGCACCCGCGCCGGCTCCGGCGGCCCCGGTTGCGGCCGCCGCGCCCACCGGGACGGACGCCGGGGGGCTGACGGATCGCATCCTGATCAAGTCCTCCGGGGAGATCTATTTCCTCAAGATGGAGGAGATCGACTGGATCGAGGCGGAGGGCGACTACATGAAGTTCCATGCGGCCGGGCGCGCGCATCTGCTGCGTGAGACGATGGCGCGGCTCGAAGCGCGACTCGATCCGCGGCGGTTCATCCGCATCCACCGTTCGACGATTGTGAATGTCGACCGCGTGCGGAAGATGAGCCCGGCTTTTGCCGGCGAGTACGCCGTCATTCTCCACGACGGGACGAAGCTCCGGCTCAGCCGCGGCTACCAGGATCGTCTGCAGGAGATGCTGCGCAGCGCGCTCTGAGCTCGTGACGATCCCAGCAGGGACGTGCATCCGTGCTGCGAATACGGCGTCGTTCGGGGGCGGTTGCGTGAGCCCGGCGGTTCGTCGCATGCTGGAGGGGATTCGTCGCATTTCTGCGCCGATGAGCCGGTCCCGATGGTTATGGGGGTGTGAAGTCGCCCCTTCTTTCGCTGATCCTCCTGCTGTTGCTCACGCCCTTCGCGGTTGCCCGGACGAGCGATGGCGATTCGGTGGCGCAGGCCCGCGCCATGCTTGAACCTTACGTCTGGTCGCAGGCGATCATCATCCGCAACCCCCGGCGGGCGGGAAATCTGCCGACGCGCGTGCAGGCGGCGGTCTTTTCCTTTCAAGGCGTGCTCTGGCTCTATATCCCGAGCGAAGGGACTCGAAGCCTCTCGCACCGTCGCGGCCGGCTGGACATCGATCGCGCGAACCTGCTGCCCTTGCTGCAGGAGATTCACTCCGGGTTTGCCGGCTACGAAGTCGTGCCGTCATCGGGCCTAGGGGCGGAAACCAAGGCCTTCCCCAAGCTGCGCAATGGCTGCTTCATCGAAAGTTTGCATGCGCTGGTCCGGCTGATGGACCAAGGGGTTACGCCGTCGGAGGCCGGCCTGTTCACCGTTTATGTCCAGGGACCGAAGGGTCCCCAGGGGCACACCGGTTTGTACTACCAGACCTCGGCTGGGCGCTTTTTCTGGGATCCGGACCGCCCTGAAGCGCCCCTGCGGGTTGGCGGCGGCCTGAACGACCGCGACCAGATGGCTCGGGAAGTCCGTTCGGATGCCCGGTGGGATATCCTCCGGACGCACGTTATCCCGGTGGAGGGCGATCCGCGCCAGCCGGCATGGGACCGTCCGGTCGCGCGGGCCGAGGGCGTGACGGTGGGGCTAGAGCGTTTTCGATTTAGTTAGACGCATATTTGGCATGCTTAAAGAAGCCTTGGCAGTGGGCGGGCTCGAAGGAGGTGAGGCTCTGCGCAAGGGATAGCTGGAGGTCAGCGAGCGTGCGCGCGGCCGCTTTGCGCAGG
>DASWVY010000020.1:0-42796 GCA_036401075.1 Opitutaceae bacterium
CTTCATCAGGACGTGCGAGTAGCCGATGATGCCGTTGAGCGGCGTGCGCAGCTCATGGCTCATGTTGGCAAGGAAGAGACTCTTCGCGCGATTGGCGCCCTCGGCCTGCTCCTTGGCCACGGCGAGTTCGGCCGTGCGCTGGGCCACGACCTGCTCGAGTTGCCGGCGCTTGCGCTCGCCCGCCCGCAGCCGCCAGCGCACAAAGCCGAGCATGGCACCCATCAGGGCCAGAGCGTAAACCGCATAAGCCGCACCGCTGCGTGGCCAGGGCGGCGCCACGCTGAAGGTCAGTTCGGCGACCTCGCTGAGTCGGCCGTCGCTGTCGCGCGCCCGGACCTGGAACGTAAACGGTCCGCCGCTCAGGTTGGTGAACCGGGTTTCGTTGGCGGAGGTGAAATCGGACCAGCCGTCTTGGAAGCCAAGCAGGCGCGTCTGATACTCGATCGGGGAGTCCGCCTCGTAGCGGATGGCGGCATAGCGGAAGATCAATGGCTCGCGTGAATAGGTGAACTCCTCGGGCCAGGCGGAGTCGGCGTCAGCCGGGTCGTGCGGATGAGCCACCTCGCGCAACAGGACTCGCCACGCGGCCGACGGACCGGGAGCGTCGGCGTGCGCCGTGTCGAGCCGCACGGTGCCGTCGGGTCCGCTCAGCCACAGCGCCTCGCCGGCCGGGCTGCGATCCCAGTAGAGGGTGCGGGCCCCGCCGTAGCCGATCCGGTCGAGGAGCTTGCGGGGAGCGGCCGTCCACGCGCGGTTGCCGCCGGCTCCGGGCGCAAAGCGTCCCAGTCGCAGCGAGGCGTCGGCCTCGTCCGCGAACTCAGTCTGGGTCCACACTTCCCCGCGATCCGTGACCACGATCGGCTCAAGGTAGCGACTGGGTCGTCCGCCGAGGTCGAACTGACTGGCGGGCTCGAAGCGCCGCTGCGGGCCATCGTACGTGAAGGCGCCATTGCGGGTGGCGAAGATCGTGCCGTCCGGAGACGGATAAACCATGGTCCAGCCCTGGTCGGCAGGCAGGCCGTCCGTCGCGAGGAACGCCTCGTGCCGGGCTTGGGTCCAGTCGCGAGGATCCTCGGGCGGCGTCACGCGAATCGCCCCGCGCGTGGTCGTCCCGAGCCACACGGTCCCATCAGGATCCTCCGCGATGGAGCGAACCTCCCCGTCGAATCCGGCGAGCTGGCCGGCAGGAATCCAGTTGGAACCTTCGCGGCGCATGACGGCGAAGCCGACCCCGCGTCCAACATAAAGCAGGTCGGGGTCGCGACTGGAGCGGGCCAGAGCGAGGACGGCGTCGGGTACGGGCGCGACCAGTTCAGTCGTTCCATCCGCCTTCAGCCGGTGCAGGCCGCGGGTGGCACCGATCAGGAGTCCGTCGGGGTCGGTCGCCAAGGTCCAGAGCACGGAGCCCCGCAGTCCGGCGGACTCGAAACGGGCAGCGCCGCCGCTGCGATCATCGGCCGCAGCGAGCCGCAGCAGCCCGGTGGCGTCGGCCGCGTAGAGGCTTCCCGCGTGACGCGCGAAGGCGCGGACATAGTCGCGGCCAAGCCCGTTGGCCCGGTCGAACACCGTGAAGGGTGCGCCAAACTCGGCGCGGGCGATGCCGTTGTGCGTGCCGAGCCAGACGCCGCCGTCGCGATCGAGCGTGAGCGAAAGCACACGCTGGTTTTCGAGCCCGGAATCCTCGTCCAGCCGGCGAACGATCGCGCCGTCGGGCGAGAGGACAACAACGCCGGAATTGCTGGTGGCGACGACGAGCGAACCGTCAGGCAAAGGCAGGACATCGCTCACGCCCGCCGCCTGCACCCACGCGGCGGCGGCGTAGGCGCGCTCCTCCCACGTGTCGCCACGCCGTTCGAGCCAGCGACCATCCGAGATCATTGCCTGGAGGATAGGGCCGGCCTCGAACAGCGTCGCGGTTCGACCGCTGGCCCACGCTGCTGGGTCACCTGCGGGAATGAAGTCATCGCCCTCAAGGCGGTAGAGCCCGTGATTGGGCCGATGGTGCCAGAGTTGACCGTGCGCGGAAAAGAGGGCGTGGCCGGGATCTGCGGGCACCGCCCACGCCTTAAAGGTGGATCCATCCCAGCGCAGGATCTGGCGCGCGGTGGCGAAGTACACGTGGTTCTCATGGTGCGTGATGCCCCAGACGACACCCACGGCCCGGTCGGATGCCGGCAGATGTTCCTTGAGCGAAACGTAGGTGCGCACTGCCCCCGGTCCCGGTTCGAAGTAGCCGATTTCGTCAGGTCCACCGGCGTAGAGCCGGCCGTCCGGTCCAAGCAGCAGTCCGCGAATAAAGCTGGTCGGAACCTCGTGGCGCCGCCACTCGGTGCCGTCATAGCTGAGCACCGCGCCGCGATTTCCGAAGTACATCACGCCATCGCGATCCTGCACGGCGTTCCAGACCTGGTTGTGTCCGCGGTAGGTTCGAGGCGTGAAGGTCTCGACGAACGGCCGGCCGGTTTCCAGCGGGGCGGCCCGCCCGGGCCAGACCGCCGCGAGGGCGAGGAGCAGCGCCGTCAACCGGAACGCCGTCCCGCGCGGGAATCGGGTCGTCGCAAAGCGAGCAGGTTGATGCAGGCAGGGGCCCATGCGCGCCGACATCGAATCGCCCGCGCGTGTTGCGTCAACGCAGGGCGCAATCCATACGCAAAAAGGCGTAGAAAATCAGTCTGCCGCCATGGCGGCCGGCCGCGCTCCCGCCATCGTCAGGAACGCCGCCAGCGCCGGCTCCGGCGGCGGGTGCAGCGGCCAACCGACCACAAGCCGGCTCTCCGGAGCGGGCCCGGTCAACGGATGAAAGGTTACGTCGCCCGGGATGTGCTGTGCCTCCGAAGCCGTCATGAATGTCGCGCCCACACCGGCCCGCACGAGGCCGACGCCATTGGCGCGCGGCCAGACCTCCTCGGCGATCAGCGGAGTGACCCCCGCATCGCGAAATGCGGTCAGCACCCGGTCGTAGAAGCCGGGGTTGTTTTCACGCGGAAACAGGACGAAGGGCGTGGTCGCGAGGTCGCGCAGGCGGAGAACGCGGCGCCGGGCGAGGGGATGATCGGAGGGGAGTAACACGCCGTTTTTTTCCTGCAGCAGCAGGTGGGTCGACAGGCCCGGCGGCGGCTTGTCCTCGGGGTGAAAGAAGCCGCAGGCAAGTTCGCCGGCGCGCAGCGCGTTGAGTTGGGCGACCGTCGGCGATTCGTTCAGCTCCAGCCTGATTCCGGGATGGCGCTTGTGAAACTCGCGCAGGATCCGCGGCAAGACGGTCGCCATGGCCAACCCGGTGAAGGCCACGCGCAGGTGGCCGACCTCGCCGCCGGCGACCGCGCGAAGTTCGCGCGGAATGCCGCTCAAGGCGCGGAGCAAGGGTTCGATGCGCTCCAGCAGCACCCGGCCGGCCGGGGTCAGTTCGACGCGGCGCTGCGTGCGGTTGAAGAGTTGGGCCGCCAGGGTCGCCTCGAGTTGGGCGATCTGGCGGCTCAGCGCCGGCTGGGCCACGCCGAGGGACTCGGCCGCCTTGCGGAAGTGCAGTGTCTTGGCGACCTCGCGGAAGTACACGAGGTGGCGGAGCTCAAACGGAAATTGATACTCACGAGGCATCAAATAAGGCAAAACAAGTAATTTCCGGTATGGCAAGAATCTGCTAAGGTCAGAGTCCCTTGTTGCGCGGCTGTCCGCGTTTTTCAGAACCACACCTCACCACGACCATGGCAAAATCACTCTTCCAGAAAGTCTGGGATGCGCACACCGTGCGCACGCTGGCCAACGGCCAGACCCAGCTCCTCATCGGTACGCACCTTATTCACGAGGTCACGAGTCCGCAGGCGTTCGGCATGGTGCGCGACCTCGGCCTCAAGGTCCTGATGCCGCACCGCACGTTCGCCACGGTCGACCACATCGTTCCGACCGATCAGGTCGTCGAGCCGTACCATGATCCGCTGGCGCAGGCCATGATGGACGAGCTGCGCAAGAACTGCGCGGAGTTCGGCATCACCTTCTTCGACCGCGCGACGGGCAAGCAGGGCATTGTGCACATCGTCGGACCCGAGCAGGGCATCACCCAGCCCGGCACCACGATTGCCTGCGGCGATTCTCACACCTCCACGCACGGTGCATTCGGTGCGATCGCGTTTGGCATCGGCACGAGCCAGGTGCGCGACGTGCTCGCGACGCAGACGATGGCGCTTGGCGCCCTCAAGGTCCGCCGCATCGAGGTCAACGGCAAGCTCCGCGCCGGTGTTTACGCCAAGGACGTCATTCTCCACATCATCCGCACGCTCGGCGTGAACGGCGGCACCGGCTTCGCGTATGAGTATGCGGGCAGCGTGTTCGACGGCTTCACGATGGAGGAGCGCATGACGGTTTGTAACATGTCGATCGAGGGCGGCGCCCGCGTGGGCTACGTCAATCCCGACGAGACGACCTTCGCCTACCTCAAGGGCCGTCCCTACTCGCCGCAGGGTGCGGCGTGGGACGCGGCGGTCACGCGCTGGAAATCCTTCGCGTCCGATCCGGGCTGCTCGTACGACGATGTCGTCAAGATCAACGCGGCCGACATCGCGCCGACCGTGACCTGGGGCATCAATCCCGGTCAGGGCATCTCGATCGCCGAGAACATCCCGAGCCCGGAGACCGCCACCTCCGCCGACGACAAGGCCGGCATCATCGAGGCGCTCGCCTACATGAAGCTGCCTGCCGGCGCCCCGATCAAGGGCACCAAGATCGACGTCGCCTTCCTCGGCTCGTGCACCAACGGCCGTCTCTCGGACTTCCAGGAGGTCGCCAAGTACATCAAGGGCCGCAAGGTCGCGCCAGGCGTCAAGGCCATCGCCGTCCCCGGCTCGCAGATCGTCGCGCTTCAGTGCGAGAAGCTCGGACTCGACAAGATCCTGTCCGAGGCGGGCTTTGAGTGGCGCGCCGCCGGCTGCTCGATGTGCCTCGCGATGAATCCCGACAAGCTCATCGGCGATCAGCTCTGCGCGTCCTCTTCCAACCGCAACTTCAAGGGCCGCCAGG
Organism: Opitutaceae bacterium; assembly: GCA_036401075.1. GTDB lineage: Bacteria > Verrucomicrobiota > Verrucomicrobiia > Opitutales > Opitutaceae > CAMAXB01. Next base: position 5,011 of record DASWVY010000020.1, read on the forward strand.
GCTCGACCACCGGTCGCACCATCCTGATGAGTCCTGTTATGGTCGCCGCGGCCGCCGTCACCGGCCAGGTCGCCGACGCCCGCGAGGTCTTCGCGGTCAGCGCGAACTGACGTGCTTCGCACGAACGTTCAACGCTCAACGTTTAACTCTCAACTTTCAACTCATCACCCGGCCGTCCCTCCGCCCGCTTCCGACATTGAACGTTAAGCGTTGAATGTTGAACGTTGAGCGTTGGGGCGCAGCCCCCCTCCCTCCCATGGCTCTCGCAAAGATCACCTCCGTCTCCGGCCGCGCCGTTCAGGTCCCCGGCAATGACATCGACACCGACCGCATCATCCCGGCGCGCTTCATGAAGTGCGTCACGTTCGACGGCCTCGGCGAATTCCTCTTCTACGACGTCCGCAAGAACCTCGACGGCACCGAAAAGCCGCACCCGCTGAACGAGCCGCGCTTCAAGGGCGCGACCATCCTCCTGTCCGGCGCGAACTTCGGCTGCGGCTCCTCCCGTGAGCACGCGCCGCAGGCCATCGCCAAGTACGGCTTCAAGGCGGTCATCGCCGAGAACTTCGCCGAGATCTTCTTCGGCAACAGCACCACGCTCGGCATCCCGTGCGTGACCGCCGCCCGCGAGGACATCGCCAAGATCGCCGCCTTCGTGGAGACCAACCCGCAGGCCGAGGTCGTGATCGATCTCGTCAAGCTGGAGGCCCGCTTCGGCGGCCAGTCGGTCAGGATCGCCCAGCGCGAAAGCGCCCGCGACGCGCTGGTCAATGGACGCTGGGACGCGATCGGCGAGCTCCTCGACGGCATCCCGTCGGTCAAGGCCACCGCGACCAAGCTCCCGTACCTCGCCGCCTGATTGATCGGTGGAGCCGGGGTCGCCGACCCCGGTCAGGCTTTTCGTTGGGTTACGCCAAGCCCCGGGCTCGGCGAGCCCGGCTACATTCCAACCCGCCGCGTCGGGGACGACGCGGCCCACCTTTTGGCGATCAAACCGACCTCATTGGGTCGGTTTTTTTGCGTTTGGGTGCGCTCGACCGTTTAACCTTAAAATTTGACGAGGCGCGGGAAACCGCGCCTCTTGTCATTTTTACTGAACCTTTTCCGCGTCCGCACGTCACACTAGGACCTCCTTCTCTATGTTCTTCGCCCTGATCGACGTCTTCAAAGGTGCCGACATCCTCATTTATCCGCTCGGGCTCTGCTCGATCGTGATGGTCTTCATTCTCTTTGAACGCGCCTTCGCCCTGCGCAAGGCCGCCGTCCTCCCTCAGGACCTGGTCGACGCCATCGTCGACGGCAAGCCGATCACCGGTGGCAAGCACTCGGTGCTGGCCCGCATCGTCGAGTACGCCGAGCGCCACCCGGGCGACGAAGGCGCGGTCAAGGCCTTTGCCCGCCTCGAACTCAACCGGATGGAGCGCGGTCTGCCTTATCTCGACATCATCTACGCCGCCGCCCCGCTCATCGGCTTGACCGGCACGGTCTGGTCGCTGCTTCGCGTGTTTTCCGCCATCTCCGGCGAAACCGGCCTGCCTGACCCCGTGCAGTTTACCAGCGGCGTCGCGCTGGCCCTGTCGGCCACGCTCCTCGGTCTGACTATCGCCGTGCCCGCCCTGGTCGGCGGCGGCTACCTGCAGCGCAAGGTCGAGGGTTACGCTGCGCAGCTCGACGTGCTGCTCGAACGCATTCTCGGTCGCAGCAACAAGTCGTCTTCATGAGCGGACTGTATCAACGCCGACGGAAGCGGCCGGAGATGAATCTCCTGGCCCTGATCGACGTGCTCGTGATGTTGATCTTCTTTGCGTTTGTCACGATGCAGTTTCGCTCCGCGACCACGCTCAATATCACGCTCCCGCGCGTGGACACGGCGGGCAAGAATGAGTTCAAAGGCACGGTCACCATCGGCATCGATAAGGATGGCGTGATCAGCTTCAACGGTCAGACCACGACCGAGACCCAGCTGCCTGAACTGCTGCGCGAAGTGCGCAACATCGATCGTGACATCCCGGTGCTCATCCGCGCCGATGAGACCACTCCGCTCAAGACCCTGGCCTTCGTGATGGATTCCTGCCGCAAGTCAGGACTGAACAAGTTCAGCCTGCAGAGCCGGTAGGTCCTGAAGTAGCGAGTAGCGGGTAGTGAGTAGCGAGTATTCGGATTTCACCTGATTGGGTGGCTTGCGGTTTTTCTACTCGCTACCCGCTACTCGCTACTCGCTACTTTCAGCCCCATGAAGATCGTCATCTCGGGCGTTACGCGTGGATTGGGTCGGGCCTTGGCTGAGGAGTTCATTCGTCTCGGTCACACCGTGGCCGGCTGCGGCCGGAGCGCGGAGGGAATCATTGACCTGCGTTTCGCCCATGGTTCGCCGCACAGCTTCGATGTGGCTGACGTGGCCGACCCGGTGAAGGTTGGCATCTGGGCCGCCAAGGTCCTTGGTTTCGGCGAGGCGCCTGACCTGCTGATCAACAACGCCGCGATCATGAACACGCCGGCGCCGCTCTGGGCCGTGCCAGCGGAGCAAGCCAAGCGTCTAATCGACGTCAACGTGACGGGGACCATCAACGTCATCCGCGAATTCGTGCCGCCGATGGTCGCGAAGAAGAAGGGCGTGATCGTCAATCTCAGCTCCGGCTGGGGCCGCAGCGTATCGCCCGAGGTTGCGCCCTACTGTGCGAGCAAGTGGGCGATCGAGGGCCTGACCAAGGCGCTGGCCGAGGAATTACCCAAGGGCATGGCCGCGATTCCGCTGAACCCGGGCGTGATCGACACCGACATGCTGCGTACGGCCTGGGCTGACGGAGCGGCCGCCTATCAAAAGGCCGACGCATGGGCCAAGGTCGCGGCGCCCTTCATCCTCAAGCTCGGTCCCAAGGACAACGGCCGCAGCCTCAGCGTGGGTGGTTTCGACGACTGAAGCGGCGAGCGCGGCACGCCTGCACGTTCGCTGACCCGAGCGACGAACTGGTCGACTCGATCCAGAAATCACGCAGAGACGCAGAGCCGCAGAGAAAACCGATGGGGGATTGTATCCCTTTCTGAAGCTCTGCGCCTCTGCGTCTCTGCGCGACTTCTGTGGTCTGGGAAAGACTCAAGCGCCTACTTCTGCAGCGCCCGCAGCGAGGCCTCGATCGCTGCCGGATCGCGCAGTGCACGCTCCGGAATCGGGAAAGCGGCGTCGAAAACGTGAAGCTTGTCCGGGGGCTCGACGGTGACCTTGGATTCATCGAGCAATCCGTTTTTTCCCTGCACAGCGGAGAGATCCAATCCGAGGTGCGTCGCCAGGAAGCGGTAAACGGCGATGCGCTTCGACGGGCCGTAGTCATGGCCCTCCTCGGGCAGGTGGACATTGGTCACGTTATTAGGTGTGCCATGATAACCATAGATGTGCCGGACGAATGGGTATTCGACATTCGCCGTGTTGAGCGTCCAGTCCTTGCCGTCCGAGACCAGCAGTTGCGGCCGCGGCGCGGCGAGCGCGGCAATCATGGCATTGCTGGCAAAGTGATCGGCCGTGCGGTGGATCGGGCGTCCGCTTTCGCAGGGACAGCCGCCGAAGAAGTGGGCGGACACCATGACCACCGGTGCCGTGACCGTTACGCGTGGGTCGAGCGCGGTGAGCAGAAACGACTGCGTGCCGCCACCGGACTCGCCGGTCACGGCGACGCGGGTGGGGTCGACGCCTTCCAGTGAGAGCAGAAAATCCACAGCGCGCATCGCATTCCAGACCTGGATCGTCTGGGTGAAGGGCGTGCGGTGGGTGTCCTGACCCAGCAGCGCGATCGAGTCGCCATAGCCGACCATGTCGATCGCAAAGACCACCGCACCCATCCGCGCCAACGAGGCAGCGCGGGTTTGCATCGAGGGGCTGAACCGGGCGTGGGTGGCGTAGTCCTCGGGTTTCTCGATTCTGCGCCCATGCCCGTGGGTGGTGAGCACGGCGGCGTAGGGCGGGCGGGCGTTGAGCGGACGGTAGAGCGAACCCGTGACGAATCCACCCGGAACGGACTCAAAGGTGACATTCTCAACCGTGTAGCCGTCGTAGGTGCGCTTGGCACGGATGATCGGAGCCAGCGGCGAGCGGCGGGGCCAAGGAGTGAGCGTCAGGCCTTCCTGGATACGGGTGCGAACGTGGCCCGCGTAGGCGTCCCACGAGGCCTTGTCGGGAAACTGCTTGAGCGCGGCGTCGAGCACCGCCTTGCCCTGGGGTTCGGTCAGAAACGCGCCCGGCGTGAGGGCGGGGCCCTCGGTAGGCGCAGGTGGCAGCCCGGGTGGCAGCCAGGCGGGATCGGCGTTCAGGGAAGAGCCAAGCGAAAGCGCCAGGCAGGGCAGGGCGAAGCGAAGGAGGGCGTTCATGGGGTTGGCGGGGAACTCGGGACGTCCGACGGGGTGCCGGAGCTTCAGTGATCACCCGCGATGAGTCGAGACGGGAACCCGCAGCCCGTAGCCCGCTGTCCGCTCGACAGCGTCCGCCTGACCCGCACGCTGGCTGCGTCGACGATGAAACCGCATATCACGCTCGCAGAAATCAAGACGCCCGAAGGCCAGCGCCTCACGCTGCAGGAGCACGATGGCCGCTACGCGATCCGGTTGGAGGGCCAGGCGCTGATGGAGTCGTCGCTCTCCGCCTCGGAGGTACAACTGGGCGAATTGGCCACGTCCCATTTGACGCGCACGGGCCCGGGGCGCGTGCTGATCGGCGGATTGGGACTTGGGTTTACACTCAAGAGCGTTCTGGCGCGGGTGGGACCAAAGGCGTCCGTGGTGGTGACGGAACTCATTCCGGCGGTGCTCGCGTGGAACCGGAGCTTTCTGCGGGGCTTGAACGGCGCGCTGCTGGATGATCGCCGCGTGACGTGCGTCGCGGGCGATGTGGCCAAGGTCCTGGCGCGCACGCTCAAGCCGGAGTACGACGCGATCATTCTTGATATCGACAACGGCCCCGAGGCGATGGTCCGCCGTCACAATCGCCAACTCTACGAGAGCGCGGGGCTCCAGCGCGTGGTCGCGGCGCTCAAGCCGAGTGGCAAGGCGGCGTTTTGGTCCGCGGGAGCCGACCGCGCGTTCGAAAAGCGAATGACGGCCGCGGGCCTGAGCGTCGAGGTTGTGGCCGCCCGCCTCCATCCTGGCGCCCGTCGCGCCGCCGCGACGATCTACGTCGGCACGAAACCGAGTTCTCCAAAAATTTAACCACAGATGACACAGATGACACAGATTCACACAGATCTGATCTGCTGTGATCCGGAATCTGTGACCATCTGTGTCAATCTGTGGTTAAATGGATCGTTGGATCGGATCTCAGTACTCGAACTTCTCGCCCTCCAGCCGAGGCGTCGTTGACGGCAGGGTACGTACCGGCAGGGCCTGTTCGAACGCGTAGCCGAGCGCCAGGAGGCGGGCCTCGCTGAACGCCGGTCCGATGAAGGACAGCGCGACGGGCAGCCGGGGATTGCTGGTCAGGCCCGCGGGAACGATCAGATCGGGCCAGCCGGTGATGTTGGCGAGGTGCGTGGCTGAGCCGTTGTTGCTGCCACTGCTCGCCGTGCCCTCGGGCGGTGCCTTGATCAGGCCGGCGGGGCGGATGGACGTCGGCGCGATGAACGCGTCGAGCTTCTCCTTCGCGATGAACCACTCGAGATTGTCGCGCACGATCTTGGCGCCGTCGTGCAGCGCGCTCTGGTAGGGGCCGTCCTCCAGCGTGCCGGCCTTGGCCTCGCGCTTGTACCAGTCGAGCCGGTTCTGGTTGCGGACCCATCCGTCTGGGTTCTGGTCCTTGATCTTCTCGCTGAGCTCGATGATCTGCGCGTGCGTTTTCGGGAGATCCTCACGAGGGAGGGAAGCCAGGTAGTCCTCGATCTGGTAGCGAAACTCCGGGTTGCGAATCGCGGTGTAGAGTCCACCATTCAATCCGATGACATAGGACGGCAGGGTGATCTCGACCACCTCGGCGCCTTGGGCGCGGAGCACGGCGACCGCCGTCTCGATCACCGCATCAACCCCTGGATCGCCCTTCATGTAGTCGCGGAGCAGACCCAGGCGTGCGCCTTTGAGTGCGCCGGGCTTCAAGGCGGCGGTGTAGTCGACCGGCGTCGTGGGGGCTCCTTTGGTCGCCGGATCGCGCGGATCGGGGCCGGCCATGACCGTGAGCGCGGCTGCGAGATCGGCGACGTTGCGGGCCATGGGACCAACCGTATCGAGCGAGAGCGAAAGAGGAATGATCCCGCCGCGGCCGTTGAGACCCATGGTGGGCTTGAGGCCGGCGATGCCGTTGGCGGAGGACGGGCCGCGGATCGAGCCGCCGGTGTCGGTGCCGAGGGCGAAGACGGCGTAACCGGCGGCGATGCCGGCGCCACTGCCACCGCTTGATCCGCTGGGCGAGCGGTCGAGCGCGTGCGGGTTGAGCATCTGTCCGCCGAGCGTCGAGATGGCCGCGCCGCTCGCGAACTCGCTCATGTTCGTCTTGCCCAGAATGACACAGCCAGCCGCGCGCAGGCGACGGGTCTGCTCGGCGTCCTCGGCAGGCATCGCATCGCGCAGGGCGTAGAAGCCGGCGGTGGTCGGCAGGCCGACCATGTCGATGTTGTCCTTGAGCAGGATCGGGATGCCATGGAGCGGGCCGCGCGGACCTTTGGCCTTGCGTTCAGCGTCGAGCGCACGGGCCTCCTCCAGCGCGTTGGGGTTGAGCGCGAGGACCGCGCGGAGCGACGGACCCTTCTTGTCGTAGGCCTCGATGCGCGCGAGGTAGAGCTGGGTAAGTTTTTCGGAAGTGAGCGCGCCGGCGTCAAAGGCGGCGTTGATGTCGGCGATGGACGCGGAGGTCAGGTCAAACGTCGCGGCGCGCAGGGAGACCGCGCACGCGGCGATGAGCAGGAGGGCAAGCCGCGAAGAAAAGCGAAGGAGGGTCATGCGGAGAGGCGTTGGAAAGCGATGCGACTGCAAGGATCGTGCCGCCGGTAGGCGAGGGGAAATCGAAATTTACGGACGTCGACAGCGCCCGCCCGGTGATCCAAGGTTCGGGCATCATGCATCCGCTGCTCGTCCGGGCAATTCGTTATGGGCTGATTGGCGTGGGGGCGCTCACGATCGTCTCGGCGGTGGTGAACGTGATCGGGGCCTATGCGCTGATCGAGGTCTCGGACGAAGCGCAACTCGGGTTCACGCGCAATGAATTCATCGCGTGGTACGTCGGCCCCGCGCTTTTTGGCGTGCTCATGATCGTCTTGGGCGCCCTCTGGCGGCGCAAAGGCTAAAGGTTCGATGTAGCCGGGGTCGCTGACCCCGGTGTCTTGGCCAGGGGATGCTAGCAGCACGGACCGGGGTCAGCGACCCCGGCTACATCAGATCAGCGCGGCGATACGTTGAGCGGCCTCGATCGGAGGTGTCGTGGTGGTGTCGATGACCAGCCGGTTACGGCGGATGACGGGCGTTTCGAAGACGCCTTGCTCGCGCAGGCTCCGGTAGAGCGCTACGTCGGTGAGTTTATCGAACTCGTGGCGTGACGCCGAATCGAGGCGCCGCTCGATCTCCTCCTCGGGACAGGTCAGCTCGATGCAATGGATGGTTGCGCCGGCCTGATCAAAGAGCGCGAACAGGTCGTCGACGAAGGCCTGCGGGACGGAGTTCTCCGGATTGAAGGTAAAGATGAGGCCTTCCAGGGCCGGATCGCGCGTGAGGCGGGTGAAGGCCGTGCGCCAAAGTTCATCACGCAGCGCGACAAATCCGGGCGTGCCGAAATCGTAGACCGCCTTCACCGCATCGACGATGAGGTGGTTGTGAAAGAGGCGAAGACCGGTGCGACGCGCGACCTCGCGCGCGATGGTCAACTTTCCGGTCGCAGGCTTTCCGTAGATAAAAATGAAGCGCATGGCGAGAGATGCAGCCAATCAGGTGAAGCGATTCGCGGGCAATCGGAAGTGCCCTCCGGGACAGGACAGTGCCGGCCCTGAAGTGTTCGGAATTGGGACGGCTGGTTTTCAATTTTGATACGGACGGCTGGTTCGTCCCAGCGGTATCGTTTTGCTAAGTCATTGGAATGATGATGGATGGGTTCTGGTGAACCGGTTGGCACGCCGACTGCAAAGGTGCCCGCCCATGAAACTAGGAAAACCCCTGAAGTACGCCGGCCTCGGAGTGGCCGGCTTGTTGACCCTCGTCCTCGTGGCGGTGGGTGGCGTGTACGGTGCGAGTCACCGGAAGCTCACACGCAAGCATGACGTCACCGTGCGTCCCGTGGCGGTGGCGTCGGATGCCGCCACAATTGCGCGCGGCAAGCATTTGGTCACGACGCGGGGCTGCGCGGACTGCCATGGGGCGGATCTGGGCGGCTTTCTTGTGATCAATGATCCGATGGTCGGCCGCTTGGCCGGCCCAAACCTGACGGCGGGGCGCGGCGGCCTGCCGATGGACTACTCCGACACCGACTACGTGCGGGCGATCCGACACGGTCTGGCGCGCGACGGGCGCGCCCTGATGCTGATGCCCTCACTCGAATATCAGGCGCTGAGCGACGAGGATCTGGGCGCCATGATCGCCTACCTCAAGACGGTCCCGGCCGTTGATCGCGAGCGGGGTCCCGTGGCGCCCGGCCCGATTTCCCGGCTGTTGATCGTGAACGGTGAGATGAAGCTCTCGGCCGAGCACATCGATCACACCGCCGTGCGCCCGGTTTCGGTCGCGGCGGGCATCAGCGCCGACTATGGCCGCTACCTGGCGGCATCGTGCACGGGCTGCCATGGGGAGAACTTTGCGGGCGGCCGTATCCCCGGCGCACCACCGGACTGGCCGGCGGCGGCCAACCTGACGCCGCACGCGGGCAACGGGATCTCCAGCTGGAACGAGGCGGCGTTCATCGCGACGCTGCGCACCGCGAAACGTCCCGACGGCTCCGCGGTCAGCCCGGTCATGCCGGCGGCGATTGGCCAGATGACCGACGACGAACTCAAGGCGCTCTGGGCCTACCTGCGCACGCTCGCGCCGGTCGCTCCGGCGGTGAAGGGATGAGGATTTTCGATCTCGATTCTCGAATTTCGAGATCGATGTGGCTGGCCTCGTTGAGGCCGGTCGGAGGTGGAGCGGCTTGTCCCCAAGACGCTGGATCGAATTGCTTTCGCTGCTGACACCCAAACCAGCGCGTTGAGGGCAACGCGCTCCACCTCAATTCCTCATCTTGCCGCGAATTCCGCCGCGAGGATCACCGTGTTGGCGTGGATCCTCGCGGTGTGTTCGCGGTCACGGTTGTAGCCGCCGCCGTAGAGCACCACCAGCGGTACGCGCCGAGCCGTCACCTGCTCCAGCACGTGACGGTCGCGGGCGGCGAGGTCGGCGTCCCTCAGCCGCATCTGGCCGAAGCGATCGTTCACGTGCGGATCGGCGCCGCTGATCCAGAAGACAAAATCAGGAGCAGCTTCCGCGAGCGCGGGTGCGAGGGTGGACTCAAGCTGTTCGAGGTAGTCCGTGCCGTGGACGTCGCGGGGCAGTTCCACATCGAGATTGCCCGGGGTCTTGATCGCTGGGTAGTTGCGCCCGACGTGAAGGGAGTAGGTGAACACACGCTCATGGCCGGCGAATATCCCGTGTGTGCCGTTGCCTTGGTGGGCGTCGGTGTCGATCACCGCGTAGCGCCGTCGGCCGGGTTCTGTCGCCTCAAGGTCGTGAATGGCGATTGCGACATCGTTGAGCACGCAATACCCAAGTCCGCGGTCGGCGAACGCGTGGTGGGTTCCTCCGGCGAGATTGCAGGCGATCCCGTCCCTCAAGGCCGCTCGGGTGGCGGCGAGCGTGCCGCCCACCTCGAGGCGCGAACGTTCCAGCAACGCCTCGCCCGCGGGCAGGCCGAGCTTGAGCGCCTCGGCGCTATCGAGCGTGCCGTGGCGGATTTTTTCCAGATAAGCGGGCGTGTGAACCCGGAGCACGGCCTCAAGCGGGGCGGGCTCTGCCGGCTCGATGCGGGCGCCGCAGTCCGCGGCGCGAATCATCGCCTCGGCGCGCCAGAACTTGTCCATCGGGAACGGATGCTCCGCCGGCAGCGGAAAATAGTAATCCGGATGGTAAAAGCAGCGCATGGCGGCGGGTCGGTGGATGCGTGGGTTCTTCGGGGTGCGGGCGCCAGGTGCAAGGCTGCTTTGATTGAACGTCGTCAACGGGGCGACGGATGCCTGAATCCATCCACCGCGCGAAGGATTGCAGGGCGCGGCGGATTGTCTTGGGTTGTCTCACCCCTTGCACCGTCTTCCGCTTCTGGCGGTCGCGGCCCGATCCTCCCCATGATAACGTTCTTCGCTCCGGTTGCGTCACACCGTTTTTCCTCTCTCGCCAGCCTTTGGTTCGCGGTGGTGCTCGCTGCGCCGGCAGTGGCGCAGGAAACCGGACCTGATCCGCGCGAGATCCCCGTGCCGGCGATCGCGGCTCCGCTGGGAAAGCTGCCTGGTGTGCGCGATCTGCCGGTGCGCCCGGCGTTGCCGGACGTCATGACCTTTGACGATGGCACGCGCGTGACGACACCCGCGCAGTGGTTGCGGCGCCGGGAGGAAATGAAACGCACGCTTGCCTACTACGCCACCGGGCAGATGCCGCCGGCGCCGGGCAATGTGCAGGGCCGGGTGGTGCATACGGAGCGCCTGGCTGGCGGCGTGACGTACCGACTCGTCCGCCTGAGTTTCGGTCCCGCGGCGCAACTTGGCCTCGACATCGGCATCTTCACGCCGGCCGGCGAGGGACCGTTTCCTGCCGTGATCTCACCTGCGGGCACCCCGCCGGGTGGAACCGTCCTGCCGCGACTCCCGCAGGGCCCCAACCAGGGCAAGGGCGAGAATGTGCTCCTGCTCGTCGGGCCGAAGCCGGAGCCGGTTGATCCGTCGGCGGTGACGGGGCCGGTGATTCCCGGGCAGGTCGCGGCGTCGGGACGCGGACCCGCGACGGCGGAGACCATTGTCGCAAGCCCGGGTCATGCCGAGTTGCTGCGCCGCGGCTATGCACTGGTGACCTTCAATACCAACGACTGCGCGGAGGATACGACGCTGCGCAATCTCGACGGCAGCTGGGCCTTTCGCAATACGCGCTTCCTGCCGGCCTATCCCGGTTACGACTGGGGGATTCTCGCGGTCTGGGCGTGGGGCGCGTCGCGCATTGCGGACTACCTTGAGCAGGACCCGTTGATCGACGGCTCAAAGCTGATCATCACCGGCGCGTCGCGCGCGGGCAAGGCGGCGATGATCGCCGCAGCCTTCGATTCCCGTCTGATGGGCGCGCCGGTCGTGACGGGTGGCGGCGGGGTGGGGGCTTACCGGTTCGCCGGTCCGCGCCGCAGCGAGACGCTGGACATCATGCAGAAAAAGTACCCGAACTGGTTCTCGCCGAATCTCCATGAATTCTGGGGCCAGCGTGAAAGGCTTCCGTTTGACCAGCACTGGTTCCTCGCCCTGGCGGCCCCGCGCCCGTTTATCGCGCTTGAGGGCGACACCGATATCATCTCGCTGCCGGAGGCGGTGCGGCAGTCGATGCTGGGCGCAAAACCGGCCTATGCGCTGCTCGGCGCGGAGGACCGGCTGGGCGTGAACTACGCCAAGCACGGACACACGTTCACGCTCGACGATTGGACCGCGATGCTCGATTTCGCCGACCGGCACCTGCGGGGACTCCCGGTTGTGCGCTCGTTTGACCGCATTCCCACGGAGGCCGAGCTGGATGCAGCGGCTGCGGCCGTCCAAGCTTCGCGCCCATGAAAGCTCGGTTGTTGTTTTCTGTCCTGCTGGCCGCCATCGCTGCGGCCGCCGAACCGACGGCGCCGTCGCGGGCGCTCAGCCTCGCTGGGGCATTCCCGGCACCGCAGGCGGTGGACGTTCCTCCGGACGCGCCGCTGCGTCTCACGTTTGCGACGCCCCCGGCGCTGGGATCAGGTGGCCTGATCCGCATCACGGATACGACCAACGGTGAGATCGTCGAGACGATCGATACGAGCAAACCGACGGCGGTGCAGACCATCGGCGGGCTGCCGGGCTACAATTACTATCCGATCACGTTCTCCGGAACTCAGGCGACGATTCACCCGCGGAACGGTGCTTTGACGTATGGTCGGACCTATGCAGTGACGATCGATGCTGGTGTCTTTCGTGATGCCGTCGGTCCCTTGGGGGCCATTGACGGCGCAGCGGGCTGGCGCTTCTCGACCCGCGCGGCACCGCCTCGGACCGGCACCTCGCGGCTGATCGTGGCGGCGGACGGAACCGGGGATTTCTGCACGGTGCAGGGGGCCTTCGATTTCATTCCGGCGAGCAACACCACGCCGGTCACCGTGTTCGTGCGGCGCGGCACCTATACTGAGATCGTGTGCCTGCTGGAGAAGCATGTGGTGACGCTCGAAGGTGAAGACCGCACGGGCACGGTCATCGCCTACGCGAACAACGAGCGTTTCAATCCCAACAGCGGGCGTCATCCCTACCAGAGCCCGTCAGGCGACCCGAGTCGGGTGGAGCCCGGCAGTCTGGACCGGGTTTATCGCCGCGGGATGTTTCTGGCCCACCGCACGGAGGGACTTGTGTTGCGCAACCTCACGTTTCGCAACACGACACCGCACGGCGGGAGTCAGGCGGAGGCGGTGATTGTCAACGGCACGACCACGGCGCGCACGGTCATCCGAGACGTCGATCTTTTCAGCTACCAGGACACGCTGCAGGTCAACGGCCAGGCGTATGTCGCCAACTGCCGAATCGAGGGTGATGTGGATTTTCTGTGGGGCACGGGCCCGGTTTTATTCGAGAACTGCGTGGCCCGCTCGCTGCGGTCGGACGCCTACTACACGCAGGTGCGCAATCCGCCGGGCCGGCACGGTTTTGTCTTTCTGCGCTGCACGTTCGAGGGCGAGCCGGGTGTCACCGGCAATGTGCTTTCGCGCATCCAGCCGTGGCGCTTTCCCGAGAGCGAGGTGGTGCTAATCGAGTGTGTGCTCGGTCCCTCGGTCAGTCCGGTGGGCTGGGAGCATCAGGGTGGACGGCCGGAAGGTTTGGGCGATCTCACGCGGCTGCGTTTCTGGGAGTTCGCCAGTCGCGATCCGGCCGGGGCTGCGATTGACGCGAGCCGCCGGCTGGCGGGATCGCGCCAGCTTGACGCGGTGGCGGATGCCGCGCTGATCGCGAGCTATCGCGATCCGGCGTTCGTGCTGGGAAATGGATGGAATCCGCGAACGGCACGCGAGTGAGGGCGGTGTAGCTGGGGTCGCTGACCCGGCCCGAGGTGGAGCGTCTTGCCCTCAAGACGCTGGATCGAACCGTTGGCCACTTGCGCCAAGCCAACGCGTTGAGGACAACGCGTTCCACCTCAAGCTGCGGGCTCGATGAGCCAAAACCCTACGCGCGCTCGCGCGTGTCGATGATCAGCGTCACGGGGCCGTCGTTGACCAGTTCAACCTGCATGGAGGCGCCGAACTCGCCGCGGGCGACAGGTTTTCCGAGTGCGGCTTCGACCTGGATCAGGAACTGCTCGTAGAGCGGAATCGCGACCGCCGGCGCGGCCGCGCCATTGAAGGATGGCCGCGTGCCTTTGCGCGTGCTGGCGAAGAGCGTGAACTGGCTGACCACGAGAATGCCGCCACCGATGTCCACGACCGAGCGGTTCATGCGGCCCTCCTCGTCGGGAAAAATGCGCAGCGCGGCGAGCTTGGCGGCCAGCCACTCGCCGTCGGCCGCGGTGTCGCCCTCGGCCACGGCGACGAGGACCATCAGGCCGCGGTCGATCGCGCCGGCGATCCGGCCCTCAATCGTCACGCTCGCGCGCGCGGCGCGCTGGATCACGGCCCGCATGCGGGTTACTCGAGGGACTTGATCAGGACCTTCGGATTGCGACCGCTCTCTTCGTAGAGCTTGAGCCGGTCCTTCGGCAGGATCGACTTGTCGGTCTCCTCGAAGCCGCAGACGGTGATGAAGAACGTCGCGCTCTGGGTGGAGAGGGCGACGACCTGCTTGGCGCCGTGTTCACGCGCGCGCATGCAGGCAAAGTCGACCATCTTCCGGCCGATGCCGCGGTTGTGGTAGAACGGCAGCACGTAGACCGAGCCGATCTCGGCCAGGTCCTTCTTGTCCGGATAAAAATAGAGCGTGATGCAGGCGATGATGTTCTCGTCGATCTCGAACACGTAGTAGTGGTCGATGTTCTTCTCGATCGCCTGCTGGGTGCGGTGGAGGAGCTCCTCGCGCTTCACCGCGCTGCGGGTGAGGCTGTAGATGAAGCGGACGTCGCGCTTGGTGGCTTTGCGGATCTGCTGGTAATCGTTGCCGTAGACCAGCGAGCCGACGCCCTCGTTGGAGAAAACCTCGTTGAGCAGGCCGTCGAAGATGCGGCTGTCGACGATGTGGACGCGTGGAGTGCCGGTCTCGATGGCCTTGACCGCGTGCACGATCTTGGAGCGGGCCTCCTCGGCGATGTGCTCGGGGTGCTCCTTGAGCAGCGCGCGCACGGCATCAACCGAGATCTCTCGGCGGAACTCGCCGTTGACGAGCAGGCCGGGGAGTTCGGTCAGGTAGAGGATCTTGGTCGCGTTGAGGGCCTCGGCGATCTCGGCGGCGAGCAGGTCGGAATTGATGCGGAGCGCGCGGCCGTCGGGGCCGAAGCCGATCGGCTGGATGATCGGGACCACATCCTCCTGGATGAGGTGCTCGAGGAAGTGCTTGTCGACGCGGTCGACCTTGCCGGTGAACTGCTGGTCGACGCCCTTGAGCACGCCGATGGGGAGGGCGCGCACCGCATTGGTGATGGCGCACTTCAGGCCGTTCTGGGTCAGGCCCTCGAGGATGAGGTGGGAAACCCGCGCGGATGCGCGGACGGCGAGGTCGAGCGTGGCGGTATCGGTCACGCCGGTGCCGTCGTGATTCGTGATCGGAATCTCGCGCAGGGCCGAGAGCTCGCGGAGCTGCTCGGAGATGCCGTGCACGAGCACGACGCGGATCGTGAGGCTGCGGAGGACGGCGATGTCGACGAGCAGGTTGCTGAAATTCTCATCGGCGACGCTCGAGCCGTCGACCGCGAGCACGAAGATCTGGTCACGGAAGCGCGGGATATACTTCAGGATGCCACGGAGGTCCGTCGGCTTGATCGTCGTGGTGGAGGCCGGGGTGGCCGGCGTGGCGGAGCCATTGCTCATGGATTTGGGTCGAACGTGTTGTCGGCGAAGGAGACCGTCGCGTCAATGGTGCCGTGAGGCGCGAGGTGTCCCTGGGGGTGCGGGCCGCTGGCCCGCCTGATTGCGGAGTTCGGGATGGGAGTAACCAAACGCTGAGTGGGCCAGCGGCCCGCGCTCCCAAGGACGGAAGGCTTCGCCTCAGCGCACGTCCAGGTTCCAGCGCTGGGACTGGCGTGCGCCGACGATGGTGGCCAGGTAGCGGCCGGGCTTGAGCGTGCCGGCGGGAATTTCGAGCAGGACCACGCTCTCGGTGGTGCGGGCGAGGAGGCCGCCCTCGATCTTCTCGAACGTGGGAATGAGGGTGAGTTCGCGGTCACGCACGTAGACCTCGGCGCCTTTGAGCTGCTCCTTGTTGTCGGGCACGCTGCAGGTGAACTGCAGGCGGTAAGCGCCGGTGCTGACCGATTCACGCGGGGCGGTGACCGTGTTCACGCGGTCGGGCATGAGCGGGATTTCCACCAGCGTGTCGCTCAGCTTGGGCGGCAGACCGCCGGGAGCTGCGGTGACCTCGGCGGCCGGACCGGCGGGGGCGGTGCGGGCCGGATCAGCCGGGCGCAGGGCCTCCACCGCGATGCGCTGATAGCCGGCGTCGAGCAGACGCAGGACATTGGCGCGGTTCTTGGAGTCCTCGTAGGGCTGAAACGCCGGGCCCGGCTTGCGGTACCGGATCGTGATCCACGTGTACGGGATGATGCACGCGAGGATGATGATCGCGACCCACTTGAGGGACCAGGGCTTCTTGGCGGAGGAACGGGCGGACATGGAAGACCGGCAAGGAAAGCGGGTTGGCCGGCGCGGGGCAAGCGGGGAGGGGCCCGGCCTGGCATCGTTCTCGGGCTCGGAGCTTGAGCGCTGGGACCTCAGGTATACGCCAATCGCCAATCTCCGAGAATGAGAACGAGTAAGAGAGTGAGAACGATTCGGCCGGGCAGGCCCGGCCGAAATACGGTTGCCCCGGGGAGGGGTGGGTGCTTCGTTGGCGGGCTTCATGAAGCTCTGGTCCCAGTTTTTCATCCCGACCCTCAAGGAAAGCCCGTCCGACGCCGAAATCGCGTCGCACAAGCTGCTCGTTCGCGCCGGTCTCGTGCGCAAGCTCGGCGGCGGCCTCTACACCTACATGCCGCTCGGCCTGCGGGTGATGCAGAAGATCACGCAGATCTGTCGCGAGGAGCTCGACGGCGCGGGCGGCATTGAACTGTGGATGCCGCACCTGCACCCGGCGGAGAACTGGGAGCAGGGTCCCCGCTGGGCCGCGGCCCGCGAGATCATGTTCCGCGCGGACAGTGCCGGCGACGGCAAGCGCGGCGGACGCGAGCCGGAGTTCGTGCTCGGGCCGACCCATGAGGAGGTCATCACGCCCCTCGTGAAGTCCGAGATCTCCAGTTACCGCGACCTGCCGAAGAATTTTTATCAGATCGCGACCAAGTTCCGTAACGAGATACGTCCGCGCTTCGGCCTGATGCGCGCGCGCGAGTTCGTCATGATGGATGCGTACTCGTTTGACGCGAACGACGACGGTGCGGTGAAGAGCTACTTTGCGATGAAGAGCGCCTACGAGGCGTTCTTCCGCCGCATCGGTGTGACCGCGATCGCGGTCGAGGCCGACACGGGCGTGATGGGCGGCAGCTTCTCCCACGAGTTCATGGTCCCGGCCGAGATCGGTGATGATGACGTGATCTACAACGAGGAGAGCGGTTATGCGGCCAACCGTGAGAAGGCGACCAGCGCGCTGGTGCCTGCTGACCTCGCGGATGCAGCCCCGGTTGGCGCGGTCGAGGAATTTGCGACGCCGGGCGTGGTGACGATCGCCGCGCTCGCGGCCGCGCCGTTCTCGGTGCCGGCCGAGCAGCAGTTCAAGACCCTCGTCTACGTGGGTGACGGCAAACCCTTTGTCGTGGTCATCCGTGGCAACGACGAACTCGAGGAGGCCAAGCTGGGTTCGCTCGGTTTCACGGTGTTCCGTCCGGCCACGGCTGAGGAGATCGAGCCGGTTCTCGGCGCCAAGCCGGGCAGCCTCGGTGCGGTCAAGGGCACGATCAAGAACCCGGGTGCGCTTGCCGGCATCTTTGCCGACCACGCCATTCGCCTGATCGGCAATGGCACGACCGGCGCGAACAAGGACGGCTTCCACCTGCGCAACGTCAACGTGACCCGCGACCTCGCGATCACGAAGTTCGGCGACTTCCGCCGCGTGCGTCCGGGCGAGCCCGATCCGAAGAGCGGCCAGCCGCTCAAGGTCCGCCGCGGCATCGAGGTCGGGCACATCTTCAAGCTCGGCACCAAGTACTCCGAGAAGTTCGGCGCGGTCTACACCGACGACCAGAAGCAGTCGCACCTCATGGTCATGGGCTGCTATGGCATCGGCATCAGCCGCACGCTGCAGGCCGTGATCGAGCAGAGCCACGATGCCGACGGCATCGTCTGGCCCTGGGCGGTGGCGCCCTTCCAGGTGCTGATCGTGGTCCTCGACCCCCAGCTCCCGGAGATGATGGATCTCGCGCGCAAGCTCGCATCGGCGGCGGAGAAGGCCGGGGCGGATGTCCTCATTGATGACCGTGTCGAGCGTCCCGGTGTGAAGTTCAAGGATGCCGATCTCATCGGTCTCCCGCTTCGCCTCACCATCGGCAGCAAGGGCCTCAAGGACGGCATCGTCGAACTCAAGGCTCGCACGTCGAAGGACGTGGCCAAGGTTCCGCTCGCCGAGGCCGAGGCCCGTCTCGCCGCCGCCGTGGCGGAGGCAGCCGCGAAGGCATGACCGAGTTCGCGACCAGAACCTCCCCGTCGCCGGAAGTCAGCACCGCGACCGAACTGGCCCTCCAGGACCAGTGGCGGGTCGTGGTGCTGAATGATCCGGTCAACCTGATGAGCTACGTCGTGCTCGTCTTCAAAAAAGTGCTCGGTTTTGACGAGACGCGGGCCCGCAAGCACATGCTCGAAGTCCACGAGCAGGGTCGCTCGGTCGTGTGGTCGGGTCTGCGCGAGCAGGCCGAACACTATGTCTTCACGCTCCAGCAGTGGCACCTGAGTGCCGTGCTGGAGTCGGACAAGACGAAGTAGCGATCCAGCGTTTGCCCGCGGAACACGCGGAAACGGATCGGAGGATTGGCCGCAAGAAGTCGCAGAATGCGCAAAAATCAGAGGCTATGAACCGTGCGAGCGACTAGAGGCGCAACGTGACTTTCATTTGCGCAGGGGATTTTGCGCTTCTTTGCGGCCAAATAGATTTAGTGGGTTGGGCTCGGGCTTGCTCGACCTCGGGGATAAAGGTAGAAGGAGGCATGCGCTTTTCTCTCCGGCTGGCGGCGGGTCTGTTCCTTCTAGCTTCATCCGCGCACGCGGCCGGCGATCCGGCGGCGCTCATTAACGATCCGACGGTGAAGGCCGCGCTGGCCGCGGCGCAACGCAACGAGCCCTGGACGCTCGACGAGCAGGTGCGCATCACCGAGATCGCGGCGCCACCGTTCAATGAGTCGGCGCGCGCGAAGGAATTTGAACGGCTGTTCAAGGAGCTTGGCCTGAAGGATGTCCGCATTGACGCCGAAGGGAATGTGATCGGCGTGCGTCCGGGTGAGAGGCCGACGCCGAACGTGGTCATCTCGGCCCACCTCGACACGGTGTTTGCTCCGGAGGTGAGCGTGAAGGTCCGGCGCGAAGGCACGAAGCTCATCGGGCCCGGCATCACCGATAATGGCCGCGGCCTCGCGGCGATGCTGAGCGTGATCCGCGCGCTCGACGAGGGCGGCGTGCGTACGCCGGGCACGCTGACGTTTGTCGCGACCGTCGGGGAGGAGGGGCTGGGCGATCTGCGCGGCGTGAAGGCGATCTTCGCTGCTACGCTCAAGGATCAGGTCGACGCGTTCATCGCGATTGACGTGCCGTCCGGTGATGGCGCCGGGCCGAATCGATTCACGGTCACGGGCGTGGGCAGTTATCGCTACAAAGCCACGTTCAAGGGCACGGGCGGTCACAGCTACGGCGCCTTTGGTCTGGCGAACCCCATTCATGCGCTCGGACGCGCGGTGGCGAAGATCGGTGAGATCCGGGTGCCGGCTCAGCCGCGTACGACGTTCAATGTGGGCCGCATCGGTGGCGGCACGTCGGTCAACTCGATCGCGTTCGAAGCATGGATGGAGGTCGACATGCGCTCGGAATCAATGCCCGCACTCAATGCGGTGAAGACGCAGGTGCTGGCGGCGATCGATTCGGCCGTGGCGGAGGAAAGCGCCCGTTGGGGTGGGCGGGGCAATCTGAGTGTGGATGTTCAGTCCATCGGCGTGCGCCCGGCGGGTTCGATCGCCCTGGACTCACCGCTGGTGAAGTCGGCCTCGGCTGCCATCGCGGCGCTGGGGCTGACGCCGATCACGAATGCCAGCTCGACCGACGCGAACGTGCCGATGGCGCTCGGCATCCCGGCCATCACGATCGGCGGCGGCGGCGTGGGCACGGGGGCACACACCCTCGAGGAAACGTACGACTCGACGGACTCCCACCTCGGCCCCCAGGTCGCGATCCTCCTGGCCGTCGCGATGGCGCGGTGAAAGACGAAGACAGAGGACAGAGGTCGGAGGTCAGAAGTCAGAGGTCAGACGAGGCCGGAAAGGCTCATGACTGGGGCACTTAGTGCCTCGTTTTTTGGCGGATCGAACTGACCTCTGACCTCCGACCTCTGATCTCTGCTTGCCCCCGTTTGCCTTCCGGCTGGACGTGCGCTTGTTCCGGGGTGAACGTGGGGCGTCCATGAAGCGAATCGAAGTTAAACTCAGCCTGCCGGTGGTGGCTCCGCTGCTCGACGTTATCAAGGCGGCGGCGGACACGCTGGCGTCCGAGATGGCGTCGTCGCTGTCGCTTCAGGATATCGATCCCGACGTGCGGGATGACTGGAAGTCCGAACTGGTGGAGGGTCAGAATGAGGAGATCCGGATCCTGCTGGCCCTGTTTGACGAGGAGTTTTACCGCAACGGCGTGATCGGGATCGACGAGGACAATGCCGACTCCT
Source organism: Opitutaceae bacterium (assembly GCA_036401075.1). GTDB lineage: Bacteria > Verrucomicrobiota > Verrucomicrobiia > Opitutales > Opitutaceae > CAMAXB01. The sequence continues at coordinate 25,179 of DASWVY010000020.1, forward strand.
TGGTGCGCGCCTGCTCGGCGGTGCGGCTGCGGTTGCGCGAACGATTCATGCCCGGCCTCCCGGATGAAGTGCTGGAAAACGGCGACGTGGAGATGGATGTGCTGGAGGATCCGGTGCGGAAGGCCTTCATGTGTTACCTCTTCCTGGCCACGGTGCAGGAACTGATCATCCAACACCTCGACTCATCCATTCTCGATAGCTGATCATGGCCTCACGTACCTGTCATCGCTGCGGTGCACCCGCAGGCGTCCCCTCGGCTCCGGCCAATCGCCCGGTCTTTTGCTGTGCGGGCTGCCTGGTGGCGACGCAGGTCCCGGTGGATGCGAAGGGAAACTTCCCGGTCAACGCCGCGCTCATCACGGTCCTGGCTGTGGGCTTCGTGGTGTTCAACCAATTGCTTGGCTGGGGCCTGATGGCGCTGATGGCCGGAAAGGGCGATGCCCGGGCGGCGGCGCTGTGTGCCTTTGCTTCCCTGGGTGCGGGGGCCTTTGCCGGGATGATTGCCGTGCGCGAACAGGTGCGTGGAGCCGGCGGGGTGAAGGTTCTCGACAGCCTGGTGATCGCGGTGGCGATCCTGCTCCTCGCCGTGGGTGTGGCGCTGGGCGCCCCGGGCTTTGGAGTGACGGCCAATCTGTTGCTCCTGGGCTGGTGCTACCGCGGATTGCTCAAGAAAAAAAGGGTGGGGAATCCGGACGTTACCGTTTGACGGGGGCGGGGGGCGACCTACCGTTGGCGCTGACACCCTGCAGTGTTCGAGGTGCTCTCTATACGCTCTTTGCCTTTGAATTATTCCGGGAGCCACAAAGCGGTGGCCGCTGCTAGGCCGTAAATCGGAAAGCAATAAATCACCGCGAGGCGCCCACCTTAACTTGAAAAGGTCCTGAGCCTTTGGGCATACGGCACAGGCGGGGTTGTCACCTCTTTTCCAGCAACCGACTAAGCCATGACCATCATCTACCAGATCACCCACGTTGCCTCGCTGATCGCCCTCACCGGCGGTGCTTTCTACGCGTTCGCGGGCTCCCCGGAGTCGCGCAAGAAGGTCATGATGATCACGGGCATCGCTAGCCTCCTGATGCTCATCAGCGGCTTCGGCATGCTGGCTCGTCTGCATGCCAACCAGTTTCAGCCGTGGGTCATCGTGAAGCTGGTCTGCTGGCTCGCCCTGAGCGGCCTCGCCGGCATCGGCTACCGCAAGCGCGACAAGGCTCCGATGTTCATCAGCATCATCGCGGTCGTCGTGCTGACGGCGCTGTACATGGTCTACTCGTTCCGTTTCCAGGCCTGAGCGGTCACGGCGGATTTATATCCGCAAGGGTACAAATTCCCGCGAAGGGGTTCGATCCCTGAAAGGTTACCACAGATCACACAGATACACACAGATTAGATCCGGAATCTGAGTTCTGAATCTGTGCGTATTGGTGTCATCTGTGGTCAAAATTCCGATTAGCGTGCGACTGATTCCGCCTTCGTGTGAATTCGTGTCCATTCGTGGTTAAAACAGATCGTCTGATTGTGGATCCGATCTAAGGATGTGCGCCATGGATCCGATCTGTGGCCTGTGGGTTGATGACGATGGGGCGGTGCATAGCTGTTTTGCGCGGCCCGATGGGTCGCGGCAGGAGGCGATCGAAAGCCTCGAGCCTTTTGCCTGGCTGACGGCCGCACCGGCAACGCCGTTTGCGGGCGTCACCGTCGAGCCGCTAAAGGGTGCCGGGGTCTTTCCGTTTCTCGCCCGCGCGGAGAGCCTCGGCCAGTACGAGGCGTTTCTCGGCGAGGCCAAGCAGACGGGAGGCGTCGATGCGATCCGTCCTTTGGAAAGCCAGTTCCTGCTTCAGCGCCGGGCACGCATGTTTGGCGATCTGCTCTTTTCGCAGGTGCGCCGCTGTCAGCTCGACATCGAAACGGGCTCGGAGGACGGCTCGTTCAGTGACCCGACCAAGCCGGGCGACCGCGTGCTCGCGATCGGCCTGCAGTTTGGTGCGAGGCAGCGGTTGCTGGTCCTGGCGGAGTCCACCGATGCGGCGGAAAAGGCCCTGCTCGAGGAATTCAACGCCGTGCTGGCGGCCGAGGATCCCGACGTGATCGAGGGGCACAACCTCTTCAAGTTCGACCTCGATTACCTGCGTCAGCGCAGCAAGCGCTTCAAGGTCCCCTGTGCGTGGGGCCGGTTCGGCCGCAAGGCGACCTTCCGCAACAGCCGGCTCAAGGTCGCGGAACGCTGGATTGATTTCCCTCGGTGCGATCTGCCGGGGCGCACGGTCGTCGACACCTACCTGCTCGTGCAGCAGTACGACGTCTCGACGAGGGAGCTCGTGTCGTACGGCTTGAAGGATGTCGCGATTTATTTCGGCATCACCGACGAGGAAAGCGCCGAGCGCACCTACATCGAGGGTTCGGAGATCGCGAAGGTTTACGCAACGGATCGCGCGCGCTTCCTAGCGTATCTGGGCGATGACCTGCGCGAGACCAAGGGCATCGCGGACCGCCTGCTGCCGACCTACTTTGAGCAGGCCAAGACCTTTCCGATCCTGCTGCAGGAGGCCACGCTGCGCGGCAACACGGGCAAGATCGACCTGCTCTTTCTTGAGGAGTACTACCATGCACGTCAGGCCTGTCCGGTGCCGCCGGAGGTGGCCTCCTTCGAGGGCGGCTATACACGATCCTTCCAAGAGGGTATCTTCACCAAGGTCCTGCACTTCGACGTCGCGTCGCTTTACCCGAGCCTGTTGCTCCTGATCGGACGCAATCCGGGCAACGACACCCTGGGGGTCTTTATCCCGCTGCTGACCTCGCTGCGCACCTACCGCCTGAAGTACAAGCAGCTCGCGCGCTCGGCCGAAACGGAGGAGCTTCGCGCCGAGTACGCGGCGCGGCAGGCGAGCTTCAAGATCCTGATCAACTCGTTCTATGGCTACCTGGGTTTTTCCGGCGCGCGCTTCGGTGACGGTGAACTGGCGGCCGAGGTCACGCGGCGGGGCCGTGAGCTGCTGCAGGCGCTGATCGACGAGTTTGCGAAGCACGACTGCACCCTCCTCGAGGCGGACACCGACGGCATTTATCTGTCGTCGGAGCGCTACTACGAGGATCCGGAGGCACTGCTCAAGCAGGTTGCGCCGATCCTGCCGGAGGGGATCGAACTCGAGTACGACGGCAAGTACCCGGCGATGTTCTGCTACAAGGCGAAGAACTACGCGCTGACCGATGGGAAGAAAATCCTGCTCAAGGGCAGCGCGCTGCGTTCGCGCGGGATCGAGCCCTACCTGAAGCGTCTGAGCGACCAGCTGATCAAGTACCTGCTTGGGCTCTCGCCGGATTCGCCGCTGGTGCTGGTCGAGCAGTACCGGGCGAAGATCGCGGCGCGCGAACTGCCCGTGGCGGAACTCGCGAAGAGCGAGACGCTCAGCCAGAATCCCGATGCGTACGAGCGGTTGATTGCCGACGGCGGCAAGCCGCGCCGGGCCTCGGCCGAGGTCGCGTTGCAGCTGACGCCCCGTCCGCGGATGGGCGAGCGCGTGACCTATTACATCACGGCCAAGGCCAAGGGAAAGACGAGTGACTGGCAGCGGGCACGCCCGGTTGCGCTGCACGATCCCGCCCAAGCGCCGTACGATTCCACTTACTACCTAGACAAGATCGACGACTGGCTTGAGCGCTATGGGACCTTCCTCGGGGTAAAACCGCTGGGCAGCGATCAGGCGGAACTTGGACTGGGTTAGAACCCAGGATTCTGCTAGGGGTCGAGTACCCCGCATGAATCTCCGTTTGTCGACCTGGTGGCTGGCGTTGGCGGTGCTGGTGCTCCCGCTTTTCCTCTACAGCGACACGATTGGGGCCCGCTTTGGCCTGCGGGACGACTACTCGATCCTGCGTGAAGCGGACGATCAGCCGGAGATGGTCTTCCGGGTCAGCGCTTCGCAGGGACGTCCGATCTACGGCTGGCTCCTTCAGGCAACGTTTTCACGCATGGAGGGTTTCAACGACCTGAGCTGGAGCCGGGGCCTGGCGGCCCTGGCGGTGGGCTTGTTTGGCGCTGCGGCGGCCTTGGGCCTGCACCGACGCCTCGGTTGGCCGTTCTGGCTGGCGTATCCGCTCGGAGCCATGCTCACCGTGCTTCCGACGGCCCAGATCTTGATCGGGTGGGGGAGTTGCTGGCCGCATGTGCTCGCCTGCATTCTGGCGGTCGCTGCCTTCGCCTTGACCGAACCGCGTGCGGTGGAGGAAAGGCTGGAGGCCCATCCCTGGCGCCTTTTCGGTGGCATCGTGCTGCTGGTGCTGGCGACCCTGACCTACCAGTCCAATACCCTGTGCTACCTCGTGATGGTGGCGGCGGGTCTGCGGCGCCGGCTGGATCTGCCTTTGGCCCAGGGCGCGCGTTGGTTGGTGAGCCACCTCGCCTTGCTGGTGGGCGCGCTGGCGTTCGCCTATCTCGTCACCCGGTTCATGTTCGCGCTGGAGTGGTTTCCGGCATCGCGGCGAATCGCGTTTGAAGCCGATCCCTTGGCCAAGTCGCTCTGGTTCTTCCAAGGCCCGTTGGCGAACGCGCTCGCGCTGCTCGTGATCAACGATGTGCAAGCGCGCACCCAGCCCTGGCACCTGCTGGCGGCAACGCTGGCTGTGCTCGTCCTGATTGCCGGTCTGGGGTGGACCTGGCGGCGCCGGGGACCGGGGCCGCTCTGGACGGCGACGCTGGTCTGTCTGCTGCCGGCGTCGGCGGTGGTCAGCCTGATCGCGGCCGAGCGCTGGTCGACCTACCGGACGATCTACGCGCTGGCAGGGGTCGTGTTGGTTTTCCTCGTCCTGTCCTTTGAACGTCTGCTCGGATCGAGCGCGACAGCGGCGCGCCGAGTCCTGCCTGCGCTGCTGCTGGTAGGGTTGCTCACCGGTGGAGTGCTCGCGCGCCGGCAGACCTATGGGCTGCTGGCCGAGCCGCAGATGCAGGAACTGGCCCTCATCGAGGCAGGCGCCGCGCGGATCGATCCGGCGCGCACCCCAAGTGTTTATGTGATCACGCCGCGTCCGGAGGACACGGCGGCCCCGCTGCAGTATGCCGACGAGTTCGGCTCGCTCTCCACCGATTCAGACTGGACGCCGAAGGAGATGCTTCGGCTGGCGATGCAGGAGCGGTTTCCAGCGGTGCGCGATATCGCGTCACGCTACCGCTACACCTCGGGTCGGGCGGAACCGACCGCGGGTCGTTACGACATTGTCATCGACCTTCGCCGGTTGCGCGAATGGCGCCGCTGAAGGTAACTCAGCCAATCAACTTCAGCGCGGTCTGGGCGGACTGATTGGCCTGTGAGAGCATGGAGGTGCCGGCCTGGACGAGGATGTTGTACTTGGCTAGGGCCGTGGATTCCTGCGCGACGTCGACGTCCATGATCCGGCTGTGCGCGGCCTCGATGTTGGCCTTGTTGACGGCATTGACCTCGGCGGCGAAGCCGAGCCGTGACTGCTGGGCGCCGTTTTCCGCGCGGAGGGTGGCGACTTCCTGCAGTGCGCTCGTGACGGAGTCGAGGCTGAGGGACGCCAGGCTGGAGGCATTGGCGACGGTGGCCACATTGCTGTCGCTGATGGTGCCGGCGCCGGTAACGTTGACGCTGACCCGGTCGAAATAGATCAGCTGCTCCGTGACGGATGAACCGCTATAGTCGTTCCGGATGGTGAGCGCACCCGAGGTGGCGGAGGTGGACTGCGTGCCGATTGCATTGCCATCGGCCGAGGCCGAGACATTGCCGGCACCGTCGAAGCTCAAGGTGAGGGTGCTTGCGCCAAGGGGAATCTGACCCGCGCCGCCCCCGAACGTGAAGGTCGCCAAATCGACTCCACCAAGTTGGAGCCGCAGCTCATCGTCGCTGCTGGCGCTCAGGATGCTGAGCTCAAGGTTGAAAGGCCCGGACACAATCTGGTTGCTGGTGGCCCACGCCGAGCCACCGGCAGCGGTCAGGAGATCGAGATCATCGACCGTGTTGTCGACCCGGGCATCGCCACTGGAACCCGTCGTCCAGTTGGACAGGCTGTCGAACTCGTCGGTGAAGCTGGTGGCGTTGCCGGTGCCCAGGAGGTTGGCACCGCCGAACTCGAGCGTGCTGGCGTTGGCATCGCCGGTTGACGGCACGCTCATCGTGCTCGAGCCGAACAGCGCGATGCCGTTGAACTCCTCGCCGGCGAGGGAGGACAGCTGGTCCTTCAGCTGAGTGAACTCGGCGTCGTAGTTGGCGAGATCCTCCGTGTTCTTGGTCGGATCGGAGTAAAGGGTCTTCAGCTCGCTGATCCGGTCGAGGACCTTGCCGGCGGTCTTGAGCGCGCCGTCCTGCGTCTGCAGGTAGGAAACCGAATTTCCCAGGTTGGCGTTGATCGCCTGCTGGCGCCGGGAGGTGGCGGCCAGCTTCATCGAGACCGCGAGGCCGCCCGCGTCGTCGTTCGGGTTGACGATCTTTGAGCCGCTCGAGAGCCGGTTGAGGCTGCGCTGCAGGAGGGCGTTGGACGATGCCAGGTTGTTGGCGGCGAGCGTCGCAGCGTAGTTGGTGTTGATGACAACCGACATGGTCTTCCGTGAGGTAAATGCGACGTCCGGGTCGCGACGGGCCCTTGCGGGAGCCAGGCGTTCAATCCAGCGGGATGCGCTGGTTGACGTACCTACTAACGTCCACTCCGGGCGTGAGTTTAGGAAAAAGGACGCCAACCTGCGTCTGCTGTAACCTGCACAACGCCAACCTAACGCCGACTAAGGAGGTGTAGCTGGGGTTTTTGACCCCGGTGCTTGAACCTTGTGGGTTCGATCTCGGACCGGCCTCGGCGAGGCCAGCTACACCGGCAAAGATCACCCAAAAGGATCAGGCGAGCGGCGTCAGGCGGCGCGTGCCGGCGATCGTCCAAGCTCGTGTGATCCGGTCACCGCGGACTTCGTAGATCATGACGAGCTCGATTTCGCCCGGACCCTCGGGAAACGTGCGGGTGACGCGCTCATGGTCGATGACGGTGCCGCCGACAACGATGCGGTGGATCAAATCAGCCCGGAGGTTGGCCTCGGTGAAGCGGGCTGCGAAGCGCGGACGCAGTTCGGCGGTGCCGCGTGCCAGCAGGGTTACGGGGTGCTCGTACAGTTCGGCGTCATCGGCGTAAACGCGCAAAAGTGCCTCCACGTCCCGGGCGTTGTAGGCGTCAAGCTGGCGCTGGACGACGGTGGCGGGATCAGTCGGTACGGATGACATGACGAGCGGCGGAGTAACGCAGCCAGCAAAACGCCGGGCGATCAAGCCCGGGTCCGGCATCGACGGTTTCCACCTTGCTGACGACGGCGGGCCGGATCCGACCGAACCTCACACCGGCGTCCGCAGCAGTTCCTCGAGGTCGGCGTCCAGTGGCTCGCCTTGCAGACGCTCGAGCAGCTCCGGCACCGCAGGGCCGAAAGCCGGCGGGCTTTGCTCGCCGTAGGCGATGCGTGCGAGCAGGCTGAAGCGCAGCGCGTTGGTGAAGGAGGCGCGGGCCATGGCCGGATTGTTTAAGGCGGCGTAGGCGAGTCCGGCTTCCCGATTAAGCGCGGCGTAGAGGAGGACCCGCTCACGGGCCGATTCCGAGAGCTCGTTCTCCGTCAGCATCGCGAAGTGATGGGAAGGCGAGAGCTGAAACAGTTTGTCGGCCTCCATCCCGAACAGCCGTTCGCAGGCCCCAACGATCGACTGCAGCGCATCCAGCTCGCGATGCGCCGAGCGCAGGGTTGTGACCCGCGCCAGCGCGCGACTGACCTCCTCGATGAGGCGCAGGAGGTAGTCGCGGCGGGAGGTGATCATGAATCAGGTGTTACCACGAATGGATTCGATCCAACGAACCCGAGTAAACCACAGATGGGCACTGATTCACACAGATACAATCGGCAGGAATTTCACACCGCTGTCTGATCTGTGTGAATCTGTGCCCATCTGTGATTAAACTTCAGTTGTCCTGAATGAATCGAGATTCGTGTGGATTCGGGTCCATTCGTGGTCGGTCGACTCAGCTCCAGCGCAGGTCGTTGCTCGTGAAGGGCAGGGTGCGGATGCGCTTGCCGGTGGCGGCGAAGATCGCGTTGCACACGGCCGGAGCCACGGGCGGGAAGACCGGCTCGCCGAGTCCGGAAGGCGGGTTGTCCGTCAGCAGGAAATGGCTCTCGATCACCGCAGGAGCATCGGTGATGCGCAGGAGCGGGTAGCTGTCGAAGTTCCCCTGCGTGATGCGGCCATTCTCAATGTTGAGGTCCTGCAGCCAGGCGGCGCTGAGGCCGTCGACCACGGAGCCCTCCACCTGATTCTCGGCGCCGCTCAGGTTGACGATCTGCGAGCCGACGTCGCAGGCGGCGACGACCCGATCGACCTTGAGCGAGCCGTCGTTGGCAACGGTGACTTCGGCGCCGATCGCGATGTAGCCGCGGTGGCTGAAGTGGAACGCGATGCCCTGGCCCTGGCCTTTGGGCAGTTTCTTGCCCCAGCCGAGTTTTTCACCGGCCAGCTTGACCACGCCACGCATGCGGCCGGCGTTGTACGGGGCCGGGGGCGGCGGACCGCCGGCGGCCGGAGCCGACGCGGGCGCGGGATCGGCCACGAGGTCCTTGTCGCCGAGGAGCTCGAGACGGAACTGGAGCGGATCCTTGCCGGCGGCGTGCGCGAGTTCGTCGATGAAGCTCTGGAAGACCCACGAGAAGACGCAGCTACCGGGGGCGCGCCAAGGGCCCATCGGGATGTTGCAGTCGATCGGGGTCTGCTCGGTCTGGTAGTTGGCCAGAAAGCGGGCCGGGAATTCGGTGGGGTTGATCCCGCCACCGCTGCCGGGACGACCGCCGACGGCGAACGTGACGAAGTGATTTTGCCAGGCGGCGATCTTGCCGTCGGCGGTGACGCCACCCTTGAGGAAGTGGAAGCCACCCGGGCGGAAGTGGTCGTGCTGCAGATCGTCCTCCCGGGTCCAGGTGACCTTGACCGGCACGCCGGCGCGCTTGGCGATGGCGGCGGCGTCGGCCATGAAGTCCGCGCTGAGGCGCCGGCCGAAGCCACCGCCTGCGCGGATGATGTGGACCTTCACGTTTTCGCGCGGGATGCCGAGGACCTGCGCGACCAGATTCTGGCCGCTGGCTGGGTTTTGGCTGGGCGCCCACAACTCGACCTGGTCACCCTCGACCTTGGCCGTGCAGTTCTGGGGCTCGAGGTTGGCGTGGGAGATGAAGGGATACGAGTATTCGGCGGTGACGACCTTGGCCGCGCTAGAGAGGGCGGCGGCGACATCGCCGTCCTTGCGAAGCATCGTTGCGCCGGGCTTGGTGGCGAGTTCCTTGGCCTGGGCGGCGAAGCCGGCCCAGCTCTGGTTGGCGAACTTGCCCTCGTCCCAGGTGACGCGCAGCTGCTTGCGGGCGCTGAACGCGGCCCAGGTCGAGTCGGCAACGATGGCGACGCCCGGGACCAGGCCGGTGACATTGTCGGTGCCCTCGATGATGAACGCATCGCGAACGCCGGGTAGGGCCTTGATCTGATCGAGATTGGCGCTGACGACCTTGCCCCCGAACACGGGGCACTTCTCGTAAACGGCGTACTTCATGCCGGGCACGACGGTATCGATGCCGTAGAGCGGCTGGCCGGTGACGATCTTCTGGTTGTCGACGCCGCCGACGCGTGTGCCGAGGAGCTTGAAGGACTTCGGGTCCTTGAGCACGACGTCCTTCGCCTCGGGGGCGGGCAGGGTGGCGGCAACGGCCACGAGTTCGCCGTAGCCGGCCTTGCGACCGGACGCCTTGTGGTGAACCACGCCGGCCTCGGCCACGCACTCGCTCGCGGAGACGTTCCAGTTCTTGGCCGCGGCGGCGACGAGCATCATGCGGCCCATCGCGCCCATGCGGCGCATCGGGTCGTAGGAGGTGGGGGTGGAATTGCTGCCACCCGCCGACTGGTTCATGCCGAGAATGCTGTAGGCGGGATCAAGGTCCCCCGGGATCACGGTGACCTGCTTCCAGTCGACCTCGAGTTCCTCGGCGAGGACCATGGGGAGGGCGGTGCGGATGCCTTGGCCGACCTCGGGCTTGTGCGAGTAGATCGACACGGAGCCATCCGGCGCGATGCGGATGAAGGCGTTGGGCGTGAAGCCGGTGGGGGCCTGGGCGGAGGCGGCGAAAACCTCGGTGCCGTTCTTGAGCGAGAAGCTCAGGAACAGGCCGGTGCCGGTGAGACCGGAGAGGCGGAGAAAGGAGCGGCGGTCCATCGTCAGGGTGCTCATGGTGGGGTGTCGATGGAGGGTTAGGCGGTGGGCGCGGCCATGGCGGCAGCGCGTTTGATGCCTTCGCGAATGCGGGTGTAGGTGCCGCAGCGGCAGAGATTGCCGGCCATGGCGCCATTGATCTCTTCGTCGGAGGGCTGCGGATTGGAGGCGAGCAGCGCGGCGGCCGTCATGATCTGGCCGGCCTGGCAGTAGCCGCATTGGGCCACGTCGCCATCGCACCAGGTCTTCTGCAGCGGGTGATCGCCGTTCGGGGACAGGCCCTCGATCGTGGTGAGCTTCATGCCCACGGCGGTGGAAACGGGCAGCATGCAGGAGCGCATCGGCACGCCGCCGACATGGATGGTGCACGCGCCGCATTGGCCAAGGCCGCAGCCGAACTTCGTGCCGGTCAGGTTGAGGGTGTCACGAAGCACCCAGAGCATCGGGGTATCGGGAGCCACATCCACGGTTCGGGACTGGCCGTTCACGTTCAGGGTATATTTCATGGGTAAAGCGCCTCCTGCGGGGACGTTGGTTGGCAACACCGCCAACATGGCGCGGCGCGGCGCATCGTCAATGCATGGCCGGCTGAACCCGTGCAGAAAATTTTACGTTGGCGACCGGATTTTGGGAATAAGTCCGTACGTGCTTAGCGAGAGGTTGGAATCGATTCGATCCGGAAGTCGCGCAGAGCCACGGAGCCGCAGAGAATATACCTCAAAGAGGGACTGGATTTTGGAACTCTGCGTCTCTGTGCCTCTGCGCGACTTCCGTGACTGGTGGCCGGGATCTTTCTGAAAAACCGGCGAATTTCGATCTGTGGCGGCGATCCGGCGTTGGCCCGCCGGGGTTGAATATCCTCTCTAGCGTCCAGCGCTCCGGGCGGCCACCCAGCGGGCGATGGCGTCGTCCTGGTCACCGAGGCGCCAGACGAGGCTGAGGAATTCCACCGGATGAATATCATGCATCTGGAAGAACGCCCGGTCGCCGCCGCAGCTGTACATGAGGGACGGAGGCAGTTCGCCGCGCAGCTTGGCGCGGGCCTTGGGGAGAATCCGTGGCAGCCAGGCGATGCCGTTGAGCGTGGCGCTCCGTCCGGGCAGGGTGTCGGGATTCAGCACGGTAGCCGAGGGTTTCCCCTGCTGGACGTTGAGAAAGTAGTCGCGGCGGACGAGCTCGATCCCGACCGCGGTGCCAAAATCGGGTTCACCTTCGCCGGTGAAGTCCTCGGCGTAATCGTAGAGATGCTGCGCGGTGAGGCCGTTGGCGGCCAGGAACGCGAGTTCGTCCGGCGTGAAGAAGGTCGACGCGCCCCGCTGTCCTCGGGCGTAGGCGGAGACGGCCTTGTCATAGAGGACGCGGAAAATCTGGCTGAAGGTGTAGTGCTTCATGACTGGGTGAATGCGGTTACGAAACGCCGCTTTGGCGGCATTCGCAACCGCGGACACGTTTAACCACCGGACCGGGCTCAACGAACCCGGCTACATCCACGTCAACTACGCTTCTCCGTTAGCGGCGGCGCGAGGCGGAAGTCCATGATGCGCTTCACGCGGTCGACCTTGTGGACCTCGACCTCAATTTTGCCGTTGAGGGCGTAGCGCTTCTTCGACTTGCGGCCCACGAGGGCGGAGCCGTCGGGCGTGGCGGAGAAAAAGTCATCGCCCAGTTCGGAGGCCGGGACGAAGCCGAAGGTCATGGAATCCTCGAGCTCGATGAACAGGCCGTGCCCGCGCACGTCCGTGATGATGGCCGGGAAGCGGGTCTTCTTTTTCTTGGCCAGTTCGCGCTCGAAGTACTCGAGCAGCTTGATCTTCACGCTCTCGCGCTCGGCCTCCTGGCTGTTCGTCTCCGTCTCGCTGAGGTGCTCGCCCAGCGAATCCATGCGGGCGGCGCTGTAGCCGTACTGGTAGCCGTTGGGCGTGGGCCAGCCGGCGTGCTTGATCAGGTAGTGGTCGAACACGCGGTGCACCACGAGGTCGGAGTAACGGCGGATTGGCGAGGTGAAGTGGGTGTAGTCCTTCTTGTGCAGGCCGTAGTGGCCGTCCGGGCTGCCGCGGTACGCAGCCTTCTTCAGACTGCGCAGGAGCTGCGTGCGCAGCGTGTAGCCCTGGGGATGGGTCGCGAGCGTCGCGAGGAGCTTCACGACCTCCGGACGGAGTGTCAGATCGCCGGTGTGGATCTGGAACGTGGAGAGAAAGTCGCGCAGTTCGCCGAGCTTCTCCGGGTCCGGCTTGTCGTGGACGCGGTAGAGCGACGGCAGCTTGTTGACGCGCGTGACGTTCGCCACGGCCTCGTTGGCGGCGAGCATGAACTCCTCAATCAGCTGGTGGCTCTCGTCGTGCTCGATCAGCTCGAGTCGGTCGGCATAGCCCTCCTCATCGACGAAGACCTTGGTCTCGGGCATGTCGAGATCGAGGCTGCCATGCGCCATGCGATCCTTGCGGAGCTTGCTCGCGATGGCCCAGAGCTTGCGGATCCAGCCTTGCAGGTCGCACAGCTCGAGGTCGGTGAGGCCGGACAGGGCGCGGCCGGTCGAGCCGGTCTGGTGCTTCGGCGGCAGTGGCAGGGCGCGGATCTTCTCGAGGTCGTTCTCGAAGAGAAGCGCGTACGCCTGTTTGTAGGTCAGGCGCTTGCGGCTGCGGATGATCGTGTTGCCGAACTTGGTTTCCTTGAGTCGTCCGCTGCGGTCAAAGGTGAGGAACACCGCCTTGGTCAGGCGGTCCTGCGCCTCGACGAGGGAGCAGAGACCGTTCGACAGTTTTTCCGGCAGCATCGGCACGACGGTGCCGACGAGGTAGGTTGAGTTGCCGCGCTTCTGGGCCTCGCGATCAAGCGCCGTGCCGGGCTTCACGTAGGCGGAGACGTCGGCGATGTGGACGCCGATGCGGACGTCGCCCTGATCGAGCGTCTCGACCGAGAGCGCGTCGTCAAAGTCCTTGGCGTCGTCGGGATCGATCGTGAAGGTGGGGATCTCGCGGTAGTCGAGCCGGCCCACGGCCTCGCGGGGCGAAACCTTGTCGGGCAGGTCGGCGACTTCGCGCTCGACGTCGGTGGGGAAACGCGGATCAAGGTCGAACTTGCGGTACACGCCGAGGAGTTCGGCGCGCGGCTCCCAGGTTTTGCCGAGGCGTTCGATGACTTCGCCCTCGAGCAGCTTGTGACGCTGGGTCCATTCGTGCAGGCGGACGACAACCTTGTCGCCGGGGACGGGGACCGGTTTCAGGCGGCCGGTACCTGGATCGGGCACCGCGACCTCGTGAATGAAGCGCGGATCATCGGGCTGAACGTAAAACGTGCTGCGGATTTTCTTGAGCGTGCCGACGACTTCGCGGCGGCCGCGCTCCACGATCGTCATGACGCGCCCGGTCTGCTCGGTCCCGCGGCCGTCGCGCCGCGCCTTGTGGCCCGGGTTCACGCTGATCTGCACGGTGTCGCCATGGAGGCCGACGCCGGTGTCCTCGGAGGAGATCTGGATCGCGTCGGCGCTGGGCTGGCCGGGCTTGGCCTGGGGAATGACGTAGGCGGAGCCGCCGGCGCGGAACTGCAACTTTCCGGTGACGAGTTCCTCGTCGCCCGGCACCGCGAGCCGGTCGCCTTTGACCACGATGAGGTCGCCCTTGGACAACATCAGACGAACCTCATGCGCGAGCTGGCGCTGGGCGCGCTTGTCGAGCTTCAGCTCACGGCCGAGAGCGTTGACGTTGACGGGGCGGTAGCCGGAGGCGCGGAGGTGGGCCAGGACGGATTCGCGAAATTTCATGAGGAGGGTGGGGCGCGATGAGTGGGGCGATCAGGTGTCAGGACCGTTCAGAATCGTTCTCGTTCTCTTTATCGTTCTCATTCTCCGGTCTGGGCTCCGTTTTCGGTCGGGAAGGTCGGTTGATCTGGCCGCTCCGGGGGTGCCGGATTCGAGAACGAGAAAGATAACGAAGAACGAGAACGAACCGGAAGTGAATTTAAGCCCCGGCGCGCCGGGGCTAGGTTTTGCGTTGGAATGAAGGGAATGTCAGTGCTTAGTCTGCCGCGATGAAAATCGTTCACGTCGCGAGTGAAATGTACCCCTACGTGAAAACCGGCGGTCTGGCCGACGCCGTGGGTTCGCTCGCGACCACCCTCGCGGATCGCGGGCACGAGGTGTCCGTCTTCCTGCCCGGCTACCGCGCGGTGCTCGATCATCCGGATGCCGGCAAGGCGGAGCGGCTGCAGAAGCTGCGGATCGAGATGGGCGATGTCTTCATGAGCGGCGACGTGCGCGCCTTCTCGCCGCGGAAGAACCTCACGGTGTACCTGATCTGCCGCGAGGAGTTCTTTGACCGACGCCATCCGTACGGCAATGGCGAGCGCGACTACGAGGACAACCACCACCGCTACATTTTTTTCTGCAAGGGCGTGGTCGAGCTTCTCCGCCTCAACAACCTGCGGGCTGACATCGTGCACGGGCACGACTGGCAGACCGGCCTGCTGCCCGTGCTGCTGCGTCATGCGGAGCAGCGGCACGGCGTGACGCTCGCGATGAAGACGGCCTACACCGTGCACAACATCGCGTTCCAGGGCGTGTTCCCGATGCGCTCCTTTTATCGCACCAATTTGCCCGAGGAGCTCCAGGGCATTGATGGCGTGGAGTTCTACGGGCAGATGAGCATGATGAAGGGCGGGCTGCTGTTCGCGGACCGCGTGACGACCGTGAGCCCGCGCTATGCGCTGGAAATCCAGACCCAGGAATTCGGCTGCGGCCTCGACGGTGTCGTGAAGACGCGGGCCGACGACCTGGTTGGCCTGATCAACGGCATCGACACCCATGTGTGGAATCCGGCGACGGACACGCTGCTGCCGGCAAATTATTCGGCGAAGGACCTTTCCGGCAAGGCGACCTGCCGTGCCGAATTGTTGAAGCGCACCGGCCTCACCGCGGGACCCAAGGTGCCCGTCTTCGGCATGGTCTGCCGCCTGACCGAGCAGAAGGGCGTGCAGCTCGTGCTCGCGAACAAGGCCTTCTTCGAGCGCGAGGACGTGCGCCTGATCGTGCTCGGCACGGGCGATCGCAAACTGGAGCAGGGCATGCGCGACCTGATCGCCGCGCTCCCCGCCAAGGTCGCCTTTGCCCCGCGCCTCGACGAGGCGATGAGCCATCTGGTGGAGGCGGGCAGTGACTTCTTCGTGATGCCCTCGCTGTTCGAACCCTGCGGCCTGAACCAGATGTACTCGCAGGCCTACGGCACGATCCCGCTCGTCTCGAAAGTCGGCGGCCTGGTCGACACGGTGATCGACGTGGACGCCGACCCGGCCAACGGCACGGGCATCATGTTCCCGCCCACCGAGGCCGGTCTCGCCGCAGGCTTCAGCCGCGCCCTCCGCCTCCACGCTGAGCCCGCCCGCTACGCCGCCGCCCAGCGCCGCGGCATGCAGCGCGACTTCAGCTGGGACCGGGCGTCGGAGGCGTACGAGGCGTTGTACGAGGATTCCTTGTAAAGCCCTACTCGCGGTTGAGCTTTAGCCGGAGCCCAAAAGCGGCAATTCCCGTGACGCCCTGAAATCCTGCATGACTTAAACCCATAGAAAGCATGAACTTGATAATCACGTCCGCTTCAATCCAGCTCCGTCCTGCAGTTGGGTCCTCCCGCGTAAAGCTCAACTGAGTTGAGGCCAATAACACTGTTCGGCAAAAAAATGTTCGGTCGAAAAAAATCCCCGCGGCTCGAGAGGCAAGAATACTTGGAACGCTTCATGGCGTTGCGAAGGAAGTGGCCTGACGGCCAACTCGATCACGCCACGTCTCTTCAAGAGGCGCTCGTAATCTCGGTCGGTGTTCTGCATGCTATCTTTGACCGTAATGGCGGCAATGGTTGGGATGAAGACGCAGACCGAGAGTATTTCGAGCTGTTGCGTGAGCACATACTTTCGTTTGAAGCATTCACGCGAGAAGAGAAAGAAGCGATCAAATGGGCGATGGCTGAGATTCTAGAATGCGGTCGCGAATTGGAGCGCACAGGAGAGTCTGCGCGCGATGCCACAGGGGGGCTAGAGATACTGAAATCGCGTGTCGTCGATTGGATTTTCGCTCATCCAGATGAGATTCGCCTCCATAAAGAAGACGACTATCTTGGCCATGATTAAAAAGCCGAACCCACGCGCATGAATATCTCTGGAGCCAGAAATAAAGACCACGGAGCCGAACCAGTCGTTACAGACAATTTCGTGCAGTGGCACAGTCGCGGCGGAGCCGCTTTGTGTGCCACCGCACGAAATGTCTGATCTAAAGCGTTGGGCAAAGAAGATGAACGAATCACGCATCAAGGAACTCGTCGAAGAGTTGGACCGCACCATCCCAAAAGAAGGAGCTGTGATTTCGTTTCGGCAGTATGGCGGCGGACCCGACGAAAGTAAGATCGTCGGAAGCCGAGTCGGTCTCTTGCGTGCGGGCGTGGAATTGCTCCGCGCTGGCGTCGGTCCGGCCGGCGAAAGGAAAGGAGAGAAGGATCTCACGGCGCTCCGTACTATCACGCATGCCAAGTCAGAGTTTCAGTTCGACTACTTCGAAGAGAAGCAGCTCCCCGAAGATCGCGCATATGAGATTAAGAATGCGCGTACCGCGAAGCTGATCGGCATCGGTCTGCTGTGCGTCGTTCTTCTCATGATTGGTTTTGCTGTATACGGCGTCGCACGCCTTTTCTACTGACATGAAGACGGAGCCCAACCAGTCGCCAGAGCCAAAGCCGCTGAAGCGGCGTGGCTCATCTTGAACGTTCGCCGAAAGATGAAGCTCTTCGTTTTCATTCTCTCGTTGCTCGTCACCGCAGGTTGCTCGACGCCGCTTGCGGAAATCAATTACCGTGGGTCGCTGGCGACCGCACAAAGCGATCCATTCGAAGTCACCGAAGAGTTTGCTAGAGCCCTAGAGAAAGAGACAGACCTAAAGATTGTTGATCGCAGCAAGCGGACCGGCACACCACGGACGGATGGGTCCGCAAGCATTCATTTACGGACGCCGCGCACTGCTAGTGTTTGGGTCATCATTATTTCTTACGCAGCTGAGCGAGAGATCCACGCGCGTATTGCTGGCGATATCGACTCGCCTATCGCGAAGGAGTTGGCCGCAGCCTGTGAGCGCGTTCATTCACAGCTGTATCCGGGCACAGATTTTGTGCGGTTTCAGCGCAATCGCGGAATGCTCGGTCCATGAAGACAGAGGCGAACCAGATGCCAGTGCCAATGTCAGGGCTGCGCCCTGCCATGGCACATCGTTAACGTCTCGGTAGAATGAATCCATCCGCAGTAGTTCAGCACTTCATTGCGGCGGTGAACGCTCAAGATTGGGACGCCGTGCTGCGCGTGGTCGATCGCGATTTCGTGAGGCACAGCCGCGCCGGTGGCGAGATTCGAGGCGCCGACACGCTGAT
>DASWVY010000021.1:0-6914 GCA_036401075.1 Opitutaceae bacterium
TGAAGCCGATCTCGCGGTTGCGGATGCGGGCGCGCTCAGGGAGCGACAGGCCCTGCACCGGGCGGCCGTTGAGCAGGTAGGTGCCGTCGCTGGGCGCGTCGAGCAGGCCAAGGATGGAAAGGAGCGTGGACTTGCCGCAGCCGGACGGGCCGGCGATGGAGACGTACTCGCCCTTGCGGATTTCCATGTGGATGCCGGAGAGGGCATGGGTCTCCACCTCGTCGGTGAAGAAGACCTTGGTCACGCCATCGAGTTTGATGAGGGATTCAGCGGTAGAGGACATCGGCGGATTTACGATTGAGGATTTAGGATTTTCGATTGGAGGAGGCGGGCGCGGTGCTGGTGGATAGCCGGGCGAAAGGGGCGAGGTGAAAGGGCGACGTGGCGCGAGTTGGGTTGAGATCGAAAATCGGGAATCGAAATTCGAAAATCCCTCAGGTCTCACTCTCGGTGGCGACGAGAATGGCGAGGGCGGCGACGAGGAGGACGGGAACGATCATGACGGAGCGGAAAAGGAAGGGCGGCCGAAGAGAGAACACGGGAACCCGGAATAAGTTACAGGGTTTGATGGTTCATCCGTGGGCGACGGGCGCGGTCGTGAGGAAGCCGGATAAATCGAAGATCAGTTGAGGCGGATGCGCTCGTTGCCATCCCACTGGGACATGTCGGAGAGGATCACGCGGTCGCCGGGCTGGAGGCCGGAGACGATTTCGATCGTGTTGACCGAGCTGCGGCCGAGCTGGACCTGCGAGCGGACGGCGTCGATGCCGTCGGCATCGAGCTTGAAGATGCCGACCGTGCTGCGCTCCTGGCCAAAGGCCGGGCGGCCGACAAAGACGACGTTGTCGAGGCGCTCGAGTTCGATCGTGCCGTCGACCGAAAGATCCGGGCGCGCGCCGCGGGGCAGTTCGCCGGTGAGGGACACGTCGACGAGGACGGTGCCGTTCTGGACGGCGGGATCGACGCGGGCCACGGTGCCGGTGACGATGCCATTGCGGGTGTCGATCGAGGCGATCTGACCGATCTGGATGTCCTTGGCCTGGGTCTCGGCGATGCGGACCTCGGCCTTGAGCCGGGTCGGATCAGCGACGCGGGCGAGATTGGCTCCGGGCTGGACCTGCTGGCCGATGTCGAGCGGGAGCTGCTGGAGCACCCCGGCAAAGCCGGCGCGGACAGAGAGGGCGGAAGCCTCTTCGCGGCGGAGGCGGGCCTGGGCGCGGACGCGGGCGACCTCGGCTTCCTTGACCGCGACCTGCGGCCCGATGGATTCCTTGGAGAAGGCGAAACGCTTCTGCTCGATCTGGTGGCGCGTGGCGGCCTCCTCGGCGGTGACGCGGGAGAGGCGTAGCTCGAGCGCGGAGACGAGGCCCTCGCGGAACAGTTCCTCGTTCACCTCGGCGCGGAGCTTGGACTGCTCGAAGTCGGCCTTGGCGCGGGCGGCGGCGGCCTCGGCCTCGAGCAGCTGGCGCTCGAGCTGGACCTTGAGGTTGACGAGTTCGGCCTCGGCGGCGGTGAACTGGGACTCGGCGGATTCGGCGGCCTGGGTGACGTCCGGATTGGACAGCTCCATGATGATGCTGTCGGGCGTCACGACGGCGCCGGGGCGGATGAGAATGCGGTCGACGCGACCCTGGGTGCGCGCGGCGATCCAGCGGATGTCCTCCGGAACGAGCGTGCCAAGACCGCGCACCTGGCGGACCATCGGGCCGCGCTTGACGGTGTCGATCCAGACGAGATTGCGATCAACGGACGGCGCGGCCGGCTTGAGCGAGGAAAGGGCGATCGTGGCGGCGATGACCACGACCCCGCCGATGGCGGCGAGGAGGATGCGCTTCTTGCGTTTTTGCTGGGCGACGTTGGGGCGGGCAATGTCCATGCGGCGTAGAGTTGCGGTCTCTCTTTGCATCCGCCGTGCCAGCATGAAAATTAACTATTAAATCATTATGCTGTAATGAGATAAAAATTAAACCCGACCTGCGTACACTTGCACACACTCCGCGGTCGGGATTGCGCCGTCCCAAAAGCGGGAAGATTTGAGGCGTTCGTAGCCGGGAGCGCGGGCCGCTGGCCCGCTCCGTGGATTGGTTATTCCGCAATCCGCATTCCGAACTCCGCAATTCAGAGGGCCTCGACCTTGGCGTTGGCCGGCTGGGTGTAGCCCTGCCAGTAGGCCTCGATGAGGGCGGGATCGGGGGCGCCATCGATGGCGATGAAACGATAACGGGCACGGTAGGGCTCGCCGGGATTGATCCGCCATTCACCCATCTGCGAGGGAATGAAGCAGAAGTACGGATCATCGGGCGGAATGCGGATGGGCTGGGGCGCGCGGAAATTCTCCGGATGGCCGAGCACGGTGGCGCCGGCCGGCTTACCGTCGACGTCGCCCCAGAAATGCACCCAGCGGGCGCGGCTGGCGTTGGCCTTGAGGCGATCGTCGATGCCTTCGGAGGTGAGGATGCGGGCGTTGGCCGCGCCCTGCCAGGACGCGGCGCCGCGGAAGGCGAGGCCGCCGTAGTGGTACTCCGGCAGGATCAAGGGATCATTCGTCGCGCAGGTCTGCACGATCTCCAGGTCGAACACGTGTACGGCGCGGGTGGAGCCGGGCATGACGTAGGCCGTCACGGTCCAGGTTTCGTTCAACGCCGTGACCGGAGCGGGGCCGCTGAGGTCGACCATGTCCTGACGCGAAACGAAGCCGCCATGGACGGGACCTTCCCAGACGCGGTCGAGGCCCATGAAGTCGACACGGGCGGACAGGCGGCCGACGTTCCAGAAATCGGGCGCGCGGCCCTGGAACGACGTCTTCGTCCAGGGCGACCAGATTCCGTAGTGGTGAATATGATCGGTGGGATAGCTATCGGTGATCTGGGCTCCTGCGGGCGTCATCAGCTGGTGAATGAAGCCGGCACGGGCGAATTTTGCGTCGATCCCGGCGCGCGGGAAGGGCTCGGGCGTGAGCCAGAAATTGAACAACGGCTGACCGCCCACGTTCAGGGCAAGACGATCTGCCGAGCGCTGAGCGGTGATGCCGGCCGTCGGGGCGACTGCCGCGGCGCCGAGCGTAAACGTCAGCGCCTCACCGGCGGGGGCGGAAGCAATGACAAACCGGGCTTGGCGATCGGCGCCCACCTGGAGCGGGATGGTGCGTCCGCGGCTGTCACGCAGTTCCGCGTTGGTCGGCGCAGTGGCCGGCAGGGCAAAGGAGACCACGATGCCGGCGCGATTCTGGTCGGAGGCCGGTACGGTGACGCGGAAGGTCCCGGTGGTGGCGGCGGTCGCGAAAGAGGAGGCAAGACCGAGGAGGACTGTGCAGACGAGGGGTCGAAGGGAGGGCATGGGGAAGGTGCTAACTTGGCGAAGGACAAGGAGAGCGTCCAGCGGAACAAGCCCGATCGAAGGAAGTCGCGCGGAGACGCGGAGCCGCGGAGTTTAGAAATTCGAGCCGTGGTTGGGAGGTCTTCTCTGCGCCTCCGCTTGTATGTCCGCGACTTCCGGATTGAATCGATCTGATTCCATTTTCCTCTTTAGGGCTGCCTGCCGCTCGTTCGGAAACCTACCCAAATCTGTGCACATTCGCATGGATTCGCGGGAAAGCGCGTCTAAGCTCGACTGCGGTCACGGTTGCGGAAAGCCCCGGATTTCACGGTGAACACACGCGCACGGTTCTGGCTCCTGCTGGTTGCACTCGGCTTGGGTGCAGCGCGGAGCCTTGGCGCGGCAGATGCCGCCACCGCTGCCACACCGGCGCCGGCCTTACCCAATTTCAATGCGCCGGAATTGCGGGCGACGTTCATTGCGTTTGTGCAAAGTCAGATCGAGCAGGAGGCGCGGGCCGGCAACTATTCCGAGCATCAGCGCGAGCGCACGGGGGCGTTCTGCGCCGACTACATGCTGACAGCAGTGAAGGCGGTGTTCGCCGAGCCGGTTCCGGGCATAAGGAGGCAGGTTGCCGAGTACCGCGGGGAACTGGCCGGTTATCTGGTCATCGTGCTGCAGTCGCTATTTCACGTTGAGGATCGGCGCCTGCGCACGATGGCGGTGCCGGCCGAGGAAGTGGGGGAGGTCCTCTTCGCGATTTATCAGTCCGGGATCGCGCTTTCACCGGTGGCGCTGGAGGGCACGGCGGCGCTCGTGCTGGCGTTGCATCAGGACCCGGTGTGGCGGGCGGCGGTGGCGGAGAAGAAATTCCCGGAGATCGCGCTGCGGGAGTTCATCACCAGCCGGGAACAGATCTGGAATGCCTGGGAAGCGGCGCACCCCCAACTTGAAGCGGAGGTCTTTCAGGGCATCAAAAAGTGGTTCAACGAAAAGACGGCCAAGGACCTCGACTACATGGAGAAGGTCCACCAGGGAAAATGACGGTCCGCCGTGGCTGGACAATGTTCGGGATTCGTTGGGGCGAACGGCGTCAGGGCACGAAGTGGTTGCAGAGGGCGCCATCGTGGAGGGAGCTTCCAGCTCCCTCTCTGCCCCGAGGTCAGGCTTGTCGCCAACGAACCGGGAGCAGGATGCTCCCGCTACCCTGGAGTTTTGCTGAACGAGACCTCTTGGGTGCGGCCACTTGACAGCCTGAGCCCATTTGAGCACTTTTGAGTCATGGCAACCGTTCAATTCCGCGCCCGGATCGACCGCAACTTGAAGAAGAAGAGCGATGCGGTCCTGAAAAACCTTGGTCTGGACGCGGGGTCGTTTGTCTCGATGGCCCTGACACAGTTGGTCAATCGTCGCGGCATCCCCTTTGCCGTCGCCGAATCGGACGCGGACTACTTCGCCTCCGAGTACGGTCTGACCCCCGCCCAGAGCGCCAAGGCCGGAGCTATCATGCGCAAGGAAGCAGCACAGGCGCGGCGCGCCGGCAAATTGCGCGAGGTCAACGGACTGGTCGATCTCGCTCCGTGAAACTCCAGGCTACGCCGCGCTTCCTCCGAAGCGTTCCCGCCGACCGGCGGGCGGAGGTTCTGGCCGCGATGCAGGCCGCGGTCACGGCGTACGGGCACCCGCATCTGCACGCTGGAGTCGGCCTGCGGCGCATCCGACCCTTCATGGAATGCCGCTGCGGTCTGGACCTCAGGTTGGTGTTCCAGCGCGAGAAAGACGCCCTCGTGTTCCACCTGTGTGGTACGCACGACGAAGTCGCTGCCTTCCTGAAGAACCAAAAGTGAGTGCTGGAGAGCGCCGATGACCCGAGCTGCGCAGGAAACTCTGTGCGATCGCCGGCCGCGGTCACGCTACGTGCGTCGCCTCTAAATGTAACAATGTTCGGCCGGACCCCCTCGGATCGGCCGTTCCAGCGCCGTGACCGCTTCACTTCTGTCGCACTTCAAATCTGAAACTATTCTTTCTCATTTTGGTCAGGAAAATGATGCGCAATGGCTCGACGCTTCCAAGTGGCGCAAGTCCACAAAAGAAGAACGCTACCGACGGCTGTCACGCTCCAAGAAATCCAGAACCGAACAGGATCGTCCGCTCGTGTAACCGCACCGCCGAAGCGCGAGCGGAGCGACCCTTCCTGTAACCACTGATAAGCGCACACTGCGAAGAAGACACCTCCGATCCCGAATAGAAAGCGAGCAAGCTTCCTCTGATTTCTTCGCGTGGGCATCGGCTTTTGTTTCTGCCTAACGTTTGAGCTCAGACACGGAGGGGAGCGCAGCTCCCCGGAGTTGTCTGTGGCGCCTGGTTAGCCCTTCTTTGGTTCTTTTGCATCGATCTGCGTGATCTCGTGAATCAGCTCATGGGCAGCGTGAAAGAGAGGCGACAGGGGAAGGCGGCTCTCACCCAAATCCTCCTCTTTCACTTCAGCGGTAAATAAACCGGACCGGGTCACGAAATAGAATCTGGTGAATCCATCTTTCGGCAATGGACTCTTCTCTGTTTTCGACAGGTGCTTCAGAAACGGAGCCGCCATAGCCACTAACTTCTTCGATGCGGCATTGGGTCTCGCGTGACCGCCGGCGCCTATAGTGCCGCCACCGCTGCTGTAGTAGAGGCTGGCGGAACCGTCGGAAACTGAAACCAAGGTAGCGACGGCCTCTGGATAACCAGTCTCCATCAACACGGCATAAACTTCGTCTTCCTTCCTCCCGCCTGCGAGGTCGGCCCTGATGGCGAGAGCCTGCGAACGCAGGTCGTCGTAAATCGGAACGGTCTTGTAGCGCGGCGCAGCATCAGCCGCTCCAAACAGGCGCGAGAGAGATGAGAAAAATGCGGCCATGATGAAGAGTGTGCGCATGCGGCTTTCTGCGGCTAACGATTGAGGTCAGACACGACGGGGCGCAGCCCCGGAGTTGTCTGTGCCGACTGGATCGGCCTTCTTCTTCCGGTCGTGTATCGCTGAGAGCAGGTGCTGAAGGAACGCTTCAAACTCTGCGTGCGAGGGATTGTCTCGATGAAGGAATATCACGTCGCTCGTGTCGGTGCGCACAAAAACCACGCCGTCGACATTCCGCTGACGGTGGCTTCTCACCGCAAGTGCCGCGATGACTCCTGAGATAATCGCCATACCGAGAATCGGGTCTCTCGCTTCCTTCTCCGTGCTGAGGCCCCCGATAAGAAACACCACGGCCAGAATTCCGCAGAGAACCGAGATCGCGATCCAGCCGCGTGAGCGCTCTTGTTGCTCTGAGTATTCGTCAGCGATAAAGACCAAAGGAATCTTCGCTCGTCCCTTCGCGCCAAAGCTCTTCGCAGTGACGACCAGATTCTGATCGTCTACTTCGAACGCGACCGAGGAGCCTAAGCGCTTTTGCGTGAGCTTCATTTCTTCCGCCGATCGTTCTCTGGTCAGCCACGAAGGGGAGCGAAGCTCCCCGGAGTTGGCTGTAGCGACTGGTTAGGCTCTTTCTTCATTCGGGGGAACTGGGTCCACGAAATCGCCGACGAGGCAATCGCGCGGATGCGAGAAGTGGTGATCG
>DASWVY010000022.1:0-14271 GCA_036401075.1 Opitutaceae bacterium
CTCGCTTACCTCTCCTGTACCTTCACCGCTCTCGCGCGCCGCAATTATACGGCGCCGCAAATCATCACTGAGTGGGATCATCGTAGCTCCTAACACTACGCCTCCCATCCTATGCGTCTATCTAAATCGAAAACGCTCTAAGTTTCGGCTGAAGGCGGGTTCACCGACGGGGCCGCCGTCTGGCTACGATTCCGGCGCTCCGAGAGTTTTTTGAGGCCCACCAGGGCTCCGGCCGCGGCAAACGTCCAAGCGCCGAGCGAGCCACCTCCACCGCCCCCGGAGCTCGCCGCCGCCGAGGTCGCAGGCGCGGTCGGCGCCGGCGTTGTCACCACGGGCGCCGGCGTTGGGGTCGACGGCGACGGATCCCCCATGATGTTGAGCGAGGGACGTCCACCGAAGCGGCTGGTGAACGAGGGCAGCACGTAGTCCATGTCGGAGGCACTGACCCCAAACCAGGAGAGAAGATCGCGCGCCATCTCATCGACGGCGACGCCGGGCACCAGCCGGCCCTGCCCCGTGTCGATCGCCGCGAGGTTCTGCATCTCCGGATAGTAACCCTGGTCACGGTTACCGAAAATGTTTCCGCCGCGCACCGCGCCACCCATGACCAGCTGGTTGCCGCCCCAGGCATGGTCGGATCCGTTGCCGTTTGACGTCAGCGTGCGCCCGAACTCCGAGGCGCTGAAGAGCGTGACATTGTTCCGTAATCCCAGCTCACCGAGCGCGGTCCAGAAAAAGCCCAGCGCCTGACTGACCGTGCGCAGCATCGTCACCTGATTGTTCAGCACCTCGTCATGGTGGTCCCAGCCACCCAGCTGGACGAAGAAGATCTGACGCTTGGCTCCGAGCCGGCCGGCCGAGGCCGCCGTGCGGGCGATCATAGCCAGGTTCGACGCCAGACTGTTGCCTGCGGGAATCGCGGTGGTGAGCGTTGCCCCGCTGACTGCGCTCGCGAAATCGTAATAGGCATCGATCGCATCGCGGGTTGAGTCGGCAAACGTGGTCTCGAACAGGTTCCGAAACTCCGCCCCCATCATGCTGTCCACGGCGGCGGTCCGCTGCGCCGTCAGGGTGTTGCGCGCGAGTGGATCGTAGCCCGAAAGCGCAGTCGCTCCGCCTGAACCCAATGAGTAGGTGAACGCCTCCTGACCCGTGAGGAACGTATTTTGCCCCGAGAGCGAGATGTTCATCGAGACCAGCCCAGGGGTATTGAGCGAACGGATGATGTCGGCCGCCCGTCCACCCCACCCGATCGCCGTACGCTGGTCCGGGATGCAGGTCTGCCACTGCTTGATCTGGTCCGAGTGTGAGTAGAGCGAGACCGGGCGGTAGCGATTCGCCCGGTAGTCGGCCAGGGTGGTCGGACGCACGAGGGAGCCGACATTCGACACGAACCCGAGGCGCCCCTGCGTAAACAGGTCGCGCACCTCCGTCATCGACGGGTGGATACCCAGTGTGCGTCCACCGAGATTCGCCGGCGTGATCTGCAGCAGCGTGTCCCGCGGCAGCGCCAGGTTACGCCGCACCGATGAGTAGGCGGTGTACTCGGCCGCCGTCGTCGGCACGAGCATGTTGAAGGAGTCATTGCCGCCGGCGAGGAAGAGGCAGACCAGCGCCTTGTAGTCCGTGGTGGCGGGCGCGCTCTGGGCGGCGAGCGAGTTGGCCAGGCGCAGCGTGAGCAGCGCGGAGAACAAAGAGGTGGCACTGATGCCCGCGCAGCTGGCCTCGCCAATGAACTGGCGGCGCGAAATCTTGGAAGGGTCAGGCGCGCTCATGGTCCGGTCACTTCAGGATGGCGTAGTCGGGCGAGTTGACCACGAGGTACAACGCGAGCCGGGCGCGGGTTTGATTGAGATTGCTGCCGCTTGGGACCATGGCGGCCGTCACTCCATCGACTGCGCGACGGATCACGGCCTTCGATTCGATGCTCATGGTTCCGTGGGTGAACATCAGATCAAGATGGTCGAGCAGGGTCTGGGCATTGGCGGCCATTCCCTCCAGGTCGCTGATGTTCAGCCGGAAGTTTCCCGCCCCGGTTTGGATGATCGTGTTGAGCGTATTGGGCAGGGTAACCGCGAACACCGAATTCAGGATCTGAAACTCGGGTCCCACCAGTCCCGCATTGGCCACCGGTCCCGGCGGTTCGAAATCGGGCGAATAGAAATTAAAGACCGACGGCGAGCTGAGGGGATAGTGGCCGATGGTGGTCGGCGTGACGGTGTTGCCGAAGTTAAAATTCAGGATCCCATCGGTGACCGTGTAGCGGGTTGCCCGCAGGAGATGGGTGACGCGCAGGAAAGGCTCACGCAGCCGCCCGTGTTCAGGATCCGCGATGAAGCTTGTGCTCCGCGCTTCCGAGTCGAGCAGGATGGCGCGAACAACGGCGAGCAGATCGCCGCGCACACCATTGCCATTATTGACGAAAACGGCCGCCACCCGAGCGATGTAGCCCTCGCTGGGGTTCGAGGTCACCAGACGCTGGATGAGCTGCCGCGAGATGAAGGGCGCGGTGCTGGGATGCTCAACGAGATTGGTGATCGCATCCTGCACATCCTGGAGACCGGGCTGGTTGGCCGGCAGAATCGATTTGGTGGCTCCAGTGTACTGCAGGAGGCGCTTGCTGCCCTTGTCGTGCTGCGCCTCCCACATGCGCATCGGGGCAACATAGTTCGCGGGATTGCTCGGGAAATCCAGGCGGCCGGTGCCCGTGCCGGTGTTGTTGGGCCCCTCGTCCGTGAACCCGGTAAAAACCCGCGCAAACTCCGTGATATCCTCATTCGTGTAGGTCTCGAGCGGACGGCCGGACGTATCCGTGACGTAATTTCCGTTGGGCTGGAGCTGATAGAGCCCGATCGCAAACAGCTGCATGACCTCGCGTGCATAGTTCTCGTCGGGACGGGTGCCCGTGGTTTGGTTGGCCATGCGGTTCTTATAGTGACTGAGGTAGCGACCCATCATCGGGTGGCGCGTCACGTCCATCAGCAGGGTGTGGAAACTCCCCAGCGCATTGCGCGCCAGCATGTCGTAATAGCCACTCGGCCCCTCAAGACCGTTGGCCACCGCCGAATCGACATCGGATATCACCATGATCTGGCTCAACGCATAGGCGACCCGCTGGCGAAGCTGGTCAGATGCACTGATCATGATCTGATTGCGCGCGCGCCGGTTCAGCGCCGTATCAATCGTATCAATTTGTCCGGCGTTGCGCGCTGTCGTGAGCACGGTGACCGCCGACGAAACGGGTTTGGCCGCCTCGCGCGTGATCCACGCCCCATAGTCATAGTTGAGTGCGCGAAGCTCCGCCAAACCGTCCGGCGAGGGTCCGAAGGTGGCCTGCGCAAGAAACCGTGTCGCGAGCTGGTCGTTGGTCAGCGTTGTCGTGGGAACGACGGCGGAGAAAGCAAGCCAGGGGCCGGACAGGAATCCGACCAGCATCAGGCAGACCAAGCGCACAACCGGGGACGTTGCAGGCACGAGCCCATAGCGCCACCTCGCTCCAATCCGCTCAAGACAATAGCGGTAAAGGAACTGTCAGAATGGCGGGTCCAGCAGCCGCCCGGTTGCAACAGATCCACTTCAGCCAGCGAACGGGAAGAGAGCTGAAACAATCAGGAGCTGGATCAATCCAATCACGGCCACCGCAGTCAGCGTGACCGTCCACGTGCGGAGGGTTTCCGCCTGGGTGAGTCCGCTCATGCGGCTGAAGATCCAGAAGCCGCTGTCATTCATCCACGACGAGGTCGTCGCGCCGAAACCGATCGCGAGCATGATGTAGAGGGAGTGAACCCCGTAGCCAGTGGCCGGCACGAGGGAACTCATGATACCGGCCGAGGTAATCATCGCCACCGTGGCGGATCCTTGGGCGACCCGGACCACGGCGGCAAGCACCCACGCCAGCAGCACATAGTTGATGGAGCTGCCCGCGAAGAGCGCACGCACCGCATCACCGATCCCGCCCGCGCGAATCATGGCGCCGTAAGCGCCGCCCGCTGCCGTGATCAGGATAATGACACCCGCCGTGGAAAGCGGCTCCCCCACCACGGGGTCGGCTTCGTTCCAGCGAAGCTTTTTCTGCCGAAGGTAGACCGCGACGGCTACGACGGCCGACACCGCCAGGGCGGTGCTCTTGTGGCCAATGATGGTGAGCAGCGAGACTACCGCCGGAGGCAGGCTTTTCGAAGCCATCGTGGCGATCGTCGCGCCCGCGATCAGCACGACGGGCAGTGCTAGAGGGAGGAGCGAAACGCCCAAGCCGGGCAGCGTGTGGTCCGGGCGCGACGCCATCGCCTGCTCTGCCTGAAGGCCGGCGGCGCCCAACGGACGCACCGGAATCGGGTTGCGGCGGTCCAGCCAGGCCGCAACGCCCAGCGCGCCCAGGGCCGGCAGAATCGAAAGCGCGATGCCACCGAGGATCGCGACGCCAAGATCGATCTTGAGCATCTCCGCCACCACAAGCGGACCAGGCGTGGGCGGCACGTTGGCATGCGTCACCACCCCACCCGCGGCGATCGCCAGCAGCAGCAGGACATAATTCTTGCCCGTGCGCAGACCGAGCGCGCGCACCAGCGGGATCATGAGGAAAAACACTGTGTCGAAAAACACCGGGATCCCGAGAATGAAGCTGCAGCCGAGCACCGCGTAGGGCGCGCGCTTTTCACCCACCGTCGCAACCGCCGACCGCACGATGCGATCAGCCGAGCCGCTCTCCATCATCGCCGCACCAATCACCACGGCTGCGGCGATGGAGAATCCGATCGTACCCGCCGAGGCGCCAAACTCGCGCATCACTTGATCGAGCAGGCCCACGACCGTGCCCGATCCGGGCTTGAGGAGCAGGCCACCAATGCCCACGACGACCGCCGAGAACAGCAGGGCGAAGAACGGATGCAGCTTGAAGCGAACGATCGAGACGACGATGAAGGCCACGCTGACCAGCAGGACAAAGAACGGCCCGGCCACCGCGGGGTTCGAAAACTCGGAGAAATTCATAGGCAACGCGGGGCGAACGAGCGAGAGAGCAAAGGTTAGGTTTTTCTGGGCAGCGCCTTGGTGTCGTTCACCGAGATGCCTCCGTCGACCAGCAAGGTCTGCCCGGTGACGTAAGCACTCGCGTCGCTGGCCAGAAAGACGAGCGGACCGTCCAGGTCGCCGTCCGCACCCGGACGGCGCAGCGGGATGCGATCGGAAAGGTAGCGCACCCAATCAGCGTTCTCGTACATCACCGCATTCTGGGCGGTCTTGAACCAGCCCGGCGCGAGACAGTTGATCGTCACGCCCTGCGGACCCCAATCGGCGGCGAGGCTCATCGTGAGTTGCTTCACGCCGCCACGGCTCGCGCCATAGGGACCGAGCCCGGCGTAGCCAGCCACGCAGGTGACGGAACCGATGTTGATGATGCGACCGTAGCCGCGACTGACCATGCCGCGGGCGACAGCCTGCGCGACGAAGAAAATGCCGCGCAGATTCGTGTCGAGGATGGTGTTCCAATCGTCCCAGGTCACCTCCAGCGCCGGCTTGCGAATGTTGCAGCCCGCGTTGTTCACGAGGACATCGATCTTGCCCAGGCCAGCGGCGGCTTCGTCCACCGCACGGGCAATGCTGGCCGGATCGCGGACATCGAGCACGACCGGGATCGCCCGGCGGTCCAAGGCCTCAATCTCCGACACGACCTCGCGCAGGGAATCGAGCGTGCGGCTCGTGACAGCCACGTCGGCGCCCGCCTGCGCAAGCACGCGCGCAAAGCGACGCCCCAGACCCCGGCTCGCGCCTGTCACCAGCGCACAGCGTCCCTTCAGCGGCAAATCCGACGATGCAGGGGAACTCATGGTTCGAGAATCACTTTGAGTAGGCCGCGTCCCTCGGGTGAGGTGAGACGGGAAAACCACGCGGCTCCGTCCTTGAGCGGCACCGTCGCGGTGATAAGCGGGCGCACCTGGATGCGACCGTCGGCGATCAACTCGAGCGCGCGCGGGTATTCGCCGGCGGAGGAGCAGCTGCCGAAGACGGTGATCTCGCGCGTCACCACGGCCTGAAGGGAGAATTCCACGCGCGGACGCACATTGCCGACCAGCACCACGGATCCGCCCGGGCGGACGGACTGCACCGCGAGATCAACGGTGGGCGTGAGGCCGACGACCTCGAAGGCCACATCTGCACCGCGACCGCCGACAAGGGCGCGGAGCTGATCAAGCGTACCCTCGCCCGCCGAGCGCACCGTGTCGGTGGCGCCCAGTTCGCGCGCCAGCTTGAGCCGGGTCTCATCGAGGTCGACCGCGATGATCCGCCCGGCCCCGGCGCACCGCAGCGCCTGGATGACGAGCAGCCCGATCATGCCGCTCCCGACCACGACGGAGGTAAAGCCTGGTTCGAGCGCAACCCGCCCCACCGCGTGCAGAGCAATGGCAACCGGCTCCACCATGGCGGCCTCGGCGTAGGCCAGTCCATCGGGCAGTCGGTACAGGGTGCGCGCGGGCACGGCGACAAAGTCGGCAAAGGCCCCGTGTTGACGGTACTCGGGCGGAGCCACGCCGACCACGCGGCGATGTTCGCAGAGATTGACCTCCCCGCGCCGGCAACTCGGGCATTTGCCGCAGAACAGGGTGGAATCAAAGGTCACCCGGTCGCCCGGCTGCCACGAGGCGTCGACCTGCGAGCCCACGCGATGAATCTCGCCGGAAGCCTCATGGCCCATGATCAAGGGCGGACGCCGGCGACCACTGGAGCCGTCCCAGCCATGGAGATCGCTGCCGCAGATGCCGCAGGCGCGGATGCGGACGATGACTTCATCCTCCGCAGGCTCGGGATCAGGCCAGGACGTGAATTCAAGGCACGAAGGTGCCGACAAAAGAAGCGCATTCATGGGGTGGAAAGCGACAGGGGCGCGTCCTACCGAGTCGGTTCGCGGAACGAGGTCAAGACATGAGCGCACCGCGAGGCCCGATCCGACCACGCGCATCGAAGCGGCAGACGAGGAGCGACGTGCATCCCGCCCTTGCGGGCGGCGTTGTCACCCGTAACGTGGCAGGACTTATCTTATGCCCACGCGCCTGACGGCCCTTTTCTTTGCCGGAGTCCTCGCGCTGAACGCCAGCGTGGCCCAGGACGGATCGAATTCTGCCTACGTGACCGAGCTGCTCGATCGGGCCCAGGGCGGCGACGCCGACGCGCAATACAACCTCGGCATGCGCGCGGCCTACGGGATTGGAATGGAAAAAGACGAAGCCGAGGCGCTGCGCTGGTACCGCAAGGCCGCCGAGCAAGGCCACGTGACCGCGCAGTTCAACCTCGGGATGCGCCTCGCCTATGGCATGGGCGTCGAGAAAAACGAACCCGAGGCCGTGGTCTGGTACCGCAAGGCGGCGGACCAGGGTGACGTGCAGGCATTGATCAACCTCGGCAGCATGGTGCTCAACGGGCGCGGGACACCGCGCGACGAGGCGGGCGCGATCGCGCTGTTCAGGCAGGCCGCGGAGCGCGGCCATGCGGAGGCGCAGCTCAACCTGGGCCTGCGCTACGCATCGGGCGACGGGGTGGCAAAGAACGACTTTGAGGCGATCCGCTGGTTCAAACTCGCGGCGGAAAAGGACAATCCGCACGCCGAGGCCAACCTCGGGCTGATGCATGCGCAGGGCCGTGGGGTCGCCAAGGACGAGCGCGAGGCGGTTCGGTGGTACCGCGAGGCCGCGTCACACGGCAGCGCCGATGCCCAGTTCAATCTCGGCGTGATGGTCGCCTCCGGCCGCGGCACAGCTCGTGATCCCGCCGAGGCGGTGCGCCTCTACCGCCTTGCCGCCGAGCAGGGTCATGCCTTCGCGCAGGTGAATCTCGGCCTCGCCCTGAGCGAGGGCCGCGGCGTGGCCAAGGACGAGATCGAGGCGGTCAGCTGGTTTCAGAAAGCGGCGGCGCAGGGCAATGCCGGCGGACAGTTCAATCTCGGCATCATGCTCGGCAATGGCCGGGGCGTGAAGAAGGACGAGGTCGAGGCGGTCAGCTGGTTTCGCAAAGCCGCGGAACAGGGCAGCCGCGATGCCCAGTTCAATCTTGGATCGATGTACGGCAACGGCCAGGGCGTGGTGCGCGACTTGGTGCAGGCGTACGCTTGGTTTTATCTCAGCAGCCGCGGTGGGTGGGCGACCGCGAAGGAGTATCTTGCCCGTGCCGAGAAAGCCTTGAGCGCCGAGGAACGGCAGCGCGCGATGACGCTCGCCCGCGATCTTTCCGCGCGGTTTCCGCAGATGGTGCCCCAACCCTGAGGACGGAGCCCGCCCGCAGGCCGCCGCGCCTACCAAAAAAAGTACTCCGCCGACGGCTTGAGGAAATCGAGGGTCGGAGGATAGAAAAGGCTGCGCCAGACCGTCGCGTGGCGCGACCACGGGCCGGACACCTCCTCGTCGCAGGCCAGGCTGACCATGGGAGGAGCGCCCGAAGGCGGCCGCCCCACCCGATCGCACACCGCGGCAAACCCCGCCTTGCTCGCAAAAAAGAGGAGCCGACGCTCCACCAGATCCGTCGGCGTGATCCTGGTTTCAGGGTCCATCGCCTCGAGCGCGGCTTGGCAGCGGGCGAGTTCGAGCATCGCCCGCTCGCACGCCCCCGTGAAGGTCGAAGCCGCAGCATGCCCATAGGCGCGCTGGCCGCGGGCGACGACCTTGGTCAGCACGACAGCGAAACCGCCGAGAGGCGCGGGAATGGTCACGGCATCGATCCCGGGCCAGTCCGTCTGCATCCAGCGGGACGCGATGCGCCCCTCCCACCACGCAATCAGACAGAACCGGGCCACAGCCTCGAACAGTGCGGCCTCCCGCGCCGCCGCAGGCGCCACGCCCGGGCTGGCCGCAAAGCCGTTGGACGTCGGATCGACATCGAGGCCAAAGCGCATCCGCTCGCCTCCCGCTAGCACCGTGTGATACGCCCAGCGCTCGAGGGCTTCGGAAATGGCGAGCTGCCGCGCGATAATCGGCGAGTGATGGGTTCCGGTGCCATGAGCATCGCCGAAGCACTGATGAGCGGCGACCGGCACCAGCCCCTGCACCAGCCGGGCATGAGCCTGAAAATGCGGCCGATCGAAGAGCGAAATCTCAGAAACCGCCACGCCGGCAACCGGGCCACCCCGGTCCGCGGTGATGGAGCGATAAGCTCCGATGCCAATGCTGCGCATGGAAAAGTTGGTGTTGAAGCTGCGTCACAAACTGGAACGAACCGGCCTAACCTGATCTGCACAAAAGGTACCAACGAACCGGTGCGCGATTCTGAGAACCCATTATTTTTTCGTAAAGCGAATCCAAGAATTCAGTTTACATGCACTGCCAGCCGAATCCGCCTAGGAATGGTTTTATCGGGAATCACAATTATTGCCAATACACTCGCTGGGACAGCTAGTCCCACACGTCACGGGCTCGGCGAGAACCCCAAAGGCTACCGCGATACAACTAAAGTTCAGCGGACTCCTACGTACTTAAGACCGATATCCCGCTGGTAGATCCTTGAACCGATCTTTTGTCGTAATGGCGGGCCTCCATTTCTCATACCTGACCACAAAATGATCGCAAATCAGCCACAGTACTTCGGAATGGAGCGCTAAAGCTAGGAGATGGCCACAAAGTTTCCGCGAAGGTTTGATCTGTCCGCTTTCAAAGGGGCCGTACGTGCTGAATTTTCAGCGCGCTCCGACGCATTTCAGCAGCTCGTAGGCGACGGGTTGGTTTCGATGTCGGGCCATCAAGCCCACGTATACCCTACTGCTGGGAGAGACGGAAAGATTGACTGCTTTATTGAAGAACTAGCAACGGTAGCGCCTCCGTTCACTGATCTATCCTTGCCGATAATTGTGGAGTGCAAAGATCACGACGATAGTCGGCCCGCAGTCGCAGCAAATATTTTGCGGGAATGGGGAGACGTGCAGGCCGGACTCAACACAGCTGCGCAAGAAGGCTTCCAAGGACTATTTCAACCGTGGAAAACAGCCAAAACTTACGTGTATGCCGTAAGCGCGGTGTTCCCTTCGCACGAACTGCGCGAGAATTTACGTCAAAAGATAACTTCTTTCTTCAGAGAACTTTCCGCGAAAGGATTGCTCGAGATATCTAACGTAAGAGTGTTGGATTGGAACGATATTCGGCTTTGGTTAGACGGATACCGCGATATCTGTGACAGCTGGCTAGGAACTGGTGCAGAGACTATTCTTTCACTCGAACAGTATAGTTCGGGACTAGTCGGGTTTAAACGTTTCCTAAAAGACGACAGCCTACCTTTTCTATACCCGCCGAACAATGCGCCCTTCCATCCGGATAGTATTCGTCGGCATCTTGACGAAGGAGACGGGGCACCTGGCATCTTATTATCAGGTGCGGGCGGAGTGGGCAAAACCAGGACCATATTTGAAGTCGCACGGAAATTAGGTGAAGAAGGCTGGCGAGTCCTGTTCGTGCTTCCCGATGCAAATGCAACGATCGAGCAGTTGGTCGAGGTCGTTTCCTCCCAACGGATGGAAAAGACGCTACTCGTGTTCGAGTATTTGGACCAGATGGCGCAGCTCGATTTCAGCCTGCTTAGACGAGTTCTCGTCCCTCGCATCCGCGAAGCAAATGGACGCATATCATTTCTTGCAAGTAGCAGGTCAGGATTTCTCCGATCAGCGCCGTCAGAATGGCACGGACTTCTAAAGTTCGTAGAGCTGAAGCTAGAAAGCCAGGACGCAGTGGACCTTTCACGTTGGGTGGTACAGAAAACTGCTAACTCCGCATGTTCGCTAATCTCACCCCAAGAGATGATGCGCCTTTGCGGTCGCAGGCCGATTATCGCGCTTCTAATCGCCCAACAGCTGGAGCGGTCCGCGAGGGAGGACGTACACTTAACCACCTCCACAGCAGATATTCGGCTTGAGGGGACTCTCACTCATTGGCTTCAAAGCCGACTCTCTAGAGATGAGTTGTTTACCGCACCCGTGTCGGTGTGGACATCAACCGTAACGCAACCTCATCTCGTCGCTGCAGCGGGCGTTCTAGCATGCGCTCCTGACGACAAAGCTAGTTTGGCAAAAATTGCAGATGAGATCCTCAATGCACTAAAGCGACCGGCAAACGGCATGCGGATAGTTTCTACCCTAGCTGACATGGGTTGGCTCGAGATTGAAGAGGAATGGGCAAACGCAGTTCACGATGTGGTCGCAGATGAAGTTCTTGAGAAAAACATACTCGATGCGGGATATCCCCGCCGTGAGGAAGTTTTTGCTATCCTTTCAGCAATCAAAATCAGAGCGCGCTCCCTAGGTAGGTTAGCAAGTGCTTTAACACGCGTTTGCGCCAACTTAGCGGAGGAGAACGTAAAGGCGCTGCTGGTGGACTGCGAGGACTGGTTCGTAGCCAACGCCGATGTCGTCAGCGCTCGACTTCAAACTGATCCTGTAACTCAAGTTTCGAACGCACTTGGGACGGTCCTTGGAGGATCGGTTTTGGAAGATTTGGCGACTCGCAACTGGTCGCTGTTAATCTCTCCTTGGCTGGAGCTCCATGATACCAACTTCGCAACGCGGCATCTACTACGCAGAGGATTGCGAGGAGTGGAGTCTGATGCGTATCCGAAACTATGCGAAATCGGGATGCGATGGCTCGCTCGGCATCGCATGCGCGAACAAGCTGCTTCTGTTTTTGGTGCAGTACTTTATCAAAATGGAAAGAAATCAATTCTCGACGACGAATTGACCCGCTGGGGTTTCGAATGGCTCAGATCTTACGGACGCCGTGAAACTGCGCGATATGTTTTGTGGCATCTTTTGCATCGAGAGAGCCTCGGCCCTGACGATCTTGAGAGGGCAATCAAACACGGATTGGAATGGCTTCGAAGCGACGACCGAGGAGAGGACGCCCGAATTATTCTGGCTCCTCTGCTTCGAGTGTGTCCAACGCTAGACCCTAATGCGCCACTCATAGTAAATTTAGCAATACGGTGGGGGGAAAGATTCAGGAATCACCTCTCAGCGTCTTTTATCCTAGAGGAACTTGTTCTTCGAAGTGACTTAGGCGAATTCCGACAG
Organism: Opitutaceae bacterium; assembly: GCA_036401075.1. Lineage (GTDB taxonomy): Bacteria > Verrucomicrobiota > Verrucomicrobiia > Opitutales > Opitutaceae > CAMAXB01. The sequence goes on from DASWVY010000022.1 coordinate 12,032, forward strand.
ACCGTTGTTTCATGGGTCGACCAATGGCTTCAGGATCACGGCACGTTGCCCGAAGCTGAGAGGATCATCGAATCTCTGGTGAAGCAGAGGGTTCCCGAGATTAGCTACATTAGAGCAGCACATCTAGCTCTGAACTGGCTCGAGCAGAATGCCTCAGGCGGCAATGCACACTTCATTGTAGCTGCGCTACTGAAAATGCCAGCGTTGCCAGCGAGCCAAGCTAGTCGCGCAACGCGAGTTTCGCTAGAATGGCTAGAAGCTAACGAAAGCACTTTCAATGCGAGCTTTGTGTGGCGGGTGATAGCAACTGGCGACGGTCTTCGCATATTGGATCGGACTCAGATCGAGGAGAAAACATTGAGATGGTTAAAGCAGCACCACCTAGAGCACGACGCCCAATATGTTATGAAGCCGCTCTTAACTGGAGGTTTCGTCCACGTACGCCAGCTGCGAACACTTTCAACTCTCGGGTTGGGTTGGCTCGAACTCCACGGAGCCCTTCACTCAGCTTGTCACATTCTAGGACCGCTTTTGGGGTGGAAAGATTATCCTCATGAGCATCGCTCAAAGATCCTCAAGATTGCCCAAGTATGGATTGATTCGCACGGGGCTACTGCCGAAGCAGGATTCGTTTTTGAACCTTTGTTCCAACATCAGAAATTGCCATCGGGTGTATCGAGCCATTTGACTCGAAAAGCCGTTGAGTGGGCTGAGATGCAAAGAGCTATCTCAATTCGCGACATCGACTACGTGCTAGCCGCGATTCTCCGGCAAGTCGCAGTACCGAAAGAATCGGCAGAGAAGACATATTCATTAGCACACGAATGGCTTCGTATTTATGGTACGCAGGAAGGTGCCAGATTCCTAATTGATGCAGCGCTCAGTCGACATGATCTACCAAATAACCACATTCACCTCTTCACTGCATTCGCACTAAAATGGCTTGATCGATGGATAACCGTGCGGAACTCGAGCCACGTCTTAGCACCCATTCTCAGGCAAAATGTAACTGAGCCCCTACAAATTCTAGAAATCACAAAATGCGGCGAGAAATGGATCCGTGCTTTTGGAGCAGAACAGGACGCTGGATTTGTGAATGTACCCTGGATTCACGCCACATACTTAACACGAGAACAGAAACTGAGTGTATTTCCTATTCTGAGTATCTGGGCTCGGCGGTGGACTTCGACCGGGCAAGGTGGTCCAGCGTTAGCTATCGAGCTCTTCCTAGTAGACAGGGAAGACCAAGAAAACCTGCTCAACAAAGCCTTGGCGTGGCTACGTCGCAATAGGGGTCACAAGTGTGCGAATCAGGTTTTCAGCTCATTGCTGCAACTAGAGATCACATCGCCCGCAATCATTGAAGAAATCGCGTTAACAGTTCTGTCTGATCGTCGACCACATGCGCTCTTCGAAGGCACACCTATCTTAAAGGCGTGTTACGCGCGTCTCTCCGCACGTAGCAGGGCTCGGACCGAGATTGAGAAAATCCTAAAAGCAGGATCTTATCGTATGTAACCGGAATCCTCCGCCATTGCTTTATCCAGACACTCCGCGCTAGTGCGGCGAGCCAGATTGGCGTGCTGATCGCGCAGAGAAAATTGTAAACTACGGGGAAATTACTTAATATGCCCCCGAGCGCATCACCGCGATCGGGTTCACGTGGCGCGGCCAGCTGGCGATGCCCTTTTCCAAGGCGTAACGGATCAGCTTGGGCGTGCCGGAAATATCCAGCTTTCGCATGATCTGACTCCGGTGCATCTGCACCGTCGCCGCACTCAGGCTGAGTTGCTTGCCGATCTCGGAGTCGTCGAGCGACTGCCCGATCAGCGACAGGATCTGGATTTCCCAGTCGCTCAAAACCTTGGTGAAGCACGCCGGGTCCTCCCGCATCGCCTGCTTCCGCTCCAGCAGATAGGGCGAGTGATAGCGCCGTCCCGCCCGCAGCGCCGCGATCGCCTCCGTCAGCATCACGACGCCACCGTTCCGCTTGTCCACAAAGCCCTCCAGCCCGAGCCGCTCGACCCGCAGCATGGTGTAATCCTCACAGTGCGCCGACACCACGACGATCTTGGGCCGGCTCGGCCGCTGCAGCTGCTCGTCGATCAGGTCAAAGCCACTGCCGTCCGGCAGATCGAGGTCCAGCAGGACGAGGTCAATCACCTCCGTCGAAAGCGTGGCCCGCGCCGTCGCCAGGTCAGCGGCCTCCAGCACACGACTGGCCTTGCACTCCGACAGAC